>CALWVR010000001.1 GCA_944385105.1 uncultured Clostridia bacterium
GAGCATGCGGCTGTTAACCAAATGCTCGATGATAATAAAATTAAATATTCCTCAATAGCTCAGTCGGTAGAGCATGCGGCTGTTAACCGCAGGGTCGTTGGTTCGAGTCCAACTTGGGGAGCCAGAAAATGTGATAGGAAAGCTATTTGTAAAGGGCTTCCTATCATTTTTATTTTGTCAGAAAAACAATTTGACACCAATTAATTGGTGTTAAACTATATTTTGAGCATGTGTCGGGAATACTTTAGGTGATTTAATAAATACTTATAGGTAATTTGCTTGATATGATATTGTTAAAATTTTGTGGTTTTAAAATATCATTTTGTGTAGGGTTTTGATTTAAGGAACAATCTTTATTAGATACTGAACTATAGTCTCTTGTATCAGGTGTATATAAATCTATGAGCTTGTCCATACTGTCTTTTTTATGATTAGGCAATACATGACAGTATTTATTTATGGTAGTAGATACTTTAGCGTGACCCAATATTTTGGATAATGTGTTTATATCCATTCCATTTTCAAGTGCTCTGGTTGCAAATTTATGGCGCAGTGTATGAAAATCAGCATCGGTAATTTCAGCTTTTTCGATGACTTTTAAATATTTATCATAATACCTTCTTGGCTCATAGGCTTTAAATGCTGTGCTTTGAAAAACAAAATTCTTTAGAGTATGTGTCAATCCTTTTTCAGTTTTTAATGCTATCTGTGCATTACGATATATTATCAAATCATTGTAAATCATGTAAATAATGGGAATAGTTCTCTTGAAACTAGGGGCTTTGGGTTCATCGAGAGATAATATTGTGCTGTTTTTATTAGTACCGTCAACATTCTTATGCCTTGTAAGAGAGTGCTTGACGTATATTACTGGATTTTTAGGATTTAAGTCAATATCTTCCCATCTAAGTCCTAAAACTTCTCCCTTTCTCATACCTGTAAATAAAGTAAAAATAATACTAAACGCTGAAGGCCATTCATTTTGTATGTCTTTTGCAGATTTAATTAATCTGTTTTGTTCTTCCCTAGAAATTGCCCGCACATCGGGGATAGGTACTGTTGGAAGCTTTACTCTGTCCATTAGGTCTGATAATATCATTCCATTCATTTTGGCAGACTCAAGAGCATAGTGAATCATGTTACGCATATTATATAAAGTTTTTTCGCTTACTTTTCCTTTAGTTTTATCGTCCTTGGATTTTCTAACCTTAGACTTAAAGAAGTTTTGCAGTATATCGGTTGTTAGTTCACACATTTTACAGTTTCCAGGAACAGGTTTAATATGTCGCAGTATAAATACTTCGTAGCCTGAATAATTAGAAGGTCTAACTGAAGGCTTTATGTACTCTTCAAGCCATTTATCTAGCCATGCTCCAAAAGTTGTTTTACTTTTCTCTATATAACTACTGTATCCCATATTTGCGATTTGCTCAATTTCTTTGAGTTTTTGTTTTAGTTTTTCTTTTACCTCCTTTTGAGTTTTACTATAAATGGAATACCTTTTACCGTCACTTGTAAATCTAGCACACCAACGCCCATCGGCTCTTTGTGTAATTGTTCCTTCACCATTTAATATTTTTGCCATGATTTTAATTTCTCCTTCTTATATTAGCATGATTTTTTAAAGTTAAAAGCACTAAGGCAATAAGTAATTTTTAAATGGCGTATTCACAATAACCATACTAATATAGATTTTATGATTCGTCAATATCGTAATTATGTAAAATAATTCATGTTAGAATATAACCAATTAATAAAATAGTCTTTTTTAATCAATATTCTTTTACCGAGTTTCATACTAGATAGTTCTTGATTCATAATTTTATAAGCTTGACTTTTAGAGATATTAAGAACAATAGAGACTGTATTTGCACTGATTATTTCAGGTAAAATTTTTATTATTAATAAATCGCTTAGTTTTGTATATTTTTTCTGATTTATAAATTCATCAAAATTTTCAGGGAATACACGTATAATTTTTTGATGTTTAAAGGAAGGGAAATTATTATTTATTAGCATAGTGTAAACTTTTGTTTTAGAAAAACCTAAAAAATTTTCTATATAGGAAAGCTTTAAGGAGTTTAAGTTTGGAGCATGGTTGTTTGTGAACTTAAAATTATTCATAAATCCTCCTTTTTAGACAAAAATATAAATTTTACTAAGCATATTATTTTTAATTTTAATTCACTTTATAGTTTGTAAAAAATTCATTATGTTATCTATTTCAAGAGTTGATATAAATATAAATGTTTTTTCTAATCTATGTATCTTTCGCATAAATCATCTAAACAGTCTTTACAATAGATTTCTCCTTTAATCAGGTAATACTTATCATAGATTTTGCTTTCACAGTAGTCGCAAATAATGTCACTTTTTTGTTCAACACATTCATAGCAACACTCACAGTCTTTGTCACAATGTTTAATGCATGGATAACTTATATTGATACGTCCTTTCATATTTTGTTATACACCTTGACGGATTCCTAATAAAATGTCTTGTAAAGAAGTTTGTCTCCTAAAGTCTATTTTTTTCATTACTGCTCTGTTTATAGTTAATGGGCCTCAAAAATTAAATACTTTTTGATAAGCTCTTGTTATAGCTACATACAAAAGATTTGAATTAAGCATGAATGTATGACTTTTAGGTGTAACTAATAAAACTACCTTTGCACAGCCCCCTTGACTTTTATGTATAGAAATAGAGTAAGCAAGGTTAATGTGGTTTAAATCTAGTCTATTATAAGCCACTGTGTTTTCGTCAAAATCTATTACCATGATGCTGCCCTCAATGCTTTTTATTATCCCAATTTCACCGTTGGGAATAAATACAGTATTCTGGCAGTCTTGTAAATGTGTATATGCTGTTTTAGCTTTATAATTGTTTCTAGTTTGTATAACTAAATCACCCTCATAAAACCTTGGTTTATTTCCTTTGAAGTTAAGCGTTATGCATTTGTTTCTTTGCTCACAATTTTTATTTGCTATAGGCTGAATTAAATTATTTATTATATTAGTCCCTAGATTATCTTTGTTATAGGCTGATAAAATTAATATATCTTTTGGTAAGTAACCGCATCTCAAAAGTTTTTTATACAATGTTTTTAACTTTTGCAAAGTATCACTTTCAGATGATGGGATAAATATATAGCTTTCATCATTTCCAATTATTTGGGGACTGTGTGAAGCTTTTAAAAATGGGGTAGAACTGCGGGCTTTTGTTGCGGCGGTAAGTATCCCTCCGTTATCTATACGAAAGACTGTATTAAGAGAATTAATGGGCACACAACCAGATTTAATAAGGTCGTATATTACGTTTCCGGCTCCTATTGAGGGAAGTTGGGCGTTATCTCCAATTAGAAGTAATTTAGTTTTATTAAAGTCAATTGCGTTTAACAATGAATTGAATAGAAATATATCACACATTGAAATCTCATCAACTATTACAATATCGCAGTTTAGCTTATTATCCTTCCCATATTTGAATTTATCAGTCGAGGGATTAAATTGTAATAATTTATGAATTGTGTTTGCAGGATGTTTAGTGTAATTACTTATTAGCTTTGCGGCTCTTCCTGTTGGAGCAGATATAAAAAGTTTTTCCTGTTGTCTTTTAAAAGATTTATAAGTCCTAGAATAGAGGATGATTTACCTGTCCCCGCACTGCCATTTAAGATGGAGATACTATTTTTACATACCATGTCAAATGTTTTAATTTACTCATCGGTGAGGGTAAGATTATTAAGTTTTCTATATTTAAAATTGTCTATATCCCAGATATTACGCTTGATTTTGAGAGCATTTATTACATGTACTGCAATGCTCTTTTCCGTGTCGTATGTTATTGTTCTTGAAACAGTACCTAATTCTTCATTTATGTAAATACATTCAGGATGCTTTACTGTATCTAAAATTTCTTTTAAAAAGTGCGTACATTCAGGTACTAAATTTGAAACTTTAGTCTTTAGAGAAGAAGCTTTAATACAAGTATTTCCCTCCAGTTCGTTTTCAGATAGGATAAATAACACTGCCTACAGACACCTATCATATGATCTTTCAAGATTAGGATTTATCTTATAAATCATATTATTTTTATTAGCTTCATATTTTCGTGACATATTAAGAAAAATAGCATCAGCGGTTTTAAATGAGATACCATTTAGACTGCAAAGACATTTATATGGGTTCTCCGACATCTTTTTAGTATTTCATTAATACTTTGATACTTAGAATAAAGCAAACTAGATGTTCTGTAATCAAGTAATCCACCAAATGCACTCATAATGTTAATTAAAGGGTAGCTGTTTTTAATTTTTCTTTGAATGACTTTTATTATATAACTACCTATTCCATAGAGCTTTGATAGTTCTATTTCATTGATTCTATCCTCAATGCAAAGCTCGATTATATTAGGATATTCTCTTGTTAATTCATTAATTTGACTTTCAGTAAGAGAAATAGCAGAAAGAAAAGAACGAATATTTTTATGTTCAGTATAGAGGCTATTCATTTTAGTACCGCCTTTTTAATAAACTTCCCATTCAGATAGAATAGGAATTAGTTCATCTGTTTTTACCCATTTACCGTTTATGTTTTTTGTTTTATATTGCTTGTCCCACTTTATGACCTTTAGAACACTGTATAGACCGAATGGGGCATAGGTAACCTTTTCTTTGCTGATAACTTTTGTTTTAATAGTTTCACCGTTTGACAGCCTGTAGAGGGTTATATATGGTTTACACTGGTTTTTAAATGCCTTGTACTCGCAGACGATAAAATATTTGAGTAATTTAAATAAGCTGTAGTAATTTCCAGTGGATAATAATATCGTATATGGGCACACAAATAACCTAACATGCTATATCCTGTGGAATAGTTGTATCCAAACTGGTAATTTGAACTGTCCTCAATGATTTGTAAAAACTCTTTTACTTCTTTTTCCGCTGTTTCTTTTGGTTTATCAGATTTACGGCAATACCCTTTTAAAATACCAGGAAGTGCCGACTCTAATCTGTCCTTTTGCTTTCTTCCTATGGCTCGTCTTACGTTGTCAGCTTCACTACCAGTTAGTCCGCAGATATCTTTTAAGAATTTTATAGTATCCTCCTGAAACACAAGAAAACCGTTATTATCATTTAAAAGCTCGTCTATTTGTATGGATGGGCTTTTATTAATTTGCTTTGCAATAAGCCTGTCCCTGTAACTTGCTCCATATTTATTTTTAGTTTTAATGGGATCGGATTCGTATTCATTTTTTATACTTGCAACTTTCTCCAGCGGCATGTTTAAAGCTGGTCCAATTTCATCAATTGTGCCCTTATCAGAGACTGTACCGATTGCTAATACATAAGCTGTGTAGTCTTGTCCAAAGATATCTATTATGTGCTGGTAAACTAAGTCTCTCTGGTTTGGTGCTATGTCAATATCAATGTCACCGATTTCAATTCGATCTTCGTTAGCAAATCTTGAAAAAACAGTATTCCACTTAACAGAGTCAATGTCTGTTATATCTGTGATGTATGCTATTGTACTTCCACCCACTGACCCTCTGCATGGTAAACATGGGATATTGTTTTCCCTGCACCATATCATTAAGTCGGACATGAATAACATAAAACCTATCATACCTATTTTCTTAAAGACATGTATTTCTTTTTTTATATTTTCAAGATAACGTTTGTCAGGTTTTATGATTCCAGCCTTTAACTTTTCTTCACACTTATTTAAAATTCTTTCTTTAAAAACTTTTTCCTCATCGTCATATAGTCTTGGATATTTCATAGAGAAGTCAAGACTAAAGTCCTCGACACTTTGAGACATTACATTTGTATTTTCTATAGCCTGAATGTAGACACCTTTTGGTAATACACCTTGATTTTTAAACATGTCAACAAGCTCATCATAAGACTTGTATGTTAAATTAAAATTATCCTCATTTTTAAAGTCTATGTGTTTTGCCTTTTGGAATATGCTTCTGCACTCTGCTTTGTAATTGTTAATGCTGTGGGTGTCAGTACCGGCAATAAGGGGTTTATTATATTTTCTAGATAGGTCTAAAAGATAAAGATTGTACTGCTTTTGACTTTCACTATTTATATGGGGCTGTATTTCATAGTAATCATAGTGATTGCAAAGTTTATCGTATATGTCTAAATCTATATCGCTTCGATAAGAAAGAGGAGAAGCTAAACATGCACTTATTTTTATTACGTTGCTTGAAATATTAAAAAATTCACTGATAGTTATTCTAAGCTTATAGTAAAAATGAGATAGGGAAGAGGCAGTACTTACTAATTTATTAATCTCCCTAACACCGCTATAATTTTTAGCTATTAGGATTGTGTGATAATTGTCCCTTATTTTTTCGCTTTCATTAAAGGTAATATAACATTCTATCCCATGAATATACTTTATACCTTGTTTATCGCAGTACATTTTCTTTTCTATCCATTTGTATATAATTCCATGCTCCGTAAACTCTATGGCTTTTTGCCTAAGGATTTTAGCTTTGTCAGTATATAATTTATGGTTTGTACAGCTGTCAAAAAAGCTAAGCTCAGTATGTAAATGACATACAACATAATTTTTATTCGTAAACTCATACCTTTTGAATTTCTTAAATCTTTTGTTTCATTCTCTATTGTATAGCAATGTAAAAAATAATTTTATAGTTTACGGTGGTGTTATGGATAACGGAAGTCAGGCTTCATATCATATACTTTTAACTGATGATAAATACCCTAATTGCCCATATACCCAAACACGACTATGAGAGACTTTTACAAGGGGTTGGGTAATACGGGGAAATGCATATATAGGTAGTAGTACGGCATACGATACAGCAAAGAAAGCAGTGGAAATAGATAAAGATATAGACGAGATGAAGTTTAACATACCATACCCAGAAAAATATTCAGAAAACAAGAAGATAGAAATAATAAAATCTCTTAAATACGCTACACAACTATGCAAGAATAGAGCTAAAGAAGAATTATATTATCATCAACAGTCAACGGACATAATAAAATTTACGTGTTTACCTATTTATTCGCTTGACGTAAATAATGTTATAAATGTTTGTGATGAGGTTTCGGGTGCGATAGGAAAGTATGTAGTTAGAGAAATTTCATGTGGTTTATCATCAGGTAATGTTATGAATGTTACAGCGATAAAACTTTGGTAAAATAGGAGGAATAATAAATGATTGACGGACATAGAAGCAATTTCCCAACAGTTTTAGGTGAATTTAAGGAGATGTCAGAGATATCTCCAGAATTACAAGAGAGTGTGACAAGATACAGCGAATTAAAGGCAAAGGGTAGCAAAAGAACACCAGAAGAAGAAACGGAGTATCAAGAGTTAGCAACTTCTCTTTCACCATATATTTGTTCAGCCGAGGACTGGAACAAACTTTGTGACTCTATGTACAACCTAGAGGAACACTATTTAGATAAAAACTTTGACCAGTTTGTAGAAGATGCAAAAACCGATATAGTGCAAACAGCAGAGAACGCAGTAGATACAGCAGTTAACACAGCGATACAAACTACAACTAAAGATTATGCAGAAGAAAAGGTTCCGTTCAGCGTTATTATAAGCGAAACGGAACCTTCTTATATACCTGGAGTTTTATGGATAAAACCAAAGTTAAATTAGAAAGAGGTGATTAAATATGGCGGCAGGAACACTTTATGGAACAGTATACAAACAAAATGGGGCGGCTAATGGTGTTTATAGCTTGTGGCTTTCGTGGAACAGTTCGTCATCGGGATTAACTTCAACCTTTAGTGCAACACTTTATTTAAAGAGAAATGATGGTTATACTAACAGTGCGTGGAATAAATATCATCAGGTTTGAAGTAGGATTTACTGTGATGGTGGAAAGGCAGGTGCATATAACAATCTAGATGTTGACACAAGACGTTCAAATACTGTTACTTTATGCTCTACAACTTTTTCAGTTCAACATCAAAATGGAGTAGAGAAAAGGATAAACCTTTCAGCTTCTTTTGGAAATGTGGCAGTGTCAAGTTGTGACCATGGGGATATAGGCTCTACACAAGTGAGTTTAGGGACAATAACAATCTATAGTCCATGTGGCGCACCTGCAAGTGCATCATTAACCCCTAACCCATTTGAGGGCAATGTTACATTAAACTGGAGTGGTGCAAGTGGGGTTTCTAATAACTCTATTAGCAGTTACTTCATTCAACATAGTACAAGCTCTGATAATTCATCTTGGAGTGGATGGACTGATACAACTACCATTAGTACAAATTCATCTTCAGGGTCAACTCAATTTACACCATCTATATCAAGGGGTAACTATATAAAATATAGGATAAGAACACAAGGTACAGCAGTAAGCTCTTATTATTCAGGACTTATAGAAAGTAATTCTGTAAGGAGAATACCATATACAAATTGTACCGCTCCAAAAGTTTTTGATGCTATTCCCAATCCATTTGAAAATGCAATAAATATTAGTTGGAGTGGTGCATCTTCAGGAACGAACAATTCAATAACAGGATATACTTTGGAGTATTCGACAAGTACAAGTGGAAACGCAACTTTTGAAGGGGCTAAGGTAACTACATAAAGTTTAGAATCAGAGTTTTGGGTTCAGCAGGTGAAAGCTATTATTCTCCGTATAAAGAAAGTAAAGCTATTAGGAGAAATAGTTTGCCGAATCCTCCTAATAACTTTTTGGTATCGATATCTTATTATGTAATAGGAGAAAGTATAAAACTTTCTTGGTCAAAGGCTGTTGATATAGATTCTAATATTTCACATTATAAGATAGAATATTGTACTTCAACTAACGGAGATACTTGGAATGACTGAATGCAATTAACATCTACAACGAAGCTAATGTATAGTTTTATTCCAAATCTAGCCTTGTAAATGAATTATATTTGATTGATTCTAAATTAATAGTTAGATAACAACTGAAATAAAATCATTTCTCTAGTTACCCTTTTTATTCATGAAAAAATCATAAACCACAACTACATTTCTGATTTAAATAACATAGTAATTTTTAAATAATAAAAGAAGCATTGTATAAATCAAGCAATGCTTCTTTTTATTTACAGAATAAAAGTTATAAATGTAAATCAAATTTATTAATTAAATAATTAATAATTGTTTGGCTGCCAGTAATAATATGAGACTTTACAAGCATACCTGGTCTGAGAAATAATAACTTATTATTTTCAATACTTGATGAATCAACTTGTATATCTGATTCCACTTTATAATATACTTGAAAGTCTGAATTATCAATAAATGAATCCGGTGCGATATATGTAATTTTTCCCGAACCTCTTATAGATTTACTTGTGGAATCATAATTAAATGAATACTCTATTTTTTGTCCAATAAATACTTCTGAGATTGATTTTTCAGGAACATATGAGACTATTTTAAACTCATTTTTATCAGAAATTATATTTCCTAAATCAATACCGGGAGGAATTATCTCTCCGACAGAATAATTTTTGTTTAAATTCAATATACCATTGATTTCTGCAATAATATGTGATTTGTCAATGGAATTTAATATAGGAATTAATTGTAGATTAAATGATACGATTTCCTCATTTAGTTTATCTATGGTCTGGGTTATGCTAGTAATATACGTGTTTTTAATTTTTAATTTTGAAGAATATAAAATGTCATTACTTAAAGATTCCTCACAATTTTTAACTTCATTTTTATAGTTTTCAAATTGTTGATAAAAATATTTATTGATGTTTTTATCAAGCAAACATGAATCTGATTCTATAGATTTTAACAATGCCTTATTGCAATTTAATTCGTATGTCTTTTTTTCTATCTGCGCATTTAACATTTGTTTCTGTTTCTCATAATCAGTTGAGTTAAATTCAATAATAATATCACCAGATTTAACTATTTCTCCATTTTTATAGTTAGCTTTAATTATTTTTCCACCATTTAAAGAATTAACAGAATATGGTTCTAATTGAGGTTTAACCTCTCCTGCAATAGATACATAAGTATCTATCCTCCAAAAGCAAGAAATAATTATAGTTACTATAACGAGTAATATAATAACATATGTTATTATATTAAATAAAGCAGGAGTTTTTTTGTACATAACTTCTCGGCTGTCAGATAATTCTTCTAACTTAATAATCTCAGTTTTCAACTTTATCACCCCCAAGGTGAACGTCTATCTGATCTTTCCAAAGGTTATAATAAGCTCCATTGCTATTAATTAAATCTTTATGTGTTCCATTTTCTATTATTTTACCATCCTCTAAAACATAAATGGTATCACAGTTCTTAATAGTACTTAGTCTATGTGCAATTATAATTGTAGTAATATTATTAGATACCTCATCTATAGTTTTAGAAATAGCCTTTTCAGTTATGGAGTCTAGATTGCTTGTAGCTTCATCCAAAATTAGAATGTCAGGATTTTTAAGCAATGCTCTTGCAATAGCAATTCGTTGTTTTTGTCCGCCAGATAAATTTGAGCCATTTTCATCAATTATAGTGTTATATCGGAGAGGAAGCTTTTCAATAAATTCATCTGCTTTAGTTAATTTACAAATATCAATAACTTTTTCAAATGGAATAGAATTATCTCCTAAAGTAAGATTTTCTATTATAGAACCATTAAACAGAAATACCTCTTGTGAGACATAAGATATTTTGTCTCTTAAAGAGTGAAGATCAATATCATTTATGCTATAATTACCAAACTTGATATCACCGCTTTCTAAGTTATGAAAATGCATGAGTAGTTTAGCTAATGTCGTTTTACCTGAACCACTTTCACCGACTAATGCGATTTTCTTACCTTGTGGGATTGACATATTGATATCTTTTAAGACCAATTGTTGCGAACCATATCTAAAATTTAAATTAGAAATATAAATAGGCAATCTTAAGGAAATATCTTTAATTTGAGCTTGTTTATTTTCAACATATTCAGTAGAAAGATCAAGTATTTCTCCTAATCTATTTGCAGCGACTATTGCGGTTTGAAGTAGTGGTTGTAAGTTAATAAGGTTTTTAATTGGGTCAAGAAAATATATAAGTAAAGCATTAAATGTAATTAACTGTCCTAAAGTAAAGTTTCCACTTAAAACATCTAATGTACCAACCCATAGGATAATAGTTCCACCAATAACAGCAATTGCATTTGTAATACTTTGTTGGCTATTTGATAAAAAACCGTTGTGGAATACACTTTTTAAAAATTTTATAAAGAGTGTTTCTGTTTTGTATTCAGATTTTTTTTCGCAGTTAAATGACTTAATTGTTTCTATTCCACTTATAGATTCAACTAAAAAAGAAGTAAGTTGAGAGTTTTCTTCCATAACTTTTTTATTTATATTTTTAATTGGTTTATTATATAAAAAGACAACTATGCCATATAATAAAAGCATAATCAATGAAATAGTAAATAATTTTGGACTTTGAATATACAATACAATTCCACCTACAACTGCCATAACTGTATCAATCATAATTGTTAATGTGGCACTAGATATTGTATCTCTTATTTTTGATGCATCTATAAATCTGGATACAATTTCTCCAACTTTATGTGAATCAAAGAAGCGCATAGGCAGTTTTAGTACATGTTGATAAAATCCTAATATTAATGGAATATCTATTCTTTGGGTTAAGTATAACATTAGTTGATTTCTGAAAAATTCCATTAAGATTTTTACAACATATAGAACTATAACACATACTGAGATAATTGTTAACGTGCGATTTAGGAAATTGGGTACTATACTATCTACAATAACTTTAAAATAGAAAGATGTTAATATTCCGAATATTGTAATTATTATTGATGTTAAGAAGATATTTAATATTAATTTCTTTTGAGGCTTCAATAAAGAAATAAAGCTTGAAAATGTATTTTCATTTTTATTGTATTTTTTAAATGTTGCACTTGGAACAAGAACGATTAATATACCAGTCCAATTTTTAAAAAATTCTTCAGGAGTATATTTGACCATTCCTTTTGCCGGGTCAGAAACAATAATTTCTTTTTTTGTTATCTTATATATAACTATATAATGCAATAGATTTTTTTCTGTAACTACATGAGCAATAGCTGGTAATGGGAAAGAAGAAAAAAAGGCGTTTTGGTTACCCTTAACGCCCTTTGCTGTAAAACCCAAGTTTTCTGCTGCTTTAATAATGCCGTAAACGTTAGTCCCTTGATTATTTGTACATGCCATATCCCTGATTTGAGATATTGGTATTTTAAGGCCATAGTGTCTAGAAATTGTGGCAAGACAAGCTGCACCACAATCTGTTATGTCATGTTGTTTTACACAATAATATTTCATTATACCCAAATCCTTTTATTTTCATAATTTTTCTTAATAAAATTTATGAGTTCCATTTCAATTTTAGCTTCGGATTCAGGGGTATAATTTTTATAAAGTCTTGAAACTTCATTGTAAATTTTATTTGCTGTGTCAGCATCTTTTTTATATATCAAGTAATATGCATACATTAATCTCTTTTTACTCATAGACATACTTGAAAGATTAATGTATTTCTTTAAATCATCAGAATAAATATCATTTATATTTAAATTTTTTATTATATTAAGAAACATAAGTTCGCATTTACATTCATTTATATAAAATGAATTTGAGCTATCTATATTATCATTTATATATTTATAAATATCATAAGCAGAATTAAAATCGTGTTTTTCCATTAGTAAGCCACATTTATTAATTAAATTGTTAATTAATAAAGGCTCGCTTAAGTTTTCCTTGCTTAAATCACTCAATTCAAACCATTCTTCTGGCATTTGTGAAGGTAATACGCCTTTAATTAATAAACTTTGTATTTTTAACTGTACATATATTGATTTACGTATAATATCAGATTTTCTTTGAAAAAAAGCATTGTACCCATCATTAGCAAGGCCATTAACCTTCTTTGGGATTCCATTATTCATTATAAAAAACCAACCAACAAGGATGCAAGAATCTAAAGCGATATTTAAATATAAATTAAAACTATTGATAAGAACAATACATAGGATTAATAATGAGAAAATTGTATTTAAAATAATACCACCTAGTATGTAAAGAAAGCATGGTTGCTTTTTATAGTCTTCTAGTAATGGCTCCATTACATTATAGCCTAAAACTCCAGGCATATGAGATTTTACTGTTTGAATTTTATTTTCTTTATTTACAAGTAAAATTGAAAATAATTTAAAAGCAGCAAATTTATATTTAGTTATTAATCCCAAAATTATGTGACCCAACTCATGTATAATAGTTTGCAACAATACGCTCACAATTAAAGACACTAGCAAAGTGATAATACATAGGATATATTCTAATGCTGATAAATTTTGACTTAATAAAAGCTTAAGAAAAGCATACGATGAAAATGCAAGTGTTACAAATGCAAATATGTGATATAAAAATTTAAGATTTTTCATATGATTTTGTTCCCTTTTGATTATATTTTTTTAAAAGGTAATCAAATAGTAAAGTAATAATAATTAACCCACCATATATGAAATATAGGATATACTCATTATTTACACTATCAAATAAGTTAATATCTACTATAAGTTTTGAACCTAAAGCTAATAAGTCACAGATTATAAACCATACTGAAGGGATTACAATTGAAAGTTTGTGATAGGTAATAGATTTTCTTCTGCTGGTAACAAATAATATAAGAAAAAATATTATGACATTTAAATAAACAAATAGACTTTTAAAAATTACACAACATAATAAAGATAAAATAACTGATGACCAAAGTAATACTTTCACAGTCTTATTCATTTTATTTTCCTCCCATTCATTAAGATAAATAAATAATCTTACCAACCTTGCACTAAAGAAGATTGGTAAGATTGGCTCATAATTAGTTTATAAAAGCTTTGGTAAGCTGATATCCTGCAGTAGCAGCTCCTACAACGATTAAGCCTGGAGCTATAACAGACCCACCTGCAATTGCAGCACCAACTCCAACTACAGCTGCTGCACCAGCAATAAATGCACCACCGTCAAATCCCCCAGAAACAATTTGTAATTCCTTTATAGACAATTCTTTAAGTTCATTGTTAGCCACGATTCATTTCTCCTTCACTATAAAAACTACCTATTGGAAGCGAGAAGTAACGCTGCACCCGCAACAGCAGCGCCCCCAACAACCACTAAGGCACCCGCTGGTGACATGCCCATAGCAAATCCTAATGCATATATAATAGCAGGGGCCATGCCACCTTCAGCCTCAATCATTTCATTATTTGACATTTCACAAAAATTCTCATTTAAAGTTAATTCCATATGTTTTTATCCTCCTTAAAAAGTGATAAAGCTGTAAATATTATTAATTGTTAGATAAAATAATTGGAAATTTTATGCAAAGTTTTATTTTGCAGCTTTTAAAATTAAAAGCAAATGATAAACTACCCGGATATTAATAATTCACTTTGCCAGAGTATAACATATATTTTTACAAAATTCTACATATTTAAAAAAAATCTATGTTATGTATATAATACCAATGTTTGACTTGTAAAAAAATAGGAATACAACATATTTTATAGAGAACAAAATTATTTCAATATAAAATATCACAAATCTATCTGCAAAAACACAAGATATTATTAAAATACTAATTTTTTGCATTAATTTGCTTTAAAAGAACAAATACAAAACTTTTATAACTTATAAGTAATGATTTTTCTAGTTTATTTCTAGAAAAGCCAATATTTACATTAAGAGTGTAATAATATGATGGTATTATGCAGTCCCTTTAAACATAGAACAAAACCTGAATTTGTCTTTTTTATATTTTTCGCGATATTTTAAGGTATAATAAAAATAGATACATAGCAATTTTTCATGTATCTATTTTTAATTGTATTTTGCTTATATGTTTTTTAATATATATTATATATATGAATACTCCTAATAAAATCACTTATAGCTTAGTGAATGAAAGGAGCATTTGGCTAAACCCATAATACCATTTTTTAAATTGACACCAATTTTGAAACCAAAGCTTAAGCTAACTTTTCTCTTGTCATTCCATTCAAAGAGCGGTATTTCCGTATATTTTTACCAATTGTTTGTGACAAGTTTTCCATGTAAATTATCTTCCTTTCATGGCTATTTGTATAGTATAATGTTAGAATACTTTTAAATTATTCTAAAGTTGCTTTATGCTTATATTAGTTTAGCCTAATGTATTATTATGTTTCATACTATAAGATACTAATTGTCAAATTACAGGAGAAAATATGAGTTACATAGAAACAAAAGAAGAGTTTGCAGAAAACCCCAAGTATGCTAGGCAGTATTTGGAGCTATCGCAACAGAAAATTGCGGATAGATTAAAGATTGAGCGTTCCACTTATGCGTATTATGAGACGGGCAAAACTGAAATGAGTGTATTTCATTTGATAGAGTTAGAGAATATTTTTGACGTTTACATTGAGGACCTAATTGCAAAGGAGATAAATATTAAACTTAGGTTGCTCAAAAAGGATGGAGAAAAAACTAAATTTGTTGCACAAGGCAGGGGTATCAAGCGAACATACGTAAAAAGCAAAAAAGAATTAGCAGAGAGTATCAAATCTTGAAAGTCAATTATTATGTGTTTCCTCGTCTTTTAAATTTTCCAAAGCAACTTTCACAGCTTCTACGACGAAAGCTGTAAAGGTACAATCTTTACCTCTTATCGCATTTTCTACGTCGCTGATAATATTATTAGGAAACCTAATGCATTTATTAGTTGTAGGAGGGACAACAGGTATTTTAAATTTTTTCATATCATCACCACATAACATATATATATATTAATGTTATAACAAGCTACTATACAAATTATGAATTGCATTTGCAATGCATAATTTGTATAGTAGGCAAGGAAGGAAAATACAAAAAGTAAACCTTAAAAGTCAATTATTATGTGCTTCCTCGTCCTTTAAATTTTCTAAAGCAACTTTTACAGCTTCTATAACAAAAGCTGTAAAGGTACAATCTTTACCTCTTATCGCATTTTCTACGTCACTGACAATATTATTAGGAAACCTAATGCATTTATTAGTTGTAGGAGGAACAACAGGTATTTTAAATTTTTTCATATCATCACCACATAACATATTTATGTATATTAATGTTATAACAAACTCCTATACAAATTATGCATTGCATTTGCAATGCATAATTTGTATAATATATATGGGTGAGAAAATGAAAAACTACATAAAAACAAAAGAAGAGTTTGCAGAAAACCTCAAGTATGCTAGACAGTATTTGGAGTTATCGCAACAGAAAATTGCGGATAGATTAAAGATTGAGCGTTCCACTTATGCGTATTATGAGACGGGAAAAACTGAAATGAGTGTGTTTCACTTGCTAGAGTTGGAGAACCTTTTTAATGTTTACATTAACGAGATTATGACTATAATAAGAGCGACTCTCTAATTTTAGAGAATCGCTTTCTTGTTTTTATACAATAACGTGATGTTTGCTAAAATATTTGTTAATCTCAGGAATCCATATTATCAGATTTCATGTTTTCTAATGCATACTTGCAACATTGAAGAACAAGCAAATTAAATGAAATATCATTTTCCGAAGCAGTTCTGTTCAAATCTTCGAACAAAGCTTCTGTAAATCTAATTGTCCTTGGAATATTTGCATTTTTAAATTCATTATTTATTTTAAAGATAACGAATCACCTCTTTGGAAATCGTTTTATCAGATTTCATATTTTCTAATGCATACTTACAACATTGAAGAACAAGCAAATTAAATGAAATATCATTTTCCGAAGCAGTTTTGTTCAAATCTTCGAACAAAGCTTCTGTAAATCTAATTGTTCTTGGGATATTTGCATTTTTAAATTCATTATTTATTTTAAAGATAGTAAGTCACCTCTTTTAAAATCATTTATATAACCAATTTTAATATTTATAAAGTTGACATTATATAACCAAATGTGGTATTGTAAATATAACCATAAAGAGGTGAAGAAGAGGTGAGGGGATTTAATTACATAAAAACCAAAGAAGAGTTTGCGGCAAACATTAAATTTGTCAGGGAGAGACTAGAGCTTCCTCAGTGGCAGGTTGCAAATAAATTAAAGATTGAGCGTTCAACTTATGCGTATTATGAAACGGGAAAAACTGAAATGAGTGTATTTCATTTGATAGAGTTAGAGAATATTTTTGACGTTTACATAGAGGACCTAATTGCAAAGGAGATAAATATTAAACTTAGGTTGCTCAAAAAGGATGGAGAAAAAACTAAATTTGTTGCACAAGGCAGGGGTATC
>CALWVR010000002.1 GCA_944385105.1 uncultured Clostridia bacterium
CCTTAAACCATAGCGTTTTGCGCTCTGGCAGAAGTGTGAGTGTTATGTATCCTTCATCACAGTCCCGATAAATCGTAATTAAAAATGCTTTTGTGTCCATGCTATGCCTCCCTTTGCGGTAAAGGATCACAAAGGTCTGTAAATTGCCGGATTTTTATTTTATATTTCTTTGCAAAGTCCATCTCCCTTGCCATTCCTTCACTGAGTTTTTCGCCAAAACACCACAGTTCATCGCACCTTGATAAAATCTCTAAGCTCATATCCATAGCTTTTTCTCGCTCTTTTTCATTGCAGTCATCCATAAACTGCGGGAAAATCAAATGTGTTGCCATCGGGATAAATCCTTTTGAAATTACAAACCGACAGTAACCACAAGCTTTGCGTTGATTTCTCTGTGTGTTACCTCTTAGCGGTGAACAGATGTACACGATGTTTCTGTTCATTGTTTCCTCGTCACAACTTGCGTTTTTGATTGCTTCATAAGCTGTTGGATCATAGTATCCTTCAGTATTTTTCAATCCTAAATCCATTGGTATTATCCTTCTTTCTGACAAATTTCATGTAGTGTTCCAAATGTTTTTCCAACTTTGGCCTCAGCTATTATCGGAACATCAAAATCCTCAAACGGCTTTTGTTCCATGCACTCTTTTACAAAGCTAATGGCTTCATTCACCTTATTTTCCGGTACTTCAAAGACCAGCTCATCGTGTATCTGTAGGATTGGTTTGAACCATAATCGCTCAGGCAGCCCTTTAATAATTCTGACCATAGCAAGCTTTAAAATATCAGCAGCTGTTCCTTGTATCGGCGTATTGAGTGCGCATCGTTGTGCAAAGCTCTTTTTACCCCAATCAGCGGATGTAATATTCGGCAAATATCGCCGCCTACCCAAGTAAGTCTCGGTGTATCCATGTTCAGCGGCTTGGCTTTTCACTTCTCGCTGCCATGTTTCTAATCCTTTATATCTTGCTTTGAGATTACTGATTATCTCTGTACACTCACCAATCGATTTATTAAGTCCGGCCTTAAATTTCAATGTTCTCTGCAAACCTTTAGGAAACAGCCCATAAAACACTCCAAAGTTGCAGTTTTTTGCAATCGTGCGCCTTTCTTTATAGAAATTAGCGCCTTTGTGGGTGGCCTGCGAAAACGGGATATTGAAGATAACTGAGGTGGTTTGCGCATGAATGTCGCCGTTATTTCTGTATGTGTCAAGCATCCTTTCATCTCGACAATAAAAAGCTCCTACACGCAGTTCTATCTGAGAAAAGTCTAGCGACAGCAACAGTTTGCCTCCGTTAGCATGAATAAATTTTCTAATAACGATTGGGTCATTATCTTTTCTCGGGCAGTTTTGAAGATTTGGATTGCGACTTGCAAATCTACCTGTTTCTGTCGCAAGTGGCATCAAGTCAGGGTGTATGCGGTTTGTAACTGAGTTTAAAAATTTCAAATAGCCATCAATATATGTTGATTTCAGTTTATTCCACTTGCGATATTCTTTAATCATCTGAAACAATGGCACTAGTTCTGACTTGTTTTTCTCACACCATTCAGAGAGCAAAATCAACGCTTCATCGTCTGATGCTTCCTTGGATTTCGCAGTAGTTTTAAGCACAGGCAAGTTTAATGTCTTGTAAAGATAATCTTTAAACGCCTTAGTGCTGGCATTAGCTCCAATGTCCACGCCATCGGTCATGATTTCAATATCTTCCTTTAGCTGTGATATTTGAGCTCTAGCTTCAGCACTTTTTTCTCTCATAAGTGTTAAATCAACAGGGACACCGTTATATTTCATAAGTCCAACGTACACGGCGGTAGGTGATTCAATTTGCTCTACAATGAATCGATGTTTTGGCAGATTCTCATCAAACCAGTTATTAAAAACATGGTAGAGCTGTAACGCGTAATCTGAGTCGGCACAAGCATAGCGGATAGTTTCTAAATCTTCAGAGTTCAGTTCATCGAAAAATTTACCGTCAGTTATATCCTCAAATGTCGGAAGTTTTACTTTCAGTAGCTCAGGCACCAGCGTTTTAAGTCCTGAATCTGCAAGTTTGCGAAACTCTGTATCTGTTTTTAAAGTCATTTGTGCCGCCGCCATAGTGTCATAGATTTTGCACTGCGGTACACACCCTAGCGCATAGAAAAACATCGTCTCAAACGCCGCATTGTGAATTACAACAGTTAATTTTTCGCTCATTAAAATGTTGTTTTGTATCCATTCCCAAGTGTCCACAAAGTCAGCATTCATGCCAGCTTTGTGATGAAATGGAACGTAAATTCCAGTACCTTTTGAAACCGAAAAACTGATACAAGTTATCGTTGACTTGTGTGCGTTAAGTGAGGCTTTCTCATCATTTCTATACTCTTCAAGTGGTGATGTTTCTATGTCCAATGCCACAACTTCTGAATTCCCGATATATTCTGCGATTTCTAGTTCTTTTCTAACCACTCTATAGTTCATGCAGATACCTCCTAAAAAGGAATATCCATAACTTCACCTGTATTTTTATTAATGTTAGCATGCGCAGGAGTGGTTTCATTTCCCTTTGCATAGAGCTTTACTTGCTCCGATATTTTACCAACGAGTTCATTTTCATCCGGCGTCAATGCACGCTCCATCGCAAATTGCACCTGCGAGTAAGAAATACCAGTCTTATTTACCGCTTTCTTAAGCGAAAACTTAGTCACCACATTGCTTGACTTTTTACCCTTTGATAGTAATCGTTTTATGTATTTAGAAAATTCCTTATTAGAGCTAGTTGGCAACGATAAAATCGCAGGGAATATCTCACTTTCACGAAGTAAATACATCTGATGCTTATTTTTACAGGCTTTGCTGCCATTTTCGCCACTGCCAAATTTATTATTTGTGCAATTAATGCACATTCCACCTGGCATTCCAACACCTGTTACTCCGTCTATGCTTAAACAGTCCGGCGGATTATTGCTGCCGTTGTACTTTGAGCTATAAAAAGTGTACATCGGATGATGATACAGAATGACCGCAGAAAATTCTCTCACAACATTGGCTTCATCCGCATTCTCGCACGGTAATTCAAACATTGTACCACCGCCTGCTGGGATTTTAATGCGGTCAAAACCACTGTCAAGCCCTGCTAATTCTTCTGAAAAGCCCTCGCTTATATTGAAGTCTGAAAGTCCCATATAACCTTGATTTTTAATTGTTAATTAATTGTTTGTCATAGTATAAACACTCATATTTTCTATTTTTTCTCATTGAAATTGATGTTTTTTCAAATACATTTACAAGTCCGTCAAGCCATTTTGGAAGCAATTCATCATTCTCTGAAATTTGCTCCTTTACAAACGCTGAGAGTGAACTTGGGTTCACCGTTTCAACTACCAAATTGCCGTATCCTGCATTCTTAAGCTGTGTATATAGCTCATCTTTTCTGCCAGCAACTGCCGAGGCTTTCGTGCTCGTTGTCAAAGAAAACATCGTACCGCTTCTTGTAAAGTTTTGTGTTTCACTTAAAGTCATAAGTTCAGCTAACGCCGATTCAACCTCAAAAATCATGTCATTTACGTTTTTAAGCTCTGATTCTTTTTGCTTCTTTTGCTCTTTTAAAGCTTTCAATCTATCAGCTAAATCGAACATTACATTATTGTCCATTTTAAAATCCTCCCATCACATACGGATTTAGCCCGTTTTTGTATTCATCAATTAAGTTTTTCGCTAGATTTGCCTTGCTCCAAAGTGCCTCTAAAACTTTCTCATCTACTGTATTTTTCGCAATTAGATAAATGTAAGTACAGTTTTTATGCTGTCCTGCCCGATGAATTCTCGCCTTTGTCTGTTCAGAGTTACTCATGGAATAATCCAGCGAATAAAACACCATTGTTGAAGCTGCAGTCAGCGTTATTCCAAGTCCTGGAGTGGCTATCTGACCGATAAATACTGACACTGTAGGGTCATTTTGAAACTTACTTATCTGTTCTTCTCGATCTTTAACTTCGCCTGAAACCTGCGAATACTGAATATGCTTCTTCTCCAAAAGTTTCTCGATAGCTTTAATCTCCGGTACAAATCTTGCGATGATTACAAGCTTTTCCCCACTTTGCACTGCATTATCCACGATATCCTCTAGAGCTTCCAGTTTTGATTTACTTATTTGCTGATATGAGTTGCCACCATCATTGCCCAGAAATCCACCAGTTAACTGAGAAAGCCGCAGTAACTTCGTAAGCACATTTGTTACTGTTATTGTATTTTGGGAATCATATAAATCTTCGGCGCAGGCATTGCTTTCTCTGTTTTCACAAGTCTTCGTGTGCGAATTGCCTCCGGTGGCTCGCCGGTCTGCAAAACTGTCCTTTACAAGACTTCGATAAATGCCCATTGCCTTTGGTTCAAGTTCTATGTACCTAATGATATCTGTAGCTGGCGGTAAATCCAGACACTCAGCTTTTGTTGCTCTAAACGCTATGCTATGTAACTTCTCCATCAGTTCATCTTTCATCGATTCTTTTAAAACCGGTGTATAGCCACCATATCCAACCATATCAAAGTACTTATTCCTAAAAGCATAAAAGCTGTTCCCAAAGATCGAGGGGGAAACAAATTTATACTGCGAAAAAACGTCGATAGCTTTGTTTGTAATTACAGTCCCAGTCAAAATCATCCTGTATTTTGCCTTTGCACCCAGCCTATGCATTGCTTTTGATGCTGCAATATTATGAGTTTTGATTTTATGGCTTTCATCAGCAATGATAAAATCGGGATTCCAGTTTGAAATTTCAGGTTCCATCCTACAAACCGATTCATAATTTACAACCGCAACTCCAAGCCCTGCTCCTTGCATTTTTTGCAACTGTTCAGCTTTCTTTTCTGTACTGCCTTTTAGAACCGATAGTTCATAATCAAAGCCAGCAAATTTCTCAAATTCTTCTTTCCAAACTCCAATTATGGATAACGGGCATACAATCAGCAGTCTCTTTATTTTCCCCGAAAGAAAAAGCGTTCCTACCACAGCTATTGAAGTAATTGTTTTGCCGCATCCCATCTCCATTAAAAGGGCAGCTCCTTTGTGATTTTTCGAACTGTTATAAAGCTTTGTCACAAAGTTAAATGCTTCTTTTTGATGTTCATACGGCTTTGCCTTAATTGGCATTTTGTTAATCACTGCTCACTGCCACCTCCTTAATTTCTAAACTTTGCACGCTGTCCTGTGGAATAAGTACCATTACTTTTTGTACGTGACCAAACCATCTTGATGATAATTTCTCAAACAAAGATACTTTTTTAAACTCCGCTATACTTATAGGCTGTTCACCACCTTTTCTTACTGTGATTTTTAATTGATGTTTACACACAGATTTCACCTCCGCTCCGAGACTTATTTTTTTACCAGAAAAAAGTGCCTCTATATATAAGCCACGAGAAAGAACAAGTGTGACATAAAAATTAAAAAATTTTTTAAAATAAAAAATCTCCTTCTAGCGAAGAGGATTTGTCATACTATTTAGTTGTTGATTTCAGTTTTTTCCGCAATCTTTCCAAGCGTTTTCGTAGAGTAGTATATGATATATTATTGCTTGTCGCATACTCAGTTAGTGTCATCGTCTGCTTGTCCAAATAAAGTTTATGTATTAGCTCTTGCTCTGAGGGTTTAAGCTTTAATATTGCTTCATATAACTTGTCCACTTCAACTCTTTTTAAAAAGTCTTCCTCAATATTCACATTTTTATCTATCAACATTTCTGCTTTGTCCACTAGTTCACTTAAACTTTGATGTCACCTTGTTTCACGCCTATCGCTATTTTTTATTTCACTCTCAATTTGCACAATAGTATTACTAAGGTCGCTTGAAACCTCAATCTCAACCTTTTCTCCATTTATAAATTTATATTTTACTATCATTTCGTTATCCTCCATATTTCTGAATTTTCAAAAACATGGAGGACAGGTGGTGCTCTTGCTAAATAAAATATGTACATACAAATGCCGCTTTCTATGTTACAGATAGCCCAAATCCTTAACTACACAAACAAAAAAGCCCACAAACAAACGAATTAATCTATTTGTTTACAGGCCCTGCCTCTTTGTGATAAATTGTTTATATTTTTGAACGCAAAAAGACCGCAGTGACGTTTAAGAGTCACTGCGGTCCTAAAATTCGATATTATATTTTCCTTTTTTACTTTATATTTACTGAGTGATTTTCCTCGGTAATAAATTAAAGCGGTCCTTTTTATCCAAAGCAATAATTTTAAATGGATAAGATTACGTATATCTTTATTATATTTGCCATTTAATAAAATATGACTCATTTACATCCTCCTTACACTAGGAGAAAATGTTTCATTGCCAACTTCATTTATTAAATTCAAAGTTTCATTTGTAATTATTCCAAATGCTAATTTTCAAATTTTTGATCATATTATGTAAATAACTAAAAACTTTCCAACTTCGAAATTTTTAGTTGATTTCCTTACATTTTTCGGATATTTTTAACCTTTTATGCCTATAGACAATATTTAAGCTCTTAATTTTAGGTCTCGCCAAGAAGTAGCAACCTCGAAGTCAGTCCCATTATTTAATGCTTTAAAATGCTGCTTTCCACACAATATTTTTAACTTTTCTTTACCTCTTAAGTCAAGCGTATTAGTGCTGCCTTTTGTCTCTAGAACAAAATACATTTTTTGAATTCCTTCACGTTCAATATAAACCGCCCAGTCCGGATTATATGTACCAATTGGAGTCTCTATCTTAAAGTTTTCTGGAATCTTAAAGAACATTTTTACGTCTGGATCATTGTCGAGAGCTATTGCAAAAGGCTTCTCAACGGTTTTGCTGTCATAGATAATGTAATCATATACACTGTTTTCTACAGCAACAGCATTTTTTTCTAGATTAGCTAAAAGCTCTTTACTATCGAATATCTCTTGCACATAGTACTCCTCACCATTTAGTTTCATGTAACTAATTCCGTCAATTGAAAGATTATATCTGTTATTTTTCACTATTTCAATTAAATCTTCTGTAAATAGCTGCGGGTTATTTAAGAATTCATCATATCTTTCACTTTTACTTATTATTTCAAATATCGTGTCACGTTTAATAAGAGTTGCATCTGAAACTACATCTAGCATATCAGGTAACGTTTCAACCCCATCATCTATATCATTTGATAAGTATTCTCTTTCAGTGTGGGTTACACCCGAATCTTGTATATTTATATCAGCAATTTTAGAAACAAGTCTAATACAAGGAATTTTCGGCATACTTTTAAACTCCTTAACACTTTTCTCGATAAGCTCTTTATCATAAATCTGCACCCTATAAGTTGTTTTTTGCTTAATTTTGTTCCATAATTCCATAAACTCTGGTGAAAAAATTCTCTGCTTATTAAGCTTTACAATAACATCTTTTGACGCATCTGTAATAGGTGGTTTTCTATCAGCTTTGCTTATAATTCTCTCAAAGCGTGTCCTTGCTCCTTCAAATTTTTCTGGTAAATCTAAATTATTGTTAATTAAAGCATTTTTCATAGTATCTTTTATTTTACCATTTTGTGCTATGTATCCTTTCTTTCTGAAATGGTCCATCAACTCTTCAGCATCTTCATAAGACATGCATTTTTCCTGTGTTACCGTTTCAGCAAAAGAAATATCTTCTATCATTTCTTCATCTATTGTATCCTTGCTTTTAAGAACTTCAATTATTGATTCTTTAGGAACCGCAATATTTTCCGGAAACGACACATTATCCTCTGAAATTGCAATTTTCATAGCTTCTGTTGGTTTTCCACATTCACTTACATATCCACTGCTTTTTAAGCTATCTACTATTATCTTTGCCTCTGATTTAGATATAGTCCTTTGCACTTTTTTCTGTTCCTCATATTTAACACCCGAAAACATACTAATTTTTAAAACACCAAACTTCATCCCGGTTTCATCTTCAATTTCCTTTTGAAGTTTATCTGCAAACTCAGCAAAACTTTCATTTGCCATAACATGCAAAATATTTATATTTCTATCCTCAATTCGTTCACCTTTTTGATTTACACATAATCTTAGACCTCTTCCAACTTTCTGTCGGCAAGTAAAAGTTGATTTTTGCTCTATTAAAGTGCAAACTTGGAATACATTAGGGTTGTCCCACCCCTCTTTTAGTGCCGAATGTGAAAATATAAAACGTAATGGACAGTCAAATGATAAAAGCCATTCTTTATCCTTCATAATTGTATTATAAGTATTATAATCGTCAATGGTGTTTCCTTTGGTGTTTTTGTAATTACCTTTTTTGTCTTGAGAAAAATAACCATCATGAATTTTAGAAATATCGGCAGTGAATCGATTTTTAAGTTGTTTAAATTTAGGAAGCGAAATCAGTTCATTGTAGCATTCTTCAAACATCTTAGCATATAGTCCCTTGTCGCCGTTTTCGGTTCGGTACTTTTTAACTTCATCTATGAAAAATAAAGACAAAACCTTAATTCCCTTATCTAAATATCTAAGTTCTTTTTCAAGATGTGTTTCTATTGTCCTTTTAATTTGAGTTCGTTTGATAATATTCTCGTCTATATCGCCAATAGATTTGCCTAGACTAAGAGTTTCAGTATTAGAAAATTCTATACATTCATAGCCCGGAGTACAATCAATTCCTGCAAGAGCATAACCGTCATAGATTTCACGTTCACCGGAAAGAAGAAACAAGTCTGAATTAGGTTTTGCCGAGACAATTTTTCTTGCTATTTTCCCTGATTTTTCTTTAACATCCATTTCAATTTTTGCATTAAATCCGTTTTCTTGAGTGACAGACACAAGACGAATGTAAGGCTTATTAAAGTCTTCTTCAACTTGATTACTAGACACACAAATCTGTTTAACAAGACCCATTTGATAAGCGTCCACGGGTGTTAGGCGATAAAGAAGATTTATTTTTTCTTTATGTGTTGCGGAATATCTAAGTGTACATAGTGGATTCAAAGAGGCAATGGCCTCCTTTGCTTTTGGGGTATTGTCGACACTTTGTGGTTCATCAATAATAACAATTGGATTCGTATCATGTATGTACCTCATAGCTGACTCTCCATTGAGTCTATCTTGCACTTGATTTATAATATTTTCTGCTTTTTTAAATGCGTCAATATTTATTATCATAATCTCAATATCACTAGAAATTGCAAACTGCCTAACATCTGACAATTTTTTTGAATCATATATAAAGTAACGAAACGGAACATTGTCATATTGAGTAGAAAAGTGGTCTTTTGTTACCTCAAATGATTTGTAGACACCTTCACGAATTGCCACTGATGGTACAACGACTATGAACTTTGTAAATCCATATCTTTTATTGAGTTCAAAGATGGTTTTTGTATAAACATAAGTTTTTCCCGTTCCTGTTTCCATCTCAATGCAGAAGCTTTTGTCTTCAATGCAATCAGTAAGGGGCAACAGTTGCCTTTTTTGAACAGCGTGCATATTGTTAAGCATTTTTTCATCATTAATTAAAAGCTCATTAGCAAACCCAAAATCTTTTTCCCAAAACTGCATTTGTGCTTCCTTTATTACGGAAAACGTTGCTGTACGTTTTTCTTGGCCTTCAAATAGACCCACTACTGCATTTACAGCATCAGTCTGAAACTGCTGACTTTTAAATTTCAACTTCATTTTCTTTTCCCTCCATTAAATAAGTTTTAGATTTATGCCTGCATTTTTAAGTATGTAGTACGCATTCGACATTGCCGTGTTGTCCTCAAAGCTTCCGTCCGCCATGACTATCTTTCCTGGCGCATATTCTACCAGTTCCTTTATTATCTCGGGCGTAATTTCTTTATCAAGGCACACGAGCACTAAGCAATCGTCTCCTATGGCGTATACCTTTTTCCCTTGAACGTCCATTTGACTCACAGAGTACGTTAGCGGGATTCCTAGCTTTAGCATTACTTCATAGACTATATCCATATCCGTTCTATCAGGCTTAATTCTCACTATCATATCTTTTAGGCGCCTTAATAGCTCGTCTACATTGTCTTTACTTATGTAGCTACTGTCCCACGCTTTTAGGTTAGACGTATCCAGCTTAAACACCTTAAAGCCGACGTCCAAGGACTTTTGCCCTTCCTCTAAGCTTGTTTGGTCGCTTTTTTCGAGCAATTTCGCACCCGCGCGACGAATTCGTTCTTTTCCTATCTCGCATATATTCTTGTACCCCGCCTTGTATGCTTCACTTTTCTCGCTGCAAAGCTCCGGCAGTTGCACCATTATAAACCGCCTGTTCCCACCGTCCTCAGCGTTCAGCTGCATTACCGCATGTGCTGTTGTTGCCGAGCCACTGAAGAAGTCTAAAACTATTTCTCCACTTTTTACATTAGACATTTTGATGAAGCATTCTAGTAGCTCCAATGGCTTTGGGTAATCAAAAGGTGTTTTTTTATCAAATACTTCTTGCAATACTTTCTTTCCCTTTTCATTAAAATAGTTATCTATTAAAAGATTTTTATACGGAATAGTTCTTTTAATCTCATTATCATTATTATCTACAAACTGATATTGCTTAAAATATACTGACCAACCGTTAGTAGATTTCTTTATTTCAATAAATCCACTCTTTAACCCCCACTCTAACTTTTCTTTACTCCATCTCCAACACCATCCATTTTTCTCCTTAGTTCCCCCAGGATATATTAGTTCTCCATTTGGTGCCTTAATAGGATAATCTAAACTTTCTGAATACGAAATGCTACCTCTATCCAATTTATTTAATTTATACTTTCCCCTTCTTTCAACAAACTCATCTTGTAGGGAATATGTATCCATATTTTCAGAAGTCATTTGATTTAATTCGAGTTGAGGTTTATTTTTTGCATACATAAGTACATAATCACTTTCAACCGATACATATTTAGAATCTAGTCTAGCTGAAACACCACTCTTTCTAATAAACTCACAAACAAAGTTCTCCTCACCGAAAACCTCATCGCAGAGCTTGCGCAGATTATGTACCTCATGGTCGTCTATGCTAATAAAAATTACTCCGTCGTCTCTTAGTAAGTTCGACGCTAACCTCAGTCGTGGGAACATCATGTTTAACCAATTTGTGTGAAATCTCCCCATTGTTTCAGGGTTGGACTTCGTTGTTTGTTGAGTTACTTCCTTATATCTCTCCATTGGATCCTTAAAGTCGTCTTCGTAGATAAAATCATTTCCCGTATTATACGGCGGATCTATGTATATTATCTTCACTTGCCTATAGTACGCCCTTTGCAGAATTTTTAATACTTCTAAATTGTCCCCTTCTATATATAAATTCTGCGTTGTATCAAAGTTCACACTTTCCTCCTTGCATGGACGCAACGTCCCTGTTGTACGTCTTTGGGCTATTTGATAGCACTCTGACTTCCCTTTCCATTCAAATTTGTACTTCTCAAAGTCGTTCGTTATGTACTCTCCACACATGTTTAGTAGCTTGTCTATGTCCAGCTTGTCCTCCACAAAGCACTCCGGGAACACACTCTTTAGCTTCTCTCTCTCCTTTTTCTCTATGTCCATGCTCATTCCTTCTAGTCTTTTCATTGTCTTTCTCTCCTTACTTTTATTATAAATTCTCGATTTACCTTGGCACTCATCTCCGAGTCCTTAATTAACTTTTCAATTTTTTCTTCACATTCCTGCTCTATGCCCATCTTTTCAAAAAATATATTTTGTTCCGCTTTTTTTAATTTTTGTTTCAATGAATTAATCTGTTTCTCAACCAATAAACCATATAGTTTTTACTCTTCTTTTGTTAGCTCAAATTCTACTGTAATCGGGATTCTTTCAGGTATTTTCACGTAGCTAGAAACTTGTGGACGTATAGTTCTAAAGCAATATTTACTAATCCTACTTGCAAGTTCACTATAATTTTCAGTTTTTTTAAAATATCTATGATAAAATGTCTTTTCATCCAGCAACGCTCTTTCATCTATAATATAGATCAGTCCATATAAATCCATAATGGAATTTTGCATAGGAGTTGCTGTTAAAAGTAACTTATATGATTCCTTAACCGCATTATAAATTAATTTAGCTCCTTTATTCTCAGTAGTGTAAATTCTTCGTAAATAATGAGCTTCTTCAAATACCGTTAAATCCCACTTTACACCTTCTATATAATTACATTTTTCTTGTGCAAATTCATAAGTAGTTATAATAATTCCTTCTTGTAAAAACGGATTTTCATTACCGTCTTGTAAACACTCATTAAAAATTCCATTGTTATCAATAGAGAAAAAAGGTATTGAGAATTTATTTTCTATAATATTTGTCCATTGTTTTAGAAGCGGTGTTGGTACAATGATTAATATATTTTTTCTGTCTTCATACCACATTTGAGTTATTACAAGCATAGCTTCATATGTCTTTCCTAAAGACCCTTCATCGCATAAGATTGCACCTTTTAAGTATGGCGAACGCATTGCAAACCTAGCTGCAGCTATCTGATATGGATAAGCTTCAATATCCGATGAAGCAAATGTTGGAATAAATTGTTTGTCTCCAAAAGAATAGCTTAATAGTTCTTTAGTTTTGTAATAAGCATGGAAATATGATATATTCATATATTTCTCACCTAATCTCATTTATTTTTATATATATTTACCTTTATTATACAGCAAACTTTCTATTGGTTCAAGTGCATAATTTATTAATTATACAATTAAAAAATGTGTGAACTTTTGATTGTAACAAGGGATTTTATTAGCTCATCAATTAATATATTCTTAAATCAACATTTTTTGCATTTAAAAGACAATTTATCGCTAACTTTATTAATTAGTTTTATATGACGCTATGTTCATCATTCTTTAATATAGGATATTTAATACCTATACTATCTCAGTTTCTTTACTGGTTGCCCTATTCCCTTACGGATTTCAAAAAAGTCTTGTTCTGTGTTTTTGGCTGTCTTAAATATTGTCTAAAGTCATTTTCATCATATTTAAGGTAATCTAATCGATCCTTTATTAGCTTTAACAAACCTACTAATAAACAGATTAAAACGCTCATATGAAATATCCGCTTTATATTTATTTGTTCTCTGAATTTTGCAGCATTTTCAAAAGAATATAAGTACTTTGGTATTAAATATGATTTACCGTCAATGTAGTACCTTCCTGCTTTTGATGACCATACAGAGCTTTTTTCAAATTCAAACGGTTTTGCAAGCAAAATTTCAATAATAATCTTTTCTCAAGGAAAACAGGTCTTGCATCACTGCACATGTATTCGGCTTTGCCTCTACACAGCTTACATGTAACTGTCTTATTTAAGCTATCACTAATTACAGGGGTTTTACAACTTTTACACCAATAGATTCTTGTTTTTTTCTCTTTAAACATATCCCACCTCACAAGTATTGATTTATTTACAAATACATAAAAACATCTACTTATAGGTTATAAAAGCTCTATTTTTGCTCTTTTAAGGCACATTATATGAAAAATTTAAATTGTAACAAATACAACACAGTGTTCACAACTGTAACGTATATCTCTATTTCCTCAGTTTCATTAAAATACATCTAACATCTATTGTTTACCGCTTTCATAATAAGTGTAGATTGCCTTCTATTAAGTTCATCAGCTATGGTCTGTTGAGTTAAATCTCTGTATTTTCTCATTGAATGTAAGTTATTCGCTAGCTTCTCTGCTTTAGTTCTATAATAATTTTTATTTCTTCTCATATTTTTCTCTACGAATAAAAAATACCAGTATAGAGACTTTTTCTTTATACTGGCTATTAATTTTTTTCTATCTGTTTTTCATCACTACCATAGATTGGAACCTTTAATGTCATAATGTTTTTTCTTCGGATTTCGTTGCAATATGCTAACTTTTTAACTACATTATCAAGCTTTAATTTTTGTGTCTTGTCCCAAAAAAGATATTGATTCTACAAGGTGTTTTATTATTTAATATATACAAATAATATCCTTATTCTATTGAAATAATGTCTTTTTGAACAAATATCAAATATATTTTATGTTTAATATTGATAATTTATTTGGAATATATTACAATATTCGACAAAATAGATTTCTGAATATTAATTTTAAATTCAAATTTTAGTAGGTGAAAGAATTTATGAGACATTCGTTAAAAAATTACATTCAAAAGTTGCTCTTTATATTCAAACAATTATTTAAATCCGGCCCAAGTTTTTTATTGTTTGTAATGTTAGCAGTTCTAATTAACGGTTTAAGCCCGGTGTTTACTACTTTTATAATATCAAAAATAATTTCTATTTTAGAAGGCGGGGGAACAAGCTCTTTAAGTAGTCAGTATACTAAATTATTGGTATTAGTTATTTTAATGCTTATTAGCGTAGTTTTATCTCTCTTTACAAACAATTTAAAAACAATTATTTCTGAATTAACAAGTCAACGACTATCACATAACATTCAGACTACAGTTGCAGCTAAGTTTCAAAAGATTCCACAACGAACAATAGATACTCCTGATTTTCAAAATTTATATAAGAATACCACTGAGAAGGTATTGACAGAGCCAATGAGTGTTGCAGAAACATTATTTGGTCTCATTTCAAATGGAATTGGTATGATAGGCTATATATCAATCATATCCACCCTCAATATTTTTGCAGTTATCTTAATGATTGGGCTAACTATTCCAATATATTTTTTAAAAGGTAAAAGTCGAAATCTGGAATTTGATTTTTTAAAGGATCATACTACTAAGGTTAGACAAGTTTGTTACAACTACTATTTAATGACCGATAGCCAAATTACTAAAGAAATACGCACTTTTAATTTATTTAGATATTTAAAAGATAAAAGGGATAAAGTTTTTGAAAATTTGATGTCAGTAAGGCAACATATAGCCCTTAAGAGAGTCTTTTATCTTATACTTACAACAATCTTATCTGTCTTGGGCGCATTATTCACTGAATTTGTACTTATAAACAACGTTGTAAAAGGTCTCATCCCTGTATCACAATTTGTACTTTATAATACGGCCATTACATCACTGATTACTGGTTTATTTAGTTTTGTAGATCTATTTGTGCTTAATAGTAAAAGCATGCAGTTTATAGATTATCTTTTTGAATTTTTAAAACTTCCAACTGAATCAGGGGAAAGTGCTTTGCAAAGTACCAAACTTTTAGTTAGTGATGTTAACATATACAAGATTGAATTCTGTAATGTATCTTTCAAATATCCTGGTGCCTTAAAAAACAGCATTGAAAATGTAAGCTTTAAATTTTGTACCGGAGAAAAATTATGTTTAGTTGGTGAAAATGGCAGTGGTAAATCAACATTAGTAAAGTTATTACTTAGGATTTATGAACCAACCGAAGGTAAAATTTTAATAAATGGTGAGAATGCTAGAAATTATGATATAGAAAGCTATAGAAAAATGTTTGGTGTAATTTTTCAAGACTTTATAAGATATTTTACAACTGTGCAAGAAAATATAGGATTTGGAGATATTGATGAAGTCGAGAATATAGAAAAGATTAAACTTACTACGCAAAAAACTAATTCAAGTAGCTTTATTGAATCTTATAAAAATGGATATAAAACAAACCTCGGCAAATTATTTTATGATGATGCAGTAGAACCATCCGGTGGACAATGGCAAAAACTCGCAATTTCTCGTGCATTTTTCCCAAGTTCAAAGGTCTTAATTTTAGATGAACCTACATCAGCACTTGATCCAAAAGCCGAAGATGAAATATTTAAAATGTTTCATACTTACGAAAATGATAAGGCAGTATTCATGATTTCACACAGAATGTGCAGCGCAAGGCTTGCTGATAAAATAATTCTACTATCTGATGGAAAAATTTTAGAACAAGGTTCACACGCTGAACTCATGAATATGAGGAAAAATTACTATGAAATGTATACACTTCAAGCCGATAAATACATTTAACCTTTACTTTTACTTCAATTTATCGCTTACTGAAAGGAGGTGTTAACAATGAAAGAAATCGAAGTTTATGAGGAAAATACTGAAGTTGGATTGCTGATTGCTGCGGCTGTTGTCTGCACAACAGGTTGTGTAGTCGGTTGCGCTAGCTCTGCAGGTGTAGGAAGTGCTCTTGCAGTTGCACTTGCTGCTGAAGCTGGTGGAGTAATGCCAATTTAGTATTTGAACTTTTTTAGTTTTTAATGATAGGGAGATTGTAATGAATAACTTAAAATTAAATTTTTGTGAACTTGAAACCTTGAATCATAACAAATACATATTTGATAACAATATGGGAGTTGTAATTCCATCTTCAAAGGAAATTGAATATATAATAAAGAATTTTGATAAAAGTGAAACTAAAATTTTAAGAGATTTAAAAAATAATTTTGGTCTTAGTGAAGATGAATCTAAACCATTGTATGATTATATTAATATTTTAGTAAAGCAAGGTATGTTTATTTCTAACAATCTTCCTGTTATCTTAAACAAAGAGTTATCATATGAAGATATTCTTAATACTTCTGCATCTCAACTTTTCTTAATTTTAACTGAAGCTTGTAATTTGCGCTGTAAATATTGCGTTTATTCAGACCATTATCCTGGATTAAAAGGTTATTCCGAAGAAGAGATGTCCATTGACACAGCAATAAAAGCAGTTGATAAATATATGGAAATTCACAATCAAAAATTAGAACGTGGATTATATACTTCACCAAAGATATCATTTTATGGTGGAGAACCATTTTTAAAATTTGACGTTATTAAAGCTGTAATAAATTATTGTAAACAAAAAAACTATAATGCAAGCTTTTTTGCCACAACTAATGGAACTATATTTAATAATGATATAATTAATTTTGTAATAGATAACAATGTAAATATCGCATTCAGTTTAGATGGATATAAGGAGAACCATGATAGAAATCGAGTTTCTATAAATAATAAGCCGACATTCGATATTATACTTAATAATATAAAAAAATTGCAACAGCGAAAACAAGAATTAAATGTCAATATACCTATAATATTTAATGTTACTTTTGACTTAAATACTGATATGGAAAAAGTAATCCAATTTTTTAATGAAAATCATGATTTGCTTAGCCCATATTCAGTTATGTATAATAAAGTTGGCAACTACGGAACCAATTATTACGATGGTTGCGATCTACATAATAATGTTTTAAACACGTCGTTAAGTAATCTACATAAAAAATTCTTTTCTGAAATTTTGAAAGAGGATACAAGTTTTATTACCCCTGCAATAAAAAATTTTTATAAAAGTTTATGTTTTGTAAGTTATAATTCTAAGTTTATTAACCGAAATCGTAAGGAATTGTGTATTCCAGGATCTAAAATGGCTGTAGCTCCTGATGGTAAAATATATATGTGTGAAAAAGTAAATCAAGCATGTTCCATTGGGGACTTAAATAATGGTATTTCTATAGATAAAGTAAATGAAATCACTGCTAAATATTATAAAATTATTAATGAAAATTGCGCAAATTGTAAAATAAGCAGACTTTGCGATATATGCTATTCGCATTTAATAAAAGATGATGATTTATGTTTCTCAATGGAAGCTTGCAATAGTTCTGCCCAATCAATAAAAAATGCTTTATCTAATTATTATTCATTGCTAGAACTAAATAGCAAAAAGATGCAGAAAATTTTTGAAGTATAAGAGAAGTATTAGAAATGTTTTTATATATTTTATTAATAGGTGAATTAATTGAAAAAATATTTTAGACTTCATCCTTACGTTCATATGTCAAAAGGAAATAACGAATGTGCAATTTATAATAATTTAAATGGAAAAGTTTATTCTATTTCTATAGAAGAATACAATATGTTAAATAAATGTGAGCAAAATATACCTCTAAATGAAATTAGCAATATTAATTATGAATTTATGTTAAATGTAAAAAAATAATGGGTTAGGTTTAGACTATGACGGCCAAGTTTTTATTAACAGAGAATTTTATGGAACACCTAAAGCATTGAATAAAGTTTTAAAACGGATTTCATTGGACAATTTATTTATAGAACTCACTAATGAATGTAATTTAAATTGTGAATTTTGTAATTACGACAATGTTTTATATAGAAAAACAGGTTGCAAGCGTTGGGAATCTAAACTTTCTCCGCTGAGAGAAAATGAGTGGGAAAAAATTATAGACGAAGCTATAAAATTAAATTGCAATAACTTTATAATAATCGGTGGAGAACCATTTTTTTATTACGATAAATTAAAAAAAATAGTGAAATATATAAATAAAAACGAAAATAAAAAGATCACTATCTTTACAAACGGCGTTTTACTTAACAATGATGAGATAATAAAATTTATAAGGAAAAATAACATAAATATATGTTTACAGCTTTTATCTGATAACAATTTTACATATGAAAAAATTTGTAAAGTTAAAGGAATCTTCGATGTAGTTTATAGTGTAATAAATAAATTGATTGAGAATAATATTTCTCATAATATACTTTTCCTAGTTAACAAATTCAATGAAAATGAAGTTGAAAGAATTTCTTGTACATTCAAAAAGTCTAATATAAAATTTGAATATATTTACCCTATAAAAAATGATTTTTATTCACATAAATACATTAAACAAATGTATGATAAATCTAAAAACTTTATAAAGCCATCATTACCTTTGTTTGAAAAGCTTTCAAATTATAATTGTTGTTATAAAAATACACTTGCCGTCTCTTGTGATGGTTCAATATATCCATGTATAATGTCACGTAAGCTATATTTAGGTAATGTTAAAGATTTATCATTGTATGAAGTATTATCTACAGATCAGGCGCAAGAATATGCAAAACTTTGTAAGGAAAAAATTGATGGTTGCAGTTCGTGCAACAGAAAATATGGTTGTTTAGATTGTAGAGCATTGGAAATGAGTGCAACGGGCAGTATTCTAGGGATGGAATTTTGTAGTTTTTTAAAGGAAAGTACAGATGAATTATTATGATCAATTATTAAGCAAAATTAGTGATGTAGTTTCTAAAAACTATATCTTGTTTAAAGAAAAAAATATAGATTGGGACAATGTATATAAAAAATATTGTTGCAATATAGACAATAATATAGGTGAAAAAGAGTTTGTTAAAATCATAAATAAGATGTTACTAGAACTTAACGATCCACATGTAACATTTAAAGATGTAACAAGTAAATTAAAATACACTATGCCCTTTAAAATTAAGTTCGTAGAAAATAAATTGATAGTTTCAACTGATTATAAAATTCCAAAGGGTTCTGAAATTTTAAAAGTAGATAATATTGATATAAAAGAATTAATTAATTCATATCCTGATAAGTTCCCATTTGCTGCAATAAAAATGCAAGTGTTAGAAAAAATATATAGTAGCATAAATCAGAATACAAAATATCAGTATATGTGGAATAAAAAAAATTATAGAATACAAATAAAGAATAATCCAGTAAACTATGATTTAGCTAAAATGTTACCTGTACAACATAAAAATGCTTTAGCCAATAATATTAATATAAAAAAGTTAACAGAGAAAATTGAATATATTAAAGTTCAATTTTTCACCGATAATATTTCAACAATAGTTCAGACTTGGTTTTCTAATCTTGAAGAAGGTAAAAGCCTCATAATAGATTTAAGAAACTCTTATGGTGGAAATATTGATGAGACCATAAAATCCGTATCTTTCTTTTTAGAACAATGTGTAAATCTCGGAACAAAAATTTATAGAACAAATGATAAAGAAATCGAGGAAAAAATATTAATAAAACCACCTATTAAGAACTATCATTTTGAAAAAATAATAGTTTTAGTTAATAATTACACAATGAGCTCTTCAGAATTTATTTTTTTACGAGCTATAACAGAAAACATTAATACTACAGTTATTGGGGAAAGCACTTCTGGAATTGTCCATGGAGCAAAACGTTTTTTAATTGACAACAAATATTTATTGACTCTGACTACTTTTAAATACTATGATAAAAACGGCAACCTATTGAAAAACATCGGCTTTATACCTGATCTAGTAGTTCCAGATTCTGACGAATTTATAATTAATGCTATTAATAATTATTTCAAATCAAATATTACTGAGTTCTGATAAGTATATAAATTAATTAAATGCTATGATTATCTGCAAAACATAATTCATAGCATTTAAACATTTCCCAAGTCCTTATATCGTATACACACTCGTTGGGGAAATATCATTTTTGTATTAACAGCCTAGTGATCAGGCACATCTTGACTCGAATATTGATACAAGCCGAGAGCCCAGTAAATATGGGTTCTCTTACTTTTTATGTAGATTATTTCAAAATCCATTCGACTGTTTTCTTTTTATTTTTTATACCTCTAACGCATTATTTCCTAATTTTTCACTTTTTATGTAATTCGATTAAATTATTTCCCAGTTCGTCAAAAACAGATACTACTTTTTTATCTTAATTTTTTTAAATTCATAAATGTATTTAATAGTTTCTTAACTACTCTTAAAGCAGTACTCCCTTTCTCCATAAAAATAAAAACCAGCTCTTAGTACAAATTTCTGCACTAT
>CALWVR010000003.1 GCA_944385105.1 uncultured Clostridia bacterium
GCAGGAACAATTAGTGACATAGTTTTTCCAAGTGGCCTTTCAGAAGTAAGAAATTATTGTTTTTACTATTATCCATTAAACTCAATAGTGTTCCCGGAAGGAGTAACAAAGCTGGGTGGCTATGCACTTTGTAGCTGTCATGACTTAACTAGTGTAAGTCTGCCAAGCACCCTTACAAGTATAGGTCAATATGCTTTCCAGCAGTGTAGGACGCTTACAAGTTTAAGTATACCAAATTCAGTAAGCTCAATAGGAGCTAATGCATTCAACTCAATGTATGCGTTAACATCTATGGTTTTACCAAGCTTAATTACCAATGTTCCAACGAGTGCATTTACAAGTTGTTCGGCGCTTACAAGTGTAACAATACCAAATGGGGTAACACAAATTAATTCTTATGCATTTTATAATTGTGATGCGTTACCATCTATAGAGCTTCCAAATAGTCTTCAAAGTATACAGAATTATGCATTTAGAAATTGTACGAGCCTGACAAGTATCACAATACCGAGTTCTGTAACATCTATGGCTAATTATGTATTTCAAGGGTGTACTGGTTTAACTGAAATTATAGTCAATAAAGCAAGCGGAAGTATAAGTGGGGAGCCTTGGGGAGCGCCTAGTGCCACAGTTACATGGACTGGAACTTAATTTTCAGATTTTTGACACTAACAGTAAAATGCTAGAATAAATTATTTAGATAAGTAAAAGGACGCTCATTAATTTGTATGAGTGTCCTTTTTAGTTTTTATTTCTGTATTTTTGGGTTTAGAATAAAGTAATGAATTGATAAGAAATTAATTAAAAAGGTAAGAAAAGAATCAAAAACTCATTTACTTCGAAAGTTTTATAAGTAAGCTATATAAATCAGTTAATGTGTTGCAGCTAAAAGGGACTACTTTGTTTATATTTTGGGTTAAGGGGATACACGTAGTATGCTTGTAAATAATTATAACTTCAATTATTTCTATTTGGGAATAAGCTTAGTATTTATACTTTCAATATAAAAATAAGAGACTCTTATTAATGAACTAAATTTAGGAACGAATAATACAAAATAGGCTATATTATCAAATTAAAAAGATACAGTATATATAATATATAGATTTTTTAACTAGTTATTTTTATAATTTATAGTTGTTATAGTTAATTATAACTTGTTGACAAATAGTTTTCTGTGTTGTAATATTATAGTATGCAAATTTGCTTAAAATTTATTTATTTACATAATTGTAAAAACATATAATATGGAGGAAAAAATGAAAAAGATTATTTTATCAGTATTGTTAGCAAGTGGCCTAGTGTGTTCTTCAGCCCTACCCACTTTTGCACTTGGAGGCGGCGCAGGAGGTAGTTCTCTGGATATAACTCTCAGCAGAAGAGAACAACTTGATAGTATTCTAGCTACTCTTTGGAGGGATATAGATTATTTACATGTAGCTCTAGGTTTTGCAAACGTTGATCATGATAGGGTAATACTTAATATCCCAAATTATGAAGCACAGTTAAGAGAGAGGTTTGGTAATCCATTGGTTGATGCGGGTCCGTTATTTGAGCATCTACGCAGGTATGAACCTGAAATGATATTAGAAATAGGTGATAATTACTGCATTTTAGATTTTGACAGGCTTGATGTGCATTTAAATAGGTTGTTAGATTTAGCTGCGCATATTCAGAATCATATAAATGATCTCACAGATGATGAAGTATAGAACAAATAAAGAAATGGAAACATACATAGAAATTTTTCTATGTATGTTTTTTTATTTAAATAACAAGAAAGTTTGTAGGAAAAACTTTCTTATTATAACAAAAGATGAGCTAAATGATATATAATTACTATATTATTGATAAAAAGTAAAGCTTTTTAATGAATATTTACTGAGGTATAAAAGCTGGGAAAATATTTAGTGGGGCTAGTATTAGTATGTTGTAAAAGAACAATGATTTTTTAAGTTCTATTGAATATTTGGTATGTAACAAAATTGATATTAATTTTTGATACGTCCGTGTTGAATTAATACAGTAAGGATATACTAATTTGTACCATAAGTTAATAAGTTTATTAAAATTTTACTAACTAGATAGTACTGAATTAAAAAATTGATAAAGTTTTTATTAATTGATTTTTTATATGTTTTCAGAGTGGGTATTTTTGTTAAACTACAGGTATATAGTAGTGTTGAATATGACGGAGGATATATATTTAAGTTTAGTATATTAAATACATTAAAAAGTTAGAAATTATAGCAATTTGAGTAGTAGTACAGCGTATGCTAGAATAGATTTGAGAGTGACTAAGGTCTTTGTACCTCAAATTTAAATAAGGTAAAGTAAAGAAATAGCTTCAATTGTAAGTAAGAATTAATTTCCATGAATTCAAAAATTTACCTTTAAAATTAGAAATTCTGATTTCATATTTGCCACAACTAAATTGAACAAACAGCAAAAGTTCAAAAACTAATCAACAAACAGCTGCTAAGATAATGAATTGAGAAAAATATAAATTGAGAAATATAGAAGTGAATAAAGTCTGTTTTAAAAGAATTCGATTTATAAGATGATAAACTAAGAATGTAATTATATCTTAATTTAAAGAAATATAAAAATTAATTGACTTTTTTTAGAAATTGTGTTACTATTGATGCAATTACTAGAAAATAGCTATATTTATAATAAAGTAGCAATTCTAAATTTGGAAAGAAAATGAATAAAATAATCAAATGTTATTTTTAATCTTAAAATGTAAGAGCTTAGTTAGACATAAAAATCTTTTAGTGGCAGTTTAAAAAAGTTAAAAATGAAGAGTATATTTTATAGACTAATTAAACTACAATAAAAATATATCATTTAATAGGAGAAAAGATATGAAAAAAGCTGTATGTATATTTATATCTATTTGGATAATTGTGTTTGTAACTCAAGAAATTACCCATAGTAAGAAAGCATATACAAATGCAATTCAGACAGAGTCTACTAATTCTACAGATATTAAGAACTTTAATAATATTGACAAAGAAAATTTATCTCCTGATATAAAGTCTATAATAGATAGAGGTAAATTGAGAGTTGCAATGGTGGGTGGTGAGAGACCTGGATTTTGCTATCACGATCAGAATGGTGAACTTAGAGGAGTGGATGTTAATTTAGCTGAAGGAATAGCTGAAGCCTTAGGTGTAGATTTAGAGATAGATCAAAGTACAGATACTTATGACAACCTTGCAAATAGAATTATTGAAAGAAGTGTTGATTTAATTATTTCTGAATATAGTGAATCTCCAAAAAGAAGTATGTACCTTACACAATCTGATCCATATTTAAAAGTAAGATTTGGGCTAATGGCTAATAAAAGTGAGCTTGCAAAGAATAACATAGAAAAAAATCCATTGATGTTTATTAAAGAAAATAAGGTAAAAGTAGGTGTTTTAAAGGGAAGTTCACATGTTAGGACAGCATATGCTCTCTTTGAAAATTCAGATATTGTTGAAATGGATAGCTATGAGGAACTGATAAGCAAAGTGTTAAATGGAGAACTATTTGCATACTTTTGTTCGGAGGATGAATTTGTATATGATTATATTTCTAACGCTGATCTCCTCCTATATACGAAGGTCTTTGTATTTTCTGATGCATACGATAACTATTGTGTAGGAATTCATAATGATTGTACTGGCCTACTGAGATTTGTTAATTCTTATATAGATTTAATGGACAGGGTTACAATATATGATGTTGAAAAGGAGATAAATAGACAATGATTTCAAAGGTAATCAAAGTTTTAAATAATCCCTTGACTTTAATTGCAGCAATAATTTTGGGAGTTTTTTGTGGAATATTTTTTGGACAGACTATAATGCTACTCGAACCTCTTAATGATATGTATTTTTCGCTTCTTAGGGTATGTGCATTTCCAATTATGTTGTGTACTATAGCAATAAAAATAGGTGATATTTTAGATGAAAAATTTAAGCATGTCTTTAGAAAGTGGCTGCTGTATTCTTTGATATTTGTTATAATTGCTGCATTTATAGGCTTTTTTGTTACTTTCATATTTAAATGGTTTATAACTCCTGATAACCAAACAAGAGCAGGACTTTCTACAATGTTTATGCAGTCTTATACAGATGAATTTATAGAGCTTGAAGTATATAGGCCTGATTCTGTTTCTAATGATACTAGTGTATCAATTATTGATTTAATATCTCAGCTAATACCGAGCAACATTTTTTCATCATTAACAAATGAATATATTCTGCAAGCTATTATATTTTTTATTATATTTGGTGCAATGTTAGCGAGAATAGAGAAAGAAAAATCTCAAATAGTTACTAATTTTATGAAAACCATATATGATGCCTTATATAATTTTATCAAAAAACTTTTAGTATTTATTCCTATATCATTCTTTATTACTACTGCAGCAATATTTACAGATAAGGATATGACTAAAATGCTAAGTTCAGTGCTTAATTATACTTTGGTGTGTTGTCTTGCAATTTTGGCATATACAATGGTTTCGTTTTTTGTAGTGTGGCATAGAACAGGAAAGTCACTTTTAACCCAGATTAAACTTCTAAAGCAAACTTTGATTGTCTCAATAAGTACGTCATCTACAACAACTACTATTCCTGTAGTATTGGATGAAGTAGATAAAAATTTTAATATGGACATATCTATTGTAGAAGCTGTACTTCCCATTGGTGCAGTTATGTGTTCAACAGGTAAAATAGTTTCAACCGCTTCCTTAGCAGTTTATGCGACATTGATCTATAGTGTAGAATTAAACTTAACTTCAATATTTATTATATTGTTTACATCTATTTTATACTCTATCGCAATAAATGGTATACCTGGAGCTATTTCTGCAACAATGCTGGGTATTGTTTTACAGCCTCTAGGCATTCCTATAGATCTTGTATCTGTAATATTGATTGCAACGTTACCGCTTTATCAAGGAATCAGCACATTTTCAAGAATATACTCTAATTTAGCAGTGGTTTCTCTGCTTAGCCCTTGTGAGAAATCAAATTTTAATACGGCAGCAATTATAGGGAGTCATAAATAATAAAATGTCGTACGTGACGATTCTTGGGTGGACTTTATAGATTAATGTTGGACTATACAATTTATAAAAGATAAGATACTTCTTCACTAGGGGTTGCATGAGGAAAGGAGAAGAAGTAGACTTTAAATAGAATAAAAAAGGTATAGTATGCTGCACGGAACTTTTAAATTTAATATATTGAAGGTCAATAAGGAGAAGTTTGAGAAAGTTTTCAATGGCACCTAATTTATGAAGGTAATCTATGTGATGCCGTAAACAAAATTACATTCTAAAGAAGAATAATATAGTTAAATAAAAATCAGCTCGAAGTAGAGAAAAACTTGTACTAAGAGCTGTTTTTTATTTTATCTTAGAATTAACTTGGCTGACAAAGGAGTAACATTTTATTATAACAATAAGGAGTGCATTAAATTTCTTAAATGATTTAATATGGCATAAATTTAGTAATTAGCTTGAGAAAACTTTTGTAATAGAGTTTCAGCGGTTAAGTCATTTTTTTCTTTTCCTGAAACATCAAAGATTATTTTACCATTTGACAACATTATTAGTCTTGTTCCAAGTTTTATTGCATCTTTCATGTTATGAGTGATCATAAGTGTTGTGATTTTATCTTTTTTTATTATGCTTTTAGTTTGGTCTAAAATTGTTTGAGCTGTTTTTGGGTCGAGTGCGGATGTGTGTTCATCAAGCAAAAGAATTTTAGGTGTTTTTATGGTTGCCATTAAAAGTGTAAGAGCCTGCCTTTGCCCCCCCAGAGAGAAGTCCAACTTTAGAGTTTAAGTGGTTTTCTAGCCCTAAGTTTAATGACTTTAATATTTCTTTATATACGTTGAAGTCACATTTGGAAATACACCACTTTAAACCCAATTTATTTCCCTTTTTGCTGGCAAGCGCAAGATTTTCATAAATTTTCATATCAGAAGAAGTACCCATTAAAGGATCTTGAAAAACTCTACCAATTTGTTTTGCACGAATATGTTCTGGCTCTTTAGATACGTCGATTCCATTTATGATAATATTACCATTATCTGGTTTAATCTTTCCGGCGATTAAATTTAAAAGTGTAGACTTTCCGGAACCGTTTGAACCAATTACAACAATGAACTCTCCTCTTTTTATACTTAAATTAAAGTTATGAAATATAACCTTTTCGTTTATAGTGCCCTTGTTGAATGTTTTTGAAATATTCTCTAATTTTAGCATTTTGATTCTCCTTTCTGTTTTAAAATTTTAGGTAAGACTAACGTAGCTGCAACAATAATAGCAGTGAATAATTTTAAATCACTTGGATTTATACCAATTTGCAGTGCAACTGATATTATAATTCTGTATAAAACCGAACCTAAGACTACAAAAATTAGTTTGAAAATAAATTTAAAACTTTTTTTATAAAAGCTTCACCGCATGTTACATCTATCATTGTGGATCGAGTATTAAGTTGAGTATATTAGAGCACTTAGCTTACTTAAATTGCAAATATTACATCTTTTTGTAAACAAAAGAGAGATATTTAGCACAGATTATAAAGATTTTCACAAAGTTTCATATAGTAAAACAGAATTTGAAAGGTATATTTAAAGACTCTAAAATATGAAGATAATGTATGTTTTTGAAAGATTTGAAATAAATGATGCTAAGACACGAGAAAATCAGATTTTAAAAAATAATTTATCAATGCTAGTAAGAAATAAAAAGAAAACTATAAAATAAATTTTAAAGTAATCCTATTAAAAAGCAAAGAAACCCATGAATAATAAGCTCTAGATTTATATTGATAGATATATTAAATTATAAAAACTTTTAAGCTTGATAAGTAAAAACTGACAATAATGTAAAAAAAGCCTATGATATTGGAGCTGAAAGCCAATTTATTAAGTTAATACTTTATACATTCGAAAGGGTTATGGAACTAGTAACAGGTCACAGCAACAAACTATACGAATACCCTCTACAGTTTACAATCGCTGTCAAGGATTTCGGGAATTGGTGTATTGATAGGAATGCAGTTTCCTCTTATGCAGGTCTTGATTATT
>CALWVR010000004.1 GCA_944385105.1 uncultured Clostridia bacterium
CTTGTCCTATGTGTGCAGGTGCTATTATAAATTCTAGGATTAGAAGAGTTGTATTTGGTGCTTATGATAAAAAAGCTGGTTCTTGTGGCTCTGTTGTAAATCTATTTGATTTGCCATACAATCATAAGCCTTTGCTTAAGGGTGGGGTTTTAAGTAATGAATGTTCTAATATAATTTCAAATTTCTTTGAAAAATTAAGAAGAGATAAGAAACTTTGATAATTATTGTCCTATAAATGATTTTTATAGCATAAATATTTATAGGGTGAGATTATGAAAAAGTTAAATAATGATATATTTTTTTACTCTGTGGTACTAGTATGTTATGTTGTAATTTGTCTTCTTATTATGAATGCATATTTTATGCATAGAGATAAACAAACTCTATCAAAATCTGGTACATATTTTCCTACTGTTATTCTCGATGCTGGTCATGGAGGAGAAGATAGTGGAGCAGTGTCTGCTAATGGTATTCTAGAAAAAGATATCAATTTAAGCATATCACTTAAACTAAGAGATTTGTTGACAGTGTCGGGTTTTAAAGTTTTAATGACTCGTGAAGAAGATGTGTCTATTCATGATGACAGTGCTAATTCTATAAGAGCCAAAAAGGTTTCGGATTTAAACAATAGACTAAAATTAATTAATAAAGATAAAAATAGTGTGCTTATAAGCATACACCAGAATAAATTTGAAAATAGTAAGTATTCTGGAGCCCAGACTTTTTACTCCGAAACTTCTAAAAGCCGTGAATTAGCACAAAGCATGCGTGCATCGTTTTGTGGTTTATTACAAAGTGACAACAAAAGAGAAATAAAGCCTGCGCCAAAAAATGTATTTATTTTAAATAAATGTAAAATTCCTGGGGTAATAGTTGAATGCGGTTTTTTATCAAATGAAGAAGAAGTTAAAAAGCTATGTAATGAAAGTTATCAAAATAAGGTAGCTTTTACAATATATTGTGGATTTATTGATTATTGGAGGAAGTTTTAAAGGGAGGAAATATAAACTATGAGTTCAAAGGTTAAATCAGTGTGGGTTTGTTCTGAATGTGGATATGAATCACCCAAATGGAATGGACAGTGTCCTTGTTGTGGTGAATGGAATACCTTTAACGAAGAGATAAAAAGCAGTGCAAAACAAACTTCAGGGCTAAAATATGAGATGATAAAAGAACATTCTAAACCGATTTTAATTGGTGAAATAAATAGTGAAGATGAGGTCCGCTACTCTACTGGACTTAGGGAATTTGATAGAGTTTTAGGTGGAGGCATTGTAAAAGGTTCATTAGTACTTTTGGGTGGAGATCCGGGGATTGGAAAGTCAACTCTTTTACTGCAAACCTGCCAGAGCTTGGGGCAGGTAAGTAAAATTTTATATGTTTCTGGAGAAGAATCTAGAAGACAATTAAAGCTGCGAGCATCTAGACTTAACATCAATAGTAATAACTTGTATGTAATGACTGAAACGGATATAGAGTGCGTTATAGAACAAATGCGTCAAACTAAGCCCGATATAGTTATGATTGACTCTATACAGACAATGAATCATAGAGAGTTATCGTCAACTACTGGTAGTGTAACTCAGGTTAGGGAATGTACAAATCTTTTAATGCGTACTGCTAAAGAGCTTGATATTCCAGTTATTATAGTGGGGCACGTAAATAAAGACGGTGGCATTGCAGGACCTAAGGTGCTCGAACATATTGTTGATGCTGTTTTATACTTCGAGGGAGATAAGCAAATGTCTTATAGAATACTGAGAGGTATAAAAAATAGATACGGATCTACTAATGAAATTGGTGTATTTAGTATGGGAAGCTTTGGACTTGAAGAAATAGATAATCCTTCATTAATCTTTCTTACAGGACGGCCAATAGGTGTACCCGGTACTTGTGTTGCTTGTATTATGGAAGGTACTAGACCTATATTTGCTGAAGTACAAGGGCTTGCTGCCACTTCAAACTTTGGAAATCCTAGAAGAATGGCCACAGGATTTGATTATAATAGGATGTTATTAATATTAGCTGTTCTAGAAAAAAGAGCAGGATACTTCTTTTCTAACTTAGACTCTTACATTAATATAGTTGGAGGAATACGTTTGGATGAACCTGCTTCTGACTTAGCGGTAGCTATAGCTATGATATCTAGTTTAAAAAGCCAACCTATAGATGAATCTGCTATAGTATTTGGAGAAATAGGGTTAGCAGGAGAAATCCGTGCTGTTTCGCATGCTGAAGAAAGAATAGCAGAGGCGCAAAGACTAGGATTTAAAAAGTGCATATTTCCATACCATAACTTAAAGTCTATGAGTAATTTAAATCAATATGATGGTAAAATAGAACTTATCGGGGTTAGAAGTGTTAGGCAGGCTTTTGAAGCACTTGTTTGACCACTAAGTCTTATTAATATTATTTTTTGAGTTTAGTTTTACATAGTGAACACAACCAGTGCTAGAGTTATTAGTTATTATAGTAGGAGATTCAAGTATACAATAACCATCCTTCTGATATATGCAGTCATCATCGCAGGTAATTAAAGACATATTATCACCTCGTTAATATAATTAATATTCTTATCTTTTAATATTCTTAAAACTTATTAAAATATTACTAATAAATAATGTTATTATTTCAAATAATAAACTCCAGGGGAGGTATATTATGAGAAAATATTTAACATTATTTTTTATTACATTTTTTTTATTGGGGGTTTTAAAATTTTATGATAGTCAAGTCAAAACAAATGTAAAATCAGTAGCTGCAATATGCCTAAGGCCTATAACAGCAAGAAATTATGTAACATGTACAGGACGAGTTGAATACGGAAATACAGCTGATGTATACCTAGAAAAAAATTCAATAATTAGTGATTTAAGAATACAAGTAGGAGATAGAGTCTCAGAAGGTGATGTTATAATGACTGTAGCTGAATTTTCTGACGAAGATATTAATAAGTTAAAAAATATTTCTAATATAAGTGATATATATAAATCTATTGAAGGGCAAGGGGAAATACAGATGCCAGAATTTTTTCTTAAAGACTTAGATATTGGAAAAGCAAATAGAAAAGCTATATTAGCTTGCTCCTCTGGAATAGTTACATCTGTTAATGTTCATAAAAATATGATTGCTGCTTCCAACACTTCTGCTGCATCAATTTCTGAAGATGGGGCTCTTCAGATAAGGTTAAGTATAAATGAGTGTAGAATAAGTGAAATTAAAGTAGGACAGCTAGTTGAAATAAATGGTATAGGTTTTAAGGGGGTTGAATATAAAGGAAAGGTTAGAAAAATAGCAGATGAAGCACGGCAGATAATAGGTACAACAGGAACAGAAACTGTTGTAGATGTTATCGTAAGCGTTGACAAATGTGACGATATTAAATACTTAAAACCAGGTTTTACAGCCAATTGTAGAATACAGACTGAAGAAAGTCCAAATTTAGTTGTTACTCCTTATAATGCAGTCAGAGCAGAAGACGATGGGAGAGAATATGTATATAAGTATAATAATGGAAAGGTTAAAAAAAGTTATATAATAACGGGAAAAGAGTTCGATTTGGGGTTTGAAGTTATATCAGGAGTTTCTGAAAATGATATGGTAGTAACAAACCCAGATAATCTTAATGATAGTTCGTATGTAAAACTCACAGAAAGGAGCATATTAAATGGAGATGCTTGATATAGTAAAATGTGCTGTAAAAAACATAGTGAGAAAAAAAGGGCGTACTTTTTTAACTGTAATTGGAATATCTATTGGGGTTGCTTCAGTTATAATAATTTCAAATATTAGTAATTGTGGAAGTAAAGCTGTAAATAACGAACTAAGTAGTTTAGGACTTGGAGCACTATACGTAAGTTGTGATTCAGCTTCACATTGTCTTTCAGAATATGAACTTAATATTATAAAGAATACAATGAATGTAAAAAGTGCCAGTCCTGTGATAATGAGAAATACTGAAGTTTTCTGTAGAAAAGGTAAAGAAGATGCAATTCTATGGGGTATAGACTCAAATGCTAATCAAATCATTTCATTACAAACTATATATGGAAGAACTTTAAGTAATTCTGATGTCAGGTCGGGCAATAATGTATGTATGGTAGATCAAAAGTTTTCAAAAGCCTTATATAATAGAGACAACATAGTTGGTAAACATATCTCTTTGGTTACCATGGGAAATGCTAAGGAATATGAAGTAGTTGGAGTGATAAAACCAGGCAGTGGGCTTCTTCAAAATGTAATAGGAAATTACATTCCTAATTTTATTTATATTCCATATACATCGATGCAAAATATAACAGGTTCTAATTCATTTGATCAAATAGCTATAAAAGTAGAACAAGGTAAGAACATAGATATTATAAGTAAAGATATTTTAAAATCTCTGAATAGTAAAATTATTGGAACTACTGAAAGTGAAATTTATAAGGTTAATAGTTTAGTTAAACAAAAGGAAAGTTTGAGCAAACTTATGAATATTGTTACTATTATATTTTCCATGGTTGGAGCTATTTCTTTATTTGTTGCTAGTATGAGTATAATGACAGTTATGCTCATGGGTGTAAATGAAAGAACACGTGAAATAGGTATAAAGAAATCTATTGGAGCAAGTAAGGGTGCAATTTTAAAGGAGTTCTTAATGGAAGCTTTGCTGTTAACTTTATTTGGGTGTATTTTAGGTTTGATTCTTGGTTTACTTATATCCTATCTAGGGGCACAAATTTTCTCTATTGACCTTCACATACGTTTAGGTATGGTCTTGTGTACTGTGGTTTTATCAATTATTTGTGGTACGATTTTTGGAATATATCCGGCAATTAAAGCAGCGAATTTAAGACCGGTAGATGCTTTAAGGTGGGAAAATTAAACTGATAAAACTACTCTACCTAATTATACAAAATAAATATTTTGTATAATTAGGTATTTAAATTATATATAAAAAGGTTTATAATATTCTTATTGAATTAATTGTGATCGGAGGAATTTTTTTGAAACCTAGTATAATTTCTGAGGCACCTACAACTATTCTTAATTTTTTGGGCTATTTACAAACTATAAAAGGTAAGTCTCCAAAAACTGTTGATGAATATTATCTTGATTTAAGAACTTTCTTTAGATACATAAAATATTCAAGAGCTTTAGTTCCTAAAGACTCTAAATTTGATGAAATCCCTATATCTGATGTAGATATTTCACTTATAGAAACAATCACCTTGACTGATTTATATGAGTATTTAAATTATCTGCTTGTAGAAAGAAATAATAATGCTTCAACACGTTCAAGAAAAATTTCAAGTTTAAAGTCTTTTTTTAATTATCTTACAAATAAAACAGGTTTATTAAAAAGTGATCCTACAAAGGAACTTGATATGCCAAAACGAAAATCTTCTTTGCCGAAATTTCTAACTTTGGAACAAAGTTTAGAGCTCCTAAATAGCATCAAGGGCCCTTATAAAGAGCGTGACTATTGCATTATAACTTTATTTTTAAATTGTGGTATGCGTTTGTCTGAACTCGTGGGAATTAACTTAAATGATATACGAAGTGACAATACTTTAAAGCTTACTGGAAAAGGAAATAAGGAGCGAATTGTATATCTAAATGATGCTTGCTTGCATGCCATTGAGCGGTATAAAATGGTTCGTCCTTCAACTAATATAAAAGATAGGAATGCTTTGTTTATAAGTAAGTTTAATAAGAGAATAAGCCCTAAAACGGTTCAGTTTCTGGTAAAAAAATATCTTGAAAGCATAAACCTTGACAATCAGGGGTACTCTGTCCATAAATTGAGGCATACTGCAGCAACGCTTATGTACCAACATGGTAATGTTGATATACGTATTTTAAAGGATATACTTGGACATGCTAACCTTGGCACTACTGAAATATACACTCATTTATCAAGTAAACAACTACAACATGCAGTGTCATCAAATCCATTATCCTCTATAAACCAGAAGAAAATTTAAATCCTAAACTTTTTCTATATATTTTTTAACTTTTGGTCTATTCATCTCACACAAATATAAAAATGGTAGGTATTTTTAATACCTACCATTTTTATTAGTTAATTTACTTGATTATTAATCATTGCTAAACGGCAATAATGCTAAATGACGAGCACGTTTTATTGCTTGAGTCAAATCACGTTGGTGATGCGCACAAGTGCCAGTTACTCTTCTTGGAAGTATCTTAGCTCTCTCAGAAATAAAACGACGAAGTTTAGATATATCCTTATAATCAATATCATCAACCTTATCTACGCAGAAAACACAAACTTTTTTACGACCTTTACGATTTCCTGGGCGTCGATTGTCTTTTTCCATCTTCTCTGACATTAAATCCCCTCCTCTTCTATACAATTTTATTATTTATTATTCGTAATTTAAAATGGCAAATCATCATCTGTAGGAATTTCTCTAAAGTCATCCATATTACCGGTTTCAAATGATGATGAATTATCAATGTCAACTGATTTTTCATTTGTGCCTTGCCTATCATAACTATTATTATATGAAGAATCCTTTTTAGATTCTGCAAAAAATACATTATCAGCAACAACTTCAAACGTCCTACGGTTATTACCATCTTTATCTTGATATGATCCTGTTTGTATAGCACCTCTTACAGCAACAAGTTGCCCTTTATTAAAATATTTCGATACAAATTCTGCTGTACTTCTCCAAGCTACAATATCGATAAAGTCTGTGGCTCTTTCAGTGCCTGCTTTTGAGTACGAACGCCCTACTGCTAAAGTAAATCTGGTAACAGCAATACCATTTGGTGTATGCTTTAATTCAGGATCAGCTGTAAGCCTACCCATTAAAACTACATTATTGAGCATAAAACACTCCTCCTTTAGCTTTCTTTTTTGACAATTATCGTACGCAAAATACCATCAGTGATTTTATAAATACGGTCTAATTCTGCAGGAAATTCTGATCCGCTTTTAAAATTAAAAAGAACATAATATCCTTCTGATTCTTTATTAATCATATAAGCAAGCTTTCTTTTTCCCCATTCGTCTATGCTTTCTAATTCAGCATTTTTTTCGATTATTTCTTTAAATTTTTCAATCATTGACTTTGCAGCCTCTTCCCCATTTTTTAGAGAAAACACTACAACAGTTTCATAAGAATTTTTTACACTTGTCATTCTACACAACACCTCCTTCTGGACATTAGCCCCTCATACTAAGGGTAAGGAGTGATTGTTATTTTCTTAACAATCACTTACTTAGTATATCAATAAAATTATAGCTAGTCAAGATTTTATTTTTATAAATTTATAAAAGTTGCCTTCAAAAGGCATAAAAATTTACTTTTTAGCATGTATGTTGAAATACATAATACAAAAGGGGGGAAGTTTATGAGTACAAAGTATAAAAAAGATCTAACTCAACGCGAAAGACAATTTTGCGTCAATTATGTTAATACTGGCAATATTAAAGAAGCTGCTATCAGTTCAGGTTATAAATGCGACCCAGAAATTACTGGTAGTAGGCTCTTAATGAGGGACGATATAAACTCTGAAATCGAAAGTCTCTTTAACCAGAAGAAAAAAACACTTCTATATAAAGCATGCGTTGGGTATGAACGTTTAGCTTTTGGCAATATTTCTGATGCTATTAAATTGATTTATTGTGATAACCTTGATTCTCATGATATTTCTCATATGGATCTATTTAATATAGCTGAAATAAAAAAGCCGGGAGATGGCAAATTAGAAATCAAATTTTTTGATAGACTAAAAGCTTTAGAAAAACTACAAGAAATGGACTTTTCTACTCAGAGTCAAGATCGTTCATTTTACAACGCAATTGAGAATGGATTTAAAGCTTTAAACAACTCTTTAGACTGAATGAGGGGTGCATTGGCTTTTGAAGTTTGAAACATTTTCAAAAAAACAGATATTAGTACTTTCTTGGTGGATGGATAATAGTCCATATCAGAATTATGATGCTGTGATTTGTGATGGAGCTATACGTAGTGGAAAAACTCTTTGTATGGGTATATCGTTTATTGCATGGGCATCAAAAAAATTTAATAAATCAAATTTTGGTATATGTGGAAAAACACTGGGATCTATAAGGCGTAATCTTGTATTACCTATTTTACCAACTTTGAATGAATTGGGTTTTAGGTGCGAATTTAAAATTTCTCAAAACCTATTGGTAGTAAAACATTTAAACCACGAAAATATTTTTCATCTATTTTCCGGTAAAGACGAGTCATCTGCTTCCTTGATTCAAGGTATGACTTTATCAGGAGTACTTTTTGATGAGGTAGCTTTGATGCCGCAGTCTTTTGTTGAACAAGCTTTAGCTAGATGTTCTGTAACCGGTTCAAAATTTTGGTTTAACTGTAACCCTGAATATCCACAACATTGGTTTAATATAGAGTGGATTCAAAAAGCAAAAAACAAAAATACATTATATATTCACTTTACAATGAAAGACAATCCTTCATTATCGAAAGACATTATTAAAAGATACGAAGGATTATATAGTGGAACTTTTTATGAACGGTTCATTGAGGGCAAATGGGTTGTTACTCAAGGCACTGTTTATCCAGAAATGTCAAAATTAGATTCTTTTTTCGAGGTGCCTAAGGTCAATTTTGAAAAATATAATATTTCATGCGACTATGGAACTGTAAACCCCGCTTCATTCGGACTTTGGGGTAAGTACAACAACGTTTGGTATAGAATAAAAGAATATTATTATGATTCGAGAAAAGAAGGGTGCCAAAAGACGGATGAAGAACACTATGCTTCCCTCTGCGAGCTTGCTTCAAATCTAAAAATTGATTCTATAACTGTTGATCCATCTGCTGCAAGCTTTATTACTTTAATACGAAAACATGGTAAATATAAAGTTATATCAGCTAAAAATAATGTTATAGATGGAATTAGACAAGTATCAACAGCACTTAAAAATAAAAAAATAAGAATTTGCAATACTTGTACTGATAGTATAAGAGAGTTTAGCCTTTATAGATGGGAAAATTCAAACAGTAGAGATGTCCCAGTCAAGGAAAATGACCATGCTATGGATGATATAAGATACTTTGTCAGTACTTTGATGGAAGATAGTGACGATGGCTTTTTTGCTATTGCAGCACGCAGATAAATTTAATTAAAAGGAGTGATTTAGTGAGACTTTTTAAAAGCAAGAATAAAAAAAACTACCCTATGGTACAGACCGTGGAATCTAAGTCTAGAGCTCATCCTTTCCAAGAAATTAGAAGGTATGTGCCCTTAGATAATCCGGAGTTAAAATTATATTCTATTTTAAGAGAAGCTGTTCCTATAATCGACGCTGCTATTTGTAAGACTGTTAGACTAATTGGAAATTTTGCAATAGATTGTGAAGATGAAAACATAAAAGAACAGCTTAACAAATTTATATCAACTGTAAAGGTAAACTGTTGTGAGGAAGGAATGGAATTTTTCATATCTACCTATTTTGATCAACTTTTAACTTATGGCACTGCTGTAGGAGAGATTGTCATAGACCCATGCACAAATACTATAGCAGCGCTTTATAACTCTTCTTTATCAAATGTTATTTTAAAAACAGGTAGGAGCCCACTAGAACTAATAGTTTGTAGGAAAAATGAGGATGGTAGTGAAACTCCTGTAAAATATCAGGATCTTATACTTACTACACCTCTTAAACCTGAACCTGGCAAAATTAATGGAACGTCAATCTTAAAAGGACTGCCATTTGTTAGTGAAATTCTTCTAAGTATATATCAAAGTATAGGTACAAACTGGGATAGAGTGGGAAATGTACGATTTGCTGTGACATATAAACCAAGTAGTGATGTTGGCGATAGAGCTTTTGCTAAAGAGCGAGTTCAACAAGTAGCTGATCAATGGAGCCAGGCTATGCACTCTGGTAGCTCTCTTAGTGACTTTATTTCCTTTGGCGACGTTAGTATAAAAGTAATTGGTGCTGATAATCAAATCTTAGATAGTCAAGTACCAGTAAGGCAAATGCTTGAACAAATAGTCTCTAAACTTTCTATACCACCTTTTCTTTTAGGTTTGTGTTGGTCAACTACTGAAAGAATGTCAACTCAACAGGCTGATATTTTAACAAGTGAGCTTGAATTTTATAGGAGACTCCTTACTTCTGTTATATCTAAAATTTGTAGGACGTGGCTTAATATTAATGGCTATGTAACTGATTTTGATGTGGTTTGGGATAACATTAATTTGCAAGATGAAGTTGAAACTGCAAATGCAAAATTAATGAGAGCTAGAGCTTCTGAAATAGAAAAAAGATTGGAGATGAATCAATGAAGCAGGGATTCATAGTAAAAAGCAATGCAAAGGAAGTATCAATTTCTGAGACTGAATTAGATCTTATTAATAAATATACAAAGAGAGAATTAAAACCCAAAGAGATATATGCATTTACTGTTGTACTTTGTGATAATGAAATAGATAGAGAGTTTGAAAAGTTTACAAAAGATGCTCTATACTCATTGTCTGAGCTATTTGTTGGCAAAACTGGAATATTAGATCATGAAATGAAAAGTGATAATCAAACTGCAAGGATTTTTGATTGTCATGTAGAACAAGTAGAAAATAGATTTAATATGGTTGGTGAACCATATTATAGATTAATTGCTAAAGCTTACATGCCTAAGTGTGAGAAAAATAATGATTTTATATTAGACATAGATGCTGGAATTAAGAAGGAGGTAAGTGTTGGTTGTTCTGTCAACAAAGTTGTGTGTTCTGTTTGCGGGGCTAATCTAAAAACTGACAAATGTAGTCATATAAAAGGTAATTTATATAATGACAAAGTTTGTCATACAATACTTGATGAACCAACAGACGCTTATGAGTGGTCTTTTGTTGCTGTTCCAGCTCAAAAGGAAGCAGGAGTTATTAAGAAATTTGACTTTACCTTGAGAGGAGGTGTGACTAATATGGAGACGCTTATTAAATCTTTAAAAAATGGTGAGAGCATACAAATTTCATCTGAACAAGCCTTGGAGTTATCAAAGCTGCTTGCAAAGTTGGAAGAATTAGCAGAAGAAGGCAAACTATATAGGGATGAACTCCAAAAGGATGTTGTAAGGTTATGTGCTTTAACTCAACAAGATATAAGTGACAAAGTCATTGAAAGTGTAGCTGCAAAAATGACTATTGATGAACTTAAAGCATTTAAAAAATCTTATGAATCAAAATCTAGTGAAGTTTTTCCTGCAAAGCCCCAGCTTACTTGTTTAAGTAATGAAGAGCTAAAATGTTTAAATAATGAATTTAAATTTTAAAAATATATTATTAATTGGAGGATTTTAATATGGCTTTTTATGATTCTTTAAAATTGGAAAAAGGTATGTACAACAAAGATTTTACCAGTGCTTTGGAAAGCATTGACCCATCAGAAAACTACATAAACACTAGCTTATCCGGTCTTGATGCATATGAAAGGCAACTAAAACGCTTTAACATTAAGGTTAAAGGGAAAAATTCTGATACTATAGAAGCTTTCTTTAAAACTTCTGATTCTGCAGTTTTATTCCCAGAGTATGTAAAAAGAAGTGTATTACAAGGTATGAATAGTGCTAATGTCCTACCATCTATTGTTGCAACTGTTACAAAGATAGATGGTAACGATTATAGAACCATAAAAACTACTATAGGAACGGATAGTAGTACTACTGGAATAAGTGAAGGTACCGAATTAACTAGTACTACTATTACTAACCAGGATGAATTAGTGACTTTAAAGAAGCGCGGTAATGTAATTAGTGCTTCTTATGAATCTTTAAGATTAAAAAGGCTTGATCTATTTTCAGTAACATTAAGGCAAATCGGAGCACAGATCGCAAGAACTCAACTTAGTGATGCTGTTTCCGTATTAGTAAATGGAGATGGAAATAATAATGCAGCTGTAGCTGTAGATCCTGTTAGTGCCACTGGCCTTGCCTACGCAGATTTAATTGCTTTATGGGCAAGCCTTGATCCATATGAGCTAAATACTATATTAGCGAACACTGAAACAATGCAAGTTTTATTATCCTTAAATGAAATGAGAGATGCTGAAGCTGGACTAAGTTTCCAAGGAACAGGCCAAATGATAACTCCTCTTGGAGCAACCTTATTACGTGCTGATAGTGTTGCTGATAATACACTTATAGGAATCGATAGAAATTGTGCACTTGAAATGGTACAAGCTGGTGATGTTTTAATAGATAGCGACAAATTAATTGATAAGCAGTTAGAAAGAATATCTATTAGCTGTACAGCAGGATTTGCAAAAATATATAAAGACGCAACCAAGAAGATGACTTATACTAAAGCTTCTTAACTTTAATAAAGGAGGAAAGTCTATTGGATATACAAGAAATTATTGAAAGGTTTGCCTTGATGGCTAATCTTAGCTTAGAAAAAGCTAGTCAATTTACGTATATTTGCAATGATGCTAAAAGTGAAATAGAGTCTAAACTTAAAGAAGAAACAAACACTGAAGATAACAGCGGTCGGCTTAACGTCGCCGCTGCTACCTTAAGTTTTTATAAGTATACTTGTTATAAGGTTTCTAATCTGCCAGCCGAGTCAATTTCAGCTGGAGACATAAATATAAAAGAGAATTCTGAGAGAACAATGAAAATTGCTTACCGTATGTGGGCAGAGGCGAAGGCTACTATAGCTGATCTACTGCGTGATGACGACTTTACATTTCGGAGAGTGATTGTAGATGGTTGATGAATATGTCTTAAATACTATTAGATGCTTTGGCCAGTCAGTTGAAGTCTTAGAACCCAATTCCTCAGTAGGAGTAAAAACCAAGGCCTTTATACAACCGCTACGTTATAAAGACAAAATGTATATGGGAGGTATATATATTGAACCTGGATTTTTGGACGGTTCAGGATATTTATATATAGGAGCTTCGGATGTAAGATTAGATACTATGCCATTTAATTCATTGGTTAAGACAAAAGAATGCAGTTATGTTATAAGAAAAGCTAGAGCTGTTTATTTTCAGGAAGAAATATTATATATTTGGGCAATACTGCAACTCTGTATAGAAGAGGAGCAATAGCTATGAGTGTGTTTAACGACATTGTAGACAAAATAAAAGATACTCTTATAAATACTGATGAATTAAGCAGTATCAAATTTGTTAATACTTACCCATTTAAACCAATTCAAAATCCTTTAATAGATACTTATGTTTCAATGGGAATTTGTAATATAAAAATTAAAGATGGGAGTTTTAGTTCATACCTTGGCACTGAGAACCAAAAGGATTTATATGGGCATCTTTCTAATACAGACATAGAATTTAAAATTTATTCACCTAAAAATAAAGGCGGAAAAAGCTGCTATGATATATTTGCTTCAATTTATGAAGCACTTTTATTAAATTTAGAAACTATTAAAATAGAGTCAGTAATATGTGGAAAAGTTAATTATGATCCCGACACTTTTTCCTTTACATTAGATTTTCAAATAAGTTTTAAATCATTCATAGGATATAGTGTCGATGGAATTAATATTTCTGAAATTGTTGTTATTAATAATAATTAGGGGGTGAAGCTTTGAATATCATAGCAAATGAACGTCCAGGAATTTTTTATGACTATGACACATCTTCTATTATATATTCTGAACCTAATAACGCTGTAGTTGGAATAGTGGCAGAAGGCCCCAACAACAATATAGGAGAAATTTATAATATATATAAGATATCAGATGCTGAAACTATATTTGGAAATAATCAATCTATTACAGAACTTTGCAAAATAGCAATTGAGAATGGAGCTTATAAAATAGCAGCTATAAATATAGGTGATAATGAAGAAAATTATGCTCAAGCTTTTAATAAACTTAAGGATACAGAAAACATTTGCGTTATTATATGTGATAGTCATAACATTGAAACACAGACACTTCTAATGCAAAGCGTTGTATCAGCGTCTGAAAATTGCAAGGAAAGAATCGGAATAGTTGCTGCTCCCCAGGACTCAAATGTAAGTACATGGGCATCCAACTTTAATTGTGAGAGAATTATATTAGTAGCCCAAAATCCCATAGATAACGATGGTAACATTAAAACAGGCAACATCTTAGCAGCTGCTCTAGCCGCATTAGTTTCTAAAAATTACGATAACCCATCTAAGACATTTAATGGAGCGGTAATATCTAGCATATCATCTTTATCTCCTTATTTAACAGACAGTCAAATAGATGATTATATATTAAGTGGAGTTACTCCGTTTGAAAAAATAGCTGATAGAATTGAGGTCATAAGGGCTATAACTTCAAAAAAAGAATTAGACTCTTCTGGAGTTAATAAGGTCGAAAATATAAATTTGATTTTAATATCTGACTTTATAATAAGGAATATACGAGAAGCTCTATATACTAGCTTATCTTTTTCATCTAATTATTTGGTATCATATAGTTCTATAGAAAATCAAGTTATTATAAAGTTGCAAGAATATTTAGAGCTTGGATTAATTTCATCTTATGAAAAGCCAAATATATATCAGTCAACAAATGATCAGTCCGTTTGCATAGTAGAACTTGATTTTGTTGTTATTAATGGAGTTAATCAAATACATTTAACAGCTAACATAAAAGTTTAGGAGGAAGATTTTAATGTTGAATGTCTCTTTTCCAACGAGTCAAGACATCTACATAGAGTTAAATGGAAAACGTCTTGCTGTTGTTGAAAGCTATAATGCTACATCAACTTGTGACACCCATTATGTTGAGTCATTTGGAGAGATTGAGCCTATTGCAACAATTAGGGGAAAAATAAAACATTTAATAAAACTCTCAAGAGTCTATGCATGTGAAAACTCATCAAGTAGCCCCATAAATTTTTATTCACTTAGCAATTTTAATTTAATAATAATAAAGAATAATAAAAAAATAATTTATTCAGGATGCGAATGGTCCTCAATAAGCGAAGGAGCATCTTTGACTAATGTTGCTATTGAAAATGTAAGTATAGTTGCTACAAAGCGTACAGAAGTTTTCTTATAATAAACCTCTGAAGGGATATGATTATATAAATGTCTGAATATAAAACTAACGGAGTGATAACTTACGAGCAATTAGAAGAAAATATAAGTTATTTTATTTACATGCGGAGTATAGTAGATATTTGCGATTTAATAGAACAGGATTCAAGAAGATATAAAAAATATCTTGACAATGATATAGAGGAGGATGATTAATGGCTTTAGATTTAATGAAGTATAAGACTTACACCTGGCATCATAATCCATCGAAGATCAATATATCATCTCAAAGGAACATTAAAGAAATAATAATGCCTTTTAGCGGAACTGTATTTCAGGATTATGGAAGAAGGAAGAGAATAGTATCCGGGGAAGGCAAATTTTATGGGATAGATTGTATAGAACAATTTAATTCATTATTCTCTATATTTAGTCAAGACTCAGAAGGATATTTAACTATACCAGGAATACAATCTTTTTTAGCCTTATTTCATCGACTCGAACTTTTAGGTGAGACAGCTCCTAATGTGGTAACTTATAAGTTTGAATTTTGGGAAGTTTTAAATGAAAGTGAGCAAAATGTTAAAGCTTGGTCTACAAATTACCATATTGTCAGAAATGGAGAAACTTTATGGGATATAGCACAAAAGTATAATTTAGATATTAACGAATTGCTAAAACTTAATTTGGAAATAAAAAATCCTAACACACTATATGCCAACGAGAGGGTGAGACTATATTGAAATATATAGCCAAAACTTTATCAGGAAATATGATCGATTTAGGTAAACCTTATACTACGATTATAAATAAAGCAAAAAGAGTTCCGGCTGATGATTTAACTGTAGTTTTCCCTACATTAAGAAAGTTTGAAGAATTTGTTAGTATAGAAGTACTTGACAATGAAAATAAAGTATTTTTTTCAGGAATAATAGACGAACAAAAAACAACTTGTACTAAATCAGGTTGTTTTTTAAGTTTAATATCAAGAAGTTATGCAGCTTACCTACTTGATAATGAAGCGCTACCGCAAACCTATGTTAACCCATCTCTCGATGTGATATTCGACAAACATATACGCCCATATGGTTTTAGTGATATAACAGGAGATAAGAGTACTTTTTATGAAAGTTTTACAGTTTATAAAGGTATGAGTGAATGGGAGGTTTTAGAAAGTTTTTGCCTTAGCTTTTTGAAAGTATATCCTAGGGTAAATTCAAACTTTACAGTTGACGCTACTGGAAAGTCATCTGATGTAGTTTGGAAATTTTCAAACAAAGGTGGAGGATTTAACTATAGCTATATATTAGAGAATAATAGAAGACATAAATTAATCTCTAAAGTTTTTGCTCGAACTAGTAGTAAGGGTCCTTATTCTATGGAGATAAGTGATCCTGAAATTTTACGCCGAGGAGTAGTAAAAAAAAGATATATAAATGCAAGAAATAATTTAAAGTCTCCAGAGCAATACGGAAAATTTATGATTTCTAAGTCAAAAAGTAAGTCATATGAAATAAGAATTTACTACCCTGGAGCAATAAACTTATCCGCAGGAGATAAAGTTATCGTTGATGATCTAATTCTAGGTTACATTGACAACCTTATTATACATAGAATTCGATACACTCTAGACCAAGACTTGCAAAATACAGAAATCGTCTTACGTAAGGAGGTAAAACACATTGTGGATTTCTAGACAAATAAATGAAGTTAATAGAAATTATAAAGAAGCAGCTTTTGCAAATGTTACTGGTATATCAGATAATAGTATAACTGTAAATTCTCAACAAGAGTATAGACAAATACCAATGATATCTCCTTTCGGAATTTCCAGTATTCCGAGTATAGGCTCGAAAGCTGTAATAGTACCAGTAGATGGAAACTTTGCTTATATTGGGAGTTTAAGTTCAAGTACTACCCTTGACCCCGGTGAACTTATGCTATATTCAAGTGGAGGGGCTAGTATAATTCTTAAGAATAATGGACAAGTTTTAATAAATGGAAATTCAATTAGTTAGAGGTGATATGTTGGATACAGCTTTAAGCAATGGAGATTTCTTATTAGATTCCAGGAATAAATTGATTCAAGTCGAGGGTTATAACGAACTTTTGCAGCAAGTTTTGATAAGACTTTGCGTAAAAAAAGGAAGCTTTGTATACGATAGAAACCTTGGGAGCAATTTATATAAATTGGATGTAAATTCACAGGATATAAACAATAAAGCTCTTTCTATAATAAAAGAATCTTTAAGTGATATGCCGGAAATACTTGTAAAAAGGGTCTATACAGAAATAGAAAACAGCGGAGACAAACTAAATATAGACATTTTATTATCAATTAATGGCGAAGAGAAAGATGTGGTGATAAAAATATAATGGAGACTTTCGAATCTATATTGAACAGAATGGAAAGTAAATTTTCAGAATTGTCTGGGGTTGAACTTGATGAGGCATCAGATGTAGGAATTAGATTAAAAGTTTTAGCAGGAGAAATATTTGCTCTTGAAAATAATATAGACTGGCTTAAGAATCAAATGTTTATTCAAACAGCAACTGGGCAACAATTAGACTATCATGCTGTTGAGAGAGGGCTTGAAAGGGCGCAAGCAACTAAATCAAAAGGTCTTTTAACATTTAGTAGGACAACAGCAGACGACGAGCAAAATATAGTTCCTGCTGGGACTATATGTGCAACTTCAGGTATAAATAGTATAAGGTTTAAAACTATAAGTGATGTCACTTTTGACCCAGAAAGTTTATCAGTATCGGTTGAAGCTGAGTCGGAAGAAGAAGGAGCAAAGTATAACACTGGTGTTGGCACTATTACAGTTATGATAAATCCTCCTCCTGGTGTTACATCGGTAACAAACTCTGCTGCCTTTACAGGAGGCACTGATGCAGAAACAGATGACTCTTTAAGAGAAAGATTAATACAAAGTTATAATAATATATCAAATGGAACAAATTGCGCTTTCTACATTGAAGAGGCTTTAAAGTATGATAAAGTATATTCTGCAACAGCTATAGCTAAAAAGCGCGGTAATGGAACAGTAAATGTCTATGTAGCTGGAAAGGGAGCTTTATTGAGTGATGATGACATTGAGACTATACAGAGTGGCATGAGTAGTTTAAAAGAGATAAACGTTGACGTGCTTGTATGCAGTCCAACTTTTACAAGTGTAAGTTTAGGAGTTTACATTACTGTAGAAGATGGATATAAGTTTGAGTCTGTCAAACAAAGCTGCATAAGTGAACTGAACAACTATTTTAACTCTCTAAAAATAGGTGAATCATTTTTACTTTCTAATGTAGGAGAAGTATTATACCATATAGAAGGAGTTAAATCATACACATTTATGAATAGCATTTCTAATAATAAAATAGCCAGTGCTGATCAACTCTTCAAGAGTGGTGGAATAACAATTGAAGAAGGGAGCTAACTTATGAATTCACTTAATTCAATGATTTCAAAACTTAAACCCTTAGGACTTTATAATTTAGACTCTGACAGTCTTGTATATAAAGAGATATATAGTTACTCTTACGGACTAGAAATAATTGAAGACCTTCTAGACGAGCTTGAGAGAGAATGTTTTATCAATACTGCTATAGATTATGGATTAGATAATAGAGAAAAAACTTTTGGATATGTTGATCAAGGGCTTCCTACTGAAAGCAGACGAAAACTTTTAATATGTAACAATTCAGTAACACGTAATGACTTTACAAAAGCTGATATTGAATATCTGCTTGGAATCTATGGCATAGATTCTTATATTATAGAAGTTCCAAATGATAGTACAATACATATAAATGTTTTATCATTTACAAATAGTGTTCTTAGTAAGTCAGAAGTGTTAAACCGCATCCAGGCATATCTTCCTGCACACCTTAATTGTATATTTGACTTTAGAGAATTACAATGGCAGCAGATTGATGCTATGGACTTAACCTTTGCTCAAATGGACAATAAAGATCTTACATGGAATGAAATAGATAATTATGAACAATAGGAGGTAATCTAATATGCCAACGCAAAATAAAACTGAAAATCTTCTTCTTAATCAGTGGTTAAGTACCGATAAACCTAAAAGAGAAGACTTTGTATCAGATAATCTTATAATAGACCAAGTAATATCAGAACATCTTGAAGATTTCGATCTTCATTTATCTGAATCAGACAGAACACTTCTAAGCAATCCATTTGCAATTGGAACTATATCTGGCGATGGACAAAGTTCTAAAATTCATACTTTAGATTTTATACCTAAATTTATCTTTGTATTTTTGAAAACCTATCCTTTAAGTTATTATGACTCAGACAATGGATATACTGTTGTAAATAGTGGTATTGCTACAAATGGATATGGATCGTCAAGCGGAATTAACTTAACACTAAATTCCTTAACTTTATCTCAATCCACTACTGCGTCTGACGGTATTTTTAACAATTTAAATGCAGTTGCAAATTATTCATATATAGCTTTCAAATAAATGTAAAAGCCAACACTACTTTTCAGTGTTGGCTTTTGAGATTTTAGAATAAATACATCCACAGTAATTTTGTCTGTACAGACTATATTTCTTTGAAAGCTCTATAGACCTTTTATAACCATTTCGTTTCTTGAAATCAGAAAAAAGATATGGAACTCCATAAACACAAGAAAGGTTCTTTCCTATTTCATTTAGTTTAAATGCATTTTTGTAAGGACTGACTGTTAATGTAGTGGTAAAATAATCAAATCCATCTTTCTTTGCTATCTTAGCAGTTTCCATAAGCCTCATATTATAACAAGAAAAACACCTGTTTCCACCCTCCTGCTCCGACTCAAGATGCTTTGATATTTTGTAAAATATGCTAGTGTCATAACCACCGTATATAACATCTACATCATTTAATTTCATATCATGGACTAATCTTTTTAACTCTTCATACCTAAGTTCATGTTCCTTCTCAGGAAAAATGTTAGGGTTATAATAAAATACTGTTATATCAAAATATTTGCATAAATACTCTAAAACATAACTACTACAAGGAGCACAGCAACTATGTAACAGCAACCTAGGTCTATTTCCTTTGTCTTTAATTTTATCTATTATTTTCTCTAGCTCTTTTTGAAAGTTTATTTTATTCATTTTAGTTTCCTGTCATTATTTTGAGTATTTCAGTATCTGTTTGTTTCATGCCGTATTTACCTAGGCGCCATACATTTCTTATTGTACTTTCTATGTCTTTACCAACTATTCCATCACCAGATAAGAAATTCTTGTTATTAAGATACATATTATATCCTAGTATTCCAGCTTCAACAGAACTTGCTATCTTTGCAGCACATGAAGGTTTTGCTCCATCACAAACCATCCCTGAAACAATTGCTACAGCATTAACTATCGTGTGAGATATCGCATCAAGGTCAGCACCAAGTAAATATGCAATGCCTGCTCCACTACCGCATCCTGCACATACTGCACCGCAAAAGGCAGATAAACTCCCAATACCAGCTTTTAAATGAATAGCAATTAGGTCAGACAAAGCTACAGCTCTATAGAGTTTTTCCTTACCTATACAGTATTCTTTGGCAAATTCTATTATTGGAACAGAAGCCGTTATCCCCTGGTTTCCACTTCCTGAAACAATTATCACAGGTAGCTCGCATCCACTCATACGAGCGTCAGAACCCGCTGCTGCCATAGCTTTAGCTCTTGTTTTTACATCATTTCCATACATAGACAATATAACATTTCCAATAGAAGAACCATAATTATTTTTTAGTCCTTCTTCTGAAATATTCATGTTATAAATAATTTGACGGTCAATAATATTTTCTAAACTAGAAAAGTCTACAGTATTAACAAATTTGTATATATCACAAATATTAAGTAGCTTTTTATTATCAGTGTGCTCCAAATGAGAATTAAACTTTCCTTCTTTATATATAACTTCACCATTTTTCTCAATTAATACTATATTAGTATGGTCATCAACTATACGTAATTTTGCATTTAATCCATCCTTGTACAAGTTTATAATAATATCAAAGTTAAGATCACTAGTAGCCGGCATTACTTTAATCTCATGTGAACACAAGTACTCACTTATTCTAGCCTTATCGATGGAGCTAACATTTGAAAGAACCTCTAATTCTCTATTGGCCCTACCTGCTATAATTCCAGCAGAAATAGCAGCCTCTATTCCTTTTAGTCCATTAGTATTTGGTACAACAACACTCTTTACATTCTTTATTATATTTCCACTGACTTCAACTTCTATTTTATCAGGTATTTCCCCTAAAACTTCCTTAGCTTTAGCAGCAGCATAAGCCAGAGCTATAGGTTCTGTGCATCCCATAGCAGGTACTAACTCTTCTTTTAATATTTTCAAATAAATGTTTTCAAAGTTACTTCCAGTCTTAGAGAATTTTGATTGTTTTATTGTTCCACCTAACATTTTGTCAGCTCCTATTCGTATATTTATTTTTATAATAAAGTTTAAAGTAAACCTAAGTCATATTTAAATCTGGATAGATAAATATAGCATAGCATAATTCTACAAAAACTACAATAAAAACATATACAAAAGAATATTATGTATACTGTGAAAAAATATAAAGAGCATTATATAATATACTTAAATCAGATTGTAAAATGTTGTTATTAGCAATGATACTATATTAAAGAATCAACTAATTTATAAAAACACTAATGTAAATATTACTCCAACTAGGATAATTCTTATAAAGATGTACCTTACAAATCTTTTGTTTACATTTTTAAGTATAAACAAAAGTAAGCATACCCCTATGGTTCTTAGCTTAAATATCTATTCAATAACCGGATTTTTAAAACAAAATTTAATATATATTAAATATTTCTTTTATTTCACTTAGGTTTTTTGTTTTAGTAAGAGCTAATGATAAAAGTATTCTGGCCTTTTGAGATGTCAAAGAATTGCCATAAACCCCTGTTTCTAGAATATTTTCATTTTTTCCTGTAACGATACCATTTGATATTCTAGAGCACCTTACCACAGGTATACCCATAGAGATAATTTCTTTTATCTTTAGGTTCCATGAATCACTGCAATTGCCACAACCAGCACCAGCAACAATTATTCCCTGGGAAGTACTTGATAGATAATCAAGTATCTGGCTGTCTGCCCCAGCATAAAATAAAGCAATGGAAACTTTAGGAAGATCTTTATAGTTTTCGACATTAAATATAGTTGAATTTGTGTGTTTTCTTAAAGATTTATTAAAAAAATAAACTTCATCGTCTCTTATATATCCAAAACAACCTAGTTCTCTATGATTAAATGCAGTAAGTTTACAGCTATTTCCTTTTTGAACATCCCTAGCACCATAGATTCCATCTGCAAAAGAGACAAGCACACCCTTTCCCTTTGCCTCCTCACTTCTAGCTAAGGCTACTGCTTGGTATATATTAAAAGGACCATCTGCACTTGTTGCTGTTGAAGGACGTATTGCACCAGTAATGACAACAGGTTTATCTGTTTTTAGAGTAAGATTTAAAAAATATGCAGTTTCCTCTAAAGTATCAGTACCATGTGTGATTACAAATCCGTCTATATCGTCATGTTTAGATAACTCGTTAATGGTTTTTGCAAGTTTCAACCAGACACTAAAATCCATGTTACAGCTGTCAATAGAGACTATGTCAATGTGCTCTTTTATATTAGCCAATTCATTAATTCCTGTAATGTTATAATATATGTCATGAACATGCAACGAACCCGCTTTGTAAGAAACTGTTTTCCCGTTTTCACCTACTCCTGAAATAGTCCCACCAGTGCCTATAATAACTATATTTTTAAGTATACTTTTTATTTTAATCACCTCTTCTATTACAATTATTTAATTTAATTATAACATTTATTAATAAAACTTACAAGCATATTATATATGGTACATATAAAGACTTGATTATTTTCAAAAAATATATTAGACTTACAATAAAGCATATATTTTGTGTGTATTACTTTTAATATAGTAGTAAAACTATAAGTATAATATATAAAGGAGGTGTTAAAATGTCTGTTGCTGTATATCCACTAAAAAAGGAAAAACTAAACGAAATTATACATGCCGAAGATTTCGTGTTAATTGACTTCTTTGCCTCATGGTGTGGCCCTTGCAAAATGTTTAGTCCAATTATAGACGAAATCTCAAAGTTGTATGAAGGAAAAGTCAATATTTTAAAGGTAGACATCGATGAGAACGAAGAAATAGCTTCTCAATACTCTATTCAAAGCGTTCCTACTTTAATTTTGTTTAAAAAGGGAGAAATTGTTTTTAGAAATTCTGGTGTTATGTCTTTAGAAGAATGCCAAAAGATATTAGATGAAAACATAAAATAGAAAAAGCTGTACAATCATTTGTACAGCTTTTTTATCACTTAAAAAATTTCTTGCTAAGTTTTTCTCCCAATATAGTTTAGAATTCTGCAGAACCAGTTGTTCTTGGAAACAATAAAACGTCTCTAATATTTTGTATTCCGGTTAAATACATTATGAGCCTTTCAAAGCCCAGACCAAATCCTGAGTGGACTGCTGTTCCATATCTTCTAAGATCTAAATACCACCAATAATCCTTTTCATCAAGGGAAAGTTCTTTCATTCTATTCAATAGTAAGTCTAGTCTTTCCTCTCTTTGGCTTCCACCAACAATTTCACCAATTCCTGGTACCAATAAATCCATAGCCGCTACTGTCTTTCCATCTTCGTTTTCTCTCATATAGAATGACTTTATTTCTTTTGGATAGTTAATAACAAAGACTGGTTTTTTATAAACCTGCTCTGTTAAATATCTTTCATGCTCCGTTTGTAAGTCCATTCCCCATGAAACTTCGTATTCAAAATCTTGGTTGCTTTTTTCCAATATATCTATTGCTTCTGTGTATGTTACTACTCCAAAATCAGAATTAATTATTCCATTGAGACGCTCAATTAAATTTTTATCAAAAAATTCATTGAAAAACTGCATTTCTTCAGGACAATTATCGAGCACATATTTTATAACGAATTTTAACATGTTTTCAGTAATTTCCATATTGTCATTAAGATCAGCAAAGGCTATTTCTGGTTCGATCATCCAAAATTCTGCTGCATGCCTTTGCGTATATGATTTTTCCGCTCTAAACGTTGGCCCAAAAGTATATACTTTTCCAAAAGCCATAGCCATACACTCGGCCTCAAGTTGACCTGAAACTGTTAGTGACGTATGCTTTTGAAAAAAGTCTTTAGAAAAATCAACATTTCCATCTGCATCTTTTTCTAATTTATTCAGATCAAAAGAGGTTACAGTAAACATCTCCCCTGCTCCTTCACAGTCACTTCCAGTTATAATTGGAGTATGGACATAAACAAAATCATTTTCTTGAAAAAACTTGTGAATAGCATAAGCTGCAACAGACCTTACCCTAAATGCTGCGCTAAATGTATTAGTTCTTGGACGTAAATGTGCAATAGTTCTTAAATATTCAAAAGAATGGCGCTTCTTTTGTAGTGGATAATCACTTGTGGACTCTCCTTCTATTTTAATTTCACTTGCTTGTATTTCAAAAGGTTGCTTTGCATCGGGAGTTAAAATAAAATTTCCTCTAACACAAACGCAAGCTCCTACATTTAGAGCGGCTATCTCTCTAAAATTACTTATTTTATCTTTCAAGAACACTACTTGAACATCTTTAAAAAAACTTCCATCATTAAGTTGCATAAACCCTAATGATTTAGAGTCCCTAATTGTTTTAACCCAACCGTATACTGTAACTTCAGTATCCTGGTATAAACGAGACTGCCTATAGAGCTGCTTTATTTCAATTTTCTCCATAACCTACTGCACGAATAGCTTTACTTTGTATTTTATTTTTACAAATATCTTAGTAAAGTAATAATCATGCATTCCCACCTTTCAATTTAAAACTTTATATTGATTATACTAAACTAGAAACGTATAGTCAATTAAATTAAGCAAGACAATTAATTTATTTAAATTCACGATATAATTATTATTTACAATTTTCCCTAAAAATATTTCTAGTATATTACTTATAATGAATTAAATTATTAAATGATATTGATATAAGTATAAAAAAATACTATACTCATTTATATAATAGAACTAAAAGGAGACTTAATATGAATATAATGCAAAATTACACTACATGGAAAAACAAACATCTTGAAGATAAAGACTTAATGGAAGAACTTGAATCCATTAGTGATAATCAAGAAGAGATAAAGGATAGATTCTATCGTGAATTATCTTTTGGTACTGGAGGACTGCGAGGAATTATAGGTGCCGGTACTAATAGAATGAATGTATATACTGTTGGAAAGGCAACCCAGGGGCTTGCAAATTATATAAATAAAAAATTTAAAAATCCTCATGTTGCAATTGCTTATGACAGTCGAATAAAGTCTGACATATTTGCAAAAGAATCTGCACGGGTCCTTGCTGCAAATAATATAAAAGTATATATATACAAAGAGCTTATGCCTACTCCATCATTATCTTTTGCAGTGAGACAATTAAAATGCAGTGCTGGCATTGTTGTCACTGCTAGTCATAACCCTTCTGAGTATAATGGATATAAAGTATACGGCAGTGATGGATGTCAAATGACTATTGATTCTGCTAATGCAGTCTTTTATGAGATTAATAAGCTTGATATATTTGATGATGTCAGACGTATGGATTTTAATGAAGCGGTTAAATTGGGGCTTATAAACTTTATATCTAATGAGGTATTTGAAGGTTTTATAAATGCAGTAAGCTCTCAGTCTATCAATAAGGATATAAAAAATAAAGATAATTTAAGAGTTGTCTATACTCCTCTTAATGGTTCTGGGTTAAAATGTGTTACAACGGTTCTAAAAAGAAATGGGTATTCAAATATTCATGTTGTACCGACTCAGGAAAAGCCAGATGGAAACTTTACTACTTGCCCATATCCAAATCCAGAAATAAAAGAAGCTTTAGAGGAAGGGCTTAAGGTTTGTAATGAAACCAATGCTGACATTTTATTGGCTACTGATCCGGACTGCGATAGAGTAGGAATTGCAGTTAAAAGCAACGGAGATTATTCATTACTTACAGGAAATGAAGTAGGTATACTTTTGTTTGATTATATTTGTAAAAGTCGTATTAAAAATGGCACTATGCCTAAGGACCCTATATGTATAAAAACCATTGTCACTACAGATATGATATATCCAATAGCTAAAAAATATGGCGTAGATGTTATTGAAGTCTTGACTGGATTTAAGTTTATAGGAGAACAGATAGGTTTACTTGAGAAAAAAAATGAAGATTACAGATATATTTTTGGATTTGAGGAAAGTTATGGTTATCTTTCTGGTTCTTATGTAAGGGATAAAGATGGTGTTAATGCATCTCTTTTAATATGTGAAATGGCGTCTTACTATTTAAACGAAGGATTAACATTAATTGATGTACTAAATAAGTTATATTCAGAATTTGGATATTATAAAAATACAATGAAGAGTTTCACTTTTTTAGGACAAAGTGGATTTGAAAAAATGCAAAGTATAATGAAGGATCTTCGTAACAATCCGCCCAGTTCATTTATTGGCAATAGTGTTATCTCTGTCTTTGATTATTTGTCTGGAAAAAGAGTATTTAAAGATAGTAGCGTAGAAACCCTAACATTACCTTCATCAGACGTCATAAAGTTTGAGTTATGTGATAATATGTCGTTGGTTGTAAGACCATCGGGAACTGAACCTAAACTTAAAACTTATATTTCTGTTGTATCTAATGATAGAAACAAATCTATCGATCTTTCTGACAAATTTAGCAAATATTTTGAGAACCTTTTCTCAAGTAAATAAACCTTTACTTCACACTTTTATTTTGAAAGAGAATTTTATCAATTATAAATGATATGCCGATCCATAAAATAGAGTATAAAAGGCATACTTGTCCTAGTATATTAAATGGCATATTCGAATAATCCCAGACTTTCATTTTTAGCCAAAGATTAAATATACAACCTGAAATAAATTCTATAATTGTTATTACAAAAGCTCCAACTACACATCTTTCAATAATATGACAGTCTTGCATTTTTTTAAATATTTTTGATAATATCAAAAAGCAAGTTCCACCTACAAAAAACATCGTTACATGACTATATCCTCTCCACATCATTTCAATAAAAAAGTAACATATTCCACTAAAATTAAATAATATAAAGTCTTTTTCTCTTTTTGTCATTTTATCACCAAGTATATTTTCTCCAGTACATATTAAAATACTCTTAATTTATATTGAATGTAATTAAAATATCCGGTAAAAAATTTTTACCGGATATTTTTAATCTTTGATCTTATAAATAACTTCATTTTCAAGTAATTCGTTATTGAAGAATTGATGTAAATTCTTAAGTGTAGTTCTAGCTATATTTTCAAGTGCCTCATTTGTAAGAAATGCTTGATGAGAAGTTATTAATACATTAGGCATAGATGAAAGAACAGTTAATACATCATCTTTTATAATTAATTCTGAGCAGTCCTCAAAAAAGAAGTCTGACTCTTCTTCATAAACGTCAAGACCCGCTGCACCAACTTTTCCAGTCTTAAGTGCATCTACTAAATCTTCACTTTCAATCAAAGCTCCCCTTGACGTATTAATTATATAGACTCCATCCTTCATCTTAGACAAAGAATCTTTATTAATAATGTGATGAGTATATTTTGTTAAAGGACAATGAAGAGATATTATATCAGACATTTTAAATAATTCCTCTAATGATACATAATTTATATTACTATTTGTATCCGGATAGGGATCGTAAGCCAAAATGTTTACTCCAAACCCTCTACAAATATCAATGAAGACTTTTCCTATTTTTCCTGTACCTATTACTCCTACTGTTTTTCCATGAAGATCAAAACCAGTAAGTCCATTTAAACTAAAGTTTCTATCCCTTGTTCGACTATATGCCCTATGGATCTTTCTATTTAAACACAATAACAGAGCCATAGCATGTTCAGCTATTGAGTAAGGTGAGTACCAAGGAACTCTAACAACATGTATCTTATTAAGCGCTGCCTTTAAATCGACATTGTTATATCCAGCACTACGCATGGCTAATATCCTTATATTATTTTTATAAAGTTCATCGATAGTTTCTTTATTTATTTCATCGTTTACAAATCCTATTACTGCATCAAATCCTCTAGCCAATATTGCAGTCTCACTGTTTAGTTTGTTTTCAAAATAATGAATATCATAATTATATTTATTATTAATAGTATCAAACCAAATCTTGTCATACAGCTTCGAATCAAAAAAGGCAATCTTCTTCATTTTATCCCTCCGGCTTTTAATAACTATTCAACCGTCACAGATTTAGCAAGATTCCTTGGTTTGTCTATATCACACCCTTTAAAAAGTGCTATATAATATGCAAATATTTGTAGAGGAATTACTTCAAGCGATGCTGACATAATGTCAATTGTATCTGGAATTAAAATTTTATAATCAGATACCTCATCTATTTCTTGATGTTTCTCATTTGTAATAGAAAGTACCGTTGCACCCCTAGACTTTACTTCTTTTATATTACTTATCATCTTTTCAAATAAGGAATTGTTATTTGCAAGTGCAACAACCAAAGTACCTTCTTCTATAAGAGAAATAGTACCGTGTTTAAGCTCTCCTGCTGGATATGCTTCGGAATGTATATATGATATTTCCTTTAACTTGAGTGAACCTTCAAGTGAAACTGCATAGTCTATATTTCTACCTATAAAGAATACATTCTTACAAGAATAAAACTTCCTGGCAAGAGATTTTATTTCGTCTCTACATTTTAGTATGTCTTCTACTTTTGACGGTAAATATAATAATTCATTTACGTAATTATTATATTCACTTCTATCTATTTTATCCATTTTATTGGCCATGTATAAAGCTAGTAAATATACCATAGCAAGTTGCGTGCTATATGCCTTAGTTGTGGCAACAGCAACTTCGGGCCCTGCCAATGTATATAAAACTTCATCTGAAGCTGCTGCAATTGAGCTTCCTATAACATTAACTATAGACAATACCTTTGAACCAAGTTTTTTTGCTTCTCGAATTGCTGCCAGTGTATCTGCTGTTTCTCCTGACTGACTAATAGCTATAGTTAACACGCTATCATCTATTATAGGTTCTTTATATCTAAATTCGGATGCTACTTCAACTTCAACAGGAATTCTAAGTATTTTTTCAAATATATATTTCGCAATGCAACCAACATGATAGGCAGAACCGCATGCTACAATACAGATTTTACTTAGTCTCTTTATATATTCTTTTTCGAGGCTAATATTTTCGAAGAATACTTCTCCATTTTCTATTTTGCTTTTTATAGTGTCTCTTATAACTTTAGGTTGTTCCATAATCTCTTTTAGCATAAAATGCTCATATCCTGATTTCTCAACAGATGCAATATCCCAATCGATACAAGATACTTGCTTAGACAGAAGCCTTTTATCTTTATCATATACACCAACATTGCTAGATGTCAGTAAAGCAACTTCATTATCATCTAAACGAATAATATCTCGAGTTCGGTTTATAACAGCTGTAATATCTGAAGCTATAAAATTCTCATTTTTTCCTAATCCAATAATCAAAGGACTATCTTTTTTCATAGCTAAAAGTTCTCCAGGTTTATCATCACATATTATTCCTAAAGCATAGGAGCCCTCAAGTTCCGCCATAACTTTTAAACCTGTATCCAACAAATCTCCATTGTAGTAATAATCAAATAGTTGAGCTATAACCTCTGTATCTGTTTCTGAATAAAAATTTATACCATTGTTAAGTAATTTTTCCTTTAATTTTATATAGTTTTCTATTATACCATTATGCACAACTGCAAATTTCCCTGAATAGCTTACGTGAGGATGCGCATTTCTTTCTGAAGGTTCACCATGGGTTGCCCACCTAGTATGGCCTATACCAAGGTGCCCTTTTAATTGAGCTCCTGCATCTAACTTGTCACTTAATATCTGAAGGCGCCCTTTAGCTTTCACTAAATTTAACTTATTTCCATCATAAATTGCTACTCCAGCTGAATCATAACCCCTATATTCAAGTTTCTTTAAGCCACTTAAAATAAGCGGAGTAGCTTGATCATATCCAACATAGCCTACTATACCACACATAGTTTTTCCTCCAAAATTATCTGTAAATTATGTCGTCCCTTGAAGGTCCATTAGAAATTATACCAATTTTTATTCCTATTTCTTTCTCTACAAATTCAATGTAGTTTTTGCAGTTTAAAGGCAAATCTTCATACTTTTTTATCCCTTTAATATCGCATTTCCATCCATCTAGTACTTCTAAAATAGGCTTAGCCTTCTTTAACTTTGAAGTCGTTGGAAAACTATCCACTCTTTTACCATCTATTTCATAGCCAACGCAAACAGGTATTTTATCAAGGTATCCCAAAGCATCTACAACAGTAAATGCTATATTAGTAGCACCTTGAACTCTACAGCCGTATCTAGTCGCAACTAAATCAAGCCAGCCCATTCTCCTTGGTCTACCTGTAGTTGCTCCGTATTCGCCACAGTCCCCTCCTCTTTTTCGCAATTCTTCTGCTTCATCTCCGAAAATTTCACTTACAAATTCTCCAGCGCCAACAGCACTTGAATATGCTTTAACAACGGTGATTATCTCTTTTATTTCATATGGTGGCAAACCTGCACCTATAGAACCATAACCAGCCAATGTATTAGAAGAAGTTACCATTGGATATATTCCAAAGTCTGGGTCTTTAAGCGAACCCAACTGCCCTTCTAGAAGTATTTTTTTCCCTTCCTTTACAGCATTATATAAATAATCAAATGTATCTTTAACGTATGGTTCTAATGTAACTTTATATTCCATTAACTTATTATAAATTTCAATTGCACTAAGTTTTTCTTTTTTGTAAAACTTTTCAAGTATAGCATTTTTTATAGGTAAAACTCTCTCTATTTTTTCTTTAAGACTAGCTTCATCATCAAATAATTCACTTATTTGAAATCCAATCTTTGAATACTTATCTGAATAAAAAGGAGCTATTCCTGACTTAGTTGAACCAAATTTTTTATCACAAAGCCTTTCTTCTTCATATATATCAAAGAGTATATGATAAGGCATTACAATTTGTGCCCTATCTGATACCATTATATTAGGATTTTTAATTCCACGTTCTTTAAGACTTTTTATTTCTTTTACAAAATTTTCAACGTTTAAAGCTACACCATTCCCAATAATATTAGTTATATGTGAATGAAAAACACCTGATGGTAGTTGATGAAGTGCAAATTTACCATGCTCATTTATTATTGTATGTCCTGCGTTACTTCCACCTTGAAAACGTATAACTATGTCAGAATCAGCAGCCATTACATCAGTTATTTTGCCTTTGCCTTCATCTCCCCAATTTGCTCCTACTATTGCTTTAATCATAAATAATTATCCACCTTTTTATATTAATTCTTTTTAAAATATTTCTGTCTCAAAACAAGAATTTTTAAAAATATAGTTGCGATAACATACATTAATCCAATTTTAAAAAATCTTTTAAATACTTTTATACTTCTAATTGAGAAATCTCAACAAAATCGTTTTCATACTTTTTTAATATAGGTAAGACCTCTAAATTTATAAACTCTTCTGTCTGCTCTTCAGCTCTTCCTATGTATTTTTCGGGTATCAACATTTCTCTTAGCTCTTCATCACTAATACAAAAGGCCTTATCAGAAGAGATTTTTTCAAGTAATGTGTTTTTCCCCCCGAATTCCTTAATTTCACGTGATGCTTCCATGGAATGAATTCTTATCTTTTCATGTATCTCTTGCCTATCAGCACCTCTCTTCACAAGTTCCATCATTATATTTTCAGTTGCGATAAATGGAAGTTCCTCTTCTAAATGTTTATTTATAACTTTAGGGTAAACCACCAATCCGCTTGCTACATTTAAATATAAATCAAGTACTCCGTCAGTTGCCAGAAATGCTTCTGGTATACTAATTCTTTTATTAGCTGAATCATCAAGAGTTCGCTCAAACCATTGAGAAGAAGCTGTAATACACGGATTAAGAGCATCTACTATCACATACCTTGATAAAGCTGCTATTCGTTCTGACCTCATAGGGTTTCTTTTATATGCCATTGCTGAAGAGCCTATTTGAGACTTTTCAAAGGGCTCTTCTACTTCCTTTAAATGTTGCAAAAGTCTTATATCATTTGAAAATTTAGTCGCACTTTGAGCAATACCACTTAATACTGATAAAATTTGACTGTCTAGCTTTCTTGAATAAGTCTGCCCAGAAACTGCAAAGCAACGTTTAAATCCCATCTCTTGTGCAATTTTATTTTCAAGCTGTTTAACCTTATTACCATCTCCATTAAAAAGTTTAAGAAAGCTAGCTTGAGTTCCGGTAGTTCCTTTAGAGCCTAAGAAACTAATGTTATCTATCCTATACTCAATGTCATTTAAGTCCATTATTAAGTCTTGAATCCAAAGAGTAGCACGTTTTCCAACAGTAGTAGGTTGCGCCGCTTGAAAGTGTGTAAAAGAAAGCGTTGGTAAATTTTTATATTTATTTGCAAAATCAGTTAATTCTTTTATAACCAATACAAGTTTCTTCCTTATTAAATGAAGAGCTTCTGACATAAGAATTATGTCTGTATTGTCCCCGACATAACAAGAAGTTGCACCTAAATGTATTATAGGTTTTGCAAGAGGACATTGCTCTGAATAGGCATAGATGTGAGACATTACATCATGTCTAACTTGTTTTTCTCTTTCTTTTGCTGTATCATAGTTTATGATATCTCTATATAATTCCATCTGCTCTATCTGCTCTTCTTTTATAGGTAACCCTAATTCTTTTTCCGCTTTTGCTAATGCTATCCACAATCTTCTCCAGGTTCTAAATTTTTTTTCTGATGAAAAAATATATTTCATCTCAGAACTTGCATATCTTGAAGATAATGGTGATTCGTAAATATTATTCATTAAAAAACTCCCAATAATTTATGTTACATTTTGCATTATAACATATAAGTTAGATATCATCAACACGAACTTAATTTCAGTTTGACCTTTTACTATGTCACCAAATTTAATAAGGAGGATTTTTCATGACTTATATAGAAAATCAAATTAAATCATTATCAAGACTCTATCCTGAGCAAAAACAATTTATAGCTGCAGTGACTGAGGTTATATCAACTCTTGGCCCTGTTTTTGAAGAGAAGCCTCAATATATAAACAATAGAATACTTGAAAGATTAACAGAGCCCGAACGCCAAATACAATTTAAAGTATGTTACACTGATGATGACGGAAACATAAAAATAAATAGAGGATATAGAGTACAATTTAACAGTGCTATAGGCCCTTATAAAGGCGGACTTAGATTCCATCCATCGGTTAATATAGACATTATTAAATTCTTAGGGTTTGAGCAAATCTTTAAAAATGCATTAACTGGATTACCAATTGGAGGTGCAAAGGGAGGAGCAGATTTTGACCCAAAAGGAAAAAGTGATCGAGAGATAATGGCATTTTGTCAAAGTTTTATGACTGAGCTTTATAGGCATATAGGTCCTAACACTGATGTCCCAGCAGGAGATATAGGAGTCGGAGCACGAGAAATAGGCTACCTTTTTGGACAGTATAAAAAAATAAAAAACGCATATGAAGGATCTATTACTGGTAAGGATATAAACTTTGGTGGATCATTAGTTAGAAAAGAATCTACAGGGTATGGTCTAATATATTTTACTAATGAAATGTTAAAACAAAATGACTCTTCGATAAAAGATAAAAAGGTTTGTATATCAGGTTCAGGAAATGTAGCTATATATGCTGCCGAAAAAGCGGAAATGATGGGTGCAAAAGTTTTAACTATGTCAGATTCAAATGGATTTATATATGATCGTAATGGAATAGATTTAAAAATTATTAAGAAGATAAAAGAAGTTGACCGCGATAGAATATTAAAATATATAGACTTTAATAAAGATGCACAATACAAAGAGGGAAAATTTTATTGGGATATACCATGTGATATTGCACTGCCTTGTGCTACTCAAAATGAGCTTGACAAAATTTGTGCACAAAATTTAATTAACAATGGCGTAATAGCCGTTGCAGAAGGGGCTAATATGCCTTCAACCGCAGAAGCTGTAGATTTATTCTTAAAGAATAATGTACTTTTTGGGCCTGCAAAAGCAGCAAATGCCGGTGGAGTTGCCGTATCTGCTATTGAAATGAGCCAAAATAGTATAAGAAGGTCTATGTCATTTCAAGAAGTAGACCAAATATTAAAAAGCATTATGACTAATATCTTTAATAAAATATCATTATCCTCGTCTAAGTATGGATATGGGAAAAATTATCTAGCTGGAGCTAATATAGAAGGATTTATTAAAGTTGCAGACGCTATGATTGCACAAGGTGTAAATTAAAAATAGGCCATCGTTTATTCGATGGCTTGTTTTTATAATAACATGCTAACATTTTTAAATTAACTTGAATATAAAGTCTAAATATTGTAAAATTAATTTAGTATAAAAAATTGGAGAAGATACTAATGAATCATAGTAGCGAGTTTTTGACACTCAGAAAGAAAATTATAGAAAATGATTTTAAAAAAATGAATCCTATGCAGAAAAAAGCTGTATTTACAACAGAGGGACCAATTTTAATTTTAGCAGGAGCTGGTAGTGGAAAAACTACTGTACTTGTAAATAGAATTGCTAATTTGATAAAATACGGTACTGCTTATAACAGCACTTTCGTCCCTTGCTTTATTGACAATTCTTACATAGAAGATCTAAAAAATTTTATAGATCACGAGGATTTCAATAACTCGTCAGTTCCACTATCTATTGCAGTAGACCCTGTAAAACCATGGCAAATACTTGCAATAACTTTTACAAATAAAGCTGCCAATGAGTTAAAAGAACGTCTTAAAAATATGCTTGGTGAAAATGGAGATGGAATATGGGCTTCTACTTTTCATTCCGCTTGTGCAAAAATTTTACGCATTCATGCAGACAAACTTGGATATAGCAAACATTTCACTGTGTATGATACAGACGATATAAAAAGACTAATAAAAAACTGTCAGCAGTCACTTAATATAGACGATAAAACATTGAGTCATAAATCTATAATGTCTGAAATATCTCATGCTAAAGATGAATTTTTAAACCCTTCAGACTATGAAAAAAATGCCGGTACTGATTTTAGAAAATTACAAATTGCGAAAATTTATTCTATGTACCAAAAACATTTAGTTGAAGCTGACGCCATGGATTTTGATGACTTAATATTAAACACAGTAAAATTATTTAAAAAATGCAAAGATGTATTAGACTATTATCAAGATAAATTTAAATACGTCATGGTAGATGAATATCAAGACACTAATAAAGTACAGTATGAATTTATAAAATTAATTTGTGGAAAATACAAAAACCTATGTGTTGTGGGAGATGATGATCAAAGTATCTATAAGTTTCGTGGTGCAACAATCGAGAATATAATGAATTTTGAAAAAACTTATAAGAATGCTTTAATTATAAAATTAGAACAAAATTATAGATCTACAAAAAATATATTAGCCGCAGCTAATGCTGTAATTGAACATAATAGTGAGAGGAAAGGCAAAACTCTTTGGACAGAAAACTCTACCGGTGACAAGATACATATACACACCTCATATAATGAATTTGACGAAGCTGAATACATAGCCAAAAAAATTATTGATATGGCATCAAAAGGTAAAAAATTTTCAGACTTTTCAATATTATATAGAATAAATGCTCAATCAAATAACCTTGAGCGTGTATTTGTACAACTTAAAATACCTTATAAAATTATTGGTGGACATAAATTCTACGATAGAAAAGAAATACGAGACATGCTCGCCTACTTAAGTGTCATTGAAAATCCAAATGATGAAATAAGATTACGTAGAATAATAAATGTTCCTAAACGAGGCATCGGAGATAAGACGATCTCAAATATCATAGAAATTTCTGATCAAACTGGTGAAAGTATGATTAATATTATGCGTCATGCTGATGAATATAGTAGCTTGTTACGTTCTGCTAATAAGTTAAAGAGTTTTACCGAACTTATAGATAACTTAATGCAGTTATCCAATAAACCTAATTCATCTATTTCTGAATTATACAATAAAATCATTGAAACAACAGGATATATTGAATCATTAAAAGCAGAGAAAGATGAAGCTATTACTAGAATTGAAAATATTCAAGAACTCTTATCAAATATCATTAAGTATGAGCAAGATAACGGAGAAAATGCTTCTCTGAATGGATTTTTGGAAGAAGTATCACTAATGACTGATATAGATAATTATGACAATTATGCAGACGCTGTATCAATGATGACCGTACATTCAGCAAAAGGGCTTGAATTTCCAGTAATATTTTTACCTGGATTTGAGGAAGGAATATTTCCTGGCGTTCAGTCAATGTATAATCCAAAAGAACTAGAAGAAGAAAGACGTTTAGCCTACGTTGCTATAACAAGGGCTAAGGAGCAGCTTTACATTATAAATACAGCGGAACGTGTACTATTTGGATCTTCATCAAGCAATGAACCTTCCCGTTTTTCTTTAGAAATTCCCTCAGAACTTATTGATAAAACTGAAAGTGAAAGAGTTAAAAAATGTAATTTTAAAAATGTAGATTTTAATAAATTTAAAACTAAAAATAATACATTAAATTCGTCTAAAACATTTGGTCCATTTATAGGAAATTCTAAAACTAGTGAAGTGAATTTTTCTATAGGAGATAAGGTTTTGCATAAGGTATTTGGTCAAGGCGTTATTCTTTCGTTACAACATATGGGGAATGATACTTTATTAGAAATTAATTTTAATTCTATAGGAAATAAAAAAGTTATGGCTAACTTTGCTAAATTAGAACCGATATATGATTAATATATCGGTTCTTTGTTTGATTTTTTTGAGTCTAAATAATTTTGCAATATTATAGTTGCTGCAACACTGTCAATTATATTTTTTCTTTTTTTGCCTCTTGTATCTGACATATTTAAATAGTTATGTGCTGTTATTGTAGTTCCCCTTTCATCCACTAAAACAACTTCAATATTGGTTATTCTTTCAAGAGTCTCTTTAAACTCCCTTGATCTTTTTGCACTCTCTCCTTCTGTTCCGTCCATATTTTTAGGTAGTCCCAATACTATTTTACCAACCTTTTTTTCATTGCATATATTTAAAATTTTATCAGCAAGCTTCTCTTTATCTACTTCTTTTAATACACCTACAGGTGAAGCTAAAAGCTCTCCTATATCAGAAATAGCTATCCCTGTTCTAACAAGACCTAAATCAACAGATAATATTTTCATACACTTTCCACCTTAACACAAATTAAAGGGAACTTTTAAAAAGTTCCCTCTTTTAGTACATTAAAAAACATCTATTTTAACTTTTCAATTGATGACTTTATTAACTCTATCTTTTCATTTAAAGCTTTAGCACTCTCCCTCACTCCATCAATTACATTTTGAGGAGCTCTTGTTAAAAATCCTTTATTGTTAAGTTTCGAATTCGCTATGTCAAGTTCCTTTTGAGATAAGTTAAGTTCCTTGCTAAGACGTTTTATCTCTTCTTGTCTATCAACTAATTCATCCATTGGCATAAATATCTTAGCATCGCTCGTCACAACTGTTACCATATCTTTTAAGTCGAAACTCTCTGATATTTTTATATCATTTGAGTATGCCAGTCTTTTTATAAAGTTCTCTCCTTTACTAAAAATATTTTTTGAGTTAGTTTCAATATAAATAGTTACCTTTTTTGAAGGAGGAACATTCATTTCTGCTCTTCTATTTCTAATAGCTCTAATACATTCCATTATACTTTGTACTTCTTTTTCTTCATTTAAATAAGAATTGCAACTACTAAAGTTAGGAAATTTTGAAATCATAATAGAATCGCCTTCATGTGGTATAGTTTGCCATATTTCTTCAGTTATAAATGGCATAAATGGGTGTAAAAGTTTTAAAATGTTATCCATTACATAAACAAGCATGCAGCGAGTATTATTAGAACTAGCTTCACTTGTTTGTATCCTTATCTTAGCAAATTCAATGTACCAATCGCAAAAGTAATCCCAAATAAAATCATATAATTTTTGTAAAGCTATTCCAAATTCAAAATTCTCAAGATTATTTGTAACTTCTTTTATTAAAGTGTTCAATAAACTTATGATCCACTTATCTTCAAAATTTAGAACGTTTGGAATTTCATTTTTTATATTATGTCCATCTATATTCATATGAATAAATCTAGCAGCATTATAAATTTTATTCGCGAAATTTCTTCCTACGTTAACCTTTTCGTCTGAAAAACGTATATCATTTCCAGGGCTATTACCACTTACAAGAGAGAATCTTAATGCATCGGCCCCATACGTCTCAATTAATTCAAGAGGATCTACCCCATTGCCTAAAGATTTAGACATCTTTCGTCCTTGCGAGTCCCTAACAAGGCCATGTATTAAAACATTTTTAAACGGTGGCGTTCCTGTTTGTTCTATAGCTGAAAATACCATTCTAACTATCCAGAAGAAAATTATGTCATAGCCTGTGACTATAGTATCTGTAGGATAAAAATACTCAAAATCTTTTGTTTTTTCTGGCCAACCGAGTGTAGCAAATGGCCAAAGTGCAGAAGAAAACCATGTGTCTAGGGTATCTTTATCTTGATGAATTTTACTGGAATTGCATTTATGACAAACTCTAACTTTTTCTTTAGAAACCATTATTTCGCCACAATTTTCACAATAATAAGCAGGTATCCTATGTCCCCACCAAAGTTGCCTTGAAATACACCAATCCTTAATATTATTGAGCCAATTAAAGTATATTTTATCGAACCTTGAGGGTATAAACTGAACATCACCATTTTTTACACAATCAATAGCTGGCTTTGCAAGAGGCTCCATCTTGACGAACCATTGCGTAGATACTCTTGGTTCTACTATTTCAGAACATCGAGAACAAGTTCCGACATTATGTTTCATATCTTCTATTTTGACTAAAAAATCATCTTTTTTTAGATCTTCTACTATTTGTTTTCTTGCTTCTTTCCTATTAAGCCCTCGATACTTTCCAGCATTTTCATTAAGTATAGCTTTTTCATCCATAATATTTATTAGAGGTAAATTATGTCGAAGTCCTACTTCAAAATCATTAGGATCGTGAGCTGGAGTAATTTTAACAACACCTGTTCCAAATTCAACTTCAACATATGAGTCTTCTATAATAGGAATTTCCCGTCCAACTAAAGGAAGTATCAAGGTTTTTCCAACTAAGTGTTTATATCTACCATCATTAGGGTTAACGGCTACAGCTGTATCTCCAAGTAAAGTCTCTGGACGCGTTGTAGCAAGTTCCAGATATCCCGTCCCATCAGATAGGAAATAACGTAAATGATAAAATTTCCCATCCTTTTCCTCAAATTCTACCTCTGCATCTGATAAAGCTGTCTTGCAATGCGGACACCAATTTATCATCCTTTCTCCTCTATATATTAGACCTTTTTCATAAAGTCTTATAAATACTTCTTTTACTGCTTCTTGATTCCCTTTATCCATTGTAAACCGTTCTCTATCAAAGTCACAAGAAGCCCCCAGTCTTTTGATTTGATCTATTATTTTCCCTCCGTATTTTTCTTTCCACTCATAAGCTCGCTTTAAAAACTCTTCTCTCCCTACTTGTTCTTTACTAAGCCCCTCTTTTTTCATTGCCTCAACGATCTTGGCCTCAGTAGCAATAGAAGCATGGTCCGTTCCAGGTAACCACAACGCACTATAACCTTGCATTCTTTTAAATCTAATTAAAATATCTTGTAAGGTTTCGTCAAGAGCGTGTCCAATATGTAGTTGTCCTGTAATATTAGGAGGAGGGATTACTATTGTATAAGGCTTTTTTCTCTCATCTATTTGAGCCTTAAAGTATCCTCCCTTTGTCCAGAAATCGTATATTTTATCTTCAACTAGTTTTGGTTCATATGATTTTGGAAGATCCATACTCATATTTCTACCTCCTTAAATTCTAACTTCAGTGATTATATTATCTCATTAAATCCACATAAATGTCAACAAAAAAAGAGCCTACCTTGGCTCTATTACTTTCTTTTTTCAGAAATAACATTAACTTTTTCTTTCATAAGATCCACTATTTCTTTTTTTTCTTCGTCAGGCAAAACTCTATAAAGGCTTATCAATGCTTTTTCATTTTTTGAGAGCTGATATATGTGCAAGAAATCCTGTTTTTCGTAAAAGTCATAAGAATCATTGAATTTTGAATTTAAGTTTCGTTCCTCATCCTCAAAAATCTCTGTGTACGGAACATTAAAAATTTTAGATAACTTTATAATAGTATTTATATCAGGAGTTGTCTTGCCAGTTTCGTAGTACGTATAAGTAGACCTCTCTAAATTTAAAGCATCTGCAACTTGTTGCTGAGTATATCCACTATTTTCTCTAAGCCTTTTTAAAGTTTGCGACAACATCTTTTTCACCTTATCTTTTACAATAAATTTTGCAATACAGACTAGCCTAATTAGACTACCCCCTACCTTTAAAGTATATATATAATTCACCATTTTTCTATTTTTAGTGACTGATTTTCACTATATGTTTCTAAAATAAACTTATAAATTTAATCAATTTTCTATTGCAATATTTTAACTTTTATGATATATTATTATAAAGACGTTGATAATAATTTTTAGTAAAGAGTGGGCAGTCCCACTCTTTTGTTTATGTTGAGGTGACTAAATTGAGTAAACAAACACACAAAGGCAATATCGTAAGTTCCGTCTGGCAACTAGCCGAACCTATAGCAACCAAAATTGGTGTTGAAATTTGGGATATAAACTTCGTAAAGGAGGGTTCTTCCTATTATCTTAGAATTTTTATTGATAAAGAATCAGGTATTACTATTGACGACTGTGAAAACATGAGCCGAGCTATTGATAAGCCACTAGATGAACTTGATCCTATTTCTCAAAATTACTTTTTAGAAGTTTGTTCTCCGGGTATAGAAAGAGAATTAAAGTGTGATAGACATCTTGAAAAATCAATTAGTAAAAAGGTAGTAGTTCGCCTAATTAGACCTTTTGATAATGGGGTTAGACAAATATTGGGTAAATTGGACTCTTTTGATAAAACTAGTATTAGTATAATCACTCATGAAAATATTATAACAGTTATACCAAGAAAAAATGTAGCTTTTATTAAACTTAACGACTTTGAAAATTAATTGGAGGTTTTTTTAAAATGAAAAATAATAAAGAAATTTTTGAAGCTTTAGCCCTTCTTGAAAAAGAGCGCGGAATAGAAATGAGCTTTATGTTGGATAAAATAAAAAAAGCTATTATAACTGCTTGTAAAAGTAGTTACAATGGTAATGATCATGCTATTATAAGTATGAATGAAAATAAGGGTACTTTTGATGTTTATCTTCAAAAGACCGTTGTTGCTGCTGTCAATGACCCAGGACATGAAATTTCATTGGTAGAAGCTAGGAAAATTGATCCTAACGCTAAAATTGATGAAACTGTAAGTGTAAAATTAAATACAAAGGAGTTTGGGAGAATAGCTGCGCAAACAGCTAGAAATATTATTAGACAAGGAATAAGAGACGGAGAAAGAGAGCTTGTTTTAAAAGAATTTGAAGGGAAAAAACAAGAACTTGTAACAGCAACTGTTGAAAAAATAGATCCTAGGAATGGAAGTGCTAGTTTAAAAATAGGAAAATCTGAAGCATTCTTACCTAAAAATGAACAACTACCTTCTGATAACATTCATGAAGGGGATCATATAAAAGTCTACATAGTAGATGTAAAGGAAGGTGATAAAGGTCCTCATGTGCTTATTTCACGTACTCACCCTGATGTAATAAAAAGAATGTTTGAGGCCGAAGTTCCTGAAATATATGATGGAACAGTGGAAATAAAAAATGTTGCACGAGAAGCAGGTTCTAGAACTAAAATTTCAGTTAAAAGCAGAGATAAAAACGTCGATGCAATTGGGGCTTGTATAGGACCTAAAGGAGCTAGAATTAGTAACATAATAAGAGAGCTTAACGGCGAAAAAATAGATATTATTGAATATAATGAAGACCCATGTAAATTTATAGCAGCTTCACTTGCTCCTGCAGAAGTGTTGAAAGTTGAAATGAATAATAGTAATAAAGATATGTGTCGGGCTATTGTTCCTAATAATCAATTGTCGCTGGCTATAGGAAATAAAGGGCAAAATGCTCGACTTGCTGCAAAATTAACAGGCTTTAAAATAGATATTAAACCTGAAAATGAAATTCCAGAAATAGTTGAGTAAGTAAAACTTTTATATTAAAGCTAAAGTGAGGTACGAATCATGCAAAATAAACATATACCTATGCGTATGTGTATTGGGTGTGGTAAGATGAACCATAAGGATAACCTTATAAGAATAGTTAAAACATCAAATACTAAAGCCCCTATTACAGTAGATATAAATGGAAAAATGCCTGGAAGAGGTGCCTACTTATGCAGAGATACTATATGCTTAAAAAATATTCGTAAAACAAAACGATTATCTAGAATTTTTTCGTGTAGTATTCCTGACGATTTTTATGCTATTCTTGAGAAGGAGATAAATCAAAATGGATAAACTTTTATCTTTTCTTGGAATATGCAAAAAAGCTGGTAAATTAAGCCTTGGATATGATTCAACAGTTGAAATGTTAAAGAAAGGTAAGTGTCGCTTAGTATTAGTGACTAATGATTTGTCAAGTAATAGTTTAAGTAAAATTATTTTGAAAGCTGATGAATATGATACTGAGTTATTGCATATTTCCATATCAATGGGCGAAATAATGGCAGCACTTGGACAACGCAGCGGAATAATTTCAATAAATGATTCGGGTTTCAAAAGCAGTATAAGAGCTCTCTTAAAAAATTAATCTTAGGAGGTAATTAAGTTATGATGATTAAATATAGAATACATGAAGTCGCTAAAGATTTTAATGTAACTAGTAAGGACATAATTGAATTTATTAAGGAAACCACAGGTAAAGAAAAAAAACATATGACAGCACTTAGCGAAGAGGAGTTAAATCTTATATTTGAGCATTTTACGAAAAATAAAGAAGTAAAAGATTTTAATGAATATTTAAGTGCAAAATTAGATGTAACAGAAAGTAATAAGAATGAAAAGAGCAGTAACAAGAAAGAGGCAGAAAAAAAGAGTAATGATTTGAAAAAAGATCAGAAAATTTCTAGAGCAAAGAAAACACATTCTAAGGTAGAGCAAGTAAAAGATAAAAACATAAAAAAAGATAATCAGCAAAGAGATAAAAATATGGACAATACTATAAGACCAAATACTTCTAATGACAATAAAGTAAAACGTAACACAAACTACAATAAGAAGAATATTAATAATACTACTAAAGAAAATCCTAAAAACTCTTCAGATTCCTTTTCAAATACAAATAATCAAAGTTTATATGCTCAGGGGCCAGCAGTACGTGTAATCGATACCAGAGCGGCACACGTTGATATTGAAAGATATAATGAAAAATATGATAGGCTTGCATCAGAAAAGATTAAAACTGAAAACATAGTAAGAAAACAGAAAATCACTCAGAAGTCTCAGCAGAGAGGAAAACCCAAAAATTCAAGAAAAGAGACTGAAGCTGAAAGACTTCGCAGAATAGCTTTAGAAAGAAAGAATAAACCTATTACAGTAACAATTCCAGATGAAATTACTGTTGGGGAACTTGCTTCTCGTCTTAAGGCAACTGCTGCAGAGGTTATAAAAAAATTAATGATGATGGGAATTATGGCATCAATAAATGATACTATAGACTTTGATACTGCAAGTCTTGTAGCTATGGAATTTCATGCAAAAGTTGAAAAAGAAGTTGTAATTACTATAGAAGAAAGAATTATAGACGATAGTGAAGATAGCGACGAAAATTTAGTCCCTAGAGCACCAGTTGTTGTTGTAATGGGACACGTTGATCATGGAAAAACTTCTTTACTAGATGCAATACGCCATGCAGACGTAATCTCAACTGAAGCTGGAGGAATTACACAGCACATAGGTGCTTACAGAGTAAGTATAGGAGATAAAGAAATTACATTCCTTGACACCCCAGGTCACGAAGCATTTACAACTATGAGAGCACGAGGAGCAATGGTTACAGATATAGCTATATTAGTCGTAGCTGCAGATGATGGAATAATGCCACAAACAGTAGAAGCTATAAATCATGCAAAAGCTGCCGGAGTTTCCATAGTAGTTGCTATAAACAAAATAGATAAACCGGGAGCTAATATTGAAAATGTAAAACAACAATTACTTCAATATGAAATAATTCCAGAGGAATGGGGCGGGGATACTCCTTGCATCCCTATATCCGCAAAAAAAGGAATAGGAATAGAAGACTTATTAGAAATGGTAACTTTAATAGCTGATGTGAAAGAACTAAAAGCTAATCCATCAAGGGCTGCAAAGGGTACTGTAATTGAGGCAAGACTTGATAAAGGAAGAGGGCCTATTTCTACTATATTAGTTCAAAACGGAACTTTGAAAATTGGAGATATTGTAGTTGCTGGTACAGCTGTAGGTAGAGTTAGAGCTATGATAAATGATAGAGGAGAGAGAGTAAGAGAAGCAGGACCATCAGTTCCTGTTGAAATCACTGGACTTGATTCTGTCCCCTCAGGAGGAGATACATTTAATTCTGTTTCTGACGAGAGACTTGCAAGAGAATTGGTAGAACAACGTAAGTCTAAACAAAAAGAAGAATTATTTAATTCTCAAACTAAAGTAACTCTTGATAATCTGTTTGATCAAATGCAGATGGGTGAAGTAAAAGAGCTTAAAATTATAGTAAAGGGAGATGTTCAAGGTTCTGTAGAGGCTGTTAGTCAATCTCTTTTAAAGTTGAGCAATAATGAAGTCAGGGTAAATATAATACACGGAGCGGTAGGAGCTATAAATGAATCTGATGTTATGCTTGCTGACGCCTCAAATGCCATTATAGTTGGATTTAACGTTCGCCCAGACCCGGTAGCTTCTGAAAGTGCTGAACGAGAAGGAGTAGATGTGCGTCTTTATAGAGTAATATATGACTGCATAAATGAAATAAGCTCTGCTATGAAAGGAATGCTTGCTCCTAAATTTAGAGAAGTGCTGCTTGGGCAAGCAGAATGCCGACAAGTATATAAAATTTCAAGTGTGGGTACTATTTCAGGAAGCTATGTAACCAGCGGAAAAATTACAAGGAACGCGAATATACGCGTAGTCAGAGACGGAATAGTAATTGCAGAAGATAAGTTAGCATCATTAAAGAGGTTCAAAGACGATGTTAAAGAAGTTACTCAAGGATATGAATGCGGCATTTGCCTTGAGAAATTTAATGATATAAAAGAGGGAGATATTTTTGAAGCATTTATAATGGAAGAATATCGTGATGCTTAATTATTAAATAAATAAAAAATGAGGTTGAAATTATGTCAAGCCATAGAATTGAAAGAATAACCGAAGATATAAAACGTGAGCTTACTGCAATATTCCGGGGACTTAAAGATCCTCGAGTAAAGGATACCTTAATAAGTATTGTAAGAGTGGAAGTCACAAGTGATCTATCGTATTGTAATATATATATTAGCACCATAGATGGACTTGATAGAACTAAAACAGCTGTACTTGGGCTTAAGTCTGCATCAGGATATATAAAACGAGAACTTGGCTCTAGACTAAAATTAAGACATATCCCGGAACTAATATTTCACGCTACAGACTCAATAGAATATGCTACTGATATTTCAAGAAAGCTTAATGAATTAAAGGAACGATAAAAATGGAAGTAGATTTAAAGGAAATTGTAGATTTATTAAATAATCATAATAATTTTTATATATTGACTCATTTGTCCCCTGATGGGGACACCCTGGGTTCAGCTTATGCCTTATGTTTAGCTCTTCAAAAGCTAAATAAGAATGTAAAAGTGCTATGTAATGATGAAATTCCTGAAAAATATTCATTTTTATACAAGGATGTAAAACTTCAAAACTTTAAGCCAGAGTTTATAATTAGTACAGATGTTGCAGATACAAAACTTTTAGGAGATAAATTAGCTATATATTCCAATAAAGTTGACCTATGTATTGATCATCATGTTCTAAATAGTAAATTTGCAGATTTATGGTATATTGATCCTAATGCTGCTGCAACCTGTGAGATAATATTTAGTATAATAAATAATCTTAATGTAGAAATTGACAAAGACATAGCTACATGTATATATACAGGAATATCAACGGATACAGGTTGCTTTAGACACATAAATGCAACATCAAAGTCTTATAGAATAGCAGCTGAAATGATAGACCACGGAGCTGATGCATTTAGTATAAATCGACTTATGTTTGATACAAAAACTAAGGCTCAGTTAGAACTTGAAAGACTTGCAATAGAGAAAATAGAGTTCTCATTTGAAGGCAAATGTGCAATGATAATTTTAACAAAAGATGAATTAGATAAAATAGGCATTAAAGATTCTGATACTAATGGAATATCTTCTATGCCAAGAGGGATAAAAGGAGTATTAATTGGAATAACACTGCGTGAAAAAGAAAAGAATGTATTTAAGGCATCAGTCAGAACAGACGAAACAATTGATGCTTCTATGATTTGTTCTCAATTCGGTGGAGGCGGACATAAATGCGCTGCAGGATTCATAATTCAAGGTTGTATCTTTGAAATTAAGGAAAAAATTCAAGATTGCATTGCTAAAATTTTAGGTGGTAAAGCATGAATGGTATAATAGTAATTAATAAACCTGAAGGCTATACTTCATTTGATGTAGTTGCTATCATGAGAAGACTACTTAATATAAAAAAAATTGGCCATACTGGAACACTTGACCCAATGGCATCTGGTGTATTGCCTATTTTAATTGGTAGAGCTACTAAATTACAGTCATTAATGCCAAATACTCAAAAAGAGTACATTGCCAAATTCCGTCTAGGTGTAACTACTGATACATTAGACATAACAGGGGAAATATTATCGGAGCAAAATTCTAACGTAAGTATGGATGAACTTAGCAGTGTATTAAAATACTTTAAAGGAGATATTATGCAAATGCCACCTATGTATTCTGCTGTTCAAAAAGATGGAATACGGCTTTACGAACTTGCAAGACGTGGTATTTCAGTTGAGAGAAAAGAAAGAACTGTTTGTATACACCATCTTGAAATGTTAAACTTTAATGAGGGCGAACAAATATGTGAAATTTTAGTACGCTGTTCTAAGGGTACATATATACGCACACTATGTAATGATATTGGAACTAAACTTGGTTGTGGAGCTGTTTTAACCTCACTTATAAGAACTAAATCTAACTCTTTTAACTTGGAAGATAGCATAACTATAGACAAAGCGAAAGAACTTTCTGAAAAAAATATGTTATTATCAAAAATTTTACCTGCAGATAAATTATTTAGCATGTATAATAGGGTTAAAATAACTAAACCTCAGGAAATTCGATTTAAGAATGGTGGGGGTTTATCCATAAACAGAATAAAAGTTAATAGTAATAATCATGATGGTGACATCTATCGAGTATACAATGAAAATGATATATTTATAGGTTTGGGTAAAATCAATAAGATAAAAGGTGAACTATCAATTTTATGCCTACTTGAGCTAAGCTAAAAAGGAAGATAGATATGAAGATATTAAACTCCTTAAATATATTAGAAAAGCCCACTTGTGTTTCATTGGGCTTTTTCGATGGTATTCATATAGGTCATAGAGCTGTTATATCAAATATGGTAAAAAAAGCAAAAGAGTCTGGGCTGAATGCAGTTGTATTTACGTTCAGCGAAAGTCCCAAAAAAGTTTTAGGTATAGCAAACATAGAAAAAATTATATCTGATAATCAGAAGGAAGATATACTTAATGACATGAGCGTTGACATACTATATAATATAGATTTTTCAACAATCATGAACCTCTCAGCCAGAGAATTCGTAAGCGAAATTCTAATTAAGACACTTAAGGTAGAACATGTATTTTGCGGATTCAATTATAAATTTGGTAAAGGCGGAAGTTCAGATACCAAAGAGCTCTTTAAATTATGTAAGGAACATGGGATAACAACAAACATAGTTATGCCCGTCACCTTTGATAATCAGGTAGTAAGTTCTTCTAGAATACGGAATTACTTAAAAGATGGAAAAATTGATATTGCAAACAAGCTATTAAAAAGGCCTTTTAGTTACCAATTCCCCATTATGCATGGAAATAGGATTGGGGGAAAAATTGGATATCCAACAATTAATCAAGAGTTAAAAGATGGAATTATCATTCCAAAGATAGGTGTATATAAAAGTTATGTCTTAATAGACGGCAAGAGATTTGACTCTGTGACTAATATAGGCATAAGTCCAACAATAGGCAATAGAGATAAACCAAATTCTGAAACCTTTATTTTAAACTACAATGGAGAGAATTTGTATGGGAAAAATATAGAAGTGTTTCTACTATCTTATATAAGGAATGAAATAAAATTTGAAAGTTTAGATGAATTAAAACTTCAAATTGAGAAGGATATACATTATAATAAAATACCTCCAATTAAATAATTGGAGGTATTTCTCATTCTATAGTATTATGCATATAAGACCATTGCAACCATCATTTATTATTCTTTCTACTGTTTCTTTAATTTTTATTCTAGCGTCGTTAGGCATTCTGTAAAGTTTGTTGTGCAGTCCCTCATTTACAAGTTCATATAATGACTTGCCAAATATATTCGACTCCCAAATCTTTCCCGGATTTTCCTCAAACTCCTTTAATAAGTAATTTACCAGCTCCTCGGATTGTTGCTCTGAACCAACTATAGGTGTTACTTCAGTGGTAATCTTCGTTTTCATCATATGTACAGATTGAGCTGCAGCTTTCAACCTTATTCCATATTTTCCACCCTGTTTAATGATTTCAGGTTCATCTAGAGTTAAGTCTTCCGTAGAAGGCATAACTATTCCATATCCACTCTCTAGTACATCATCATATGCTCTGCTTATTTTATTATATTTTTCTCTAACAGCAGCTAAAGACATCATACAATCTAAAAGGTCTCCCTCATTTTCTACATTAATTCCCGTTTTTTCACTGAGAACTTTATAAAATAAATTTGGCTTAAGGTCTATTACAATAGTTGAATGACCTATTCCAAGATCAATTAGTCCAACACGTGCCCTTTCTATATTTTCACATGAAAGTAGCTTCTCAGATATATCACCTATTTCACGTATTTTAGTTATACTCTTAGCAGCATCTTTTATAGAAGAATAAACAGAAGAACGTAACCAATGATTCTTTTCAAGTGAAGTAAGCCACTTTGGCATATCTATTTGTATTTCTTTCACAGGAAATTCAAATAATATTTGGGCTAAAATTCTTTTTATTTCATTCTCATTAAGTTCTAAGCAATTAACAGGAACTACTGGTACACCGTATCTTTCATTCATATTTTTAACTAGCTCTTTTGTTTGACTAGCACTAGGATACATAGTGTTTAGTAAAACAACAAACGGCTTTTTAATCTCCTTGAGTTCATCTATTACTCTTTCTTCTACTTCTTCATACTCTTCCCTTGGGATATCAGTTATACTTCCATCAGTCGTAATAACAAGGCCTATTGTGGAATGATCTGTTATTACTTTTTTGGTTCCAAGCTCAGCAGCCATATTAAATGGTATAGGTTCTTCATACCATGGGGTCATAACCATTCTTGGCTGTTCATTTTCTATATATCCCAAAGCACTTGGTACTATATAACCTACACAATCTATTAGCCTTACTTTAAATGTTGCACTGTCATCTACATGTACTTCTACTGCATTTTCTGGGATAAACTTAGGTTCTGTAGTCATAATAGTTCTTCCAGCAGCTGATTGTGGCAACTCATCCACAGCTCTTTCTTTCTTATAACTACTATCCATGTTTGGTATTACTAAAGTATCCATAAATCTTTTTATAAAGGTAGATTTCCCACTTCTGACAGGCCCTACTACACCTATATAAATATCCCCGTTAGTTCGCTGTGATATATCTTTATATATATTTCTCTCTTCCAACCTTACTTCCTCCCTATTGATTCTTGTTTCAAAATTAGTAATCTATAATTACATAGGTATAAATATCATGCCACGTTCTGAAATTATGTCTTCATCTATCTCATTTTCTGTTTTTATTTTTTCAACAGATGTACAATACTTTCTAGCTATATCCCAAATTTCTTCCCCCTCATCGGCGTAATATATAGTAAGCACCGCGTCATCATTTTTTTCTTTCATATTTTCTTCATCTACATATATGTCAATAATAGATTTAATATTTTTTACCTTATTGATAATAGTATCCATTTGAATATCTACAGTAACTTCCATGCTACTTTTAGATATCACTTTCCAGTCCAAAGATTTAATAAATGCTTTAACAGAACAAGTCACGTTTTCATCGGATGGATATTCCTGCTGATATTCGAAATCTACTACTCTCTCTGAATAAAACGGTATTTCTTCATCGTCTTTAGCTAATACACATATGTTGAGTTTACCCACAGATGTCAATTTGTCTTCTTCTATATAAGAATTTATACTGTTAATTTCACATGATACATCTATAACTTCGTTAATACCATTATTGAATATGTCTAATATACTCTTATTCTCATACGAATTCTTTATGTTTTCTATTTCACTTAAAATTTTTATATTTTCATATTTAGGTTCAATCTCGTAATCTATAGAATAAAGGTCATTTAAAGTTTCTACAGTTTTTTCTTCATAGGCTATTGCAGAAGCCATAAACTTTCCTTCAAACTCTATTATATTTATTCCATCCTGCTCATCTTGTCTTAATTGTACATCATGGCCCAATGCTTCTATGTTTATATCGCACATGCAATCATCCGTAATTCCATCTATATCAACTATTTGACTTATCGGAATATCATATTCCATACTGTCAATACTTCCATATTCTATATCACTTATATAAAGAATTTTGAGTGTTGCCTGAGCATTAATAATTATTTTATTATCTATAGTTTTATAATCTACTAAAGATGTCGTCACTTCTGTTTTTAAAATCAGTTCTATATCAGGTTGCTTTTTACTCTTGCTGATCTCCTCATTAATTGTAAACTGCTGTTGTCCTAATCCTATTGTACTAAAAATATTTATGTCTGACTTTTTTTGCTCTATACCCTCACCAGATATACTATTTACTATATCTTGCTCTTTTTTAGCTTTTACCTTTGCAAGAACTGAAAATGCGCCATGTATATCTAATCTTCTAGAGTTAACAGCTCTGCAATTAACATATTCCACTTTAGTACTAGTGAAAACAATAGCATCTTGAGGTGTAGCTTTTAAATTGAATGACACTGAAAATGGACTTAAATGTTCACAACTTCTTATACTCATTTTTTCTTCATCCAAGTAAATTAGAAGAATATTAGCGTTCCCTTCTATGTTAAGCATGTCACCAGATATGCTCTTTGAACTTATACTTGGATATATTTGACATTTAAGTATTCTCGCTATATCAGGACAATAATCAGGTAAGTTAAAATCTAAGTCAACTGGCTGTTCCTTAGTTCCATCAAAAATTGTCTGAGCTATACAAACTGGTTCTTTTTTTATACTATAGTCCATATATGTAACCTCTCTTTTTCTATTCTATGTTAATTTATATGCTCGTCCCGCTTAGGATATTCACAAATTAAAATTTTGTAGCTTCTTAAAATCAATTAAACTATATTTATATAATAAAATTAGACTCAATACATTTACGTATTGAGTCTAATTTTATGTTTTTAATATTTAAAAACTAAAT
>CALWVR010000005.1 GCA_944385105.1 uncultured Clostridia bacterium
TTGTTATTGGCCTCTTAACCGTATAAAAATATTATAATTTAATAAAGAAATTAATTGCTTTAAATTGCATTAAATAATGCCAAAGGAGACTTTTAAGGTTTTCTTTGGTGTTTTACTGTGGAGGTGAGTAAAATAAAACATAAAAGGGAATACAATGTTGAAGTACTGGAAAGAGAATGCTTTGACTGGGCAAGTACAATAATAAAAGCAATAGTTGTGTTTACCATAGTTTTCACCGTATTTATTAGAATAGTGGTTGTAAGTGGTACTTCAATGTTACCAACTTTAAGAGATGGAGACTGGATGATTCTGAATAGTTTTCTTTATAGTGCGAACAGAGGAGATATAGTTGTAATAAAAAAGGATGATGGTAAAGTTAGTGAACATATTATTAAAAGAATAATTGCGGTAGAGGGAGATAATATACAAATATTAGGTGGGGATGTATACCTTAATGGAAGTGCACTTGATGAAACCTCATATATAGGAGGTACAGAAACAGAGCTAGGGGACGCAATAACACCAGAAATTATACCAGAAGGCTATGTATTTGCAATGGGAGATAAAAGGGACATATCATTTGATAGCCGATATAAAGGAATAGGGCTTATAAACGAGAAAGAAATAGTTGGAAGGGCTAGTGCTATTATATTTCCATTTAGTAGAATTAGATTTACGTAATTGAGAGTTAAAGAGGTATTAGTATGGCTGAAATGCAAAATATACAGTGGTTTCCAGGACATATGACTAAAACAAAGAGAAAAATAGCGGAAAGTATTAAATTGATAGATATTGTAGCGGAAATAGTAGATGCAAGGATTCCCCAGAGTAGTAGAAACTTGGATATTGAAGATATTATATCTAAAAAACCGCGATTAATTATTTTGAATAAATGTGATATGGCTGACCCGAGAAAAACAGCAATTTGGAAAGAGTACTATAAGAAAAATGGTATAGAAGCTATAGATGTTGACTCAAAGACTGGAAAAGGTGTGAACCTTTTTATAAAAGCTATTAGAGGAGTTTTGTCGGATAGAATAGAGGACGCTAAAGCTAAGGGAATAAATAAAAGTATAAGAGTAATGGTTGTTGGAATTCCAAATGTAGGAAAGTCATCTTTTATAAATAAAATTTCTAAAGGAAAAAGGGCTAGAGTGGAAGACAGACCTGGCGTTACTAGGGGGAATCAATGGTTTTTCATTGATAAAAATTTTGAAATACTTGATACACCAGGGGTTCTTTGGCCTAAATTTGAAGATCCTCTAGTTGGAGAAAAGCTTGCATTTACAGGTGCAATAAAAGATCAGGTTATTGATATACAACAGCTGGCCATAAGATTACTTGAGCTTCTATCAATTGATTATAAGAATAATTTAGCTTCTAGATATAAAATGACGGAAGAAGAGGTTGACGGCTTAAACGGAGTGGATTTACTTAAAGCGATTGGAAAAAAAAGAGGAATGCTTATTTCTGGTGGAGATGTAGATACGGAAAGAGCAGCTATTATGATTTTAGACGAATTTAGAAGTGCTAAAATTGGAAGAATTACACTTGACTGAGAAATACATTAAAGGATGGAGACTAAAGAGTGGGTGAAGCAATTAACTTTTTTAGATATGAAAAAGAAGTAAGAAAGAAGGGTAAAGAAATAATTTGTGGTGTAGATGAAGCTGGGAGAGGCCCAGTAGCTGGTCCAGTTTTTGCTGCAGCAGTGATCTTACCATTCGGAGTTGTAATTGAGGGACTTAATGATTCAAAAAAGGTAAGCCCCAAAAAGAGAGACTATTTATATGATGAAATAAGAAAAAAGGCAGTTGCATTTTGTATTGCATCTGCCAGTGAAAAGGAAATAGATGAAATAAATATTTTGAATGCGACACTGTTAGCTATGAAAAGAGCTATTTCTGGACTTAGGATAAAAGCTGACATAGCCCTTATAGATGGAAATAAAGCACCAAACCTTGATATAGAGACAAAGACTATAATTAAGGGAGATTCCCTTTCAGCGTCTATTGCAGCCGCTTCTATATTAGCAAAGGTGGAAAGGGATAGACTTATGATAAATTTAGGTAAGGACTATCCTGAGTACGGATTTGACAAACATAAGGGATATGGGACAAAGTTACATAAAAGTATGCTTTTAAAATATGGTCCTTGTGATATACACAGGCAAACCTTTCTAAGGAAGTTTTTAAGTGAATAAAAGAGTAGAAATAGGAAACATAGGAGAAAAATTTGCTGCAAGATATCTTGCGGATAAAGGATACAAGATTATAGATAGAAATTATCGTAGTCGTTTTGGAGAAATTGACATAATTGCCACAAAAGAAAAATACATTGTATTTATTGAAGTTAAAACAAGAAGTGAAAGAGCTATGGTAAGTGGCTTTGAAGCTGTTGGTATAAAAAAGCAAATTAGAATAATTAAAACGGCTTTATTATATTTAGGTGAAAATAATGTTGATTTGCAACCACGTTTTGATGTGATTGAAATTATAACCTCAGAAGTAAAAAATGTAAAGAAATTAAAACATCTTAAAAATGCATTTGGAGGAGATTATAATGAAAGTTTTTGATTTGCACTGTGATACTTTATATAGGGCTGTTGATGAAAACAAAAGTATCATTGAGAATGATTTTGATATATCAATATTAAAAGGTTTAAAATATGAACCTTGGGCTCAATGCTTTGCTATTTTTATACCTGACGAATATAGAGGAGAAGATGCCTTAACCTTATTTAAAAAATGTAAAAGGAGACTAGACTTTGAAATAGATAGAAACAAGGATTTAATTTGCAAGTGTGATAGTAAGGATGATATAAAGAAGATTGTAAGGGATAAAAGATGCAATGCAATTCTTACAGTTGAAGGAGGAGCGGTCTTAGCAGGAAAACTAAGTAATCTTGACTATTTAAAAGAATGTGGAGTAAAAATGATTACGCTTACATGGAATGGTGAATGTGAAATAGGTGGCGGTGCTAAGACTTCAAATTTAGGAATAACTGAATTTGGAACAAAGGTTGTAAGACATATGGAAGAACTTTCTATGATAATAGATGTTTCACATGCTAGTGATAGACTTTTTTATGATGTTGCTAACATTGTTAAAAGGCCTATAGTTGCGAGTCACTCTAATTCAAGAAGTATATGTAGTCATAAGAGAAACTTAACTGATGAACAATTTAAATTTATAAGTTCTAATGGAGGAATAGTTGGTCTTAATTTTGCAAGCGACTTTTTAAACGACAAGACTTTAGCCAGTCCTTATGATATAATAAAACATGCAGACCATTTTTTGTCTTTAGGAGGAGAAAGGTCTTTGTGTTTAGGAACAGATTTTGATGGAGCAGATATCCCTGATGACATATTAGGGATAGAATGGCTAAAAATTTTATACGAATTATTTTTACAGCATAATTATAGTCAAAGCTTAGTTGATAATATTTTTTTTAATAATGCGTATGATTTTTTTTGTAATTTTGTATAAAGGAGGAACATTATTTGCTTTATGCAATAGCAGATTTACATCTGTCTTTGGGGACAAATAAACCAATGGATGTATTTCATGGTTGGCAGGATTATGTAGAGAGACTAGAAAAAAACTGGAAATTAATTGTAAAAGATGAAGATACAGTAGTGATTGCGGGGGATATATCTTGGGCGATGAGAATTAATAATGCTTATAGTGACTTTAAGTTTATAGATGAGTTACCAGGGCAAAAGGTTATATTAAAAGGAAATCATGACTATTGGTGGTCAACAAAGAACAAGGTTATAAACTATCTTCATGACAATGGATTTAACAGTATATCAATATTATTTAACTCTTCTTATGTGGTGCCACCATTTGCTATCTGTGGAACGAGAGGATGGTCATATGATTGTTCATCGAGTGATGATATAAAGGTACTTAACCGTGAAGTTGGACGACTGAGATTATCAATAGAGAAGGGAGTAGAAACAGGCTTTGAACCTATTGTATTTTTACATTATCCACCGATTTTTTCGGGATATGAATGCAAAGAAATTATGAATGTACTTACAGAGTATAAAATAAAACGATGCTATTATGGCCATATTCATGGTAGAGATGTTGCTAAGAAGTCTATTGAGGGTGATTATAAGGGCATAATGTTTAAAATGATTTCTTGTGATCAAGTAAATTTTACCCCTGTGCTAGTAAAATAAGGAATTAATTTTTATTAATTTATAAAAAGTGTAGAAAAAAATTTTTTTTTATGATATAATTATTTATACAATTGCATTTTTCAGGAGGATAAAAAATGAGTTTAAAAAATTCAAATAAGATTGATACAAATCGTTATGAACTGGAAGTAGAGATTGGCGCTGAGGACTTTGAAAAGGCTGTTAATAAGGCTTTTTTAAAAAATTCCAAAAAGATTTCTATACCAGGATTTAGAAAAGGCAAAGCACCAAGAGCATTCGTTGAGAAATATTATGGAGAAAATATTTTCTATGAAGATGCTATTAATGAATTATATCCAGAAGCCATGGAAAAGGCAATAGATGAAGCGGGTTTAGAAGTCATTAATGATAAGGTGGATTTTGATATAGTTAAAATAGGAAAAGATGGCTTAATCTTTAAAGCTGCTGTTACTGTAAAGCCTGAAGTTGAGATAGATGGATATAAAGATATTGAAGTAAATAAGAAAGAAATCGAAGTTACTCAAGAAGATATAGATAAAGAGATTGATAAAATTAGAGAGCGTAATGCTAGGCTGATAACTGTAGAGGATAGAGCGGCTGAAATGGGAGATGCAGCTGTATTTGATTTTACTGGTTATAGAAATGGTGAGGCATTTGATGGAGGCTCTGCAGAAAATTACAGCTTAAAACTTGGCAGTGGACAATTTATACCAGGGTTTGAAGATAAGATAGTTGGACATAAACCAGGGGAAGAGTTTGAAATAGATGTTACTTTCCCTGAAGACTATCAAGTAAAAGAATTAGCTGGAGAACCAGCAATATTTAAGATTAAACTACATGAAATTAAGAAAACAGAATTACCAGAGCTAGATGATGAATTTGTAAAGGATGTTAGTGAATTTAATACTTTAGATGAATATAGAAATTCTATAAGTGAGCAAATTAAAAGCTTAAAACAAAGAGAAGCTGACATGGATGCAGATGATGAGATGATAGATAAAGTAATTTCTCTTCTAGAAGCAGAAATTCCTGAAGCTATGTTTAATAATAAATTGGAAGAGAGTATAAAGGAATTTGCCTATAAGCTACAGTCTCAAGGAATAGGCTTAGAAGCTTATATGAAGTATACAGGAATGGATCTAGATAAGTTAAAAAATCAATTCAGACCTCAAGCAGAAAAGCAGGTTAAATTAAGATTAGCTCTTGACAAAATAGCAGAAAAGGAGAATCTAAAGCCGACAGAACAAGAAATAGAGGAGAAATATAAACAACTTTCAGAGCAATATAAAATGGATACGGAGAAGATTAGAAATATTATAATAGAGAAAGACTTAATAAAAGATATTGCAGCTGAAAAGGCGGTTGATTTTTTAAGAGAAAACTGCATAAAATAATTAGTATTTGAATATTACATACAATTATTGTTAATCATTTCATTTGATGATAGTATTACTAAAGGAGGATTTTACAATGAGTTTAGTACCTTATGTTGTGGAACAAACAAATAGGGGTGAACGTTCTTACGACATTTATTCAAGGCTTTTAACAGATAGAATTATTATGTTGACAGAGGAAGTAAATAGTACGACGGCAAGCCTCGTAGTTGCACAACTTTTATATTTAGAGGGTCAGGATCCATCTAAGGATATAAGTCTTTATATTAATAGTCCGGGAGGCTCGGTTACTGATGGACTATCAATTTATGATACAATGCAATATATAAAGTGTGATGTTTCAACTATTTGTATGGGTCTTGCAGCTAGCATGGGAGCATTTTTACTAGCTGCAGGGACCAAGGGAAAGAGATTTGCGTTGCCGAATAGTGACATAATGATTCATCAACCAAGCGGGGGCGCAAAAGGGCAAGCTACAGATATAATGATACATGCTTCTCACATAGCTAAAACTAAGGAGAGACTTAACACTATCTTATCAGAAAGAACGGGGCAACCATATGAAGTTATAGCAAAAGATACGGAGAGAGATAACTTTATGACAGCTGATCAGGCTAAAGACTATGGTATAGTAGATCAGGTAATATATAGAAGATAGGATTTGGTGATTATATGTCGAAAAGTGATGAGAGTAGAGAAAGAAACATTTGTTGTTCATTTTGCAATAAACCACAGGACCAAGCTATTAAATTAATAGCTGGCCCTGGGGTGTATATTTGTGATGAATGCGTCAATCTGTGCATGTCCATTTTAGAAAACGAAACTTTGTTAGAAAAGCCGAGTAAATCTAGTGACGTGTCCCAAGATAGCAGTAATATTGCGCTTCCAAGGCCAAAAGAAATAAAGAGAATGCTTGATGATTATGTAATAGGACAAGATAAAGCAAAGATAGCATTGAGTGTAGCGGTTTATAATCACTATAAAAGAATATATTTTGGCAAGGATGACGATATAGAGATAAAAAAGAGTAATGTCTTGCTGTTAGGGCCGACAGGGGTAGGAAAGACATTACTTGCGCAAACTTTAGCAAAAGCTTTACATGTTCCGTTTGCAATAGCGGATGCAACAACACTTACAGAAGCAGGATATGTTGGAGAAGATGTAGAGAATATTCTTTTGAGGTTGATTCAAGCTGCGGACTTTGATGTCGAAAGGGCACAAAGAGGAATTATATATGTTGATGAGCTTGACAAAATAGCTAGAAAATCTGAAAATCCTTCTATCACAAGAGATGTGAGTGGAGAAGGAGTGCAACAAGCACTTCTTAAAATACTTGAAGGAACGATTTCTAACGTACCACCGCAGGGGGGAAGAAAACACCCGCAACAAGAGTTTATTCACATAGATACATCTAATATACTATTTATATGTGGTGGAGCTTTTGATGGACTAGAAAAAATAGTTGAGAAAAGAAATAATCTAGCTACAATGGGATTTGGTGCAGAAGTTAAATCAAAAGAAGAGCTTAATACAACTGCATGGATGCAAGATGTAGTTCCACATGATCTTGTTAAGTATGGTTTAATACCAGAATTAGTTGGGAGACTACCAGTTATAACATCCTTAGATGGATTAGATAAGGATGCCTTGGTAAGGATACTAAAGGAGCCTAAGAATTCAATAATAAAACAATACCAGAAGCTCTTTGAGCTTGACAGAGTTAAATTAACATTTGAAGACGAGGCACTAGAAGCGGTTGCCAAAAAGGCTCTTGAAAGGAATACAGGAGCAAGAGGGCTAAGAGCAATAATGGAAGATATATTGACTAATTTGATGTATGAAATCCCTGGAGACCATACTATAGAAGAAGTGATTATTACTGCAGACGTTATAAATAATAACTCAAAAGCTGAACTAAAATATAATAAAAATAGAACACCATTTAATATTACTATAAGCGGTAATGCTCATAAAGAAAGTTCTGTTTCCTAGGAAGAAAGGGGTTGTAATGAAAGTTACAGTCCTTTTGTCAATTTACTAAAATTAGTCTAAAAAGGAAGGGAGATACTTTATGAATAGAGTAGAAAAAGAAAAGATAAATAGTATTCAGTTACCTGTGCTATTACTTAGAGGTATAACTTTATTCCCAGGAATGTTACTAAGCTTTGATATTGGTAGAAGTAAGGCTATTGAAGCAGTTAAGTTGTCAATGAGTGGGGATCAGAAAATATTTATAGTTGGGCAAAAGGATGTGATGGACAATGATCCTGACTTTATGGGGCTTTATAATATAGGAGTTATAGCGAAGGTAAGGCAAGTTATAAAACAAAAGGATGGAATTATAAGGGTTTTAGTTAAGGGCGAAAGGAGAGGAGAACTATTAAGTGAAGTTTTAAGTGAACCTTATATATTAGCAGAAATAAAAGAGTGTGATGAAGAACGTGATGAGCCTAAAGTAGAGGAGATTGCAGCGCTTAGAATACTTAAGTCCACGTTTAATAAATACGTAGAAATAGCACCACGATTATCGAAAGAATTTTTAACATCGGTTTTATTAGAAGAAAATCCGGGAAAAATTGCTGATATTCTTTCATTTAATATTGTTTCAGACTATTTTACGAAACAGAAGTTACTTTGTGAAACGAATGTACTGAAAAGATTAGAACAATTAATTATATTTTTAATTAATGAAATTAATATATTATATATAGAAGAGGACTTAAATTTAAAGTTATTAAATAAGATAGAGGAAGTAAAAAGAGAATGCTACTTAAGAGAACAGCTGCAACTGATTTCTGAAGAATTAGGAGAAGACGGCTTTAAACAAGAATCGGACGAGCTTAAAGAAAAGGTAATAAGTTTAAACTTAGATAAGGAAATAGAAAAAACTTTAATAAAAGAGTGTAATAAACTATCGAAAATGCCCTACGGTTCTCAAGAGGCAAATGTTTTACAAAATTATATAGAACTTTGTATTGACATGCCATTTAATAAGAGAACTGACTGTGATATAGATTTAAATAAATCGGAGGAAATATTAAATAGAGATCATTTTGGACTTAAAAAAGTAAAAGATAGAATATTGGAATGCTTAGCAGCAAGGAAAATTTCACGAGATATGAATGGTCAAATAATTTGTTTAGTTGGCCCTCCGGGTATTGGAAAAACTTCTATTGCTAAATCTATAGCAGAGGCTACAGGAAGAAAATATGCAAAGATATCGCTTGGAGGAATTCACGATGAAGCTGATATAAGAGGGCATAGAAGAACATATATTGGAGCAATGCCAGGTAGAATAATTTCTTCAATAAGGAAGGTAGGAAGTAAAAATCCTCTTTTGTTATTAGATGAGATAGACAAAGTCTCTAAGGACTCACTAGGAGATCCTGTATCAGCTTTGTTAGAAGCATTAGATCCTGAACAAAATAATACTTTCTATGATCATTATCTTGATATACCTTTTGATTTAAGTGAAGTGTTTTTTATAACCACGGCAAACTGTTATGATGATATCCCTACCCCATTGCTTGATAGAATGGAAGTAATAAATCTTACAAGTTATACTAATGAAGAAAAGTTTAATATTGCAAAAAATCACTTAGTTCCAAAGAAATTAAAAAAGTATAGAATTGATGAAAATGTATTTAAAATAACAGATAATGCAATACGTGAGATAATAGATTGTTATACTCAAGAGTCAGGAGTAAGGGAACTAGATAGGACAATTGAGTCTTTGTTAAGGAAGTCAGCTAAAAGTATTATAGAACTAGAAGATAAAAGCATAATTGTTAGTACTAAGAATCTAGAAGACCTGTTGGGACCAAAGAAATTTTTCTTAGATAAGGCTATGAAAGAAGATCAGATAGGAGTAACGAATGGTCTTGCTTGGACAGCAACAGGTGGAGTTACAATGCCTATAGAGGTTGCTATTATGCCTGGTGTAGGAAACATAGAAATTACAGGTTCTATTGGAGACGTTATGAGAGAATCAGTACAAGCTGTTGTAAGCTATATTAGAAGTAATGCTTTAAGGCTTAATATTAACCCGGAATTTTACTCTGTTAGTGATATACACATACATGTACCTAAAGGTGCAGTGCCGAAAGACGGTCCTTCAGCAGGAGTAGCCTTAGCTGTAGCGATAGTATCAGCACTTACAGACATTCCGGTTAGGTACCAAGTAGCATTAACCGGTGAAATCACATTGAGAGGAAGGGTTTTAGCTATTGGCTCCATTAAGGAGAAGTCTATGGCAGCATATAAGGCTGGAATTACTAAGCTAATACTTCCAAGTGAAAATCTCTCAGATCTACATGAGTTGGATGAGGTAGTTAAGAAAAATATTAATTTTATTCCTGTTGATAATATGGAGAAAGCTATTGATAATGCCCTTGTGGGAGGACTGAATGCTATAAAGAGAAAGTATACTTTTCATCAAAAAGGTTTAAAAAATAAAATGGATAATTTAAAAGGGCTTAATATAACTCAGTAGAGAGGTGTCATAGAAATTATATGAATTTTAATAATATTATGTTTGAATCAGCTTTTGGGAAGAGCGATCAACTCAAAGAGAGTAGTCTTCCGGAAATAGTTTTTTCAGGAAGGTCTAATGTTGGAAAGTCTTCACTTATAAATAAGCTTGCTAATCGTAAGGCTATGGCTAGGGTTAGCTCTAAACCAGGTAAAACAGGAACTATAAACTTTTATAATTTAGATAATAAAATAAGACTAATAGACTTACCGGGTTATGGATATGCTAAGGTATCAAGCAGTGAAAAAAGACGTTGGGCAGAATTGGTTGAAGGGTACTTTAATGGAAATAGAGATGTAAGGCTAGTTGTTCAAATAGTTGACATTAGACATCAACCTACAGCTGATGACTTAAATATGATTAATTTTTTAAATGAGAGAGGATTTAACTTTATAGTTGTTCTTACTAAAAGTGACAAACTGAACAAGACAGAAAGGATGACACGTTTAAATGATATTGATAAAGAATTTTCAAATAGAGAAATAAAAATTTTGACATTTTCTTCTGTAACTGGAGAGGGTACGGAAGAACTTAGGAATATAATATCAAATATGTTAGAATAAAAGATTCCAGTTTAAACTGGAATCTTTTATTTGTATTTACTTAGCAGAAATGGGTATTATAATTTTTTTAATAATGGCATGTAAAAAATTATAAATATTTTATAGTAATAGCATTTAAGGTACAGGCATAAAATTAAGAAGAGTTCTAATAAAAAAGAGAGGTAAATATATGTGCATAAGTAAAAGATTTTACATATCAGCTATGACTATAGTTTTAGTAGTCGTTTTTATGTTTTCGTCAGCATTTGTTGTTTACGCAGCAGATGAGGAAAGTTTAGAGATTGCTTCTCCAGCTGCAATCTTAATGGATTCGCAAACAGGCAAAATTCTCTACGAAAAAAATTCTCATGAAGTTAGAAGCTGTGCGTCTATAACAAAGGTAATGACGATGATACTGGTAATGGAAGCATTAGATTCGGGGAAAATAAAACTTACCGACACAGTGAGTGCAAGTGAACATGCAGCATCAATGGGTGGCTCTGACATATGGCTTAAAGCAGGAGAAACTATGACTGTTGACGAAATGATAAAGGCAGTAGTTGTAGCGTCAGCAAATGATGCGGCTGTAGCTTTGGCTGAGTATATTTCAGGTTCTGAAGATTTATTTGTCTCTCAGATGAATGAGAAAGCTCAGGGACTATTTATGGGAGATACAGTATTTAAAAATTGTAATGGACTGGATGAAGATGGGCATGTCACTAGTGCTAATGATGTTGCTATTATGTCTCGTGAATTAATAAAACATCCAAAAATATTTGAGTATACATCGATATGGATGGATTACTTAAGAGACGGGAAAACGCAGCTTGTTAATACGAATAAACTTTTAAAAAGCTATAATGGTATAACAGGTTTAAAAACAGGAACTACAGATGCGGCGGGATGTTGTATAAGTGCAACAGCTAAAAGGGGAAATTTAAGCTTAATAGCTGTAGTATTGGGAGGAAAAACAGGAAAAGAGAGATTTAAGGATGCTTCAACATTACTTGACTTTGGATTTGCAAATTATAATATGATGGAACCAACGGTATCAGAAGATATTTTTGAACCTATAAAGGTTTTGAATGGAATGAAGCAATATGTTAATATAAAGGCTGAAGTAGATGGAAATATATTAATAAAAAAAGGCAAAGAACACAGCGTGGAGCATATGATAGAACTGGTTTCTCAGATTACAGCACCAGTGCATGTAGGACAGATAGTGGGCCATTTAATATATAAGATTAATGATGAAACAGTAGCCGAATATGATGTTATTGCGACAGAAGATGTAGGAGAAATTAATTTTTTATCTAGTCTGAAGGAGTTATTTAGAAATATATTTTGTGTATAAATAGAATATAATACTTGCAAATTGTTGTGAAAAATTATGATTTTTTCTAAAAACATTCATGAATTTTAATTGACTTTCTTGTTTGCTTTGGTTATAATATATATAGCAGTACAATAATAACTAAATTAAATTATGAAAAGGGGATGTGTATTTTGAGTAAGAAAGTAAACAATGAGGATTTATTAAATGTATCAGGTGGAGCAATAGAAGAAGTATCAACAAATGGAGAGCCAATTGGTCAGGGTGGAGTATATGAAGGAAAATATAATATTTTTGATGAAGACCCTAGTTTGGTACAAGAGGGTACAAATAGAATGATGCCTATTATAAGTGTAGAGTATCATGATGCAGCAAGTAGAGAAGAAGCTTTACAATACGCATATAGAATTGATGAAATGCTTAACGGACATAATGGACATTAAAAATTTAAAGACTTGTACTGCTAAAGTTTAGTACTACGTGATTATTGAATATTTTACCAAAAGAAGACTTTAAAAACTTTTTAAAGTCTTCTTTATTACTTATATGTTGTGTTTCTACTATGTCTGAATTTTTAATAGATTGTTTTAACGAGTTGGGTAGAAAAACACAATAATATTACATTTCCTATAAATATTTGTCTAAAGTTCTATTTTTAATGATTTTTGTTACTTTTCTACCAAAAATGATTGACATTTTTTAATAAACAGATATAATAAATATGAGAACTATTTAATAGTTAATGTAAATTGAAAGGGTTGATCATTTTGAAAGAGAATTTAGGGAAGAGAAATTTATCAGAAGTATCAGGTGGACATATAGAAGAGGTAATAGGAAAAGGAAGTTATGCTGGACAAGATGGTATCTTTAAGGGAGAGTTTATTATTTTCAGGGAAGACCGACCAGAAGTAGGATTTTATCGTCTTCGTTATAATAATGAACAAGAAAGAGAAGAAGCTTACTATAGAGCTTTTGAACTCGAAGGGGAGCTTTATGCTCAATAATATCAATAATTTTTAATCTTGTATTTATTTGCTATTTTAATAAAAGAAGACTTCAAAGATTTATTGAAGCCTTCTTTTATTATTTTTATTTTATAATATTTATAATGGATTTTACTTCTTCACATAAGTCATTTTCATTTATACAGTCAGATAGAACAATATTAATATTACATTTTGTGCTGAGAGTGTTAAGTCGTTTAATTAAGTTATTTAATTTATCTTTATCGTCACTACCGCATATTTTTAAAACAGAATCAACAAATATATCTGTTACGTCATAATTGCCAGCACATATACCACATATAAAGCCATAAAAACATGAATAACAATTAATCCCGTATTGCTCACAGTCAATGAGCTTAGCACTGTGATTCACATCATAAGTTAAGGTTGAACCACTTTCTATGACTACTACATTACCAGAACTTTTTCCAGTAGTTTCATTTACAAGATCAACTAGTCTCTTAGTTTTCCCAGAACCCTTTTTCCCTATAATTAAATTTATCATATATATTCCTCCCAAAAAAGTTATATTAATCTATTTAAGCCTCTTTGATAAAGCTTCAAATTCACTTTCGTAGCCGGGTTTACCTAGAAGTGCAAACATATTCTTTTTATAGCTTTCAACTCCGGGCTGATTAAATGGATTAACTCCTAAAATGTATGCAGAAATTGCACAGGCTTTTTCAAAAAAATATATTAAATATCCCAGTTCAAATTCATTCATCTCAGGAATTAAAATTACAATATTAGGAACTCCTCCATCAGTATGTGCAAGTAAAGTTCCTTCAAAAGCTTTCTTGTTTATGTAAGAAATATTCTTTCCTGCTAAGAAATTTAATCCATCAATATCTTGACTAAGCTTATCTAATGTAATTTCTTGTTTATTAGATTCTATATAAATAACGGTTTCAAAGAGATTTCTACTTCCATCCTGAATAAACTGCCCCATAGAATGAAGATCAGTGGAAAATGTGACGCTAGAAGGAAATATGCCTTTTTTATCCTTTCCTTCACTTTCACCAAACAACTGTTTATACCATTCCCCAAACATTGACATTTTAGGTTCATAGGTCGCAAGTATTTCAATTTCCTTGCCTTTTTTATAGAGCATATTACGTATAGCAGCATATTTATAACAATCATTTTTATCTATTTCATCAACAGAAAAGTCAAGTTCAGCCTTTTGGGCACCAAGCATTAATTTATCTATGCTAATTCCTGATACAGCAATAGGTAGTAAACCAACAGCTGTTAGTACAGAATATCTCCCTCCAACGTCGTCAGGTATGACAAAGGTTTCATATCCTTCCTTGTCGGAAATTTCTTTTAAAGTTCCTTTAGACCTATCAGTCGTACAAAAGATTCTTTTATTGTATTCTCTTCCATATTTAGACTCCAATAGGTTTCTGAATACTCTAAATGCAATAGATGGCTCAGTAGTAGTTCCAGACTTAGATATAATATTCACACATATATCTTTATCTTCACATATTTTAAGAAGGTCACAAATGGAATCTGTACTTATACTGTTTCCTATAAAATATATGTCAGGAGTATCTTTTGGCATATTATTATAATTTTGTGAATTTATAGCCTCAATTACAGCTCTAGCACCTAAATAAGAGCCCCCTATTCCTATTACGACTAATATATCACACATGTTTTTTATTTTATTTGCAGTTTCTTTTATTTGAATAAACTCTTCTTTGTTATAACATGATGGTAGATTAAGCCATCCTGTAAATTCACTTCCTACACCGGTTTTATGGTGAAGTAGCTTATGTACTCTTTTTATTTCATTAGATATAAGACCATATTCACCTTTGCTAATAAAATCTTCTAGGTATTTTGTGTTAAGGCTCAATGGCATATTAGAACTCCTCCTTACATAGCTTTTAATTATTTTACAATATAAATAAACTTTTTGCAACAGTAATAATTTTAATAACTTTATATTCTTTTTCCTAAAATATATTTCTGAGTTTTATAAAATTCCTTGAATGTATTATTATCAAGACTTAATCTAATCTTTTCTAATAATGTATTATAAAAATTGAGATTATGTAGAACAGCAAGACGCATACCAAGCATTTCACCGCTTTTAAATAAGTGCCTTAAATATGCTCTGGAAAAATTTTTACATGTAGGACAATCACATTGTAAATCAATTGGGGAGTCATCAAGTTCATATTTAGCATTAAATATGTTTATAATCCCAGACCAAGTGAAAAAATGGCCGTGACGAGCGTTACGTGATGGCATGACACAGTCAAAAAGATCAACTCCACGATAAACTGCTTCTAAAATATTAACAGGTGTGCCAACTCCCATTAAGTATCTTATTTTATCCGCTGGCATATATGGCTCAACATTTTCTATGGTTTTATACATTTCCTCTGCAGTTTCACCAACAGCAAGGCCACCTATAGCATAGCCATCAAGATCTAATTCTCGAATTTGTTTCATGTGTTCTATACGGAGGTCTTTGTATGTACTTCCTTGATTTATTCCAAATAGCATTTGTTTTTTATTTATTGTCTCATCAAGCGAATTAAGTCGCTTGATTTCATTTTTGCATCTTTTAAGCCACCTTACAGTTCTTAAGCAAGAATCTTTGGTATAACTATACTCAGCTGGATTTTTAATACATTCGTCAAAAGCCATAGCGATAGTTGAACCTAAATTAGACTGGATACGCATACTTTCTTCAGGACCCATAAAAATTTTACGTCCGTCTATATGAGATGAAAAATAAACGCCTTCCTCTTTAATTGTACGAAGCTTTGCTAAAGAAAATACTTGAAATCCTCCACTGTCTGTTAGAATAGGTTTATCCCATCTTGTAAATTTGTGTAATCCGCCAAGTTTATTTATAACCTTATCTCCAGGTCTTAAATGAAGGTGATATGTATTACATAGCTGCACTTGACATTTTATATCTTTCAAGTCCAGCGCAGATACAGCTCCCTTTATAGCTCCACAAGTAGCAACGTTCATAAACGCTGGAGTTTGAATAGTTCCATGGGGTGTTATAAATTCTGCACGTCTAGCAGAATTTTCAGTTTTTATAAGCTTATACAAAATAATCAGTCCTTTAAATAAATTAAAAAAAATACAAAAAATGCAATATTTTGCTTGACTTTTTATCAAATTTGTGGTAAAATACAAATTAAGGAGGTGAAGAATTTATAAAATATTATAAAAGAAGGAGAAATAATTATGAATAAGAAAAAAAGCATAAAAAGTGAAGAATTAAGAGGAGTAGCTGGTGGTTTAGTATTTGAGACAGAAGTAAACTTTAAGCCAGCATGGGTGGCATGTGATAGACTACCAACAGGTGAAGGAGACAAACCAGGATACTTCAAGGTAT
>CALWVR010000006.1 GCA_944385105.1 uncultured Clostridia bacterium
GAGCATGCGGCTGTTAACCAAATGCTCGATGATAATAAAATTAAATATTCCTCAATAGCTCAGTCGGTAGAGCATGCGGCTGTTAACCGCAGGGTCGTTGGTTCGAGTCCAACTTGGGGAGCCAGAACCCCCCCCCCCATGAAATGGGGGGTTTGTTATACCCTCAAATAGACAAACTGACCCTAACATGAAAAAATTATTGTAAAATTCAAAAATACAACCATACGAGTTGTAAACCTAAAAAAATTAAATTTTAAGGTGCTATATTAAAAACTACAAGATTACATCTTAAGGACATCTAATAGTATTGATTTACTACTAGGTGTCTTTTTTATTTCAAAACAAAGGAGTAATAAAAATGCAAACAATTTTATCAGTGATAATACTAATTTTAGCGGCGATCGATTTAAGGCACGCACAAAAGATAAAAGATTTAGAGGAAAGAACAATAGAATCGTTTAGAATTATTTGTCGCAGATTCGAGGGAGATGAATGAATGTACATAGATGACAAAGCATATTTAACGCCGCCAGATAATGAGGCAATCCCTGTTTTAAAATGTTTTTTCTGTGAAGAATATATATACAGGAGACCAATATTACGTCCTCAATGGCTTTAATTGCTGTGAACAATGTCTTGATATACATTTTAAATTTACAGCGTAATTGCCGGATTTAGAAGTCGAAAATGCCGATATGGAGCGTTAAGGAGTGTATTTTATGAACGAAAATAAATCAGTATTTGAAACGCTATTTGAAGTCAACGTAAACGACCATGTTGAAAAGAAAAATGGCCTTTTGTATTTGTCGTGACCGTATGCGTGGGGTGAAGTAAAAAAGCTTTATCCAAATGCAAATTATAAGGTTTATGAGACTGAAAACGGCTGCATTTATTTCACCGATGGGCGGACATGTTGGGTGAAAACTAGCGTGATAATCGATGGTTTAGAACACATTGAATATCTACCAATAATGGATTATAGAAATAAATCAATACCACTTGAAAATGTCACAAGCTTTGATGTGAATAAGTCAATTCAAAGAAGTTTGACGAAGGCTTTAGCCCGTCATGGGTTGGGGCTTTATCTTTATTCTGGCGAGGATTTACCAGAAATTGAAGTTGAGAAAATCAGTGCTAAAGATGCAAATATTTTAAAAAATGTTGTGAAAAACTTTGATGATAAAGACAAGCTATATTCTGCACTTTTAGAAAAATATAACATAAAAAGCTTTAGAGAATTAACAGTTAAGCAAAGAATTGAAATTCTGGAAGGGCTCGCAGCTCTGCGCTGCCAGTGGCAGGAGCAGCAGGGCCGACGAGCAGGAAAAGGCACAGAGAATTGCAAGCGAGAGTGAAGCAAGGCAACAATGCCTTTGACCGGAAAACCACTTTAGAAATCGAGGTGTGAAAAATGGAGATAAAGTTCACGGTACCAGGCCCACCAAAGGGCAAGCAAAGACCTAGGGTATGCCGAATTAATGGGCAAAATGTTACCTACACACCCAGGCAAACAACAGAATATGAGAAACTAGTAAGGGTAAGTTATAATGCAGTTTCAAAGGTTAAATTTCAAAGAAATAAACCTTTAGAAATTAGTATACTTGCCCTTTTTCCTATTCCACGGCATGCCAGCAAAAAGTTGAAAGAACTGATGCTAAATGGCGAAATTTTACCTACTAAAAAACCTGATGTTGATAATGTTATCAAGATTATTTTAGATGCACTAAACGGAGTTTGTTACCATGACGACAGACAGGTTTGCAGGGTCTACTTTGAAAAAATGTATGCGGAAAATCCAGAAGTAAAGATTTTAATAAAAAACATAAAGGAGAATTAAATATGGGAAAAATAATGAAAATATTTAAAGATGAAGCCAACTTATACAGTGGTAATTGCTATGTAAACACGGTGATTTTTCGGGGCAGAATTTACGAAGAATTTCATGGAGTAGGCCACGGCGGGATAAAATTTTCCTTGCAACTTAGCAACGGACAAAATAAGGAAACAGGTGAATGGAAGCGAAGCGCCAGCCCGAAGGGGGACACCATGCGACCAACGGGAGCGTGGCGGAAGCCGACGTTTGCTGATTGCACGGCGTTTAGCGGGATTTCAAAGCAAATTTTAAAAGACTACAAGCCAAAAGATGAAATTTGGATAATTGCAAAATATTATTTAAGACAAAAAGAAAATAAATATTATTGTGCGTGAAATTGAGTGAGCATAACCAAAAAAAGCCCTCTAAAAGAGAGCTTTTTTGAAATTTTACAATTAATTATTTGTTTGGTTGTTCCTCTGTTTTATCATTTACATCGTCTAAGTTTTTTAGCATTTTAACACATTTTTGTATATGTTCGAACGCGGATTCTTTATTATCCATTATTTTTTTTAACTTCCGTAGTTTCAAATGCGTTATATCATTTATTAATGAATATGCCTCCTCTATAGCTGCAAGGCAATTATCGTCCATAAAAAACTTCTTTACATTATTGGCACTTTGACCCAATTTTTCTTTGACTTTAGATGCATCTTGAATTTGACTCCAAAATGAAGAAGTCGAATCTTGCTCTTCACATATTCCTTCTACGTCGGAAGCATGCGCACTTACAATAGCTGTTGTAAGTAAACTGAACACTAACATTAATCCTACTAATTTTTTCATACCATTTTACTCCTCAATGATTTTATTTTATGGATATTTTTATTATTTTAATATGTAAAATATATCCAACGTATTCAATAATATCAGCAAATAGAATAAATGTCAACATTTTTTTTGTGGATTTAATTAATTTTTCTTTAATGAAAAAACAATAAGAAAAGTTAATAAAACTAGCAGGAAATTTCTGTATCTCCATAACAAAAAGGTTACGGAGAATAATACAATGAATAATACATTTAATATATCTTCGTCACAGATTTCAAAGAAATCATGTGACATGAAAAAATTTGATGTAGATTCAGACCCGTATCTGTTATCAAAATTTTTATAACAAGAGATATTAAAAAACAATCCAAAATTCCCGCAAAGCGAGCAGCAGCGCCAGCGCTGGGCGAAAGATATTGACCTGATGATACGGCGAGACAAGCTAAATGCAGATGAGATCGCCGCTGTGATTGAGTGGTGCCAGAAAGATAAGTTTTGGTGCAGTATTATCTTGTCTGGCAAGAAGCTAAGAGAAAAATATCAGCAACTCAGTATAAGAATGGCAGCAAATCGGAGGTGAATGTATTGATGAAAGATTGGACGGGAGATTCAAAATCACCACATATGATTATAGGTGCAAGTAATTATGCTAAAGAAAATCGTCAAGCAGTTGATTATTATGCAACAGATCCACATACTTTACATATTTTCCTTGAAAAATTGAAAGCTGATAAAATAGAATTACCGCCTAAAATATGTGAACCAGCTTGTGGAGCAGGACATTTGTCAGAGGAACTAAAAAGACATGGGTTTGAAGTTATTTTATATGACTTGTATGACCATGGACACGGAATTGTAGGTCAGGATTTTTTGAAAAGCAAAATAAAAGCAGAGTGTTTTCTAACTAATCCACCATATAGATTTGCTGTGGAATTCGTAGTACATGCAGTTGAAAATGTTATTTCAAATGGTTATGTAATTATGCTTTTAAAAATTCAATTTCTTGAAGGAAAAACGAGAAATAAATTTTTAAAAAAGTATCCACCCAAATACGTTTATGTAAATAGCCGTGGGCAGCATTGTACTAAAAATGGTGACTTTAGCTGATATAAAAATTGTAATGCGATGTGTTATGCATGGTTTATTTGGCAGGAGAGATTTAGCGGTGAACCTGTTGTTAGGTGGATTGATTGGTGAAAAGAGGTGACAATTTGTACAATTTGGAAAGCACACAAACCGCAGAGCATGATTGGAGCAATAATACTTGATGAAAAATTCTTGGCCAAAGTGATTGACATCATAAAGGCTGAGGATTTTTATTTTGCAGATTTAAAGATGTGCTATAAAGCAATTTTAAAATTATCGAGAAGAGGATATCCGATCGACTTTGTGACGGTTTTGAATCAAATCACAGTAAAAGGGGAGGTCATGACAAAAATACTGTGCAAAAACGGCTTTTGCAATGTACGGAAATTACATCAGCTATTAGTAATATAGAACGTTATACTCGAATTATTGCACATTCACATAAAGCGAGAAAGTTACAATGAATATTTTAGACTTTTGCATTTAACGCTGTAACTGCTGAAAATATCGATGAAACCTTAGATAAGGCTATGTCTTTACTATTTGAGATATCAGATAATCAAAGTTCTGAAAAGCTGTGTGCTATTGGAGAGGTTGCAAAAAACTGTTTGAAGGTTGCAGTGAAGATACCTTTAGTGAAATATATTCACAAAAATATTTCAAAGTATTGATAACACTTTAAAGGGCATAAATGCAGCAGAAAACTTAATAATTTTAGCAAATCCTCTGAGGTCAGAAAAGACCGCAAAAAATACGGTCGGAGTAAGTAAGCAAAATTGCAAAAACTGTTGATGAAATTTGCAAATTGCCCATAAAATTTAACAACAATCCGGCTTGTGTAATAAAGGCTGCTCAAGGACTTGGGACTAATTATGGTGAACTATTTTCAACTCATGCGAAGTGTAAAAAATGCGAAAGTACAAGTTTGAAAGTTGACTCTATTTGCAAAAAGTTGAAATGTTTAGCTGCGGAGCTTAGTGGGTCTATTTTGTGTTTATTGTAATCTAAATAGAGCAAGTGATAAAGATAATCTTTTGACTGATGAAATCAAAGGATGTAGTTCTTTTAATCTTAACTTAGTAGTCGATGCAAATGAAAATACCAGTAATAAAGACAGAGTCAAGTGTTATTTTCACTTCAAAAGTGGCACAATTTTAATAATTGCTCAAAATATCGAGGCAGAAGTTAAAGTAATAGATAAAACTTAAGGCACTGTAAAACTCAAATGAATTTCAGAGCGAATGATTATTATGGACTTATCAGAAAGATAAAATGTCTGGAGGTAATTATTAAGCAGTGATTTTGTTGTAATACGACAGATTATCAGATCGCGGATAAATTCTCAAAGCAAAAAGCCTTTGGTATCAATTATGATAAATGTATTTTAAAGAAGCTTGGATTGTGGTAAAAGAAGATACAGAACAGGTATCAAACGGCAATCAAAACGTTAAGTATTATGTTCAAGTCGAGGCTTAATCAAAAAAAGAAAAGGATGATAAACAGCTACAGAATGCGAAAAATGCGTAATTTACCGACGCATTTATTAAATAAAATTAAATACTAAATTGATTTTTAAATTTAGCTGTGATCTAATAAAAACTATGAAAGGACTTTTTAGTGATCAGTCCTTGTTAATAAGTATGGTCACAGTAGAGTTTACAGCTTCTACTTTAATTGATGGTGCTACTTTTTCTTTATGTTATTTTATGAGTATCTAAAGAAACTAATTACTTTATCCTTTATAATATCACCTCCAGCAAACGAAAACGCATTTTAAATTCTGCCAGAGATATACTACGAGGATTAAGGTCCATCTATGGTAAGCTTTATACTATCATAGATGGACTTTTTCTCCAATATGAGATAACGAGTTTTAGGTAGAAATATGGAAAAGAAGACACTTGGAATCGTAACATTTGTAATTTTAATTGAGTTAATTATTACATATATAAATCAATTTTTTTATTGAAAGATACTTTTAAATATCTTTTTGGATATATTTGTAGCGTGGTGTACAAGTTTTATTTGCTATCATATTTAGATTTGAAGTCAAATATAGGTTGCATACTAATTGGGATTTTATTATCTAGGGACAGCAATTATATTTTTGGTTTAGTGAATAAAATAAATTAATAAAGACTGACTCATTATAAAAAGTGAGCCAGTCTTTTGTATTTTTATACTAAAAAAATTCATCTTTAGATTTGCCATAATTAATTTCATAGTTTACTGTATCAAACTGAATAGAAAAACTCGGAAACTCCTTATTATTATCCCAAGACACAATTAAAATGTCGTTATCTAGATACTCTTTATTAGCTATTTTCTGCTTTAAGCTGAATAAAATTTCTTTATAAATTTCTTTATTTAAGTCAAGCTCTGAAAAAACGACATCCTTGTTACCTAATAAAATGTTAATTAATTTTGTTAAAAGTCCTTCTTCGTCAGGAGTAAGATCTTTTTTTAACAATTTGTCTTTTAAATATTTTACTGCTTTAGGGATTGCCCCCAAAATAGATGAAAGAAATTTATGAACAGGTTGTGCGATATATATTGTACCGCCTGCAGCTACCAAGGCCATTAGTGCATGAATATTTTTACAATTTAAGATAAGTTTTAAAACTATTGCAATTACCACAGTACCTGTAGCAGCTAAGCCTATTGTCGCTGCATGACGTTTCAAAAGAATTGATGATTTTTTAAAACTTGTATCTTTTAAATTTTTTTCTAAATATTTAATAAATTCATCTACACTTTCGTATCTTAAAATATGCTTTTGACAAGTAGGACTTTTGTCAATGCATTTTCCTATATACCAGTTTGTATTAAGTAATTTATCTTCTTCATAATAGTTGTGTGATACATCCGGTAATGCATAAGTATTAAGAGATATACTACTTATTAAAAGGATAGATATTACAAAAATAACAATCTTTTTAAATTTCACCATAGGCTTTCTCTTGTTCCTCTCCATACTCGATTATTTTTTCTTGTAGGACTTTTTTAAAATTATTAAATTTATTTTCAAACGTTTGTTTTTCTTGCTCTGTATAGTTTATACCATAAGATTGAAAACTTGCTACAGATGACAAAGACCCTTTTTCAGAATTAGTTACAACCAATAAAACATCATTATTTTCCCAAAGCTTATACTTAACCACGTCTAAAATCTGCTGCAACGCACAAAGTGTATTAGAATTATCGTAAAAAATTTTTCTATAATTAATTAAAGACATTTTAGCAATAGATTCAGGAATAGATGACAATATCTTTACAGGAATGGCCGTAGTTGAACTAGTTATAGCATTACCTAAAAAGTTTTTTACATTATCAGAATCAATAGCAGTTTTGAAACGATTGTTAAAAGATTTGATGTTTTGTTTAATTTTTAAAGTTTTATCAATGAAATTTCCAATATTATGTTTATGTATTAAAGTTAATAATACCATACCTATACTGCCTACAAATTTACTACCAAATTTTATCCATTCAATTATGGATTTTTTTCTTTGAATCTCTAAGTGTTCTTCTCTTTCAAAAGTATCTCTGATTTCCTCCAGGGAAGTATGTGGTAGTTCAGATATAACCTTTTCTATATCATTGTAGTCAAAAGCGTAAACAGTGCAGCCTGAATTATATCCCACATTTTCCATTTTAACATAATGCTCGCCATTTCTTATCCTTTCAATAGCGGCGTCCTTAGCGCAACATTCACTTACAAACTGCCCATTTTTGTTTGTTTTTGTGCAATCATCATCACAATGTGCAAAAGATATTAAACTACAATTACTTAACATAATTGAAACAGTTAAAATACCAGAAATAATTTTATTATGGTTTTTCAATATATTATCTCCTTTTTATTCAATTTCCACCGTTAATTCACATCATATTTTTTGATGATTTCCTCAAGTTGTTTTTTGACGTTTTCTATGTTTTTCTGTATTTCTTTGCTTTCTTCAGTACTATAATTTAGTCCTATATTTTGAGTTTTAAAGACCTTGATATCTGCATTGTTTGTTCCGAGGGCTTTAAAGACTATATTTATTGAATCATAGCCTTGCGAATAACTAAGTGCATTTAAAATATACTTAAGTGCTTCTAACTTTGCATTATATTCACTATTAAATTCTTTCGTATTAGGAATTTGACTTGGATTAAGAATATCAGTAATAAGATGTAGAGCTATAAATAAAAATAAAGCTACGTCTACTCCAAGTAAAAGAGAAACTGCTGTATTTATAAATTTGCTTTTTTTAGAGTTTTTATTCTTACTAAGCAGGTCTTTATTACTATCCATTTCTTCTTTTTCGCTTTTTGCCATTGAGTCTTGGTTTGATGACTTTTCTTTATCAATTTTACTTAATTTTAAGGATGAGTAGGCAGATACAAAAAGCGCAGAAATAGCAGATATAATAGCTAATATTACATTTCGCCTTGAAGACTTCTTATCTTCAAATTTCATAATTCTCTTTAATTCTTCATTAAATTCTTTCCGTGTCTTACTTGGCGTTAAATATTTAATTAACTGTTTCAATGCTCTAGAGCTTAATGATGAATGAACCAAAGTTTCAGAACTACCGTTTGGAAAAGAGATGTTTTTTATTAAAAGATCATTTTCCCTACTTTTTAATTGTTCATCCATCAAATTTTCAATACAAGATAAATCTATATTAGTCTTTGTTTGGCACTTGACTTCATCGCAAGCAAATCCAATTGAAGAAGTGTTAATTAGTAAAGAGAAACATAAAAATATGGCCAGAAGTTTTTTTAATTTCATAGGTACCTCCTTTTGCCTATTACTCAGGATATTTCTCTAGAAAAGCATTTAGTGGTTCTTTAGCATTTTCAAATATGTCTTTGATCATTTTCTTTTGTTCTTCATTATAATTTATGCCTACTTTATCATTGCTAACAGTTGCAGAATATTTTGAAGCATCATTGCAGAATATTACAGATATACAGTCCTTATACTTCCAGTACCCATTTGCTATTGTAGATAGGATTTGACTTAAGGCAGAAACACAGTTTTGTAAATAAGCCTTATTACTTTTATACTCTTTAAAATGTTTGTTACTTATTACGTCAGATCGTCCATGTCCAGCAGCTTCTGCTCCGCCAATAGCACCTATAGCAACGCCAGCAGCAGCTACACCAATTTTAGTAGCAACTGGAGCAACCACAGCTGCTACTGCTGGGCAAAGAACAACAACAGCGGCTGCTGTACCACCTATTATAGTAGCACCTAAAGCAGCACCTCCCCATGACCAATGGCGTATACTTTTATCATTAGCCATAGCTTCTATGGTGGCAGGATTTTTTATACTATCTGGAATGGTGTCATTATCACTGTTAACAGTCTGTTTATATATAGTAGATACTACCTCTTCTGCTTCAGATAAGGTTAAACCAAACAAAAGTCTTACTTGTTGAGCAGCTTTACTTAAGAGCTGATTGATCGTCATATCATTAGAATAAGACCTAGCTATGTTTGAAATGCAACTGATAAAATTGGATATTGATGGGTAATCGAAAACATATAAATCGTATTTGCCATTACTACCAAGGTTGCTTACTTTTACATATCCAGCCCCCTTTTTTATAGATCTAACTGCTTTTTCTTTTTCACAATCTATGCTAAGATATCTGTCATCTTTATCTTTTGGAGAGCCTGGGCAGACTTCGTCAGAAATAGTAGTTTCTGGATTAACTTGCATAACCCTTGATGCAAATGTCGTTGTTGTGCAAGATGACAATACTGATACACATAGAAATGCCGATATAATTTGTTTTGATAATTCCATAAAAATCTCCTTTGATATCATGTTTATTAATTAACCTGGCTAATATTTACAATAATAACAGCTTAAAACATAAAAAGCAATAAAAAGATAAAAAGAATACAAAATTCTACCTGTTACATAGATTTTGCTTTTTATACAAATTTTATTTGTATAATTGTAATTTTAACAGGAAAATTAAGCTAAATTAACCAAAATAGTTTCTAATAGTTCTAATAAGTGTTATGTCTATTTAAATAAAAACAATTATCAATTAAATGGAATGCAAACAAAATAATTTTGATATAAGGGAAATATAGTTTTTTATAATTCTAATAAATAAAATATTTCGTGCAAGTTACTAAAACTTGCACGAAAACCAAAAAGTAACTTCAGAAAGAAAAACTCTGAAGTTACTAACACATTTATAAGATATATTTAAATATTAATTCTTAAAGAAAAGAACAGTAAAAAAACTATAGAAGGGCTTTTTAATTATTAGTTTTATTTGTAACTATATAATTACGTAAGTAATAGGCGATGAAGTTGCTTTTTATGTAATTTGTTTTATAGGTACCTAATTAAACTAATAAATATAACCCTGACAATATTAATTCCAGCCTTAAAAGGCATAATAATTGAAAAAAGGTGATAACACAAAGTTTAAAGCCCGACTATAGTGCTTTTAATATACTATTATTTTCCTGTATTGTCAAGAAGTTTTTTATATAGAAATAAAATTTATAATTTTAATATAAGTACTAAGTAAAGAGACGTATATGACAATTTTGTACGATATTTTAATAAAACGAAAATAGTATTTTAAATTGTATTATTAACATTGGATATAATTTTTGTTTTTAAGTATACCGTAGTAGATAATACTTTATCGTGAATATTGAAAATAGAGAACATTATAACTTACTAATACAATTGTTTAGTGATATATTTGCACTCAAATAATGTCTGACTATTATACAGATAATAATATCTTGTTTATAAAGTACTTTTCTATAGTTAGAAAAATTTGAAAACTCATAATGTTGTATATGGCATGGAAAATTTAAAAGTATCTGATATAATGGGGAATACTGGTTGATATTTATATCTTTGTCATTCTTATTTTTAATTTTTACTAAGCGAATCCAGTTTACGAATCTCTAATGTCTTACTAAATACAATTCACTATGAAAAGAAAATGGCTTATTTTAAGATATATTATATAGTTGCTAAGTTATAATACCATAAAACTTTTATATCTCTAATATATTTGCCAAATTTTTATTTTTTATTTTTGAATTGTAACACTCCCATATATAAAAGAAGAAGAGCGAACAATTTAGATAATAATTTTCCATCTATGAAGTTTGCAAAATATGAGCCGACTATAGATCCAAGAAGCCCTGTTATAGCAATAGGTATAGCTATTTTAAAATTAATTAGCTTATTTTTTATGCTCATTATAATGGATATAAGTCCAACAGGAATAAAAAATAATAAATTTATGCCTTGAGCTAATGCTTGAGGGGTGTCTGTAAATACGGTCAGATATATAATTAAAACTCCACCCCCACCTAATCCCATTGCTCCAAATATTCCGGATAGTGTAGCTGCTATAGCTGACCATATATAAATCATTTCACGAGCAGCTGTATAGCTGCCCATATCATAAATATTCCAAAAAGTTTACGAAGAAGTTTTTGGTTAATTTTTGATAGTATAACAGAACCAATAATAGCTCCTATAATACCAAATGGTATATATTGAAGTGCATCATGTATAGAAACGCGACCGTTTAATGCGTAAATAATGGCGCTAAGAATACACATGGGGAGTATGGTAAAAACTGAAGTAGCATGTGTATTGCGCTGAGAAAGACCACATTTTTTTAATATAGGCACGATTAACATTCCACCACCAGCGCCTAGAAGTCCATTTAAAAATCCTGCGCCAATGGCAAAAATATAATAAGATAACTTTTTCAAAGAAAACACCTCACCTTAGTATATTAGTCTTTTATCTTGTATTTATTCAAAAAATAGAGAGATAGAAAATAAAAATTCTATCTCTCTTAGATTTTTAGATTAATTTTCTAATTCGACCTTGTGGAATGTTTTTTTACCCTTCTTGATTATTATAAATCCGTCATGGAAATTGTTTATTGAAATTTCATTAGAAATTTCCTCAACCTTTCTTGCCTCGTTTTTTATAATTATAGATATTCCACCTTGCTGTATTAATCTTCGTGCCTCGCCTTTAGATGTGGCGATTTTTGATAATATTAAAATGTCGATGATGGGTATACAATTGTTTTTAAATAAGTTTAACTGTATTTTAGTAGTTGGCATGTTATCAGAACTTTCTCCAGAATCAAAGATGGATTTTGCAGCCTCTTGAGCCTTTTTTGCAGCTTCGTTCCCGTGTACTAATGAAGTAAGTTCAAAAGCAAGTATTTCTTTTGCTTTGTTTATTTCTTGACCTTTAAGCAAACTTAGTTTTTCTATTTCTTCTAAAGGGATAAATGTTAACATTTTTAAGCACTTTATAACATCTTTATCGTCTATATTTCTCCAGTATTGATAAAAGTCAAATGGACTTGTTTTATTTGGATCAAGCCATACGGCTCCATTTTCCGTTTTTCCCATCTTTTTTCCCTCACTAGTTGTGAGCAATGAGAATGTCATACCATATACGTCTTTACCTTCTTTACGGCGAACTAACTCAACCCCTCCTATTATATTACTCCATTGATCGTCGCCGCCAAGTTCAAGGATACAATTATAGTTTTTATTTAGGTATAAAAAATCATAACTTTGCATTATCATATAATTGAGTTCAAAGAATGAAAGTCCTCGCTCGAGTCTCTGCTTGTAGCACTCAAAAGAAAGCATTCTATTAACAGAAAAGTGTATGCCTACGTCTCTGAGAAAGTCGATATAATTTAAATTAGATAACCAATCTCCATTATTAACCATTATGGCTTTATTATTTGAAAAATCTATAAATTTTGACATTTGCTTTTTAAAACAGTTAATATTATAGTCTATTTGTTCATGAGACAACATTTTGCGCATGTCGGTCTTTCCGGAAGGATCACCTATCATACCAGTACCCCCTCCAAATAGTGCAATGGGAGTATGACCGGCTTTTTGCATATGTGCCATTACTATCATTTGTACAAAATGACCAACATGTAGGCTATCGGCGGTAGGATCAAATCCAATGTAAAAAGTTATTTTTTGATTATTAATTAAATCACGTACTTTTTCTTCGTTGGTTATTTGGGCAATCAATCCTCGTTGTTTTAACTCTTCAAATAGACCCATTTTTATTTCTCCTTTTATTAAACAATTTGTAGTAATTATAACATTAAGGACAAGGCTGGTCAATAGAATGGAAGTAGTTGACATAAAATAATATGTATTATATAATAAATTGTATTTTTATATTTTAATGTGTAATGAGGCAAGGTTATGGAAGTTTTAAAAGAAGATTTATGCAGATATATTGTTGGTGGGGCAAAGTTGTATTGCTACATCTATAGTCTTACAGATGCTGAAATTTCAAGTTTAGGTGATTGTGGATACAAGGTATTAAGGGTCGAGGATAATTATACTGGCCATTTAGAAAATTTGTATATTGTAGGACATGAAATAAGAAGAAGGAAAATATCTGATGAAAGTATTAAGGAATTTAATTTTATTCCCAAGGAAGAATTGGAGTACTTTTGTAAAAGCCAATTTATGTCTGATTTTAGTCTTTGAGGTGTACTGTGAAAGTTTTGAGTAATTCTTATTTAGAATTAATTAGAGGAGGATTAGAAGTAAAGCAAGCTATTTACTATTTATCAAAAGAGGAAGTATCTTTATTAGTAAAAAAAGGTTGTATAGTATTTTGCCTAGGGCAGTTGGAAACTGATTTAGACTGCTTATACTCAGTTTTTGACAAAGACTTCTCACCTGTATATGAATATGAAATGGAAGAGTATTTAGAAGGTGAATCATAATAGATAGTTTATATATTGTACGATGAAAAAGTAGAGTTTTATTTGACAAATTAGTTTAGGTATGATAAAATTTATGTTGCCGCTTATTTTAGGGTTTTAAGTAAGATGAATAATTTGTCTTCTCCTAATAATAGCGAGACTTTATTAAAGAGTAGGTGCCAATATATGTATGCAATTATAGAAACAGGCGGAAAACAATATAAAGTACAAAAAGACGATGTTATTTTTGTTGAAAAACTTACAGCAGAAGAAGGCTCAAGTGTAGACTTTAAAGTAGTAGCGTTCTTTAACGAAGGGAATACTATTATAGGTGATCCTTATGTTGACTCAGTAAAGGTTTTAGGAAAAGTTCTGAAAAACGGAAAAGGTAAAAAAATTACTGTTTTTACTTACAAGCCAAAAAAGAGTGTAAAGCGTAAGCTTGGCCATAGGCAACCATATACAAAAGTTTGCATTGAAGCAATAAATGCATAATTTATGATTAAGGCAAATTTTTTTACTAAAGATAGTGGTCTTATAGTAGGTTTTGATATAGAAGGGCATGCTGGATATGCAGAGTCCGGTTATGACGTGGTATGTGCTGCAGTTTCATCAGCGGCATATTTGGTAATTAATACAATATATGAAGTATTAAAAGTATCTGCAGATACGTTGGTTAATGATGATGGAAAGATATCTTTTAAGGTGAATGACAAAGATGCTAAACTTTGTGAAGACATTATGTTAGGGTTTAAAATTCACATGATAGGTTTAGAAAAACTGTATTCTGAAAATGTCATTGTAAATTATATGGAGGTGTAACTATGCTTAAGATAAATATACAATTATTTGCACATAAAAAGGGAATGGGTTCAACTAAGAATGGTCGTGACTCTGAGTCTAAACGTTTGGGAGTAAAGCGTGCAGATGGTCAAAGTGTACGTGCTGGCAATATTCTCGTTAAACAAAGAGGTACTCATATTCATGCTGGGAAGAATGTCGGCTGTGGTTCTGACTATACTTTGTTTGCGCTTATAGATGGAAAGGTTAAATTTGAACGCCTTGGAAAAGATAAAAAAAAGGTTTGTGTTTATTCCGCAGACTAATATTTGCGCTACAAGTTTTTATAAGAGCCTTAGGTCAAAGATTATACCTAGGGCTCTTTTTATACTTTTTAAGAATGAAAAAAGGGAAGAGGGTGACTTTTTGTTTATAGATGTTGCTAAGATAAAAGTTAAAGCTGGTGATGGAGGAAATGGAGCTGTTTCGTTCCATAGAGAAAAGTATGTAGCGGCTGGAGGGCCTGATGGAGGAGATGGAGGAAAGGGTGGAAATGTAGTTTTCCGCGTTGATAGTAGTCTTTCTACACTAGCTGATTTTAGATATAAAAGAAAATATGTGGCTAAAAACGGTGAAAATGGAAAAGGAAAGAGGGCCTCAGGAAAAAGTGCTGAAGATTTGGTGATAAGGGTTCCTAAAGGGACCCTAGTTAAAGATGCTGAAACAGGAAAAATTATTGCTGATGTATCTAAGGAGAATAAAGAATTTGTTATAGCAAAAGGCGGAAAAGGTGGATATGGGAATATGCATTTTGCTACACCTACGAGGCAAGTTCCTAGATTTTCAAAGCCCGGCCTAAAGGGTGAGGAGATGGAGATACAGCTCGAGCTTAAGCTTTTAGCTGATGTTGGGTTGGTAGGTTTTCCTAATGTAGGTAAGTCAACACTTATTTCTGTGGTAAGTCATGCAAAACCGGTTATAGCTAATTATCATTTTACTACTATTACTCCTGTTTTAGGAGTAGTAAGAATGCAAGAGGGTTCTTCTTTTGTTATAGCAGATATACCTGGTCTTATAGAAGGGGCAGGTGAAGGGCTAGGCCTAGGTCATCAATTTTTAAGACATATTGAACGTTGCCGCTTGTTGATACATGTTGTTGATGTATCAGGAAGTGAAGGAAGAAACCCTATAGAAGACTTCAATACTATAAATGAAGAACTGATAAAATTCAATCTGGAACTTTCAAAAAGGCCCATGATAGTAGCGATGAATAAGTGTGATCTTGCAACGGAAGAACAAATAAAAGAGTTTAAAAGTTATGTTAAATTAAATGGATATGAAAGTTTTGAGATAATGGCACCTATAAGATATGGTGTGGATAGTTTACTAAAGAAGGTGCAGGAAACACTTACTAATTTACCACCAATCAAAGTGTATGAGGCGGAATATATCCCGAATACATTGGAAGCTAATGATGATAATGAAATAAAGGTGGAGAAAGTAAATGGAAAATATTATGTTGAAGGAAAACGAATTGAAAGATTAATAGGATCGATAAACTTTGATGATTATGAATCATTGCAGTATTTTCAAAAGAAACTTATGGATTTTGGTGCAATAGATATGTTGCATAAAGAGGGAGTACAAGAAGGAGATACTGTTAATATATGTGATGTAGAGTTTGAATTTTTTAATTAGGAGAGATAATTTGAATAGACTATATGATGAAATTTGTGACTATAAAAATTTAAGTCCTCTTGCACTTGCATTTATTGGAGATAGCGTTTTCGACTTACTTGTAAAAGAGCAGCTAGTATGCAAAGCAAATCGTCCTATAAAGAAGTTGCACAAAATGTCTGTCGATAGAGTATGCTGTCAAACCCAGTCTAAATATATGGAAAAACTAATGGAATCTTTAACAGACGAAGAAATAAAAATTTATAAGAGGGGAAGAAATGCATATACACACCATACTCCTAAAAATGCTACAAATGCAGAGTATCATAGTGCAACGGGATTTGAAGCTTTAATAGGCTATCTATATTTAAAGGGAGATATTAATAGACTAAGGGAAATTTTTGAAATATTAGATTAGTAAGGAGTGTCAACATGTTAAAAGGCAAAGACTCTAAAACTATAGAATGGATAAATGATATTGTTATTATCATTTTAGGTTGCTTTATATATTCGATATCTATAAATTGTTTTACCGATCCAAACAATATTTCTCCTGGAGGGGTAATAGGGATAGGACAGCTAATAGAAGATATAACAAATGGTATGATTCCAAAAGGAATGTTTGGACTACTTTTAAATTTTCCTATATTTATTTGGGCATTTATTGAGCTTAATTGGAGAGGGCTTATAAAAAATTTATTTGCAACGGTTGCTTTAAACGTTGTTGTAGATATTACATCTTTAGCGGGTAAATTTTCAATATTACCTTTGCCAGAGTATAAGGGAGATATGATGATAGCAGCTATTCTAGCAGGAGTGACTGGTGGAATAGGACTAGGAATAATATTTGTAAGGGGAGCAGCAACTGGAGGGACTGACCTTTTAGCAACTCTTGCTAAAATACATATACCACACATGCCTGTAGGAAAGATATTACTTTTTATAGATGGAACGATTGTAGGTGTGTCAGCTTTTGTATATAGCATTGGAAGTAGTGATCCTTATGCTATAATAAATGGAGCTACTTATGCTGCTATTTTAATATTTATCATGTCTAAAGTTATAGATGCTATGATGTATGGTTCTAGCAAGGGAACGGGAAGAATAATGTTTATAGTTTCAAAAAAGAGTGAAGAAATTTCAAAACGTATAATGAATGAACTTAATAGAGGTGTGACAGCTTTAAAATCAAGAGGAGCTTACACATCAGAAGATGGAGAAATGCTATTAAGTGCACTGAAAAAACAAGAGGTACATAAGGCTTATGATATCATAAAAGAGGTAGATGATAAGGCTTTTGTTATAGTGGGGGATGCTGGAGAAATCAGCGGAAATGGATTTAAGGAGTTTGATAAAGAGCTTGAGCGTTCGGGGCTCTTTAAGAAGATTCTAAAAAAGGAAAGATAGAATAAATGAGCATCTTTGAGTTAGAAGATGCTTATGTTTTATCTAGTTTATGTAATAAGGAGGCTCTTAGGCTTTGTCGTGGTTTCGAAAGTTAGATTTCAAATTATATTTTTTTAACTTATTAGGTTGTTTTCTTTTTTCAGTTTCCTTAAACTGCTTTGCTGAACCATGTGGTATTTCAACAGGAGGAATAGTTGGAGTAGGACAACTTATTTTCAAATTTACAGGAGTTCCAATTGGAATCCTTTGTTTAATATTAAATATTCCTATAATAATTTTAGGCGTAAAAAAGTTAGGTAAAAATAAAATGCTCAAGAATGTTGCTTTATCGTTTTTTATGTATGTGTTGATTGATATAACAGCAGTATTTTTACCAAAGTACGAAGGCAATGCAATAATATCAGCTATTTTATCTGGTGTTATAGGAGGAATAGGGTTATCCCTCATATTTATGACAGGACTAGCTACAGGAGGGACAGGCCTTTTGTCAGCTATAATATGTGATTCTTTACCGTATATAGATGTTGGAAAGATGATTTTAATTTTAGATGGCTCTATAGTTGTAATTTCTTCTTTTATATTGTGTACAGAGCAAGATATTCTAATGAGTACATTATCGAAGATTATATATTCGACTATACTGCTTTTTATACAGAGTAAAGTTATTGATTATATAATTAGAACAATAAAAGTTGAATCGGAAAAAATTGTTTCAATTATATCTAAAAATGCAAAGTTTATATTAGATAGTTTACAAAAGGAATTGCAATCTGACATAGCTTCAATTGAAACTTGTGGTGAAAACATAAATGCAAATAGAGAGGTTTTGATAGGTAAGATAAAGAAAAAGGACATTAACAAAGCATATAAGATAATAAGGGAAATAGATAATAAGGCATTGGTAATATTAAATAATCCTAAATAAAAACATCATTTCATAATTTTATGAAATGATGTTTTAAAAGTAATATTTTAGTTAATAACTTTTAATAATGGCTTTATTTAATGGGGCCATCCTAATTATTATTGTTGCTGTTGTTTGACTTATCCTGTTTGTTGTTAGACTGTTTGTTCTGTTTTTGGTTGTTGTTCTGACAATTCTGGTTATTCTGTGACATAAAGTTCACCCCCCTCATGCGTTAAATATTATAACGTGAGAAACAATTGGCGATCTAAACTTTTAATATCGATCGCTTTAATATTGTTAGCAAAAAAAAATTATTTATTCTTAATTTTGTTGTCGGAGGACAAAAAATGAATTTACCTATAGAGTATAAAAATAGAATGCATAAAATTTTAAAAAATGAATATGATAAATTTTTACTTAGTTATGAAAAGCCGTGCTTTAGAGGACTAAGAGTAAATACACTAAAAATTAGTGTTGATAGATTTAAAAGTATATTTCCTTATAAGATATCAAGCTCAAGCTTTTCATTTGATAATTTTTATTTAGTGGATGAGGTAGAATCAATAGGTACAACGCCACTTCATCATGCAGGAGCGTTTTATGTTCAGGAACCATCGGCTTCTAGCGCAGTTACTATATTAGATGTGAAACCATTTGATATAGTATTGGATCTTTGTGCTGCTCCAGGTGGAAAAGCAACACAGATCGCATCAAGGTTAAATGGAGAAGGTCTGATTTGGGCTAACGAGGTGATTAGCAGTAGGGCTAGAATTTTGTTATCTAATATAGAAAGGATGGGAGTAAGAAATTCAGTAGTGTCATCTTGTCATCCTGGTATATTGTGTAGTAAATTAAAAGGCTTTTTTGATAAAATTTTAGTTGATGCTCCCTGTTCGGGGGAGGGAATGTTTAGAAAAAACATTAATTCTATAAGTGAGTGGTCACTAGAACATGTAGCCGCTTGCGCTAAAAGACAACTTGAAATTTTGAATAGTGCTGCACAAGCACTTAAAAAAGATGGAACATTGGTGTACTCAACTTGTACATTTTCAGTTGAAGAAAATGAAAATGTGGTGAAAGATTTTTTAAAGTTGAATGAAGATTTTATAATAGAAAAAATACAAGTAGATTTTGGTAGACCAGCTTTTAATCTAAAGGAGGCCAGAAGAATATTTCCTTTAGATGGAGGAGAAGGTCACTTTATTGCAAAGTTTAGAAAAGTTAAACAAACACAATGTAATGTAAAAAATTATAATTTTAAAGCTAGAAAAAATAAAGATAATATATTAGGAGAAAAATTATTTAAAGAAATATTTAATATTTCTCCTTATGGAGTTATTAAGAAAATAGATAATAAATTTTTTGTTTTACCAAAAAATTTACCTGATCTTAATGGAGTAAATGTTTTAAGAGCAGGAGTATTGTTGGGATGTGAGAAAGGCAGTATTTTAGAACCGGCTCATGCTGCATTTATGGCTTCTTCTTGTAGAGAACTTAATAATGTAGTTTCATTAAGCTCCGTAGATTTTAATGCGGCTGCTTTTTTAAGAGGAGAAGAAATTAATATTTCTGAAGAACTTAAAGGATATACAGGAGTTTGCCTAGATGGACTAGTTTCGGGTTTTGGTAAAGCATCTAAAGGCAGGTTAAAAAATAAATATCCGAAGGGACTTAGGAATAATAGATGATGTGTTATTTATTTTATAAAACTTGCCAAATGTTATTTAGCGTGATATAATTTATTTATGCAGTTTTGCTCAACAGGAGGGGAGGGAAAGGATGCCTTCAGCTATAACACATTATTTGCAGTCGGGAAGAGTAATAAATAAATTAGTTAGTGATGGAATTAATATCAATATAGACAAAGACTCTTTTTTATGGGGAGCTCAAGGCCCAGACTTTCTACTTAGTCATAGATGTTTACCGTTTCAAAAAGGAGAAAGTATTAAAAAAATTGGTGCCAAGATACAGGATGATAATTTAGAAAATTTGATAAATTATATAAAAGCTTTTTTATATAAAAATACGCCGGGGGAATTAGGTCTCTCTTATATTATGGGCTTTATTTGTCACAGTGTACTAGATAGGATAGCATTTCCGTTTATAAGTTATGGGGCCGAGAATTTGTCACGTATTGAAAAGGATATTACCAAAAATATATGTAGAAATAACATAAAGTCTAACCTTGATGTAATAATATTAAGATATGAGAAACAGATGCTTACAACAGAGATTAATCTTAATAGTCTATTGCCAAATAATGACAAAGTAAAAGATTTTATGGTGACCTTCTTTTATGACATTATTTATAACCACTATGATTCCTCAATAACAGTGGGAAAGATAATTGAAGCTATTAATGACTTTAAAAAATTTTTTGCTCTCATGAATGATAGTACAGGTAAAAAGAAGGACTTTGTAAAATTTTTAGAGAGTTTTACTAATAAAGGCGCTTTCATGTCTAGCTATATGAGGGATGTTACAGAAGATGACACTTATGACTATGCTAATATATCAAATAGTCAATGGCAATGGCCTGAAGATACAGGAGAAATTCACACGGATAGTTTCTTTGACCTTTATGAAGAGTCTATTATTGATTCTTCAGACTTAATTAAAGGTCTTATTGTGGATTATATTAGTTAATTGTCAACTTTTATTGAAAAAAAAGCATTTTTTTGCTATACTTGTAAGAGTTTCTTAAGTTTTTACTAGAGAGGTTTGATACAATTGTTTTTAAGGCGTTGGGAAGAGCTTAATGATGATTTAAAAAATGATGAAGTAAAGTATTACTATGATCTCCTATCAAATAAAAAATTTGATATTATCTTGAAACGAGTTTTTGATTTTACTTTGTCTTTCATTCTATTGCTATTATTGTCGCCAATACTTATTTTCTTGTCATTATTAGTTAAAGCTACATCAAGTGGTCCAATTTTGTATAAGCAAGAGAGAGTGACAACTTATGGAAAAACTTTCAATATACTTAAATTTAGAACTATGGTAAAAGATGCTGATAAGATAGGTGAGTTAGTTACATTAAGTAATGATGATAGAATAACTAAGATAGGTGGGTTTTTGAGAAAAACTAGACTTGATGAATTGCCTCAACTTTTGAATATTATAGCAGGACAAATGAGCTTTGTGGGAACAAGACCTGAGGTACAAAAATATGTAAATTATTATACAGACAGAATGAAAGCAACTCTTCTTTTACCGGCGGGTGTTACATCTCTTGCAAGTATTACTTTTAAAGATGAATCTAATAAGCTTATAAGTCAAGAAAGCGCAAGTGAAATATATATTAATGAAATTTTACCTATAAAAATGCAATTTAATATTGAGTACTTAGAAAAATTTAATCTTATTTATGATTTAAAGTTAATAATTAAAACGGTTATAGCCGTAATTAATAAATAGTAGAGAAGATGGTTATGATGAATATTATAAAGTTTTCACCTCCTGATATAACAGAAGAGGAAATAAAAGAAGTAACTAAATCAATGAAGTCTGGATGGATAACAACTGGTCCTAGAACTAAAGAGTTTGAAAAGAAAATAGCCGACTATTGTAAAGTAGATAAAGCTGTTTGTTTAAATTCTGCAACTGCATGTATGGAACTAATACTTAGAGTATTAGGAGTGGGGCCAGGAGACGAAGTTATTACAAGTGCTTATACATATACAGCAACATGCAGTGTTATATATCATGTCGGGGCAAAACCGATTTTAATTGATACTCAAAGAGATTCATTTGAAATGGACTATAACTTGGTAGAAAAGGCAATAACACCAAGAACAAAGGTAATTATTCCAGTTGATCTAGCAGGAAAAATGTGCGATTATGACAAGATATTTAAGATAGTAAATGATAAAAAAGAAATGTTCATAGCTAATAATAATTTGCAAAAAGCATTTGGAAGAATAATAGTTTTGGCTGATGCGGCACACTCATTTGGAGCTAGGTATAAGGGTAGTATTTGTGGTAGTGTAGCGGACTTTACAAGTTTTTCTTTTCATGCTGTAAAAAATCTCACAACGGCTGAGGGTGGAGCTATAACCTGGAAAAATATAAAGAAAATAAATAATGAAGAGCTTTATAAGCAATTTATGCTATGGTCATTGCATGGTCAGAGCAAAGATGCATTAGCAAAGACACAAATTGGAAATTTTGAGTATGACATAATTTATCCAGCATATAAATGCAATATGACTGACATAATGGCAGCTATAGGTCTTGTGCAACTCAAAAGATATCCAGAAATACTTAATAGAAGAAAAGAAATAATAAAGATGTATGATGAAGGTTTAAAAGATGAGAAGGTGGATATACTTAAGCATTTTAGCAAAGACTATACTTCTAGTGGGCATTTGTATTTGGTAAGATTAATAGGAAAAAATGAAGAGGATAGAAATAATTTTATAAAAATGATGGCTGAAAAAGGAATATCTACTAATGTGCATTACAAACCTTTACCTATGTTTACAGCTTATAAAAATTTAGGCTTTAATATATTGAAATTTAAGAATGCATTTAATATGTATAAAAATGAAGTAACTCTGCCTTTACATACATTACTAACGAATGAAGAAGTAAATTATGTAATTAAAACATTTAAAGAGTGCCTTAAGAGGCTATAGGATAGATAGCTATGTTTAAAACACAGGAAGTTTATGAGGAGCTGATTTTAATTGAAAGATCCTACGAAAGGAATTATTAATGATATTATTTCAAACACAAGTCTATTTAGGATAACTTTATTTATTAGCTTATTTCTATGTGGGATATTATTTTTAGACATAGTATCAGTTGTGTTAGATGTAATTTTATTTTTTTGGTCTATATTTATATTTAAAGATAGAATAAATATAAATATTTTAAAGATAAAATATAGCAAACTTTTAATACTATTTATTCTGTTATTTATATTGACAGCTACTTTGAATATATTTATAAATTTTCCACTTAATTTTTTAATAAATCTGGGTATGATATATTATACTTGTGTCTGTTTTTTCATATTTTATGGCATGTATATAGAAAGCACATCTAAAAAGATCTTTAGTGAAATGATACTGCTATTTAAAATTATAGTTGTATTAACAACAATTTTTACTATTATTGGATTTATTTTTGTTATATTTGTAAATAAGATGGAAGTTTCTTTTAAAATGCCGATTATAGGAGAATATGAACGTTTTGTAGGCATATGGAGCAAGGATGATTATTCCGCAAGATTTACGGGTATATATACAAATCCTAATATTTTAGCTTTTAGTTCAGTTGTATCTATCATTTTTTCTCATGTACTATACAGGACGAATAATTTTATGAAAGACATGAGGAAATGGATACAAATACTAAGTTTGTGTTTAATTACAATGATAAATCTAGGTGCACTTATACTTAGTGATTCTATTGCTTCATTTTTATTTTTGATTATATACTCTGTTATTTGGTTATTTTTTAGGATACTATTTGAGGATTTTAATTTTTCAAAATTTGCTTTAGCTAAGAGAATAGCAGTTTTTTTATTAATAGGAATATTTTTAATTTTTAGTTTATTTTTTATACGTTCTAACTTTCAAGAAGGAGCATCAGATATAATGAGTGATATATACTCGTTATTTGATAATAAAGATTCTGATGGTGATTTTGATGGGGGAATCAGTTTTGGAAGGCATAACTATAATATAAAAGATGGAAGCGGAAGAAGAAAACTATTGAATCAGGCGATTGTATACTTTAAAAATCGGCCTATTTTAGGAATAGGACCGTCGAATGTAGTCTATTATGGTGATATTTATTTTAGTTCAGGAGTGGCATTTCCAAATTTCCATAATGGATATGTATCAATTTTGGTAAGTAATGGACTTGCTGGTTTTGTAGTTTTTATGATTTATCTTTTAGGAATGTTTATTATGTTTTTTAAATTTATTTTAAGTAAAAATAAGAAAATATTCAATAAATGCTTTTCAATTTTGTTTGCTGCAATAATTGCTTATAGTGTCTTTGCATTGTTTGAGAAAACTATTTTATCTGAAGTAAATTATATGAGTTTGTTTTTATGGCTTGTTTTAGGTTATACTACTACAATAGTTTATAATAGCAATAAAGAGAGTTTTGCAATAACAAGGAATAAAAAGTAATTATGGGAGTTGATTAATTTGAACGATGGTTTTATAAAAGTTGCAAGCGCTACACCGGAAATTAAGCTTGCAGATTGTATATATAATGCAGGACAAATTTTAAAACTTGTTACAGAGGCAAATGAAAGAGGAATATCAATTATTGTATTTCCAGAACTTTGTATAACAGGATATACTTGCGCGGACCTTTTTTTAGGACAAGCACTTCTTAGAAATGCCGAGAGTGCTTTATATTACATAGCTGAAAAAACTTCAATTTTTGATATGATAATAATTATTGGACTACCGTATTCGGTAGATTGTAAGTTATATAATTGTGCGGCTGTGTTATATAGGGGGAAAATTCTAGGCTTAGTTCCAAAAATTAATATACCTAATTATACTCAATATTCTGAAAAGAGGTATTTTTCTTCAGGTGATATAAAGAAGACAGTTAATATTAATGGAAACATGGTGCCTTTCGGAAAGAACTTAATTTTTGCTGCTGAAAATGTGCCTAATTTAAAAATAGGAATAGAAATTTGTGAGGACTTATGGGTCCCAACGCCTCCGTCCAATGCTTTAGCTGAAGCTGGAGCAACGATTATAGCCAATCTTTCAGGTAGTGATGAGAATGTTGGTAAAAAAGAAGTTAGGCGCAATTTAGTGAGATTTCAATCTAACAAACTTGTATCTGCGTATATATATTCAAATACTGGTATAGGTGAGTCGAGTACAGATTTAGTATATTCAGGACATAGTGTTATAGCAGAAAATGGTGTAATTCTTTCAGAGTCAGAAGCGTTTACTACAGGACTAACAATAGCAGATGTAGATATTAGTCTACTTGCTTTTGAGAGAAGAAGACTAAACACTTTTAAGGCAAAGGAGAATGTAGACACCATATGGTTTAACCTACCTATTAAGGCTGTAGACATTAATAGAAAGTATGCAAAATTCCCCTTTATTGATAATTTTTGTAATTGTAGCATTGAGGAGAGTAGTGAAGAGGTACTACGAATTCAAACAGAAGCACTAATTACTAGACTTAAAGGAGCAGGAATAAAAAAAGTAGTCTTAGGTATCTCTGGTGGTCTTGACTCAACTCTTGCGTTGGCGGTTGTAGTTAGAGCATTTGACAAGTTAAAACTTAAAAGAAGTAATATAATAGCAGTTACAATGCCGGGTTTTGGAACGAGTGAGAAAACAAGGAATAATGCTATTGCTCTATCAAATGAATTTGGTGTATCTCTCCGAGAAATATCTATAGAAGATTCAGTAAAACTGCATTTTAAAAACATAGGGAAATTTGATGATGAGCATGATATAGTATACGAAAATGCACAAGCCAGGGAAAGAACACAAGTGTTAATGGATCTTGCTAATATGGAGGAAGCACTTGTTGTTGGAACTGGCAATCTATCAGAAATTGCTATGGGCTTTTCAACGTATAATGGAGACCATATGTCTATGTATGGTATCAATTCTGGTGTTCCAAAGAGCTTAATAAGGGAAGTGCTTAGATACGAGTCTAAAAATTTGGGTGGAAATTTAGAAGTTATAATAAATAACATTATTAATACACCTATTAGCCCGGAGTTATTGCCTAGTATTCAAAATACAGAAGAGATCATAGGACCATATGAGCTTCATGACTTTTTTCTGTATTATTTTTTAAGATATGGTTTCTCAGCCCAAAAGATATTAAGAATAGCAAATTTGTCATTTGGTGATCAATATACATGTAAAGAAATTAAGAAATGGTTTACTCTATTTATAAAGAGATTCTTTAAGAATCAATTTAAAAGATCTTGTTTACCAGATGGGCCAAAAGTTTTAGAAATATCTTTATCTCCGCGAAATAGTTTTATGATGCCGAGTGATGTAAATATAAATTAATGGTATTTATGAGTAAGCTATAAATTCTATAATGTAAGAAGAGGTGAAAAACTTTTGCTAAGTTTTTCACCTCATATTATATTGCAGGAATACTATTTATAAAAGCTTTAAAATCATTAAACCAGACATTAATATCAATGGGATACCTCATAAGTAGCATGATTAAGAGAATAAAGAGTAATGTTATAGAAATAATTATAAACCAAATTAATATTGAACGCGCGTAAGATCTTCTATTAATATTTGAATATTTACTAAAAGACCATATCAGAATTAGTATCAAATTAATGATTGGTATTAACATAAGGATTTGCATAATCAAGAAAGATGAAGTACTAAGAGGCTTACTATACTTTCCTTGATTTGGGTGAGGAGCATAAATTTCTTTATCAGCTTGTACACCATTGGTATAGGAAGATAGATTTTCACTTGGAAAATCTATAGAAGTTTGGCAATAGGGACAAATCTTAGTATCTTCAGATATTTCGTTTCCACAGTTAGTACAAAACATAAAAAACCTCCTTATTCTCATTCTATTATTAATTATATAGGTATAAATTAAATTTTTCAATATAGTTTTAAAATAATAAGAAAATAGTATATAATGATATTATAGAAATAGTCATGGAGGATTTTTATATTGAAACATAAAAAGGTATATAGGATGTCCATTATTGCATTAATGACAGCATTTGTATTTGTAGCGACATCAATTAAAATTGTGATACCAATAGGTGGAGGTAATACAATGATTCATCTTGGAAATGCTGTATGTTTATTATCGGGAATAATACTAGGCCCTGTAGCAGGTGGAATAGCGTCGGGATTAGGATCATTTTTATTTGACATGTTAAATCCTGTATTTATATCTTCATCCATATTTACGTTTACATTTAAATTTATTATGGCTTTTATATGTGGAAAAATTTCACATATAAGTAATAAAAATGGCGAGAACAAAATGTATAACATAGCAGGTGCTATTGTTGGAAGCACTTCATATATTATATTGAGAATATTGAAAACTTTGATTGTATATATTTGTTTTATGGAAATCGATACATATTACGCTATAATTTTATGCTTAAGGGGAACAATAGTAACTGTCATTAACGCGGTTATAGCTATCGTTATATCTATATTTTTATCTACCCCTATTAAAACTTTGTTAAGGCCATATATTTAGCTGTTAGCAATATTACTGGGTAACGTTTAGTATATCATTTATTATTCCAAGTGAAACATCTGGTTTTATAGAGTTTTCATATAAATATTTTATAATATTATTTATCAAGACTATATCTTCGGATAAGCAATCAAGTGATAATTTTTCCTTTTTGCCATTAGATTCTGAAGACACCTCAATACCATATGAAGTAGTACTGTTGTTATTGCTTGAAATCAAATTATAGTATATATTTTCGTTTTCCTGTAATTTTTCTATTTTTGAAAAAGTTTTTGTATATAATTTAGTGCATGTAGTCAAGTTTTTTCTCTCCTTAAAGTATGAAATTATTTACCAAATAATTATAAAACTATTGTGAAAAAATTTCAACAAAATAATATAAATTTTTTTTATAAAATTTTTATATTTCCTATTGACAATAAAAAACGTATATGATAAACTAATCTCATAGTTTTCTTTAACATTTGGAGGGGTGTCCGAGTGGTTTAAGGAGCTAGTCTTGAAAACTAGTGATCCTGAAAGGGACCAAGGGTTCGAATCCCTTCCCCTCCGCCAATATATATGGAGAAATACCCAAGTGGTGAAGGGGCTCCCCTGCTAAGGGAGTAGGTCGGGTGACCGGCGCGAGGGTTCAAATCCCTCTTTCTCCGCCAATTTAAAGCTTCAACGCATGTTTTGTGTTGAAGCTTTACTTTTAATAAAAACTATTGTTAATTTTTACAGATACTCTTCATTTGTATAGAAGTCTGCTGTGAACTTTATTGCTTATTAGAATAACTTCTAAAATGTATTGATTTTTTCAATTTATGAGATCTTGTTAACAGAATATTGCTTAGCTATTATTGATTGACAAATAAAGTTAAAAAGTGGTATAATTAAAATAATATTTAAGATAATTTAAGGACTATTTTAAGTTTTATAATCTACTATTATATAATTTAAAGATTTTTATTTATAATTGGTCTATTTTATGCTTTATTTAGACTATAAAATTAATGTTTGAGGTAATGCTTATAATGGCTAATTTGAATAATATGTTAGTTTGTATAATGCAATATGAGGTGCAATTTATAAACGAAAATTTTATTAATATATTTTTTTTATAATTGAACACTTGGGAAACGAGGTTGATTATGTACTGTGTAAAAAATTTAAAAGATGATTTATACTGGATTGGTGGAAATGAGAGACGGATAGCTTTATTTGAAAATATTTATCCGGTACCTAATGGTGTATCTTATAACTCATATATAATGCTAGATGAGAAGACAGTTGTTTTTGATACAGTAGATAAGTCTGTATCAGGGGTGTTTTTTGAAAATATAGAACATATATTAGATGGAAGGAAGTTAGATTATCTTATAGTAAATCATATGGAACCAGATCATGCTGCTACTATAGAAGAAGTTTTGTTACGATATCCTGATTTGACTATAGTATGTAATGAAAAGGCAGCTAAAATGATTAAACAATATTTTAACTTTGACATTGATAGTCATGTAAAGCTAGTAAAAGAAATGGATGTTTTAAATACAGGCAAACATAGTCTAAGATTTATTATGGCCCCAATGGTTCACTGGCCTGAAGTCATGGTAACATATGATGAAACTGACAGGGTATTGTTTTCAGCCGATGCTTTTGGAACATTTGGAGCATTAAATGGTAATATTTTTGCCGATGAGGTAAATTTTAAGTCTGAATGGTTAAGTGAAGCTAGGCGTTATTATGCTAATATAGTTGGTAAATATGGCCCACAGGTGCAAGCACTTTTAAGTAAAGCTAAAACTTTAGATATTGATATGGTTTGCCCACTTCATGGTCCTGTATGGCGTAAAGATATTAGTTGGTTTATTGAAAAGTATCAAAAGTGGAGTAGTTATACCCCGGAGGAAAATGCTATTACTATTGTATATGCCTCTATTTATGGAAATACAGAGAATGCTATAAATATTATAGCTTCCAAGCTTGCAGATAGGGGAATAAAGAATATTAAAATTTATGATGTATCAGCGACACATCCATCATTCATTATATCTGAAGTATTTCGTTGTTCTCATTTAGTTTTTGCTTCTACAACTTATAATGCTGGTATATTTGTAAATATGGAGACATTAATTAATAATATTATAGCACATAACGTTAGAAATCGAACTATTGCTATAGTAGAAAATGGAAGCTGGGCTCCAACAGCAGGACAATTAATAAGGAAAAAACTTTCTGAATGCAAAGATATTACATTTTTAAATAATACTATTAGTTTAAGGTCTGCTTTGAAAAAAGACCAAGTAAATTTAGTTGAACAATTTGTAGATGAAATTTGTGACTCTATATCTAAATGTAGTGGATAATTATTGATAAGTATAAGAAGAGTAAAGATATAAATAACATTTTTAATTTGTTTGTGCCATTTGTATAAACCTTATATATTTAATATTTTTCAAACAATGTTGTCAAAGAAGGTATAAACTAAAAATGTTAGTTTAATATTTGAACCATTATTGTTAATGTTACATAAGATTTAAATATTTAGTTTATAAAGTTTATTTTTCAGATTAATTTTTGTTTTGCTAGAGAATGATAGAATTGATTAAAGATATGACTATATTTACATTGATAGATTCTAAAAAAGGAGGTGTAGAATAGAATGAAGTATGTGTGTGATCTTTGTGGATGGGAATATGATGAATCAGCTGGAGATCCAGAGAATGGGATTGCTCCGGGTACAAAATTTGAAGACTTACCAGAAGATTTTCAATGCCCACTCTGTGGTGCAACAAAGGAGCAGTTCTCAAAGGCTTAGAGCTGTTGCTTGTATCTAGGTTAAGAAATAAGTGTACTACTTAAAGTTAATTAATAGGGAGTCGGTCCTGGTAATATGAACTGATAAAACTAGGAAAGGCTCTTTACATTGTTTAGAGTTATTAGATATTGGTAGTGTATTGAGTTATTTATAAAGGCAGAAAAAACAAGTTAATTTTTATAATAAGAATCGTTTTTATTTTATGCTTAAATTGATAGCAGATTTCGTATAATACATAATAACTTTTTCTTGAATAACAACTTTATTTGTGTTACAATATTAATGTCCTATTCTCGGATTAACCGATATTATCTAATATTTTAGAAGCACCTTGGTTATTCTGAGATATAATAAGCTTTTATATATTTTTATAATTTGCTTTAGGATGTAATTTTAAAAAGGTGGTATAATAATGCAAAAAGAAATAAAGGCAAAAATTATTAGTGACTATGCTAGGAATGAACTTGACACAGGATCTATAGAGGTACAGGTTGCTCTGCTTACAAATAAAATTAATTCATTAAATGAGCATTTAAAGGTTCATAAGAAAGATAAAAGCTCTTACCGTGGTTTATTAATGATGGTAGGAAGAAGAAGAAGACTTCTTAGTTATCTTAAGAAAAATGATATTGAGAGATATCGTGACTTAATTGCAAGATTAGGGCTCCGCAAATAAAATAATAGGTAGATACTTTTTAGTATCTACCTATTATTTTATTGTATTTTAAAAGTTAGATAAAAATAAAAGCAACTGATTAAAGTATAATCAATTACTCTTATTTGATAGTTTATAATTTTTCAATGTATAACATTACTAATTGTTATAATTTTCTTCTTCGATGGTACTTTCTTCAGCTTGAATCTGATTATTTAATTCACTTTTCTCTTGAACATTTAATTTATTAAGCTCACGAGATTTTAGGTATTTAACTAAATCATTGCCTAGCCACCCTGTAATTGCTCCGGCGGTTGTTGAAGCAACAATAGTTACAACTTTTAAAGCAGTATTAACCTTAGAAGATTTTTCAACTTTTTTATTAGAAGTTGCACAGTTTGTTGTAGTTGCTGATTCTTCTTTAGATTGATTCTCTTCAGCAAAACAAGAAATTCCACTTGTTAACAATGATATTGCGAGTATTCCTGAAATTAGTTTTTTCATAGAATCCATCTCCTTAAAAGTTATTATTAATATAAAAAAAGACAACTTAATTATATAATAATAAAAAATAATCTTATTTCTTATTTAGAATTAAATTAAAATTTGGATAATAGTATAAATTATGTAAATATATACATTTTTATTTGTTTATTATTGACATTAAAATAATTCCCTACACTTTAGCATAGGGAATTAGAAGGGGTTCGGTTATCGTGCATCTTGTTGGACAGCTTCTTCAGTTTCTCTAAATAAGAGTGAAATACACCATATAGCAGCTAGTGCAACAAGTGTATACACGATACGGCTTCCTATACTTAATTGTCCACCGAAGATCCAGCCTACAATGTCAAACTGAAATATACCGATAGAACCCCAGTTTAGTCCTCCGATTATAACTAAAATTAATGCGATTTTATCTATCATAAATTTCACCCCTCATTTTTAAATGCGGAATTACCCGCATAGTTAGTTTTAACATATAAATCTTTAGTATACATAGTAATTTATAAAATAAAAAATATGTGATAACTTGATTTTATAAAATTTTTGTGGTAAAATTATAATAAACGATTTCCGGGTGTGGCGCAGATTGGTAGCGCGCTTGAATGGGGTTCAAGAGGCCGCTGGTTCAATTCCAGTCACTCGGACCATAATAGTATGTATCTTTTGATACAACGAGAAAGCCCAGTATTACTGGGCTTTCTCCGTTTTTAGGGCACAGTTTTTATTGTTGTATTTTTTGAAAATACCACCGTATTTTAGAGACTTTCCCTCTAGGTGTGTGCATGAGGTGTGCACTTTTTGAAAAAATCTTCGCAGGTGTGTGCATACTTTCACACGGTTTAATTTTATAATATAAAAATGAGAAGTCTACTAAATGATAAGATAGTAGACTTCCTAAATTTGTTTAACTAATCTTGTATTAAAAATTTACATACTACAGTTTAAACTTTGTCTATGTACGCTTTAATCGGTAAAATAAAACCTAATTATATGTTGTATATTATACTTTGCCGATTGGTATAACAATTAATCGCCATATAAATTCAGTAAAATGATCTCCCTTTTTAACTTTTTAGCGTAGTTTATAGTATAATATGTTCCACCGCTTTTTCTGCCATCCCATGCTGCTATAACGAAGTTTGAATGATTGACCATATGACTATTTCGTTTAAGCATGCAGTCATGAATGCTAAATAAAATATCGTTTTAAAGATTAATGGAGGAGTTTTATTTATGACTGATGTACAATTTGAGTCTGAAAAGGAATATCAGGTTCAAATGAGCCTCATAAAAGAAATGCTGGAGTTAGGTCTCATAACAGAGAAGGAGTACAGTAAATTTGATACAATGTTTATAGAAAAATATGATCCCATATTCAGCACATTATATCACTAAAATGGATTGATATCGGGCTTTTTAAGAGGTAATATTTGATGAGGTAAAAAGGAGGTGAAAAAATGCAAAGGGAAATCATAAAAATAAAGCCCGACTTTTATGCATTACCAATTATAAAAAAGTAGCAGCCTACGCAAGAGTATCAAGTGGCAAAGATGCAATGCTTCATTCTTTGCCTGCATAGATAAGCTACTATAGTGAATTTATTCAAAAAAATCCTCAGTGGGAGTATGTTGGTGTTTATGTAGATGAGGCTAAAACGGGAACTAAAGATAACAAACAAGAATTTCAAAGACTAATATCCGACTGCAAGCAGGGCAAGATTGATATGATAATCACTAAATGCATATCAAGGTTTGCGAGAAATACACTGACTGTGCTGGAAAAAGTACGAGAACTTAAGAGTCTTGGTATCGACGTGTATTTTGAAAAGGAAAACATCTATACATTAGATTCAAAAGGAGAATTGTTAATAACAATAATGAGTTCGCTTGCACAGGAAGAGTCAAGGTCAATAAACGAAAATGTTACATGGGGACAACGTAAGAGATTTGCAGACGGAAAAGTAAGTCTTCCATACAAACATTTTCTAGGTTATGAAAAAGGAGAAGACGGGGTTCCGAAAGTCGTGGAAAAAGAAGCTAAAATTGTCAGATTAATTTATAGGTTGTTCCTTGAAGGTAAAACTATATCAGCGATTTCAACGTATCTAACCAAAAAATACCTACTCCAGCTGGCAAAGAAAAGTGGACTACGAGTACAGTTAAAAGTATTCTTACAAATGAAAAATATAAGGGTGATGCACTTTTGCAGAAATGTTATACAGTTGATTTTTTAACAAAGAAGAAAAAGAAAAACAATGGTGAAATGCCTCAATATTACGTAAAGAATAGTCACTAAGCGATTATTTCTCCTGAAATATATGATTTAGTTCAAAATGAAATAAAGGAGAGAAAATTGTCTAAATGTGGTCACAGCAGCATGAGTCTATTCTCAAGTAAGATTGCTTGTGGCGAGTGTGGAGGATTTTATGAAAGCCTTTAACAATTTGATTGAGAATAAAGAGTCAATTATAAAGGATTGCGAAGAAGTGATTTTAGGTCTTATTGATACCAAGGCGATAGACGATGAGATTATAAAACTTGAAGAAGAGTGCGAAGTAATAGTGGAGCTTATAAAGTATTTGATATACGAGAATGCAAGAAAGCCTATGAACCAAGATGAATATAATAAAAAATACAACTTTTATACTAATAGGTATGAGACAGCCAAAGATAAGCTCGCTAAAGCCAAAGAGAAAAACAGGAATTAATAGTTCGCCATGACAAGATAGATGCATTTATAAACCATCTTAATTTAAATGATAATCTTTTATCTGAGTTTAATGAATCACTTTGGTATGCCACGGTAGATAAAGCTATAGTTAATACGAATGTAACATTACATTTTAATTTTAAAAATGAGAATTAAATAAGAATAATGAATAAACAAAAGGAATTATAAAATAGCCGAAAGACTATGCTATAATCCCTTTTTTATTTTGCCTGACTAATTGTTTTTCCAGTTATATTGTTTTATAATATTAATTATCGAAGTATATATAATAATTAGAAACATCACATTAGTATGAAAAATAGGAAGGAGATTATAAATGGCTATTAAACAAACAGCAGGCAGAAATCAGCTGGGAGATTTTGCTCCTAAATTTGCACAACTGAATGACGATGTACTTTTCGGAGAAGTTTGGTCTAGAGAGGATAAGCTATCCCTTCGTGATCGTTCTCTTGTTACAGTTGTTGCACTTATGTCCCAAGGACTTACGGATGACTCATTCAAGTACCATTTGATGAGTGCAAAGGCAAACGGTATAACAAAAGAAGAGATTGCAGAAATTATAACACACGCCGCTTTTTATGCAGGATGGTCTAAGGCTTGGGCAGCGTTCCACATGGCAAAGGAGATTTACAAAGATGATAATTCAAAGGAAGGACATGGCGGATTTTTTGGTTTAGGTGATCCTAATGTGAATTTTGCAAAATATTTTATTGGTAACAGCTACTTAAAACCTCTTACTAATCCAAAAGAAACTGTCTTTATCGCCAACGTGACCTTTGAACCGAGCTGCCGGAACAATTGGCATATTCACCATGCGGCAAAAGGTGGAGGACAAATAATTCTATGCGTTGACGGTGAAGGTTGGTATCAAGAAGAAGGAAAGCCGGCGCAAAGCCTAAAACCGGGTGACGTTGTGACTATCCCTGCAAATGTAAAACACTGGCATGGAGCTAAGAAAGACAATTGGTTTAGTCATCTAGCGGTTGAGTGTCCGGGAGAAGGTATCTCTAATGAGTGGTGTGAGCCGGTCAGTGATAAAGAATATTATAATTTATAATCTATAAATTCGCAGTAAATAACTTTTTAAGAGAGCGTGATTTTATGAGTTTGACAGTTAATATTTATTATTCCGGGGAAAATGGTAATGCTAGAAAATTTGCAGAGGAAATGATTTCAAGTGGAACAGTAGAAAAAATTAAGAGTGAAGAGGGGAATGAAAGATATGAATATTTTTTCCCGATGAACAATTCTGAAATGGTTCTATTGATTGACAGATGGAAAAATAAAGAGGCATTAGATTTGCATCATAAGTCCCCCATGATGAAAAAAATAGTAGAGCTTCGAGATAAATATAAATTGCACATGAGAGTAGAGCAGTATACAGAATTTTTAAAGTGAGGTGTTTAAACATGGACTTTGAAACTGTTATTAAAAATAGAACAGCAATAAGGAAATTTAAAGGAGATAAGGTGGAAAAAAGCAAGATTACAAAAATATTGAAGGCAGGTAGATTGGCTCCAACTGCGAAAGATTTACAGCCACAAAAAATATATGTTATTGAATCAGAGGAAGCTTTAAGCAAGATTGATAAAGTTACTCCTTGCAGATATGGGGCACCTATATGTCTGCTTATATGTTCGGATAAAAATATTGCTTGGAAAAATAACGACTATTCTTCCTATGAATCTGATGCTGCTATTGTTGCGACGCATATGCTTTTGGAAGCGACTAACTTGGGACTAGGTAATATTTGGGTTAGGCATTTTGATATTGCAGAAGTTCAGAAGGAGTTTAATTTGCCTTCAAATGTAGTTCCCATCTGTTTAATGCCACTTGGGTATGCGTCAGATGATTATAAAGAGAGTCCACTTCATAATCAAAGAAAGGAACTAAGCGAAACGACAATATATCTTTGAAAAGATATAACTAAAATATCTATATACTAAATTTGATTTTTAAAAATTAGGAGGTATACATTATGAAAAAGTCGTTAGTTGCATATTTTTCAGCAAGTGGTGTTACAAAGGAGTTAGCAGAAGCGCTCTCAAAAGTGGCAAATGCAAATTTGTTTGAGATTAAACCTGCCACCCCTTATACTCAGGCTGATCTTGATTGGACAAATAAAAAAAGTCGTAGTAGCATAGAAATGAATAATCCTAATTCTCGCCCTGAAATTGCAAATAAAGTAGAAAACATGGCTCAATATGATACTGTATTTATTGGATTCCCAATTTGGTGGTATGTTGCACCAACTATTATTAATACATTTTTGGAAAGTTATGATTTTTCAGGAAAAACAGTAATACCGTTTGCAACCTCCGGTGGGAGTGAAATGGGAAAAACAGATGAAGTTCTGAAAAAATGCTGTTCTGAAGCTACTAAATGGAAACCTGGTAAACGTTTTGGAAGCTTTGATATGACCACTTTAAAAAATTGGGTTGACTCCCTTTCTAAATAAGGAATTGTAAATAATAAATAATCAAGGAGGAAGTAATGTGATCTTAAAAGAAGCTTACAAAATGAATAATGGTTTAGATATTCCTAAATTGGCTCTAGGTACATGGTTTATAGATGATGATAAAGTAGCAGAAGCTATTCGGGAAGCCATCAAAATTGGTTATCGCCACATCGATACAGCACAGGCCTACGGAAATGAACGTGGTGTAGGCGAAGGTGTACGTACTTGTGGTGTTTCTCGTGATAAAATTTTTATAACCAGCAAAGTAGCTGCAGAGCACAAAACATACGAATCAGCTGCTAATTCTATTGATGAAACGCTAAATAAGATGAAACTTGACTATATAGACATGATGATTATTCACAGTCCGCAACCATGGGCAGAGGTCAATCAGTCTGACAATAGATATTTTGCAGAAAACAGACAGGTTTGGAAAGCTATGGAGGATGCGGTAGAAGCGGGAAAAGTACGGACAATTGGTATTTCAAATTTTCTTGAAGATGATGTTGACAACATTTTATCAGACTGTAAAATTAGACCGGCGGTAAATCAGATACTTGCTCATATATCAAATACGCCACTAAAGTTAATTGACTATTGTAAAAATAAAGGGATTCTAGTAGAAGCATATTCTCCTATTGCGCACGGCGAAGCTTTAAAAAATAAGTCAATAAAAGAGATGGCTGATAAATATAATGTGAGTATTGCACAGTTGTGTATTAAGTATGACTTACAGCTCGGTATGGTTGTTTTACCTAAAACTTCTAATCCAGGGCACATGAAGTCTAATGCAGATCTTGACTTTACAATTTCTAATGAAGATATGGAAACGCTCAAACATATAGATCACATAAAAGACTATGGAGAACATAGTGTATTCCCTGTCTTTGGAGGGAAATTAACATGAGTTAGGTTATTGATATATCTTTCTTATACTGGAAATACGAGAATTATCGCTGAATACATTTTATAGAAGTTAAGTTGTGATGTGTTGGAACTACATCCGAAAGAGATATATTCAGAAAATTATCAAGAAGTAGTTGGCGAGTATCAGAGCAACGGAAGTGATAAAAAAATCTGCGAATTAATGCTCTACAGTGTTAACTTAAGTAAATACGATACGCTTATAATTGGAAGTCCTGTGTGGCGGTACACAATTACTCCCGTTATACGAGCATTTTTAAAGCAACATTCTTTAACAGGTAAGACAGCTATTCCATTTGCAACAAATGCAGGATGACTAGGTAGAACTTTTAAAGAAATAAAAGAATTATGTCCTGATTCAAATGTAAAAGATGAAATGAATATTGTATTTACTGAAAATTACGCTGAACATAAATTAAAAACTCCTAACTCAGAAATAGATGAATGGCTAAAAAGTATATGTTAATATATAAGATTATAAACAATAAATTTTTTAATTATAGGAGAGCATAAAAATGGAATATGTAATATTAAACAATGGTGTAAAAATGCCAAAGTTAGGTTTTGGAGTTTATCAAATCTCCAAAGACGAGTGCAAACAGGCGGTATTAGATGCAATTAAAATCGGCTATAGATCAATTGATACAGCACAAAGTTATTTTAACGAAGAAGAAGTTGGTGAAGCTATTTCGGAGTGTGGCGTACCTAGAGAAGAGCTATTTATAACTACAAAAGTTTGGATTGACAATTATGGATACGAAAAGTGCAAAAAATCAGTCATGGAGTCAATGAGAAAATTAAAAGTAGATTATTTAGACTTAATCCTTTTACATCAACCGTTTGCTGATTATTACGGAGCATATAGAGCCTTAGAGGAGTTATACAAGCAAGGTAAAGTAAGATCAATAGGCGTATCTAATTTTTACCCTGATAGATTGTCGGATATTTGTCTGTTTGAAAGAGAAATTATTCCCCAAGTAAATCAGGTTGAGACTAATCCATTAAATGCTCAAGTAAAAGCAAAAGAAAATATGGAAAAATACGGCGTTCAAATAGAAGCATGGGCTCCATTTGGAGAAGGAAGAAATAATATGTTCTCAAATCCTGTTTTAAAAGAAATAGGAGATAAATATAATAAATCAGTAGCTCAGGTTATTTTAAGATGGTTAATGCAAAGAAACATAGTAGCACTTGCTAAGTCAGTACACAAGGAAAGAATGGAGGAAAACTTTAATATCTTTGATTTTACTATAAGTGATGAAGATATGAATAAAATAAATAGCTTAGATACTAGTAGCAGCCTGTTTTTCTCACATGCTGACCCTAGTATTGTTGAATGGTTTGACAAGATGATTGGTGAAAGAAGACATAATCAAGACAGTTCTAAAGAGAAGAAAAAGTGGTAATTTTTATTAAAGACTAATAATGTTTTTGTTCTATAATTCCGTGTGTATACTTGCGTACGGTTTGAAGAATAAGTTCAAACTTTCACACGGTTAAAGGTAAAGTGTGCGTTTGTATCAAAAGTTAAGTGATTAGACATAATAGTACGTATCTTTTGATACATAGAAAAGCCCAGTATTACTGGGCTTTCTTCTTTTTTAGTGCTGGTTTTTTATGTTGTGTTTCTTTTAAGTGCAACCATATTTTAAGATTTTTCCTCTAGGGGTGTGCAAAGGGTATGCACTTTTTGAAAAAATCTTCACAGGTGTGTGCATACTTTCACACGGTTTAATTTCTATCATAAAATGAATATACTTTGTTTTGAATTACCACAGATTCCCTTATACATTACGAACAAGATTTGTCAGCATCTCAACTGCTGCTGGGTCGCGATGACTAAAAAATGCACTTGTATTAGTATCTAAAGCTTTGATTGCTGCCATATCGTTTTCATTCAATTCAAAATTAAATATATTGAAGTTCTGTTCCATGCGTTCCTTCTTAACACTTTTTGGAATACATATAATATCGCGTTGGATCAACCAACGTAATACAACTTGGGCAATACTCTTACCATGCTTTTCAGCAATTTGCTTTAAGACTTCATTACTAAATAGATTATTACGTCCTTCTGCAAATGGAGCCCAACCTTGCATTTGAATGTCTTTAGACTGCATAAACTTTTGCGCTGATTCCTGCTGGAAGAAAATATTAGCCTCAACTTGATTTACAGCGGGCATTACCTCGTTAAAGGCAATTAAATCTGCTAGTCTGTCAGGATAAAAATTACATACGCCAATAGCACGAATTCTTCCTTCTTTATATATTTCAGTCATTGCGCGCCATGCTCCATAATAGTCGTTAAACGGTTGATGAATTAAGTAAAGATCTAAGTAATCGAGCCCTAGATTATCGAGTGATTTTTGGAATGCTTTCTTTGCCCTTTCATAATTAGTATCAGAAATCCACAGTTTTGTGGTAATAAATAATTCCTCACGAGGAATACCACAGCGTTTGATTGCATTTCCAACAGCTTTTTCATTGCCATAGGAAGCAGCTGTATCAATCAGTCGGTAGCCCACTGAAATGGCGTCCATTACTGCTTGTTCACATTCATTAGGGTCTGTAATTTGATACACCCCAAAACCAAGTTTTGGCATTCTTACACCGTTATTTAAATTTACATATTCCATATAATATCCTCCTTTAAAATAAAACTATAAGTGGTTAATATTAAATTTAAATTTATTATAAATATTTATCAAAAAATTCCACGAGCTTTGATATAGCCTGATTTACATATTCAGGTTTCCAATAAGTTTCAATGTGTGTTGCTCCTTTAATTAAAAACAGTTCTTTGTCTTTAGTTCCGGTAGCTGCCGCAAACACTTTTTCAGTCATATAAAATGTATCTGCTATACTTCCTGCAATCATTAAGAGCGGTTGATTTATAAGATCAGCATTATCAGAAGCATCAAAACTCATAAGTTCTAAAAGGCTGCTAATAGTATAACGAAAAGTCGATTTTGGATGCCTATGAGTTTTTCCATAATAATAGTAGCCATCCTTGTAAAGATCATATGGAAGTTTTTGCGCTTCGCTTTCAGGCATATTACACATATCTGGTGTATAAAGGACCTCTCCACCTGAAGTTTCCTGAGTGCGTGCTTTAGAAGCCTCAAGAAGTCTTTCCTGAATTGTTTCAGTTTGACTATCTAAAAAACCATTTCTTCTAACTACGCCAGTGTTAAACATAGAAAGAGTCGCTACGGCCTTAAAGCGTTTATCTGTTTGAACGGCTTTAATTGTGTATCCTCCACCACCGCAAATTCCTAAGATTCCAATACGTTCTTGGTCAACGCCGGGATAATGTATAATAATATCGGCCATTCGATGAATGTCTTCAATCCGATTTGCTGGTTTATCAGTATTTCTTGGGTTACCTTCACTTCCACCTTGATATGAAGCATCTGCCACTATAGAAATGTAACCACTTTCGGCTAGATGCTGTGCATATAGACCAGCAACTTGTTCTTTTACTCCGCCGTTTGGATGTGCTACACATATTGCAGAGTATTTTTTGCCATCCCCTTCTTTGTATCCAGTTGGAGTATAGACGTTGGCAGCAATTTTTAAATCTCGCAGTTTATATGAAATTGGGTGAATATTTACCTGCCCCTGTTTATTTTCCTTAATTGCACCGTCATACACTAAACCATATGGATTATCATTATGAGTGTTTTCTGCTTTGACTTGTTCAATAGATTTAAATTTAAAAATATTTTCCATAATAAAGACCTCCAGCTTAATTTAATATTATTATTTTATAATTAAGTATATAAATTCACATTTCCTAAATGGTATTTCCTAATTTGTATGCTTCATTAATAGCTTCTGTTTCTCTAACTTCACCTTTTTGATAGACACCATCACCATAGATCATACCCTTAACTTGCGCTCCAGGCAAACAGTCAGTAAATCCGCAAAGAGCATCCATCGTACGCTTCATAAGATGTTTGCCGGCAGCTGCAGTTGAAATAAAATAGAAATTTTTATTGGCTATTTCCGTATAACGAGGCAGAGTTCTGTCAATCATAATTTTCATCTGTCCGCACATTGAATAAAAGTAAACTGGTGTTGCAAGTACAATTACATCTGAATCAATTATTTTTTCAAGAAGTTTTGTCATATCATCTTTTTGTATACATACCTTAGTATTTCTGCAAGCGTAGCAAGCCCTGCAAGCACCAATTTTTAAATCTTGCACATAAATTTTTTCTACTCTATGCCCAGCATCGTTTGCTCCTTTTAAAAATTGATCGCATAGAATATCACTATTACCGTTTTTACGTGGACTACCTGATAGAATTAAAACCTTTTTACTCATTTAAATCACCTCATTATTTTTTATAGCCTAAATCTTTCAGCCAACTTATAATTTTTGTTTCTGAATCTTGAACAGTATTGCGCGAAACCGTAAAACCATTTTTATTTACAGTAGCATTAGGTTCAAGTTCTGTGATTACATTTATTGTATGTGAAAAACCGCTGCCTCCATGAGTGTTGAATGGAATAATGGTTTTCCCGGAAAAATCATATTCGTCAAAGAAAGAATATAAAATCATAGGCATATCACCCCACCAGTTCGGATATCCTACAAAAATCGTATCATACTTGTCCAGATTATCTATGTGACCTTTGATAACAGGGCGAAAATTGCGATTTTGCTCGTCTTTTGCTAACTCTACAAGGGTACGGTGGTCGGTTGGATATGGAGTCTCAGGTTCAATACGAAAGATGTCTCCACCTGTATTTCTCTGAATTACATTAGCAACATACTGTGTATTGCCTAAAACCTCACCGTTTATAATAACAGTGCTGTTTGCTTCTTCACCTGTCATATTATTAGGGTTCGTTGTCTCCGGTACGGAAAAATATACAACAAGAGCTTTAGCCTCTGCTGCTTGAGGTTCTGAGCTTATGTTTTCAGTCTTTGATGATTCTGTTAATTCCTGGCTAACTTCTGGTCCCTTATTGCTATTACAGGCCGTCAAGGCAAACAACATTGTTAATGTAAGCATTGTGACAATTAATCTTTTCATAGCGCTATCCTCCTATAATTAAAATTATTTCTTATATTATAAACAAATCGAGACTCTTATAGAAGTCTCGATTTGTTTATCAGTATATACTTTAAGGTTATAACTTATATCCATTTAAGGGTTCATAATAGACTCAATTGCACAAAGGCAACGTTTTACTGTTTGTGATGGATTAGGTGAGTGAAGTATTCCAAAAGGAATTGTGTAATCCCATTCTACATGGATGATTTTTAGAAGGGGGTGAACGTTTTCCCAATTATTAACCACCATTAAAATATTATTGCTATTTTCACATTGATTAAATACCTCTACATCATAAAAATCAAAATCAACTATATTAATTGTAGGATGCTTTGTGTAGAGATAATCTCTCAATCTGTCTACATAACTGCTCCATCCGCGATGCATGAGCATAAGTTTTTCACCGTACAAATCACTAATTGCCAGTTTTGACTTATTTGCTAATCGATGATTAACAGAAACTGCACAGCAAATAGGAGCTTTCAAAAGCTCTAAACCGCTGCATTTTCGTAAATTAAGCATTGTATCATCAAAGATGCCAATTACAATATCAATGTTTTTACCAAGATTCCTGAGTATTTCCTTTGCATTCTCTAATGTATTCTCAAAAGGTACAAGCTGAAATTTAATATCAGGACAGTGTTTATGTATTTTCGGCCATAACTCTACTAAAATTTTTGCTGGGGTCATAGGAGATGTTCCAATACAAATGATATTATTATCTTTTTTCATTGCATTTTGTGCTCTAATTATAGAATCATTACAGTACTGAATGATATATTTTGTGTCTTTATAAAATGATTCACCAGCCTTAGTTAAAGTTAGCCCTCGATGTGTCCGACTGAAAAGGCGTACTCCCAAAGTCGATTCTAAAGTATTAATTTGTTTAATTACTGCAGTAGGTGTAATATAAGCTTTTTCTGCTGCTTTATTAAAACTGCCTGCATCTGCGACTTTAATAAATGTTTCTAATTGTTGTTTATATATGAAGTTCATCCCCTTTCATCATATAGTTATCTTTATTTATTATATCATATGCTGCTCTCAAATTTCACATTTTCAATATTATTTTATCTACTGCAGTGAAATTGCACAAGGTTAAAAATCGAACTTAAAATCACTCATTAGACTTAATAATGTGACAGTTACTTTTTCACTTGAATAAATTGCAATTAACATGAGTACACACATTAAGTTAGATAAAATATTTACATATAAATTATTATACTATGTACTGATTTATAAAATCTTCTTTTTATTAAAAAGTTAGATATTGCACATGCGCACACTTTAGTAAAATACATAAAGGAATTTAGAATTATGAAAAAACAAACAGCAGGAAGAGATTCTTTAAATGATTTCGCTCCAAAATTTGTAGAGTTTAACGATGACGTACTTTTTGGCGAAGTATGGTTAAGAGAAGATAATTTACCTCTTAAGACTCGTTCTATTGCAACTATCACTTCTCTGATTAGTAAGGGCATTGTAGATAAATCTTTATTATATCATCTAGACACCGCTCGTAAAAACGGGGCTGGAAGAGATGGCCGAAATTTTAACTCACCTTGCCTTCTATGCTGGTTGTTCGAATGCTTGGGTGGCATTTAGAATGGCAAAGGAAATCTATCGGGACGATAATTTGCAGAAAGCGCACGGGGGTTTCCTTAGTCTTGGAGAACCTAATGTAAACTTTTCAAAATATTTTATTGGTAAAATTTATCTAAAACCACTTACAAATCCAAAGGAAACAATGTTTATAGCTAATATAACGTCGAAACAATTGGTATATTCACCATGCGACAAAAGGCGGCGGTCATATTCTTTTATGCGTAGATGGCAAGACAGGTGTGTTCATACTTTCACAAGGGTTAAGTTTATTTAATTTACATATAAATGTGTATAAAATGGACTATTAAAATTTTTATAAAGCAATACTGCCTGATATTATTTTCACTTATTAAACGTAAGTTGTCTGGCAGCATTTTTAATATTTTTATATCTAAATAAAAAATACCTGTGTAGAGTTTTTCTCTATACAGGTGTTAGTTTATATTTAACAGAAATTTTTAACTTATTACATATTGAAATGTTTGTTCTAATGTTATTTGCTTTTAACTCTTGCTTGTAATATATTAGCGGACTTTATTAAGCTTGCTTTAAAAGTCGTATATAATGGTTAGCTTCCCTTAAAACATGATCTGCAAGCAACGGTAGAATTATAGACTTTATTTGGCATTCCTCTATTCCTTTAGCGCCTGTAGCCTTAAAATCTCTAAATTTTGTAGTTTCCTTAAGTGATTCTGATGTATTTTCTGAAATTGTTCTATCGTGTACCTCTTTTGACTTTTCTAAAAGATGAGCATAATCCTTTGCAAAATTGTTTGATGTTTCTATCAATCCATTTTCAGATGGATCAAGTAAGCCTCGTATAAATAAAGCATGTTCCATCATAATTTGATTCCAAAAACGTTCAACTTTATTTATTTTATTACAGTCAATTTCTCCGTTATCTTGTAAGTCTATTACATACTCTCTGTATAATTTTGCCTCTCTTATTATATGTTTAATCAAGAGAGGGTAATTCATTGTAAACATTCTGCAAGATAATACATTGTTTAGAATTCTTTCTTTAAAGTCAATTAAACCATTAAGAAGACTAATTGCACGAATATTTATGCGTCTTACTTGATTAAACATCGAATTGCTTATTCTCATACCTGTAGATCCCTGTAGTTTTAACTCTAATTTAGTAATTCTTTGGTTAATATTGATTCCTGTAAACCCTTGTGTTTGTTGTTCTGCAGCTAATGTGAATTCTGTTGCCACTTCACCTGATTTTAAAACTTTATTACTTACAATACCGTTACTCATGTTTACTACATATAATAATAAATTTTCAAAATTTCTTTTATAATAGTCTGCTTCTCTTGCAAAATTAGCATTAGGTGGAGTAAATGCTGCCTCTAAAAATAATGAGTGTTCCTTCATGATTCTAGAAAAAAATAAATGCAACTCAAGTGACATAATTACATATCTTTGCTTTCTATCCATATTAATCCTCCAACAATTAGATCTTTTATTATGTTATGTTAATATATAAGTCCTTGTTAATATGAACCATGTCCCAATTTTACACATATGATGTAATGGATGTCCTAACATCTTAATTATAATTAAAGGGGGACTCAGCAATGATAAGTTTGGATGACTATACCTCACCACACTTTATTAGAACATTTGATATAGAAGCAATATCTTTGCCGATTGTTTATAATAAATATGGAGATCACGATCCAAATGGACTTTTGTATGTTCTAAAGCAAGACTCGGAGGAGATACAAAGAAAAGCAAGAGAAAATTTTGAACTTCCAATACCCCAGCCTTATGAAAAAGTACAACCCTTAGTAATAAGAGCAAATGTAGGCGACGAAATTCATATAAACTTTTATAATAAACTTGACCGTAGAGCTTCCATTCACGTGGAGGGACTTAGATATAATGTTCTGGACTCTGACGGAGCTAATGTTGGTTTTAATAAAGACACTACAACAAAAAACTTTATCAGGTACACTTGGTTTGCAGAAAAAGAGGGAACTTATCTATTTTCAGATATGGCCGATACAAGGGGTGGCGAAGAAGGAACAAATTCTCATGGATTATTTGGAGCAATAATTATTGAAAAGGAAGAATCTACGTGGTTTGATCCTGTAACAGGAAAAGAACTTGAAAGTGGTTTATTTGCTGATATTTATAATCCTGTAGAACCAGCATTTCGTGAATATGCTGTATTCTTTCATGATGAACTTGAAATTAAAAATAAAGACGGTTTACCACCTATTGATCCTCATACAGGTCTTCCCAATGGAACAACTGCAATTAGCTATCGTTCCGAGCCAATGCGAAATAGGCCTCCTTTAATGTCGCCAGGACATGAGGATCATACTGTAACAGATGAAGACATTTCAATGAGTTCATGGGTCTATGGTGATCCTGCACCACCAATTCTGAAAGCTTATGTAGGGGATCCGTCAAAAATAAGATTAATTCATAGTGGGGTTAAAGAAACTCATGTATTTCACTTGCATAATCATCAATGGAGATTGGAACCTAATGACCCTAAGTCCACTATTATAGATTCTATTTCTATCAGTCCGCAGGAATGCTATACTCTTGATATACTTTATGGGGCTGGAAGTCTTAATCATATGATTGGCGACGCTATTTTTCATTGTCACTTATACCCACACTTTCATGAAGGAATGTGGACTTTATGGAGAATCTTTGACCGTTTGGAAGATGGTAAAGGTATTTACCCTGACGGTACTAAAATTGAAGCATTAATGCCATTAAAGGATAGACAAGCTCCACCTTTAAAGGATGAGCTACACCCAGGCTATCCTAATTTTATCAATGGTGAATTTGGAGAAAGGCCATTGCAACCACCTCTTGGGATATTAACTGAGAATGGAGAAAATAAAATAGATCCTACCTCTTTGGAAGAAGCAAATTTTGTTCCTAATTTTGCACCCGGAGCTTTATATTCAGAAACCTGCCCATGTAATATTGATAAAAATGTTAAGGTATTTGAAATAGCTGCTGTACAAGCAAATATTGTATATAATAGCTACGGTTGGCATGATCCTCAGGGACGTTTTTTCGTGTTAAAAGAAGAAATTGAAAGGTATGGCACACTTGATAATTATATTAAAGAAATTGAATGTGGAAATATAAGGCCTGAACCACTTGTAATCAGAGCTAACGCCGGAGATTGTATAGAGGTGAGATTTACAAACTTACTTCCTGAATTTATCGAAGGAAATGAGTTTCAGCTAAAAACGTTGACTGATATTGCAGGCTACCATATTCATCTTGTTAAATTTGATACTATTGTCTCAGACGGAGCAGCAAACGGGTGGAATAACCTTGCTGGCGCTAGACAATACGAAACATTGATTGAACGATTTTACGCAAATGAAGAACTTAATACAGTGTTTTTCCATGATCATCTATTTGCTAATTCACATCAACAACATGGACTGTTTGGAGCTTTGATTATTGAACCAACAGGTTCCAGTTTTGTTGATCCAAAAACTGGTGAAGAACTAAAATTTGGAACTAAGGCTGTTATAAAAAAGGCAAATGGAGAATCATATCGAGAGTTTGCATTATTTGTTCACGACTTTGCCTTATTATTTGATAAAAATAACAATCCTTTAAATCCGCCCGAACATCCAGGTTCAGATGACGATCCAGGAGTAATGGGAGTTAATTACCGTTGTGAACCCATGATGGAACGTCTTAAAATCAAGGACGACGCTTCACATATTTTTAGTTCCATTGTATATGGTGACCCTTCAACACCAATATTGGAGACTTACCCAGGAGAGCCAATTGTAATTAGACTTTTAGATGGAGCACATGAAGAACAGCACGCATTTAATATAACTGGTTTATCTTGGAGAAAAGAAATCACGGATCCAGTTTCACCAATAGTGCAAGAGCAAACAATAGGAATTTCAGAAGCTTTTAATATCAAAATTGATGAACATTATTCAGCTGGAGATTATTTATATTATTTCGGAGGAATAGATGACTTATGGCTTGGCTTATGGGGAATTTTACGTGTTCATAAATGTTTACAAGATAACCTGATTCCTATTTGCGATGGTCATAAATTTACTGTTTCGCAACCGTTGACTCCTCCAAAAGATGCCATTGTTAGAAAATACGAAGTTGCTGCTATACAAAAAGATATTGAATATAATAAATATGGAGATCATGACCCAGAGGGATTAATGTTTGTTCCATTCAAACATGCAAAAGATATTATGTGCGATAAAAAAGAACCTATTCCGTTAATACTAAGAGCCAATGCAGGAGAATGGATAGAAGTTACTTTGCATAATTTATTTGATCCCAACAATCCAATTCAATATAATGATTACCCTTCTGTACCTTTAGATATGCCATATGTTCCATCCAATAATGTTTCACTTAACCCACAGTTTCTAAAATACGACCCTATATATTCATCGGGTGTAAATGTTGGGTATAACAACATTGAACAAACTGTAGCACCTGGAGAATGCATTAAATATTTATGGTATGCTGATAAAGAGTATGGAGGATGTTTAATCAACTCATTTGGAGATTTGAGAAATCAGCGCCATCATGGAATGTTTGGTGCCATTATAATTGAACCGCCAGCAGCAAAATACTACAATAATATTTGTCCAGTAAAAGATAGCTATAAAGAACAAGTTGTAATTACAGCTCCGGGTAAAGAAAATTTTAGAGAATTTGTTTTGTTTGCACAAAATGGTATACGGCTACTTGATATTAATGGAGAAATAATTAAAACCACTGAACAAGGAAACGAAGGAGCACATGGGGCTCCTGACCATGAGGATACGGGAGAAAAAGGATACAATTACCGCTCAGAACGTTTTTTTAATAGGTTAAGGAGAATTCCACTGATTTATAAAGTATTTGATTCTAAGGTCCATGGAGATCCGGCAACGCCAGTATTTACAGCATTTACAGGTGAAAAAGTCATTATTAGATTGCTTATGCCTGCTGATAAACCTAGAAATATAGGCTTTACTATTCATGGGCACCAATGGAAATCACAGCCTGATGATCCTTTCTCTAATGTAATATCTGTGCAAGGAGCAATTAGTGTGGGGGGAAAATATGATATAGAAATTAACTCTTCTAATGTCCCAGGAGACTATCTATATCGTTCTGGCACCCTGCGCTGGGATGTAGAATCAGGTATGTGGGGCATCTTTAGGGTCATTGGTCATAACGTTAAATGCTGCTGTGAAAACTTCTGCCGTAAAGCTTATCATTGGTTGGGGAAAAAATGGTTTGAGAAATAAAGTAGACTTTAATAAAATGATAGTTAAATATATATAACTTAGGTTTAACTACCAAACTTGTATCATGAAAACCTTTTTAATTATTAATATTTATTGTGGCGGCACACAGTAATAGTAATGTCTGACTTTATTTTATTTTCCATAAATATGTATAGAAGTACGCCGATAAAACTTTTGTAAAGTTATCGGCTGTACTTGTTTTCCTTAATCCTATATAAATATATTAAATTCTAAAATGATAGCAAATTTTCTATTTGTTCTGTTTCCTATTGCTATAAACTTAGATGACTCAATAGTATCAATAAATAATTTTCTAAATAGAGATTAATCCCTATTATTCTTTTTTTAATTTAAGATTAACTGAAATATATGTTTGGAAGTCTGTGGGTCACGTAGGCATAATCCTGCCGCTAGACGCGTGATTATTGATTGTACAAGAATCAACGAAATTGGAGAAATAATAAACGCTTCTTCAATTGCAGATTCCAAATGCTCTGCTTTTTCTTTGATGACAATGTTTACTATCTGATTAAGTCTATCTACTGAAATAGCATAATCCGGCATATTATAGTTTACTGAATCATCTATAAGTTCTTTCTTAAAACTATCTACTATATCTTGAACATAATCAAGTATAAATTGTGAAGTATATAATTCAGATTTGGTGTTCAGTTCAAGACAATTGTTGTAGTGATCATCAATATATTTTTGATGTCATTGTAAAATTTATGGCTCTGTCTACAATCGAGCCACAAGCACTTGATGCCACAACTAATAGTTCTGTATATATTTTTTCTCCTGAAAAAGCAATGTTTGATGTGGATGCAGAACCAATACTACCTAGTATTATTGATAAATACTCGTCCAAATAATAGGACTTATCCCCTAGTTCCTCTCTGATATCACTTGCAATTGCCCAAAAATTTGACATGGCTTTTCTAATGCTATCAAAATAGCAATTTCCGTACAATAATTCTTGATCTTCAAACATGTATTGGCAAAGGGCGTATGGAAAAATTAAATGATGAAATGTGTGAGGCATTTGCATTTGTTCTAACTATGGTTGCAGCAGAACAACAAATTGTAATTCGAGGGATTGAAATGCTTTGCTATGTAGATACTGAAAGCCCTAAAAAGTTATATCAGTTCATGTTGGAGGAAAATCTATAATGGATAACTTCAAATCAGCATGCGCAGATTTCATGAGTAGCATGATTGAGGATACACTATCTAATCTAAAATTGGAAAATACAGAATATAGGAAGTGCCGAGAAAATGAAAGAAATAATGTGAAGACAATTGCAACAATTTTAAATAAATTATCTGCAGAGGATAAGGAAGTCATAAATAAACATGAAACAGATATTTTACATATATCGGCTTTCGAACAATTATATCTTTACAAGCAGAGTTATGTTGATTGTATTAAATTACTTAAAATCCTTGGTGTTATATGAAATAATCTAAGTAATATAAAATCTGCCAATCTTGTGACAGATTTTATATTTGTTGTGGTTCATAAATTTTTGAGGTTATGGTATAATAAAAAGCAAGAAATGGTGGCGATAAAATGGAGCTGGCTAATTTAAATAAAAATGAATTAAGTCAAATTTTTGAGCCGATAATTAAAATAATTGAAAATTTACGCTGGGATACGTTTAAGGCTGTAAATCGTGAGTTGATCAATATGTATTGGGATATTGGTAATTTTGTAAGCGAAAAAGTAAGCGTAAGCGAATGGGGCAAGTCTGTAGTTAAAGAGCTTTATATTTTTATACAGCGCAAAAATGAGGGCATAAGAGGCTTTTTACCGCAAAATATTTGGTGTATGAAATAATTTTATGAAATGTATAAAGTTAAAGAAAAACTCTCACCACTGGTGAGAGAAATAACTTGGTCAAATAATTTACTCATTATGTCTGGTACTAAAACAGATGAAGAAAAAGAATTTTACTTAAAAGTTTGTATTAAAAATAATTACTCTAAACGTGAACTTGAAAGAAAAATAGACAGTATGCTTTTTGAACGTACAATGATTTCTAATGATAAAAATTAAATACTCATGTCTAGAAATCCAAATTTAATTTCTTTTAGGTATAGCTATGTGTTGGAATTTTTAAACTTATTATAAATCATAAATAACAAGATTTATGCAAATCTATTTTAAGAGGTATAAAAGAATTTGTCTTAGATTTAGGTAAAGCTTTTACTTTTGCTGGCAAAGACTATCATGTTGAGATAGGGAATACTGATTTTTCAATAGACTTATTATTTTATAACTGTGAATTTTTACGTTTAATTGCTATTGAGCTAAAAACAGGAAAATTTAAGTCAGAACATTTAGGGAAACTAAGCTATTGTAGGCTATGTGTTGCATTTTCCCAATAAAGAGATATTGGAAGATAATCTTCGTGAAATTACTGAATGTTAAGAAGGAGAAGAGAATAGATAAAAGAGCTGACAAGAAAAAATATTAAGTAAAATAGGTTAATTTTGATGGTTTAGTGGAAGATGCGTAAGCATTAGAAAGTACAGTATGACTTTATATAGCTTGATATTATATTAAAGTAGGAAGATCTTTGTTAGGATAGAATGTAATTAATGGACGAGGCTTATAAAAATATTACAACTAAGCTGGTGATGTTATTTTGTATCAAGGGAATTCTTTTAATATTTTTTTGGCTGCGAGTACATGTAATCTTACTCAATTTAGAAGGATAAATAAAGTAAAACAATAAGATATTTATCTATAGACTACTTTAGCATATAATAATTTGTAATATCTATCTTTATTTAAAGTAAGATATTAAAAATATATAAAAGGGGTTTTAAACTATGGAGAAACAAACAGCTGGAAGAGATTCACTTGGAAATTTCGCTCCAAAATTTGCAGAGATTAACGATGATGTGCTTTTTGGAGAAGTATGGTCAAGAGAAGACAAATTGTCTCTTAAGATTCGTTCTATAATAACTGTGACTTCGTTAGTCAGTAAGGGTATTGTAGACAACTCTTTATTTTACCATTTATCTACTGCTCAAAAAAATGGTGTAACTAAAACAGAAATGGCCGAGATTTTAACGCACCTTTCTTTTTACGCCGGTTGGCCTAATGCTTGGGCAGCATTTCGTATGGCAAAAGAAGTCTATAAAGAGGATAATTTACAGACAGAGCATGGAGGTTTATTTGGTCTTGGAGAATTAAACGTAAATTTCGCCCAGTATTTTAGCGGTAAAAGTTATTTAAACCCGCTTACAAACCCAGAAGATACTGTATTTATTGCCAATGTAACTTTTGAGCCGGGTTGCAGAAATAATTGGCATATTCATTGTGCGCAGGATGGAGGAGGACAAATCCTTTTATGCTTAGATGGTGAGGGATGGTATCAGGAAGAAGGGAAGTCTGCTCAAAGTTTAAAGCCGGGTGATGTTGTAACTATTCCTGCGAATGTAAAACACTGGCATGGTGCTAAAAAGGACAATTGGTTTAGCCATCTGGCTATAGAATGCCCTGGAATAAATACGTCCAACAAATGGTGTGAACCTGTTGGAGACCAAGAATACAATAAATTATAAGTCTATGAATTAATAATTCTTAAAAAGGAGTGATTTAGTAAGTTTGAAAATTAATATTTATTATTCTGGAAAAAACTTTAGGATGAAAAATTTGTAGACTAAGTAATTTCAAGCAGAGCTTTAGAAAGAACTCGAATATTTCTTCTTATAAATGACCCTAAAACGGTTTTATTAATTGCCAAATGGAAAAATAAAGAATCATTAGATTTACACCATAAATCAAACATGATGAATACAATAGTTGGACTAAAAGAAAAGTATAGATTTTACATGACAATAGAACGATATACTGGATGCTGAATTTTCTAAGTAGAAGTTAGGCGTAAACTTTATTGATTTTATTAGAAAAAGGGTAAAAACAAGAAAATGATTTAAGTGAATGGTTCTAGAAATTTGACGACAAATATTTCAATAAATTATTATATGTAATTAGAAGGAGATTTAACTATGATAGGAAATTTTATTTATTCTAACCCGACTAAAATTTATTTTGGGAAAGAATCACTAAATGGTCTACGTGAAGAATTACCTAAGTATGGTAAAAATATACTTCTAGTCTATGGAGGTGGATCTATCAAGAAAAATGGCATTTACGATGAAATAATCACTATTCTTAATGAATGTAATAAAGAAATTTTTGAAGATGCAGGTGTTATGCCAAACCCTACAGTTGAAAAATTATATGAGGGCTGTAGACGGGCAAAAGAGGGAAATATAGATTTAATTCTTGCTGTAGGTGGTGGGTCTGTATGCGATTACGCAAAAGCCGTTTCTGTATCAGCTCATTGTATGGAAGACCCATGGGAAAAATATTATCTACGTATGGAAGATGTCGACAATAAAATAATTCCAGTAGGTTGTGTATTGACTATGGTGGGTACTGGTTCTGAAATGAATGGTGGCTCTGTTATTACAAATCATAAGCAAAAACGCAAAATCGGCCATGTGTTTGGTGAAAATGTTATGCCCAAATTCTCAATTTTAAATCCTTTATACACTTTCACTATACCGAAGTATCAGATGGTTGCTGGATTTTTTGATATTATGAGTCATATTTTAGAACAATATTTTTCTGGCAATGATGATAACACGTCTGACTATATTATGGAGGGACTACTAAAATCTTTAATTCACAGTACAAAAGTTGCAATTGAAAATCCTAAAGATTATGAGGCAAGAAGTAATATTATGTGGATTGCAACTTGGGCTCTTAATACATTTATAGCAAAAGGGAAAACTACAGATTGGGAAGTGCATATGATTGGGCAGTCAATCGGGGCTTATACAGATGCAACTCATGGTATGACCCTTTCGGCAGTTTCTATTCCATATTATAGATTTATTATGCCGTATGGGTTAGAAAAGTTTAAAAGATATGCTATAAATGTTTGGAATGTAAATCCTAATGGAAAAACTGATGAGCAAATTGCAAAAGAGGGTCTTTCAAGAATGGAAGAGTATATGATAGAGATGGGACTTGTTATGAATATCAGTGAGCTAGGTGTAAAAGAGGAAATGCTGGAAGGTATTGCTAGTGGCACCTTCATCATGAAAGGTGGGTATAAAATTCTTACCCATGATGATATTGTTAAGATTTTAAGATCAAGTATGAAATAGAACTCAAGAGGAGAGATTAAAATGAGTAAAAAAGTTCTTATTATTTCGTCGAGCCCACGTAAAGGAGGAAATTCCGAAACTTTAGCTGATGAATTTGCAAGGGGTGTAATAGAATCTGGAAACTATGTTGAGAAGATTTGTTTACATGGTAAAAAGATATCATTTTGTATAGGATGTTTTGCTTGTTTAGATGCTCATAGATGTGTAATCCATGATGATGCAGACAGTATTGCACAAAGAATGTTGATATCGGACGTTTTAGTTTTTGCTACACCTGTATATTATTACAGTGTAAGTGGTCAACTTAAAACTATGCTAGACCGTGCAAATCCTCTTTATGGTTCTGATTATGCTTTTAGAGACATTTACTTATTAGCAACTGCCGCAGAAGACGAAGCCAATACATTTGAAGGGACAGAAAAAGCAGTCCAGGGATGGATAGACTGCTTTGAAAAGGCAAAACTCTCTGGAAAGATTTTTGCAGGTGGAGTTAATAAGATTGGTGAAATTAAGAACCATCCTGCCCTTTTAGAAGCATACGAGATGGGCAAGAAAATATAGTTTTCTTTGTATATCAATAATATACTTAAAATTTTAGGATACCATTGAAAAAGTAAATTTTTATAATTATCTTTATTTATAATAAAGCAATACATATTTTATAATTTTATATTATTGTTTGTACTATAGAATGCAGTTTATTATATATATTATTAAATAATCTACTTATTAAAATTAATTTTAATTCAATTTTGATTAGGAGGATATATTATGAAATCAGCTTACGAGGGGTACAGTTTTAAGCTTAATGAAGATATAAATAGAAAAAAGGTGCACTTTAGAAACCGTTATGGTATTGAACTTACTGGAGATGTTTATACACCTAAAAATTTAGAAGGAAAACTTGCCTCTATTGCCGTGTGTGGCCCTTTTGGTGCTGTAAAGGAACAAGCATCCGGATTTTATGCAAACGAAATGGCATCCAGGGGATTTATTGCCATGGCATTTGATCCGTCGTTTACAGGGGAAAGTGGAGGAGAGGTTCGAAATGTTGCTTCTCCTGACATTAATACAGAGGATTTCTCTGCAGCTGTTGATTTCTTATCAACGCAAGATGCTATTGATTCTGAAAGAATTGGAATTATTGGTATATGTGGCTTTGGTGGCATGGCACTCAATGCGGCAGCTATGGATACAAGAATTAAGGCTACAGTTACCTCTACTATGTACGATATGAGTCGAGTAAACGCTTATGGCTATTTTGATAAAATGGGCATAGATGAAAGATATGAATTGAAAAAGTCTTTAAACGATCAGCGTACAGAAGACTATAGAAACGGAACATTTGCTAGAGCTGGAGGTGTTATTGATCCACTTCCAAGTGATGCTCCTTTCTATGTTAAGGACTATTATGACTATTATAAAACAGAAAGAGGTTATACAGAGCGTTCTCTTAACTCAAACGATGGCTTTAATAAAACATCTTCACTTTCTTTTATTAATATGCCAATTTTAAATTTTAGTAATGAAATACGTAGTGCAGTTCTTATGATACACGGTGAACAAGCTCATTCATGTTATTTTAGCCGTGATGCTTTTAGGAAACTTAATGGTGATAACAAAGAGCTACTCATTCTTCCAAATACTGTTCACACAGACTTGTACGATAAAAAGGACAAAATTCCTTTTGATAAATTGGAAAGCTTTTTTAAAGAGTATTTGAAGTAATAATGTAAAGATTAGGCTCAATAGAATTTAGTAGTTTGTTAGATTGTTGTGCGTAGTGGTAATATTAAGTTTTATTCGTGCTGTTGTATCAAAAGTTAAAGTATTAGACGTAATGAAAAGAACATATTTATGTAGAAAAAAGGCCCATAAGCACTGGGCCTTTTTTACATTTACTTATGGATTCCAATTTATATTTTTAGTCCGTTTTATGAACAATTTAGATTAGATTCGACTGTAATAATAGTAGGTTTAATCTTGCACTTTTCGAGTATTTCTTCAAGCGGGTCTCCTTCAAAACTAGACAGTCCAATTGACTTTACTTTACCCTCTTTAGCTGCTTTTTCTATTGATTTACATTCTAAAAAATACTTACCCGCGGGATTATGAAGAAGTAGTAAATCAATGTAATAGGCTTCTAATCTTTCAAGTATTTCATCAATTGCCGTTTCACTTTTCTTCTGTCATGTCATTGGAAATTGTTGTCTCTAGCATAGAAGAATATGCAACAAGATTTTTAGTATCTGATTTTTGTACATATAAAGTAGAATCTTCAGTTCTCGGCGATTCTAGTAAATATGGATTATTTTCGGATATATGGCACGCAGACGACGTTTTACTAATTTGATTTATTAGGTGAGAGAAGAATAATAGAAGAAATCGTATACTTTCATTCTAAAGGAATAATTTTTGAGGGAGGGTAAACATGTCCCTAGTTATTAACAGCTATCGTAGTATTGAATGATCTTGTTTGGGTCTGATTTTTTCATGTATTTATATTTATTTTTCTTAAGATAAGAAAATTATAGTGTAATTTTCTTATTGAAAAATCTATAATATTGATGGGATAAAAAGGAAAGCATTTATAAAAGTTTCAATAATAGGGTTAAGAAACCTTACTAACGTAGAAATATAGAAATATGTTTCTGAAAGTACAACAAAAACAATTAAATATGGGCAAGAGATATGACGCAATTGTGGAAATATAAGATTATGAAAGTAATATTCATAAAACAATAAGTCGACCGTAATTTAAAAATTTAAAGAACGTTAAATATATGTGTGTTTTGCTCTTCAAAAAAAATCAAACTTGAAAATATCAATAACTTTGAAGCGAACAATCTATTCTGAGTAGTTTGATAAAACTGTTTGCTAAGGCTGATTTGAAGCCTTATGTATTTAATGAATAAACTTTGATGGACATTGAAATAAAAGATTACATCAAACAATGAAAAAATTTACTAATTTTAGTAAGAGGCTTTGATAACAAGAGGTAAGTGTATAAAAGCACTAGTTAAAAAGCTTACTTTAAAGAGTATATACAAGAAAAAGTTTATTTCTTATGTAATATAAGGATTTTGAATTGGCAAATGAAATGAGGAGGTGAGTGCACTGCATAAGTTGGAAATTAAATTAGGTTAAAATCAGTTATAAGGATAATTTATGAAAAAATGTAAAATATGAGTACGGTTTACGCAGTTTGCTCAGCCTTTACAATTTAAAAACGATTAAAACTTATAATGTAAGAATAGGTTATAAAGGTAAGATAAATAATTTAGGTCTTTTATGATTTAATACCAAATCATAAAAGACCTTTATAACTTATTGTTACTTAATATATAGTTTCTTAATTTTAATAGACTATGTTCTTAAATTCAAAGTTATTTTCATTAGTATAATCTATTATTGCCCCTTTATTAGACTTCCTTACATAGTTGGGCACTGAAAATATGGTTATTATACTTCCATCCTTAAACTTATCATCATAACCATCTTCTACACATTGATGCCCACGAATTATATGTTTAAAATTGAATTTATTAAGAAATTCAAGTACTTGCTTGTGACCAAACAATTTCCCTCTTCCTCTTTTTTGATTTGATTCAAATTTATTTCCATAATTAGGGTCACTCCAAAGTAGATCCATAATAAGGTTTTCTTCTTTTCTGTTATCGATTTTACTAAGATCTTCATATGAAATTGGTTTCTTTAGCTCATTTATCTGATTAAGATCATTTAATTCAGGTGAGATACCTCCATGTACACAAAAAGCAGAATCATCTATAGTTGCTGCTATGGACATATAGTCGAACACTTCATTTATTTTTTTAAATACGTGGTCCTCATTGTTATATTTTTTACGTGATTCAGCTAAAAATCCATATTGTGAACCTATATATCTATCTCTTGTTTGTTTGCTCTTTGCTTTTCTTATTTCATGGTTTCCGCGAAGTAGGAAAACTTTATTTGGAAATAAAACTTTTAGCTTAAGAATTAGATAAGAGCATTCAACACTATTTTTTCCACGATCTACATAATCTCCAAGGAAGAGTATAGATTTTCCGCTACGTATTTCTCTTAAAAAAGTTTTAACACAAAATGAAAGTGCTTGGATGTCTCCATGTATATCCCCAACTATAATGGTAGGTCCGCTAATCCTTATTAAACAGGACTCATTTTTAAGAAGTTCAATTGATTTGTTACATATTTTATCAATTTCCTTCACGCTTAATTTAGAGCTAGAGTCCATGCATCTGTTAAGAGTGGTTTCAGCTTCTATTATTTTATCTTCTAGTTTATTATCTAAGATGATATCATTTTTATTATTTCGTTTGAGTCCTTGCATTTGATTGAGTTCTATATTTTGCAATATATTTGTTTTATTATATAATCCGTTTGCAGAGATTTGAGAAGTACCACCAATTTGTGATACTAGTGCTGTACTTAATAAGATTGATAAGTATTTCTTATTCATAATTACTCCTTATTATTTTTGATTTATAATTCATTATAACATAATATTTTTTAGAGTCAATATTATATAAAGAAAAATTGTCAAAAGATATTAGATTTATATAAATTTTCTAGTAGAAATGCCAAATTGATAGCATAAAAATAGTAAAGTAAGTATACACTCAAATTTGACTACTTGTTCATTAAATTTTAGTATTTCACAAAAGAAAATTTTTAAATAAAAATGCCTCTCTTATAATTTAAGGAGGCATTTTTATTTAAAAGCAATCTTAATGGTTTACACTAAAATTAATTATTGTTTAAACAGTTAATGTTTATTCATAGTCAACAACATGTACCCAATGCTTTAAGAATTCCTGCTCATCTAATTTACTATTTACCATTTGAGAGGCAGCAACAATAGGAAACCACATTTGAACATAATGTTTCTTAGTTCCTGTTTTTTTACAAAACAAATTTAAATAATTATCTGCTATATTAATCTTTTTATCAAGACAAAATAGTAAATAGGTTCTAGCAACATCTGCAGAAGCATTTCCTTGAGTAACATGTGACCAATCTAAAATATATGACTTTTTTTCTGGCGTAATGATAATGTTACTTGGATTAAAGTCTCCATGGCAGACCTTATTGTGATTAGGCATACCTTCTAATCTAATTTGAAGGTCGTATTTGGTAGTTTCATCTAAACTGGTCTCTGAAATTTTCCTTAGCATTTTGTCCTTTTGTTTGTTTAATAGTGACGCTCTTTGAGAGTTTACAAATATTTGAAGATTTACAAATAAGTTAAGGTACTCATCGAGTTTGGCTGTATCCTCTTGCATTAGACTTTCAAGTGTTTTACCTTCAATATAATCAGAGATAATAGCCCATTTACCATCAACCTTTGTTATTTCATGTATTTTTGGTATGTTAAGATGTGTTTCTTCTATTCTTGCTTGATTTAAAGCCTCATTAAGAATATCAGCTTTAGAAAAAGTTTCGTCAAAAACCTTTATAGCTTTATTTCCATCTCTATATATCAGCTTTTTAGGGCGAACACTAATTATATTTTCAAGATTCATTTTAACTTCCTCCTTTATCTGCCATAGTAGGCATTAATATACATTTGTTTAATTTCACTCATTAATGGGTACCTTGGATTTGCTCCAGTACATTGATCATCAAATGCTTGCTCTGTCATATCGTCTAATTTTGCCAAAAAGTCTTTTTCGTCTACACCATAATCTTTTATGCAGTCTTTTATTCCAATTTCTTTTTTTAGTTTATCAATAGACTTAATCAAATTTTCTAGCTTTTCTTGACTTGAAGAGCCACCAAGACTTAAATAGTCTGCAATCTGAGAATATCTATCTAAAGTACAAGGATGATCATATTGAGGAAATGTTCCCATTCTGGTTGGAGTGTTTTCGGCATTGAATCTTAAAACGTGATTAATCATTAAAGCGTTAGCAATACCATGTGGAAGGTGAAAAAATGAGCCTAACTTATGAGCCATAGAATGACATACTCCAAGAAATGCATTAGCAAAAGCCATTCCAGCCATGGTTGCAGCATTGGCCATTTTTTCACGTGCAATAGGGTCCTTTGATCCATAATTATAAGCTCTTGGTAGATATTCAAATATAATTTTTAAAGAACGAAGTGCTAGACTGTCTGTATAATCAGTGGCCATCATTGATGCATAGGCTTCTAAGGCATGTGTAACAGCGTCTATCCCTGAAGCACTTGTTAGACCTTTTGGCGCTTCCATCATCATATTGGGATCTACAATTGCCATATTTGGCATTAATTCATAGTCAGCAAGTGGATATTTTATTTGTGTCTTTTCATCGGTAATAACTGCAAATGGGGTTACTTCAGACCCAGTACCGGCAGAGGTTGGGACTGCAATGAAGTAAGCTTTTTCACCCATCTTTGGAAATTTATATATACGCTTTCTAATGTCTGAAAAACGCATAGCCATATCCATAAAATCTACAGTAGGATGTTCATACAGTACCCACATAATTTTGGCAGCATCCATAGCGGAGCCTCCACCTATTGCTATAATGCAATCAGGTTCAAAAGAATTCATCTGCTTTGCGCCTTCTTTTGCACAAGATAAGGTAGGATCTGGTTCAACATTATAAAATGTTGCATGCTGTATTCCCATTTCATCTAGTTTATTCTCTACTGATCTTGTGTACCCATTTTTATATAGGAATGAATCGGTTACTATAAACACTTTTTTCTTAAATAGATTAGTTTTAAGTTCATTAAGTGCAACAGGTAAACATCCTTTTTTTATATATACTTTTTCAGGTGTTCTAAACCAAAGCATATTTTCTCTCCTCTCGGCAACTGTTTTGATATTAATTAAATGTTTGACTCCAACGTTATCAGAAATAGAGTTTCCACCCCATGTACCACAGCCGAGAGTTAAAGATGGTGCAAGCTTAAAATTATATAAATCTCCAATCCCTCCATGAGAGGAAGGGGTATTTACTAATATACGACAAGTCTTCATATGAGAACTAAATTTATCTAATTTATCTTGACCTGATATAGTATCTAGATATATAGAGGATGTATGCCCATATCCACCATCAGCAATGAGTCTTTCTGCTTTTTCTATAGCATCAGAGAAATCTTTTGCTCTATACATAGCTAAAACAGGTGAGAGCTTTTCATGTGCAAATTCTTCACTTAATTCTACACTTTCAACTTCTCCTATTAAAACTTTGGTGTTTTCAGGAACCTTTATACCAGCAAGTTTAGCAATTTTAAAAGCTGTTTGTCCGACTATCTTAGAATTTAGTGAACCATTGATTATCATTGTTTTCCTTACTTTTCCTATTTCTTCCTCGTTTAGAATATAACACCCTCTATTATTAAATTCCTTTTTTACTTTGTCATAGATACTATCTAAGACAATAACAGACTGTTCGGATGCACAAATCATACCATTGTCAAAGACCTTTGAATGAATAATTGAGTTTACAGCAAGTAGTATATCAGCAGTTTCATCAATAATAGCAGGTGTATTGCCAGAACCAACGCCAAGAGCAGGCTTACCACTTGAATAAGCTGATTTTACCATGCCAGAGCCACCAGTTGCTAAAATTATATCTGCGCCTTTCATAAGTGCATTTGTCAATTCTAAAGAAGGAGAGTCTATCCAATTGATTATTCCTTCAGGAGCGCCTGCATTTACTGCGGCTTGAAGTACTACTTTAGCAGCAGCAATTGTAGAATTTTTTGCCCTTGGATGCGGACTAATTATAATACCATTCCTTGTTTTTAAAGCAAGTAGTGTTTTGAAAATGGCTGTAGAGGTAGGATTAGTTGTTGGTATAATTGCAGCAATAACTCCTACTGGCTCTGCAATTTTCTTTATTCCATATTCTTTATCCTCTTCAATTACACCGCAAGTTTTTGTATCTTTATATGCATTATAAATATATTCAGATGCAAAGTGGTTTTTTATGACTTTATCTTCCACTAATCCCATTCCAGTTTCTTCAACAGCTAATTTAGCTAGAGATATTCTTTCTTTATTTGCTGCAATCGCAGCTGCTAAGAATATTTTATCAACTTGATCTTGACTATACTTAGCAAAAACTTGCTGTGCTTCTTTTACTTTTTTAATAGTATTTTCTAGCTCTTTAATACTATCTGCATTAACATAAGTTTCTTTACTTTCCATTTAAGATTCTTCCTCTCTATTATTTATTATTAAGGTATTCTATTACATGAGTTTGATAATATATTATAAAATTCCGTAATTTGGCTTTATATCAGAATATTCTTTACTGAATCTAAATGTGTAATCATTAAGTGGATTTTAAAGCAGGTTTAATTTATAATGAATAGATTTGATAAGTGACTTAGTGCAATGCTAAGTTGCCTTAAAAGTTTAATTTATTAATAACTAACATAAGATTAATGCATATAATGCTTTAGAGGTGATTAAATGGATAAGGCAACAATATTAAAAATGTTGGAATATTCAGCTTTTTCATATAATGATATACAACCTAAGAGTGAAAATCAAGAGTTATACGTAATTAATGACCCTGACACAGATGTACAATGCTACATAAGGAGTGAGTTAAATACTTTATATATTAGTTTTAGGGGAACAGATTCAAATAAAGATAGAAAAACAGACTTGAAGTTTTGGAAAAAAACTATACCGTATGGAAATAATTTATCTAAAATAAGAGTGCACACTGGATTTTTAGAATCGTATAAAAATGAAAATGTAAGACCCAATATTCACAAGTTAATTACAAATAAAATAAGTAATATTAATATTATGGGACATTCATACGGTGCAGCATTAGCTGTTTTGTGTGCTGTAGATCTTGAGTATAACTTTCCAGATAAAAATTATGAAGTCTTTTTATTTGGTTGCCCTCGAGTAGGTAATAAGTATTTTAAAAGATCATATGATAGAAGAGTATTTAAGACTTTTCGAATTGTTAATGGAAATGATGCAATAACTAAAATACCTTTTGCTTTTTTAGGATATAGACATGTTGGTATAAAAATACATGTTGGGATTACTAGTTTTCCACTTGCAGTTTCTTTTACTCAGCATAGGACCCAACTTTATTATTCTAGCCTATTAAATTCATCAATTTAATAACAAGTATACAATCATCTTAATATATTAATAGCCTTCTTCGTCAAAGTTATGCTTACTTAAAACCCAACTTGCCCAATTAGGATATCGTGAGTTTTTTCTTTTCTCCTGACTGCTAGAAAAAATTAAGTAGTGCTTAGCTCTCGTGCATGCCACATAAAAGATTCTTAATTCTTCTTCAAGGCTTTCTATAATATGATTTTGCTTCAGTCGTTCGTATTCTCTGTCTGTGTATTCGTCATTTAAAATATCATTATTAAAGGCTAACTCGGTAAAATTATTTTTTGTGTTTAACAGTATCCGCGGAAAATGCTTGGGATTTATTAATGGTTCGTCTATGTTAGCAATGATTACAACAGGGAATGAGAGACCTTTAGCTTTATGTATTGTGTAAACTGATACAACTCCATTACTACGGCTATCATCCGATACAGCAGCTTCATCTTCTTCGGATTCCATATAGATTTTTGAGGAAATAAATTCAAGAAACTCAAAACTTGGCATAAAGCAGGAGCTTTCATTGTCAAAGGCCATTGACCTAAGCTTTGAGAGATTTGATATTGCTTGATATCTTCTAGTTTTTATATAATATTGTTCAAGCTTTGTGTTGTCAATAAGATAGTCAATAAATGATACAACGGAGCTACGTTTAACAACGGTGGATAATTCCTCTAAAAATTCATCAAAATTACCGCAGTCATAACTTACAAATGATTTATAAACATCAGTTAAATATAATTCGTCTTTGTATTCATTGCTTTGATATACCAAATAATTGAGAACTTTGTATATATCAATTATCTCTTTAGCTTTATAGAATCCGCGACCTCCTATAACTTCAACAGGAATATTAGCAGCTTTTAATATTTCTCCAATTTCATCGACCATATAGTTTTTTCTACAAAGTATTGCAATATCATTATATTTTATTGGTATTCCAAGAAGAGTCTTTTCGTTAATTAACTCTTTAATGATATCTACAATATTGTCTTTTTTCGAAAGGTATACAGGATTATCTTCAGAATGTTTATTGATGTCAGGGATTAGAAGGGGACGACTATCAAAGTCTAACTTAAAACCACAAGTATCTACACCGGAAGAAAAGACTTTATTAATAAATTTAATTATTTTAGGGTCACTTCTAAAGTTTTCTAATAATGAAATATTTATATTGGATACTTGATTAATGTACATAGTCATAGACTTTGAATTTTCTATATCTGATCCTCTAAATGCGTATATAGCTTGACGTTCATCTCCAACAAGAAAAACATTTATATTCATTTTAATTAATTCTTTCGTTAAGTCAAATTGAGTGCTATTTGTATCTTGATACTCATCGATGAAGGCATACTGATATTTATCTCTTATCTGACTTTGTATGTGTTTATCTTTTAAGAGATCTACGGATTTAGGTATTAAGTCATTAAGGCTTAAGATATTTTTATTCATTTTTTCTTTTTCTAGTTCCAATATAAATTGATTATATGCTTGAATAAATTTCTCTTTTAAATTTCTTAGTGATATTGGAATTTCATCGGATAAGTCTTTTATGGTTTGAATGCCGCAGTTACTATTTGACTCATATAATTCAAATATTAAGCTCTTCATTGTAGCTTCGGGTAACTCATTTATTTCATTATTTTTAAATATTGGATGTAATATATTTTCTATAATTTCATCAATTTCTCTATAATATGATGAAATTTTATAATTTGGAGCAAATCCTACTTTAAGCCCATATTCACGTAAAAGTTTTTCGCAGAATCTATGTATTGTAGATATGTTTGAGATATTAACAAGATAACTTTCCCTTTTTAATTTTTCTGCGAGTTCTGTTTTAAAAGATTTATATGCTATTAAACTTCTTCTGTAAAGTTCATAAGAAATACGACTTTTTATTTCATCCGTTGCTTTATTGGTAAAGGAAATTATAATCATGTTGTTAAGACTAGACTTTGCATCAGTTTCAAGTACGTATAAAATTTTTTGTATTAAGGTTTCTGTTTTGCCTGTTCCTGCGCTAGCTTTAATATATTGTGGATATATGTTACTGTGAATAGCCTTTAGTTGATTGTCTGTAAGCAAAACTTTATCAAATTCTAAATTAGAGAATTTCATTCTATTACCTCCAACTTATTTTGCGTTTCTTTTCCACCCATGCAAGTATTTTTAACTATACAATAAGAACAAAAATTACTAGGACAAGATTTTACCTTTGAAAAGTCTGCATTTAAGATTTTTTCTTTTAGATATTCAACTCGTTCAATACCTCCATCGTTACCATAAATAAAATTACTAACTCCGGAATCAAATTGGATATTGATTTTATTTATTATTCTATTAGCGAAAAATATTCTATCTGTAAATTTATTGTTTTCTTGCAACAGTTTTAACATTTCATTATAGTGCTTTTCTTTTATTTGTCTGTTTGTACATTTTAGTGTTAGAAAATCTAAAAAAATATTATTCTGTTCTATTTTCCGGCTTCCTTTCTTATCAGAAAATATGGCAGTATCATATTCAAGTTTGAGGTTAAAGTCACTGCATGTATGTATCTTCCCCTTTGAATTTACAATAGTATACTTATGATATTCAAGCTCCTGAATTATATATTCTTCTATTAATTTTATGATACGTGATAGATTTTTTTCTTTTATATCTATTAAATCAGACATTTGCAAACAATCAAAGTATCGACAGTTTTGCTTTAGGCATTCATCTGAAAGTGTCTCAAGGACTCTATAAACATCCTTACCATTTGATAGATACCACTTCTTATTCGTATAGTTATAGTTCATAAATCGGCGCAAAAGATCTGAATACATAACAGCCTTTGCGTATAAACGAAGTTGACCTTTACTTGTATATACAAGTAGTTTTGGCTTTACGTACATATGATAATATAGCTTTGGGCAAAGGATATAGGTTACTAATTCTTTAAGAGTATATTCATTTTTAGGTGTTACATAAATGGGCGGAGGTTCGAATGTATTAGTATCATTATCTTTTAATGGGTAAACGATTTTAGAATCTGTAAATTTCACTTCACTATTAAATGCTGTTGCGATATCTTCAATGTATATTGAAAAGCTATTTTTACTTTTGCCTGTATATTGGGAACAGGTATAATATATATTTTCAGTTGTACAGTCTATAACATTTTTGAATAAGTATTTTTCTAACTTTATATGAAAATCGTCGGTCTTAAATGGCAAATTTGGTATATTTAATTTGTATTTTTTATCAGTTAATATTTTAGTTATAGAATTTGTTAGGGGAAATTTGTTATTATTTTTTCTGGGATAATTATTATTTTCGCATGATATGAGAAACGTATGTTTATAATTTTTTAAATTAGACATATTAGAAAAATTTAATTTTAAAACATCATTCTTTTTACTTCCATTGAACTCATCGGCGTTAAAGAAAAGTAGCTTTAAATGTTTATAAAAACAATTTGAGTCTAAATAAGATATAGTAGAATCTGAAACAATGGACTTTAAAGTATTGAAAAACTTTTTTATAATTTGTTGCTCTTCAGTTAAATGAATGTAGGAATCTGAAAAAATATTGTCAGACTTTATTATGTTTTTTCTTAAAAACTCTAAATGATGTTGTACATTACCTTTTGTTATTGAAAGAAGATTAATTAAAATATTAAGTTCTTTTAAAAGATCTAGTAGGAACTTAAGTTCATCAGATGAAACCGAATTAAAAGGATGAAATTTGTATAATGGGTTATTTTTTATTTCATCTTTATATGATAAAATATCTTTTATTTGCATGGCCCAATTATCTATGGGGACATCATCCTTAAAATATGATTCGATTTTTTGAAATGTACCTATATATTTATCCCACTTTATTTTGCTAATACCTGTATGGTAATACCAATTTGAAAAGAGCAAAAGTTTAAATCGTTTTGTACTTATGCCGTCTAGTAATATGTTGTAAAGCTGAAAAATATATTCTAATACTGGAGTTGATATAAGTAATGGATTTTGTTTTTCTATTGTGATTCTTTTATATGCGTTGTAAAAATAAAACATTTTTTCGTCTGTGTCTAATTTTTGGCCGTCACAATAGTAGATATCAGAAGCCAGAAAGTCATCTAAACAGTAATATATTTTCTTTCTGTTTTTATTACTAACTTCCTTTTCTAGTATAGAGTTGGGAAGACCGCGATATATAAATAAACCATATCTCTTTAGTTCCCTATCAAGCTCTTCTGCTAGTTTATTGTGGTTTTTACCACAAATGACGACTAGATCGTTTTTTATTATGTTCTCCAATATATAAGGATCATCAGTATTTGCTTGAGCTAAAATTTTGCTGATTTGTTGTGCCACAAATTTTAACTCTTGAGACCTATGTAAAAATGGCTTTATAACTTTTATTGACTTATCAGCAGTTAGAGTCTTATTACTTTCCATAATGTTCTCAGTGTAATTTATGTTTCCGTAAAAATTATTACTTAAGTGCTCAAGTTCTAGACTGAGTTTTGTAGATGAATTGATTGTTATAAATTTAATGTCATCTGAAGTAATGCTGACCTTATCTTTTATTTCATTGATTAGAAACTTAGCATTAATATCTGTTGCAAGGTCTTTTGTGATTAATATTACTTTCTTATTAAGAGCTACTGCTGTTTTAGCTATAAACATAATGGAACTATTTAAATACAAAAAGCCATCAAGAATTAAGGTATCAATTTCAAAAATTTTTTTATAAATTTGATTTCGATAAGCATTAGTAAAAACATCGAATTTATCGTCTGTACCCGTTGGAGCAGCAATTTCTATTCCTAAGTTATTATTTGAATATGTATTTTTACCACTTATGAATGCATCGATTATCTCAACAATTATAAGCATTAATTTATTGTATAGATTAAATATATGAGATTCAGTTATAGAATTATAATTACTAATTGCAACTCGAGTCTTTTGAGGAATATAGTAAACTCCATTGAATATGAGTAGTTTATATAGTTGTAGTAAACTATGATGAATATTTTGGAATTTGTTTTTTTCTTTTTCATCTTTAAAGTAATCGTCCATAACCTTTTCTAAAATATAGCTTATATCCATATTGGAAAGATAGTTTTTGCTTTTATGAACTTCGTTGGAACAAAAATTTAGAAAGTTTTCAAGGCTGGTTACATTTGGATTTTCATTGAATAATTTGTTTAACAAAAGTGATTTTTTACGTTCATGATTGACTATGGAGCTATTAGTGAGATAAAGATAATAACTTTTATTATTAAGTATTTTATAAATGTATTTATTAACTTCATTTGAAAATATATTTTTAGAGCATACTAAGTCCATAGGTTCACCTCGATTTATATTTTTTACATATGATACAAATTGTCATTAATAATTTATTTAAAAAGATGATTAAAGTAGTTGTATTACATTGCTTTACATATTAAATTTAGTAGCTTAACAGGTAATGACAATTTGTTCCTTTACATTATTTACATTATACACTATTTTTTTTAAAATTGCACTTAATTTTAGTAAATTTATAATTTGAGTATAAAAATAAATTTAGTGAATTTGCGTAAATTTGGGAGAATGTATAAACTGGTAATAAAGAATGTATAATTTATACTTATTTATTAGTAATTATGGCGTTTATTTGTAGCCTAATTTTTTAGAAAGGTAAATTGAAAGTTACCTTATATAGTAATTTTTAATTTAAATAATAATATTTATTTTAATAGAAACAGTACAAAAAGTAGAATTTATTAGAAAATGTCGCTATTAAAACAATTTAATGATAATATATAATTAGAATATAATTAGGTAGGTGCTATTGTATATTAATTGTATTTGTTACTGAATTAAGGATTCATAAAAATATTAATTTTGTAATAAATAAAGTAATTACTGTATGCTGCAGTTGTGTTAAATGATTTTGTTTAATTAGATAATGAGAAAAGACTAAAAATAAAATTATTACGCTGCTATGATGATAGATAATTGTATAACTTAAGTGTATTATTAAGATATGAAATTTATCTAATTTGGCTTTATGCTGATAATAAATAGGAGATTAATTTATGAATAAAAATATATCAAAAAGCCAAGAAAAGACTCAAAATACTAGAGATGTATTTAATAGTAAGATTGGTTTTACGTTAGCATGTATTGGGTCGGCAGTTGGATTAGGAAATATTTGGCTTTTCCCTTATAGAGTAGGAAAAAGTGGTGGAAGTGCCTTTTTGATACTATATGTTGTATTTTTATTATTACTTGGCTTTTCAGGAGTTATAGGGGAGATGGCCTTTGGAAGAGCTATGAGAACGGGTCCACTGGGAGCCTTTAAGAAGGCTTTAGAGATGAGAGGCATGAAAAATGGAGAGTTTCTAGGAATGATTCCATTAATTGGATGCCTTTTAATTGCAATAGGGTATTCTGTAGTAGTTGGATGGGTTATAAAGTATTTAATTGGAAGCATAACGGGCTCTGTATTAAATGAAAATCCATGTTTATACTTTCAAAAGATAACTGGAGATTTTTCTAGTATACCTTGGCATCTTATAGCTTTAGCTAGTACATTTGCTATTATGGTATTGGGAATTTCAAATGGTATAGAAAAACTTAATAAAATAGTAATGCCCCTATTTTTCTTACTTTTTGCTTTTTTAGCTGTATTAATGTTTTTTACGCCAAATTCTTATAAGGGCTATGAATACTTATTTTATCCTGAGTGGTCATCGTTGCTTAATTTTAAAACTTGGATTGATGCATTAGGTCAAGCTTTTTTTTCTTTATCGCTAGCTGGTTCGGGAACAATAATTTATGGAAGTTATTTGAGCGATAAGGAAGATGTAGTTTCTTGTGCTAAGAGTGTAACTATATTTAGTTTTGTCTCTGCAATACTGTCAGCTGCAGTGGTAATTCCAGCCGTATTTTCTTTTAGTCTTGAAAATGAACTTCAATCGGGTCCACCACTTATGTTTATTACGATGCCAACGATATTTAAAAGCTTGCCTATGGGGAATTATATATCTATTATATTTTTCGCATCTGTTTGGTTTGCAGCAGTGACTTCGTTAGTAAATTTGTTTGAGGCTCCTATTGAAATGCTACAAACGAAGTTTAATTTTTCAAGGGGACTTTCTGTTTGTATAATTGCTTTTATTTCAACTGTGGTAGGTGTATTTATAGAGAATGCTGAAATAGTGGGGATATGGATGGATACTTTGTCTGACTACATAGTGCCTTTGGGCGCTTTATTAGCAGGAATTATGTTCTTTTGGGTTTGCGGTAAGGAGTTTGCTAGAGAAAAGGTTCAACTTGGGCGAAAAAAGAAATTGGGCAAATGGTTTGAAATAATGACAAGATATGTGTTCATTATTTTAGTTTTTATAGTATATATAGTTAATATTATTATTAAAGTTTAGTAGTAGGTTGTGCTTAGTAAATATTTAATTTACATTAATATAAGACCACATGATATGTGGTTCTTTTTTTGTGTCTTAAATTTTAATTTTAAAGCATTTAAAAATTTTACTAGGAATAAACCATACTTGACTAAAAAAAATATATATGTATAATAAATTTATAGAAATTGTTAAAAGAAACATTAATAAACTATGTATTTTTAATTGCAAATATATTATAAATTTTGAGTATTTAAATAACGTTACACGAAGGATCAATTTTTTAAGTGGAAATGATTGATAGGCAAGTAAAAAATTATAATAAAGTAATTGATTGAATAAAAAAAGGCATAACTATTTTCACTTTATTTCTTGTATTTTATTTATGAGTGTGAGAAAGTTCTTTATAAAATTTTAAGTCATTTGAGAATTTGTAATTAACAATCAGTAATAGATAATCAAATTGGATACGTCTAATTGTAACCTATAATGTTTGAAAATTCTTAGTTGCAGATACGTGGATTTGTTAGAATCAAATTCTTTATGTAGTTTTATGAGAAATAAAGAATACAACATTGAAGACTTAGTTATAATTATTCTTAAATTTACATGTATTAAGAATTATTAGAGGCTGTTTTGGTAGAATTTATGTGATGGGCTAATTTTAATGCTTGTTTTTGAGTCATTTATGTATAAGAAAAATGAAACCCATAATTTTTGTTATGAGGTTGTATTTTGATATTGATATTTTTGATGGTAAAAGGAGCTAACTTGTATGATTGATAAGAATATATGTCCGAAAATTTCTGTTATAGTTCCAGTTTATAATGTAGGTAATTATCTTAGTGAGTGTCTTGACAGTATTTTTAACCAGTCATTTAATGATATAGAAGTTATATGTATAAATGATGGTTCTGAAGATAAAAGCTATGATATTTTAAACGACTATAAGAAGATGTATAATAATTTAATTATTTTTAATCAAGAGAATCAAGGAGTATCGTCAGCTAGAAATGTTGGTATAAGTGCGGCGAAAGGTAAGTATATTCTATTTGTAGATTCAGATGACTATTTAAGAGAAGATGCTTGTAAAGTTGCTTATTTAGAGGCTGAGAAAGATCAGGTTGATATATTATCTTTTGGCATTTATAAAATTACTTATCCTTATCATCGTTGGCGTTATAAACCTTTTTCTATGAAGGAGCACATATATACACAAGATCCATTTTTAGCTCTTTTTACAGGCTATGATACTGTATTAGTTTGGAATAAGCTTTATAAAAGAGACTTACTATTAAAAAATAATATTTTTTTTGAAAAGGACATTACTTTTTTAGAAGATGAATGTTTTAATTTTACAGTTTTTCCCAAGGCTAAAAAGATAAAATATATACCAAATGCACTTTACCAATACAGGCAAAAAAGGTCAGGTTCTGCTGTATATTCGTATTCACAAGATAAAAAAATATCATCACAAAAGATTCTTATTGAACGAATATGTAAAATTTGGAGGGAAAATAAGTATTTAGATGAACATGCAAGTCAACTGTTAAATTTCTTTTTAGATTTTAATTATGCTGCTATGTATAGTGCTTTAAAAGATGAATCTAAAGTAAAAGATGTAATCAGTGAAATTTTATTTTCTATTGGAGAGGATATATTTAATGTTGATAATATAAAGAAGGTATCTACGGTTTGTCAGAATAGGGCAAAAGAATTATTAAAATAAAAAACAATGTACTTTGTAGGTACATTGTTTTTATTTTAAATATTAATATATTTAATAGTTGAACTGCAAATACAGTTTTCGACTTTACTATTAGGATATCCCGGATTATTAAGATCAGTTATTTCATTAGCACTGGTGATAGCTTGAATGTTTAAAATACAACTGCAATTTTTTATTACTTCTTCCGCTGAACCGTAGCTTATACCGCTGATTCCTCCGACAATATCTCCAGTTATATTGGAGGATACACTAGAATTCAAAATTTTTGAGTAGTTTTTTCCCGCAATTCCTCCTACAATATTAGAACTTATATCACCTAAATATGTACATGTATCTATTAGACCCTCGTTTATAGATACAATTCCACCTGCTATTTTGTTATAATTCATTTTTAAGTCATCTTTTGAGAAGTTTGCAATATCCAAACACGCAGATGTATTTGTGATTTTTCCTGTATTAAATATAGACACACCGGCTGAATATAGAGTGTTATCTGTTTCTGCTTTCAAATGATTGTCTAACTTTATATTTACAAGGCAAGAATTAATATTTCCTAGGTTATAATGCGATATGCCAGTGCAATATCCAGACGCACTAATATTCTCCTTTACAGTGCATTTTTCTACAGTACCATAGTTTTTATTACAAATTGCAAAAGCATTTTTTCCACTGCTAATGGACGCTTTGACTTTACAATTTGAAATTGTGCCATAATTTTCGTTAGCTATAGTACTTACACTATTATCCTTATTGTTAATTGTTCCTTTAATGTTGAGGTTTTTAATGGTACCCATACTTCCAATAGTCCCAAATATTGAACCTGTTTCTGATTCACCAAATTCCCTAATATTACATATAAAAGATTTGTTGTTTCCATCAAATGTTCCATTGAAAGGTTTTGATTCATCTTTGATTCCATCCATAAAAGACCAAACTATAGCTCCATGTCCTTTTGATAGGTAAATATCATTCTCAAGCTTAAAGTACTTACCACAATAATCAGTTCCATCTTTCAAATCTTCAATGATACATTCAAGATCTAGCAAAGATTTCACAAGCAATGGATTTTCAGCTGAATCTCCTGGTTCAGAATATGCTGTGCAGGTGTTACTCGATGCGAAGAGAAATAATAAAAAAGAAAATGCAACGCAAAATGCGTTTTTTAATACAATTGCTTTTTGTTTAGCCATCGCTAATAGCCTACCTTTCGTAAATATATAGATTAACATCATTTTAACATAAAAAAGTAGGAATTAAAATAGTGAAAAGTTTTATTTTAACATTTTAATATAATTTTCTAATAGTAAAGCGATTATTACTTAAAATTACATGTTTTTAACTAAATTATAGTCATAATTTTATTAAAATTATACTCTCTTGTTTTGTTCATTATTAAAAACCAATCTATTATTGTCCATATACCTAAACCGCCGCATGTAAATAGCTTTAGAATTCCCATTGCCGTGTCACCTAGTAGGAACCTATCAACTCCCAAACTACCAAAAAATAAAGAAATCACAAGTAATAAAATAGGGTCCTTAAGAGACAGAGAAGAAATAAGTGAAAACCTATCTTGATCTATAGAACTAAGTTTCTCTTTAAGGTAGACCACCTTATCTTCTGGAAAATACTTCTGGTTAGTAATTATATAAGTATCTATTAATTGCTTATCCATAAATGACACCCTTTCTTAACTTAATTTTATACTATTATACTATATTATATACAATTTGTCAACAAAATAAAACTATATTATAATATAGTACCAAAAAAAAGCCTGAAAAAATAAATTATAAATAATAAAATAACAGATATTGTAAAAAATACATTACAGAACTTCTTATTTAATTTCATACATCCAAACTTCATGTGAATAGCAAGAAAAATTGTAATTAAAGCCGGAATTAAAAATGGATGAAATTCAAATGACTGCTTTAAATTTAAGTTAAGTAAACTTAAAAATGCTCTAGACATACCACAAGTTGGGCAGGGGATACCTGTTACAGTCCTAAACAAACAAGGGATTCCTATATTTGACATTAAAAAAATAAGCAGTGATAATGCTAGAAGAATAAAGATGTGTTTTATTATTATCCTTAATGGTTCTTGCATTTTATCACCACCATTGTTATAATCTAAAGCAATTATAACATTTTTATATAATATAGTCAATATTAATCATAAATAAAAAATATTATATTATTAATTACTAAATATACTTTTTAATTTTTCAAAAAATCCCTTTCTTTTTTTGTAATTGTCTTCAGTCGCTGTTGCCTCAAACTCTTTTAATATGTCTTTTTGTTTATTTGAAAGATTATTCGGAACTTCTATAGTGACTTTAACAAATTGATCTCCACGTCTTCCTATTGATCCTAGATGTTCAATCCCTTTACCTTTTAACTTAAATACATCCCCCGGTTGAGTACCTTCGTGTATTTGATAACTAACACGTCCATCTATCGTTGGAACGGTAACTTCAGCACCCAGTGCCGCTTGTGTAAATGTTAAAGGCAATTCACACCATATGTCAAATCCACGTCTTTCAAATACAGGATGAGGGCGAACGTTTATATAAACATGGAGATCACCTGAAGGTCCTCCATTTATTCCGGCATTCCCATGTCCGCTAATGTTTAATATTTGAGCATCATCAATTCCAGCAGGAACGTTGACTTCTACTTTATGTAAATTTTGAATACGTCCAGTACCAGAACATTTATGACAAGGCTTTTCAATAACTTTCCCTGATCCATGACATTTACCACAGGTACGAGCAGTCTGAACTACACCAAATGGAGTCCTTTGAGTTACTTTAGTTTGCCCGGTTCCTTTACATATAGGGCAGGTTTTAGCTGTAGTACCAGAAGCAGCCCCAGAACCATTACAATCTTTACATTTTTCTACTACTTTATATGATACTTCTTTTTTACAACCTTTAGCAGCTTCTTCGAATGATATATTTATAGTAGCTTGAGTATCAGAACCACGTCTAGGAGCATTAGCATTTACTCTTCCTCGTGATGAAAATCCACCTCCAAAGCCACCACCGAAGAAACTACTGAAAATATCTCCTAAGTCTATATCTTGATCAAACGGACTGCCTCCTTGGCCATATCCACCTCCATAAGATGGATCAACACCAGCGTGACCAAATTGGTCATATCTGGCTTTACTGTCTTTATCTGAAAGAACTTCGTACGCTTCATTTACTTCTTTAAATTTTGATTCAGCTTCTTTATCTCCAGGATTAAGATCCGGATGATATTTCTTTGCTAATTTTCTATAAGCTTTTTTTATCTCCTCATCGGAAGCCCCTTTTTGGACTCCTAATACTTCATAGTAATCTCTTTTTGTTGCAGACAAGTTATTAATCCCTCCGAGTAATTTAAAATATTATTTTAACCTGTTGTTGTAAAATCCCTCAACTGAGAATGCAGTTAAGGGATTTATATATTAAAAGTTATTTGTTTGTGTCAACATCTTTATAATCAGCTTCATATACGTTACCATCGGCTTGTGTATTTGAAGAATCATTATTATTTACGTTTTCTGCATTGACTCCTTGATTTGGAGTAGCATTTTGATATAATTTAGCAGAAACTTCATACATAGCTTTTTGTAATTCTTCTTTTTGTGATTTTATGTTTTCAATGTTATTTGATGATATAGATTCTTTTAATGCGGCTACCTTAGAATTTAAATTGTCTTTATCTCCATTATCAAGTTTTTCACCGTTTTCATTGATTAACTTTTCAACTGCATAGCACAGATTTTCAGCTTCATTTTTCTCTTCAACTTCTTCACGACGCTTTTTATCTTCTTGTGCAAATTTTTCTGCATTTTTAACTGCTTGTTCTATTTCTTCTTTAGACATGTTAGTATTTGATGTGATAGTTATTTTTTGCTCTTTTCCAGTTCCAAGGTCTTTTGCATGTACATTTACTATACCGTTTGCATCGATATCAAATGTAACTTCAATTTGTGGAGTACCTCTCATTGCCGGAGCAATTCCGTCTAAGGTGAAAAGTCCTAATTGTTTATTGTCTTTTGCAAACTCACGTTCACCTTGCAGAACATTAATTTGTACTTGCGTTTGACCGTCCATAGCTGTTGAAAAAATTTGACTTTTCTTTGTAGGAATAGTTGTATTTCTATCTATTATTTTAGTCATAATTCCACCTAATGTTTCAACACCAAGAGAGAGAGGAGTAACATCTAGAAGTAAGAGCCCCTGGACTTCACCTCCTAAAACTCCAGCTTGAAGAGCGGCACCTATAGCTACGCATTCATCAGGATTAATTCCTTTAAATGGATCTTTACCTATAAGAGATTTAACAGCTTCCTGTACTGCTGGAATTCTTGAAGAACCTCCTACCATCAAAACTTTATCTATTTCATTTATAGATAAACCGGAATCTTTTAACGCTTGACGGACAGGTCCTATAGTGCTTTCCACTAAGTCCTTTGTAAGTTCATTGAATTTAGCTCTTGTTAAAGTAATGTCAAGATGTTTTGGTCCGGAAGCATCAGCTGTAATAAATGGGAGATTAATAGAAGATGTGGTTACTCCAGATAATTCAATTTTGGCTTTTTCTGCAGCCTCTTTTAATCTTTGCATAGCCATTTTGTCATTCCTTAGATCTATGCCGTTTTCAGCCTTAAAAGTATTTATAAGAAAATCAATAATTCTTTGATCGAAGTCATCTCCACCAAGTCGGTTGTTGCCGGCAGTAGCTAAAACTTCTTGTACTCCATCTCCCATCTCAATTATAGATACATCAAACGTTCCTCCACCAAGATCATAAACCATTACTTTTTGGTCATTTTCTTTGTCTATTCCATAAGAAAGAGCTGCAGCTGTTGGTTCATTTATTATTCTTTTTACTTCAAGGCCAGCGATTTTTCCAGCATCCTTTGTTGCTTGACGTTGCGCATCTGTAAAGTATGCTGGAACTGTTATAACAGCTTGGGTCACAGTGTCACCTAAATAAGCTTCAGCATCAGCCTTTAATTTTTGAAGAATCATAGCAGAAATTTCTTGTGGAGAAAATGTCTTATCGTCTATTTTAACCTTATAATTTGTTCCCATTTCTCTTTTTATTGAAGAAACTGTGCGGTCAGGATTTGTAATAGCTTGGCGCTTTGCAACTTGACCTACCATCCTTTCAAATGTTTTAGAGAAGGCAACCACCGAAGGAGTTGTCCTTGTTCCTTCTGCATTTGCTATAACTACAGGTTCTCCACCCTCTATTACTGCAACACATGAATTTGTTGTACCTAAATCAATACCAATTGTTTTTGACATAAAATTTACCTCCAAAAATTTTTATTATAAATATATATTAACCTTATTATTTTAACTTAATTTGCAACAGCTACCATAGCATGACGGATTATTTTATTATTTAATTTATATCCCTTTTGAAATACTTGAGTAATTACACTCTCATCTAGTTCCTCATCTTGTATATGAGAAATAGCATTATGTATTTCAGGATCAAATTTATCCCCAACATTACCGAATGACTCAATGTGCAAGGATAAAAGAGATGAAGTAATTTGATCGTTTAACATGGACAATCCTTTTTTATATTCTGCATCTGCACCAGAACTTGACTCGATCGCTTTTTCAATGCAGTCTGCAATAGGTAATATAGCTACTATAGCATTTGCTGTAGCATCATCGTATATGGATAGTTTGTTTCTTTCACTGCGTTTTCTATAATTGTCATACTCAGCGGCCAATCTTAAAAATTGGTCCTTTTGCTTTTCAATATCAGATTTTAAGTTTTCTATTTTTTCCTCTAGTTCTTTAATATTGTTTTCATTAAGTTCATTTAAAGGTTTTTCTGTTTTGCTTTCTACCAACCTTATTCTCCTTTCATATTTTAATCAAGCCTTAAAAGATCGTATAAAAGATTTCCTACTGATGACGCTACATATTCAACATTCGCTATTAAATAACTATAATTCATTCTAGTAGGACCTATTATGCCGATAATTCCTCTTTTTTGATCTTTTGCATTGTATTTTGTTAAAATTACACTTGACTTATTAAAGGCGGAGTGCTTATTCTCTTTACCAATAATAACACGAGTCTTTTGAAAACTAGTGTCAAAAAATAAATCTTTTAAAACTTGTTCATTTTTTAAAGATTCTATCAGTTGTATTACAAGTTCAGGCTTAAACTCCGGAATTAGTAAAAGATTTGCTTGCCCATCTAAATGTACATCTTTATAATTGGCTTCTTTTACTAATTGAATGACAGCTTCTAATATATCAGATAGTAAAAATGTTAGTTCACCCAGGGAAGCTGCAAAAGTTTGAATGAAGGCAGGGGTTAAATCTGACAGAAATACATTTACTAATTTTTTATTTAACACATTTACTATTAGTGAAAGTGTATCATCGTCAATTATAAAGTTAAGACGCAAAATACGACTTTTTATCACTCCCGAAGAAGTCACTAGTATAATCATTACCTTGCATGTACCTAGTTTTACAATTTCTATTTGTTTAATTACATTTTTGTCTGTTGACATAGCTACAGATACAACAGTAGAATTAGTAATTTGAGATAACAAATTTGAAGCAGCATGAATTAGGTTATCAGGATTATCCTTATACATAGAAAGTGTATCATCTATTAACTTTTGATTTTCTTTAGAGAGCATTTTTTTGTTCATTAACTTATTTATATAAAGTCTGTACCCAAAATGAGATGGAATCCTGCCTGCAGAAGTATGAGGCTGTTCAAGAAAATGGAGTTCTGTAAGTTCAGCCATTTCATTTCTTATCGTAGCGGATGAAATAGATGAATTTAATATATCGCATAAAGTCTTAGAGCTTACAGGTTCTCCTGTTTGGATGTAACTGTTAACTATTAAGTATAAAAGCTTAAGCTTTCTATTAGATAGTTCCACTTAGCCACCTCCTACTTAAGAATATTAGCACTCACACTGTAAGAGTGCTAATCTATATATAAATTTACCACCACATATAAATTTTGTCAACTTTATATTTGTAAAATAATTGTTAATATTTTATTTGATGTAGTTTTGGCGAATATCGTGCCCTAAAAAATAAAGCCTTATATAATTTCCCATTATTCTTGATACTAGTCTTTGAGAGTAACTGTTTTGAATTTCCTTTGCTGAAAGGTTTGTACTTATAATTGTAGGTCTTCTATACATAATTCTTGTATTGATTATGTTATACACTGTTGCATTTGAAAAGCTTGTTTGAAATTCAGTACCCAGATCATCTAAAATTAAAAGATCACATTCAATTAGATGGTTTTCAGAATTATCTTCTGAATTTATATGATTAAATCTCTCCTTTTCAAGTTTTGAAATAATACTTGGGGTAGATGTATATATAACATTGTACCCAATGTCTATAACTGTACTCGCGATTGCCAAAGAAAGATGTGTTTTCCCAAGACCAGTTGCACCCTGCATGAATAGGTTCTTAGAGTCTTTACTGAAATTGTAAGCATAATCTTTACAAAATTTAAAAATCTTTTCCATCTTAGCCCGCGGCTCAATCCCGTTAGAGGTGAGTTCTCTTGGGTAATAAGAAAGATTAAACGATTCAAATGTAGATAATGATAGGGGAGAGAGCTTGTTTAATTTTTCATATGCTAATTGTTTAATTGTCTTTTTTAAACAATTACATATCTTTCCATTAATATACCCTGTATCATTACAATAAGAACAATTATACTTTATTTCTAAATAGTCAAGCGGTAAACCTGCAGAATTTAAAATATCATTTAATTCCTTTTGCAACGAAAAGTTAGATTTCTTTAATTTTAAAAGCTCCTCTTTGGCATTAGCTCCTTCTAATACTGATTTAGCAGCACATATTGCTGTTTTTGAAAGTAACATATCAATTTCAGCGGCTCTCTTAAATCTTTGATAAAGAATTTTTTTCCTTGTTTCACTCTCTTGAATTTTTTCTTTTCTGATTTTTTCAAGGTGGGCTTCTGCTTCTTTTAAAATTTTAGGACTATATGCCATAATAATATCCTCCAGTTTCAAATAAACATATCTTTGCGTTCATATTCATCTATGTCATAAGATGGAAATGTGTCATCAGATTTTAAATATTTAGACCTTAATTTTTTACTCTCTGATATAGCTTGTGATAAATTAGTTATGCCGGAATCATGCCACCTTTTTATTATGCTATCCATGTAACCTAGTATGTATCGACCCTTTGCATTAACACAACGTTCGTACGCTTCTTTTATAAGCTCGTCTGATATCTTCCATGTGTTTATCCATTTAGATGCTGCTTGATCTTCTTTGGAAGTTGGTGATCTATGGTCTATACCTATAATTTTTTCTACACAATTCCATGCCTTTCTATAACTTTCAAGCAGACGAATTTTACTTTCAGCTTTTTCAATAGTGTCGATTTCTTCATTTGACCAAGAAATAGCCATTTTTTCTATATATTTCATATTACCTTTGCCTATGCTTACAGCATATTGCATGAGCATAATGATAACATCTACTGGAAGACCATCTGTATCATGAAGCATAAGTAAAGTAGAACTATCAGAATTTGATATTGGTCTTGATAGGATAACCTGAGCTTCTTGCATTAAAAATGCAATCTCTGGGGAATCGTTTATTCTTTGAGAAACAGAATTATTGTCTGGTTTTGGGGGACGTATAGGACGCCTTGCAACTTTTTCATCACTTTTATGCTCGCTTAATTCTGTACTTTCTAAGCCTTGAATTTCTTCTTTATTTATTGCTTCTACTTTTTCCTGTTGAACATTTGAAACATCAGCTGGTGATATTGTGCTATTATTTAATGATATTACTTTTGTTTCAATCCAATATTGTAGGGCATCTTTGACATCGGCTTTATCCATTGAAAGGCTTTCTGATATTTTATCTATAGATATATTATTTCCTGCGTGACGCAAGATAAATAGCAAAACTTTAAGCTGTGCAGAACCTGCCAATTTTATATGTTTGTCAACGACTAAGCTAGGAACTGCAAAGACAGAATTCCAATTACCAAGATTAATAGATAAGTTCATTAATAAACACCTCGAATTAATTATATCATAAATATATAGAGTTTTTATAACATAATTTAAATAAGTTTTAATAAACTTATTAGGAGATTTAATAGGACCAACACCTTAAGGTATTGGTCCTATCAATTATTTTATAGAAAAGGTGAACTCTTTACTTTTATCGTTGTAATCACATATCAAATTTGAACCGTCTTTAATGTTACCTTTAAGCATTTCTTCTGAGAGTTTGTCTTCTATTTTAGACTGTATAGCCCTACGCAATGGGCGTGCTCCATAGATAGGATCGAACCCAGCTTCTGAAATAGAATCTATAGATTTATCAGTAAATTCTATTTTTATTCCAAGGGATAAAGCCCTATTTTTAACATCGTTAAGCATACGTTTAGCTATTAATTTAATATCATCATTAGTTAACTTATTAAAAACGATTATGTCGTCTACACGATTTAAAAATTCAGGTTTAAAAACCTTTTTTAATTCTGCTAAGACAGTCTCTTTTAATTTTTCTTGATCAGACTCTTTGCTGCTTGAATTTGAAAATCCAAGGTTGGTTTGTTTTTCAGTTATTAATCTTGCACCTACATTTGATGTCATAATTATTATTGTGTTTTTAAAGTTTACCTTTCTACCTTGAGAATCAGTAAGCTGTCCGTCTTCCAATATTTGCAGTAGCATATTAAATACATCAGGATGTGCTTTTTCTATTTCATCGAATAATACTACTGAATAAGGCTTTCTACGAACTTTCTCGGTTAACTGTCCTCCTTCATCATATCCGACGTATCCAGGAGGCGAGCCTATAAGCTTTGATACAGTATGTTTCTCCATATACTCAGACATATCAAGACGTATCATGGCATTTTCATCGCCGAACATTGCTTTAGCAAGAGTTTTGCAGAGTTCTGTTTTACCTACCCCGGTAGGGCCAAGGAATATAAATGAACCGACAGGTCTATTTGGGTCCTTAAGTCCGACTCTGCCACGCCTAATTGCCTTTGATACATGAGATACCGCCTCATTTTGCCCTACTATCCTTTCATGAAGAATATTTTCCATTTTTAATAGGCGAGCGCTTTCCTCTTCTGTTAGTTGTACAACAGGTACCCCACTCCAGTTTGATACAATTTCAGCTATATCTTCACTGCTAACTTCACCATTTGCCTTTTCATGTTTATCTTGCCATGCTTTTTTTTGCTCATCTAATGTTTGCCTTATTGACTTTTCCTCGTCGCGCAGTTTAGCAGCTCTTTCGAATTCTTGTGCATTGATTGCTGCTGACTTTTCTTTATCTAAGTCTTTAATTTTCTTTTCAAGCTCTTGAAGCGTATCGGGTGCGGTATAAGCCTTGAGCCGAACTCTTGAGGCTGCTTCATCTATAAGGTCGATAGCTTTGTCAGGTAGATACCTGTCTGCTATATATCTTGATGATAGGTTTACAGCAGCTTTTATTGCTTCATCAGTTATCTTTACTTTATGATGTGCTTCATATCTGTCCCTGAGGCCTTTTAGTATTAGTATAGCTTCTTCCTCAGAAGGCTCTCCAACAGTGACTGGCTGAAAGCGTCTTTCTAATGCTGCATCTTTTTCTATATATTTTCTATATTCTTTAATAGTAGTAGCGCCTATAACTTGAAAGTCACCTCGTGCAAGACTTGGTTTTAAAATATTTGCAGCGTCAGCAGAACCTTCAGCCGAACCTGCACCGACAATAGTGTGAAGTTCATCTATAAATAGTATTATGTTTCCAGCTTTTTTAAGTTCTTCAATTGCACTTTTTATTCTTTCTTCAAAGTCGCCTCTATATTTTGTACCGGCTATCATGCTTGTTAGATCTAAGGAGACGACGCGTTTTCCTTTTAGTAGTTCCGGCACGTCTCCTGAAACTATTTTTAATGCTAATCCTTCGACAACGGCCGTCTTACCAACACCTGGTTCCCCTATTAGACAAGGATTATTTTTGTTTCTCCTTGAAAGAATTTGTATTACACGCTCAATTTCCTTCTGCCTTCCTATAACAGGATCTATTGTACCAGCTTTTGCTAGCTCTGTGAGGTCTCTTCCAAATTGGTCTAGAGTCTTTGTATTGCTCCTACTGAATTGACTCGATGGTGCGGAGTTTGAAGTGAATGGGTCAGCCATATCAAAAAAGACATCATTATCGTTTTTTTCTCCAAAGGTTGAATTTAGTCTTTCTATTATACCCCTAGTACTGGTTCCAAGCTGATTTAAAAATCTAACAGCATAACTATCAGACTCTCCTATAAGAGATAACAATAGATGTTCTGTGCCGACATAATTATGCCCTAAGCTTGCAGCGTGCATTACAGCATTTTGTATTACTCGTTTTGTACGTGGAGTAAAATCCGATGTGGTAAGTGACGTTCTAGAACCAGTGCCTATTTCTTGCTTTAGTAAGTTTTCAAGATCATCTGAGTGTATACCTAATTCGTTTAATACTACAAATGCTACGCCACTACCTTCTTTTAAAAGACCAAGTAATATGTGCTCACTTCCTATATAAGTGTGTCCCATCACTTCAGCGCTATTTATAGCTAAATTAAGGGCATTATTGGCTTTTTCTGTAAAACCATTAAATCTATACATAAATATCCTCCTTTAGTTTGCTTCATTCATATATTTGCGGACTAATTTAGCCCTCTTTTGATCACGTTGGATTGATGTAAAATTTTGCTTTTCATCGCGTATTAATGTAGCGGGTTGAACCTTTATTAATAATTCATTGATCTTATTAAAAGATATACCTGTAACTATACCAATGGACACTCCTAAACGTATATTTGACATTAGTTTCATAAATTCATCGTTACTTAGTAATATAGTATTTTTCAATATACCTCTTGAGCGACATATCGCATCAATAACATGAATATTTTTAGTAATTTCACTTCGCTGTTTGCGTTCTCTTGATATTAGTTGTGCTGTAATATCTTTTAAATTTTGTAGAGCTGTTTTTTCTGAGATGCCTAGTGTTATTTGATTCGATAGTTGATATATATCACCCTTAGGTTCACTCCCTTCGCCATATATTCCTCTAATGGTAAGGCCTAACTTTATAAGGTCTGAACTAATTCTTGATATAGCACCGCATTGACTTAATGCAGGCAGATGGAGCATAACAGATGCTCTCATACCAGTACCAAGATTAGTGGGACATTGCGTTAAATATCCAAGCTTATTATCAAAGGAAAAAGATAATTTTTTATCGAGAAAGGAATCAAGTTTATCAGCAATATTATATATATTATCAAGCTCAAAGCCTGGAGACATTACCTGAAGTCTAATGTGGTCTTCTTCATTTATCATAATACTAATTGATTTGTCCTCTGACAAAATTAAACCTTTATATGAAAGATCATTAATAAACTCTGGACTTACTAAATGATGTTCAACTAAAGATTGCGCTTCTATTTTATTAATGGAACTTACATTTACATAGTTAAGCTTTTCTTTAAAATCACTACTATTTAAAATAGTTGACTTTATATCATTTATAACATTAGACTTTTGATCGTTTGATAATTTGCAAGGGAAAGGGTATCGCTCTATATTTCTTGCTAATCTTATTCTAGAACTTATGACAATGTCCCCTTGAGGTCCTGACTGTTCAAACCAGCTATTCATCTTTAAATCCCTCCTTTTGAGTTAACTCTTTTATTTCATCTCTAAGTTTTGCAGCTTTTTCAAAATTTTGATCTTTTATTGCTGCCTCCATTTCAGATTTTAGCTCATTTATTTTGTTTTTTATTAATGATTCATCGCTGCTTGCTAAGTAAGATATTTTTCCAGTGTGATTAGTATTTCCATGAATTCTTTCTATTGAAGGCATTAGGCGATTAAAAAATGTCTTATAACAATTGGCGCAACCTATTTTTCCAGTTCTTGATATATCTTCAAAAGATGAACCACAAACTTCACAATGAACACTTTTTGACTTGTTACTTAATACTGATGAATTTTTTTCTTCGAAAAAACTTCCAAGTAGATTATTAAAATCAAATGGGAATGATGAAAGAACATCTTGATAACCTATTTTATTTGCACATTGTTCACATAGGTGATATTCAGTTAAATTACCGTTTATAAATTTTTTTATGTGTGTATTTGCCTGATTTTTTCCACAAGATTGACATAACATATTTTTTCCCCCTTATATTAAAGTTAATAACATATTTTTGAGCAATGAGGCTCTTAAGTTTCCTCTTAGCTCATTTGGAATACCACTATAGGCTCTATCAGAAAGGACGCTTAACATTAATTTTTTTACTTGTTCTGTTATTATATCTCTTTGTTCCATATTTTTTATCAATATTTCTGTATCTATAAAATCTATTTCTCGTCCTATAGAATTTATTATATGCCTAATAGCTGGCGTTTTTTCTGTATTTATGCGAGTTATTCTTATATATCCGCCGCCACCTCTTCTACTTTCTACTAAATATCCGTGTTCTGGCGTAAATCTTGAAGTTATTACATAATTAATTTGACTTGGTACGCAACCTATAAAACTTGCAAGTTCGTTTCGCTTTATTTGAGCATTACCATCAGACTCGTCAAGTAGCTTAAGTATATATTGAGTTACAATATCACTTATCTGCATAAGATTACCTCCGATCGTTTGTATTTGACTTTAACTGACTTATGTATTAATTTTACTTTAAAAGACAGGAAAGGTCAAAGTTGATAAAAGTCTAATTATAGCCTTTATACAAAGTTAAAATTTGGTTTTATGTTATTTTCTCATTATTTCTTAATATTTCTTTATTTTTTAAAATATTTCATATAAGGAGAAAGTTTTTTTGTAACAACTAGAGAGTCATTTTCGTATAATGATATTGAAATAAATCAAAGGAGGAAAACATTATGTGTAATAACGGTTGTTTTGGTAACGGGGGCTGCTCTTGGATCTTAATATTAATATTAATTTGCTGCTGCTGCTGTGGTAACAATGGTGACTGTGGTTGCAACAATGGTTGTGGCTGCTAGTTAAAAAAATAAAAGCAAGAGCACTCCCGTTATCATTGGGGGTGCTTTTTATTTTTCACATTTTAAGAACATATGTATATTATAGTTAATAAGGAAGTTTAAATATATAGCCTATACCATATAATGGTGGTGAGGTTGCACATGAATTGCTATTGTAAGCAAGGCAAATTAGCTCTGATATTTGTAATGGGACTTACAATTTCATATTTATTTCCTATACACTTTGTTGTTAAATTGCTTGTTGTGATTATGATAATACTTGCAATATCTCTAATAAGGTGCTAGTAAGATGGGGGGTATTTTCTTGAAAGTGGTAGTAATTAAAAGTCCCAAAGTTCTAGGATTTTTTTTGAGACGTATATTTAAAATAAAAAAAGAGGAAATAACATAAAAGAAATTATTCATCCTCGTAATATAAATAGTATATAGGGGATAAGGATGGATTTTCATCAAAAAGAGGTATAGTCTCATTTAGACTATACCTCTTTTTTACTAAATAATATAAGAAGATTATTGTTCTGATTATGTTGAGTATAACCATTCTTATTGTAGTTCTATTATATTAAGCATTTAGTAATGTTTTTCATTATTTTTCAGCAATTATGTACATTTAAGCGCCTAACAGTAGACGGTATGTGTTTTAGTACTTATTGGAGTTTTGTTATTTTAACTAATGTGACTCTTTTTCAAAACTTACAACTTATGAACATGCAGTGCGCGAATTGCATTCAATATTGCAATAATCATAACGCCTACATCGGCAAAGATAGCAAACCACATATTTGCAATTCCAAACGCTCCTAATAAAAGGCAAGCAAATTTGATAGCTAAAGAAAACACAATATTTTGGTACACGATTCTTATACATTTGCGGGAAATTTTAATTGACTTTGCAATTTGCATAGGGTCATCATCCATAAGAACGACATCAGCTGCTTCAATTGCAGCATCAGAACCCATTGCTCCCATTGCAATTCCGATGTCTGCTCTTGTTAGCACAGGAGCGTCATTAATACCATCTCCAACGAATGCTAATTTTGTGTTCTTTGACTTTTTGGAAAGTAGTTCTTCCACCTTTGCTACTTTATCAGCGGGAAGTAAGTTACTGAAAGTTTCATCAATACCCAAAGTGGATGCAACCTGAACGGCCACCTTCTGTGCATCGCCAGTAAGTATAATTGTTTTTTCTACGCCAACTTTTTTTAGAGCATCAATAGCTTTTTTTGAGTTTGGTTTTATGACATCTGAAATTACAATATGTCCAGCGTAAATCCCATTGATAGCCATGTGTATAATTGTTCCTACACTATGACAGTCTTTGTAGGGAATATTTAGTCTTTCCATTAACTTACTATTACCCGCTGCAACGGAAACATTATCTATTTTTGCAATGATACCATACCCGCTGATTTCTTGAATATCCGATATTCGGCTTGCTTCAATGGATTTTCTATATGCCCTCTGTAAACTTTTGCTAATTGGATGTGAAGAAGAACTTTCGGCAAGTGCTGCATACTCTAAAAGCTTTTCGTCTTCAAGGGTACCATGATGGACTGCATTTACTTCAAATACACCCTGTGTTAATGTACCGGTTTTATCAAATACCATGTACTTTGTCTTAGATAAAGTTTCTAAATAATTTGAACCCTTAATCAAAATGCCTTCTTTGCTTGCACCTCCAATTCCTGCAAAAAAACTTAGAGGAATACTGATGACTAAAGCACAGGGACAACTGATTACAAGGAATGTAAGTGCTCGATAAATCCACTCATCCCATTCAGGATCTATACCTATAAATATCATACGAAATATTGGTGGAAGAATTGCTAGAGCTAATGCACTGTAACAGACTGCAGGGGTATAAACCCTTGCAAACTTAGAAATAAAGTTTTCTGACTTAGATTTGCGAGAACTAGAATTTTCAACAAGCTCTAAAATTTTGGAAACAGTAGATTCTCCGAATTCTTTTGTTGTTTGGACCTTTAAAACACCTGTCATATTAATGCAGCCACTAATGATAGTATCTCCCTGTTTTACATCACGTGGCAGGCTTTCACCAGTTAATGCACTGGTATTCAAACTTGAATTACCGCAAGTAATTATACCATCAAGAGGGACCTTTTCTCCAGGTTGCACTATGATAGTGTTTCCAATTTCAACTTCTTCAGGGTCAACCTTTTCAAGTTTTCCATTTCGTTCTACGTTTGCATAGTCGGGGCGAATGTCCATGAGTGCACTAATATTCCTTCGGCTTTTTCCAACAGCATAACTCTGAAACCATTCGCCAATTTGGTAGAAAAGCATAACAGCAATAGCTTCGTTATAGTCACCACTTCTATCGTAAATAGCCAATGCAAGTGCTCCAAGAGTAGCAATAGCCATTAGGAAGTTTTCATCAAATATTTGCTTATTCAAAACTCCCTTCCCGGCCTTTTTCAAAATATCGTAACCAATAATCAGATAAGTTAATAAATATAAAGTTAGCTTAAGAATCCCTGTTGCAGGAATAAAATGTAGTACGATTAGCATAAATGTAGCTATAATAATTCGGACTAACATTTTTTGTTGTTTTTTATTCATCGTTCATATCCACCTACTTATCACTATTAAGTAATTGCTTAAAATATACTCCCTTGCTGTTTTTAACATTCGGGGTGCTATTTCTAATTTTTCAGATTAAATTTCAATTTCACAATCTGGTTCTACTTTTTTACATACTTTTAATACTTCTTTCATAACCGAACCATGTTCTTGTCCGTCCTCGAATTCTACAATCATTTTCTGGGTCATGAAATTTACTGTTGCACTTTTTATTCCTTCAATCTTATTAGTAGCTGCTTCCATAAGATTAGCACAGTTGGCGCAATCCACTTCAATTTTATAAGTTTTTTTCATATAAAAAATCCCCTTCTATTTGTTCTTATTATTTTGAATTTAACAATTAAGTACTTGTTTAATTGTTATGTATGTAGTATAATGCAATAAAATATGGAAGTCAACGTCCAGAGGACACTCCCTTCTAAAAGGGAGAAAAGCATTTCCATTTGGGCGAAAAATGGAGGAATACTATGACTAATCTTATACTGCTACATCATCATAATGAAAAAAATTTTTTCTCTGGTATGAATGAACAATTAAGCAATATTGGCACTTTTCAGATGATATCAGAAATTTTCAGACAACTTGGGGACACAACAAGAATCCGGATTTTCTGGTTATTATGTCATCGTGAAGAATGTGTGGTTAATATTTCAGATATATTGAAAATGTCAAGCCCAGCAGTTTCTCATCACTTACGTCCCCTTCGTAACAGTGGGTTAATTGTAAGCCGGAGAGAGGGAAAAGAGGTCTATTATCATGCTGCAGATACAGAACAAAGCCGTTTAATGTATAACATGATTGAACAGGTTATGAAGGTTACCAGTTCAAATTAAATTTAGGAGAAATATAGATGAATCAAGAATTTGAACAGATAAAAAAAGATTTTCGTGATATTAATAACATGAACCATATGGAACATATTCAAGTCCATGCGGGGATAGAATTATCCTTTATCTCTCTTAGTGCTGGTGATCATTATGTTCAAAACAAATCACAAGAACATATTATGGAAATAAATTATTGTAAAGCAGGACGTCTTTGTTGGAAAATGACTAATGGAAACAATGTGTATCTTGGACCTAAAGATTTCTTGCTTCATACGATGAGAACATGTGCGGACTCTATTATAAACTTACCTAATGGATTTTATGAAGGTATTACTATCCGCATTGACTTACAGAAATTAACCAATGATCCTCCTGAATTATTAGTGGATTCAGGAGTTACTGGGACGTTGCTGTATGAAAAATTCTGTAAAAAAGGTATGTTTACTTCCTTTGCCGGGAATGAACAAACTGAAAATATATTCCAATATTTTTATAATCAGCCTTCAAATCTGCGCCTATCATACCAAAGATTAAAAGTATTTGAATTACTTCTTTATCTTTGCAAAGTTGACTATATTTCAGGAGAACATTTGACGGAGTATAAATCTAAACAAGTGGAAACTGTGCGAAAAATTCATGAGCAACTGATGCAGAACTTGAATCAAAGGTTTACAATCGAAGAATTGTCTAAGCAATACCTTATGAACCCTACTACTTTGAAGACGGTGTTTAAGTCTGTTTATGGTATGTCTATTGCTGCTCACATGAAAGAGCATCGTATGAATAAAGCGGCTAAAATATTAATTGAATCAGATAGAAGTATTGCAGAAATTGCATTATTAGTTGGATATGATAGCCAAAGTAAATTTTCGACTGCGTTCAAGAATTATTTTCATGTATTACCAAAAGAATACCGAAGAAATCGCTAAATGTGCGTACGAAAGAAGTGTTATAGTTAAAACTCTTGCTCTTAGGAGCTTTGATAGAAAAGGTCTAATGATAGTTTGTATTATGTTTGAAGAAAACGATAATTTATTTAGAAAACTTTTGAAAATATTAAAGGTGAATAATATTTCACTTTTTGACTAAAAAATCGGCTAATTATATAGCCGATTCTTTATGTGTTTATCTTTTGCTATAATAACAAATTTCTATACTATTTGAGGTAATTAGAATAATGTCCGGATGTAAATTTGGGTAGGAAATAAACACTTTATGTATGAAAGGAAAACTTATATAGAAATTAGCAGTTTGGTATAAATATCTTAACTACATTAATTTGTCTAACAATTATTTGGCAGAATATTAAATAAAGTTGACTGTTAAAGCTAGATATTACTTAACTTTGTGTAAATATATTTTTGGGTAAATCTTGATCACTTACGTTATTGTGAAAAGTATATGGAAATATGGTGGTAATTTTATTATCTTTTAAGAGTGAAGCTTTTTTCACAAAAATCCTTTTTACTTTAGTATCAATTTAGTGAGTGAAGCAGTATTTTATTTACAGTTCGTTCAATTAGAATACTGTTTTTAAATATAGAGTCGTAAAATCTGCAAGACTTAAACATTGCCTTTTCATCGAGAATAGGTTTGTACGAAGATTATACAATACTTCCTTGCGCAATCCTAGCTTTTTAAGTACATATCTGCATTAAAAAGGATTTTAATGACAATACTTAATTTGCGTGCAATTTAATAAGAGGGGGTTTAGTATGATATATAATAAGGTAGAAATCTGTGGAGTTAATACTTCTAAGTTAAAAGTTCTATCCGAAGATGAAAAGATAAGACTGTTAAAGATAATGAAAGAGGGAAATAGTGAAGAAAAAAAGAAGGCTAGAGAAGATTTAGTTAACGGAAATTTAAAGCTAGTATTGAGCGTTATACAAAGGTTTACAAACAGAGGTGAAAATTTAGATGACTTGTTTCAGGTAGGGTGCATAGGCTTAATAAAAGCAATTGATAATTTTGATGTGAGTTTAGATGTTAAGTTTTCAACGTATGGTGTTCCTATGATAATAGGGGAGATAAGAAGATATTTAAGAGACAATAATTCAATAAGAGTTAGTAGATCTATGAGAGACATAGCTTATAGAGCAATGCAAATAAAGGAACAAATGATATGTGATAATAATAAAGAACCTACAATTGAAGAGATAGCAAAGAAAATGGAAATAGGAAAGGAAACGTTAGTTTTAGCTATGGAGGCTGTAGTTGAGCCAGTTTCTTTATATGAACCTATTTTTTCAGATGGGAATGATACGGTTTATGTTATGGATCAGATTGGGAATAAAAATGAAGATATAAATTGGATAGACGAAATTGTTTTGAGAGAGTCTATTAAAAATTTAAGCGAAAGAGAAAAAAATATACTATCGTTAAGATTTTTACAAGGAAAAACACAAATGGAAGTAGCTTCAGAAGTGGGAATAAGTCAGGCGCAGGTTTCTAGACTTGAAAAATGTGCTCTTTATAAAATAAAAGAACAATTATAAAAAGGTATTCTCCAGGTTATAATCTGGAGAATACCTTTTTTCTAAATTTTGATGAAAGGTTTTAACGTCTAATTTGCCTGTTAAGATGTGAATGGTTATTGAAAGTTAAAATATTTATTTACATGGACTTTATAAGATGCTAAACTTAAATAGCAGAAAAATCTAATAAACACTTAATAATTATATTTTTCTTAAGGAGAGAGTATTAAACATGTTGAGACACAAAAAAATTTTCACAATCTTTTTAGTAATTTTAAATTTAGCTTTTTTTGTTTTACCAATAGATTCATATGCTAATGAATCAAAAGAAAATTTTTGTGCAAGTGCAAATAAACCAACCGTTGCAGTGCTTACAAGTGGTGGGGATTCTCCTGGAATGAATGCTGTTATTAGGTCTTTTACAAAGACAGCTATTTCTATGGGTATGAAAGTTATTGGCATTAGGCATGGCTATGAGGGGCTATTAAATAAGGACTTTATTGAATTAAACTTAGAAACTGTTTCAGGAATAAGTTGTTTAGGTGGAACTATATTACATTCATCCAGAAGTAAGGAGTTTAATACTCCAGAAGGTGTAAAGAAGGCAGCAGCTATTTGTAGAGAATATGGCATAAAAGGAATAGCCGTAATAGGAGGGGATGGCTCATTTAGGGGTGCAAGAGACCTTACTAATGCTGGGATTTCCTGCATTGGAATACCAGGTACTATAGACAATGATATAAAATGCACTGACTATACTATAGGATTTGATACTGCTATCAATACAACTATAGGACTTATAGATAGAGTTAGGGACACGTCTCGGTCACACGATAGGTGTTTTGTTATAGAAGTAATGGGAATGAATTGTGGAGACATAGCTCTACAAACAGGTCTTGCAAGTGAGGCAAATGTTATATTAGTACCTGAGATTGAATATAATTTTCAAGAGGATGTAATTGATAGAATACTAAATGCAAAACTTAATGGTGAAAGCCATTTTATTGTAATAGTAGGTGAAGGTGTTGGAGGAGTGTCTAAAATAGCAAGGCATTCAACAATAGCAGAACAGATTGAAAAAGAGACTGGTATTGATACAAGATATTTGGTTTTTGGACATTTACAAAGAGGTGGAGCACCTACGCTAAAGGATAGGGTGATGGCCTCGAAAATGGGAATGCATGCTGCTAGAATTCTAAACGAAGGAAAAGAAAATAGAGTTATTGCACAAAAAAATGGGGAAATAGTGGACATTGATATTACTGAAGCTTTAAAGATCGACAGACCTTTTGACTATAAGCTATATAGTGATGCTTTGGTTCTTGGACAATAGATAATATATAGACTATGGGTTTTTCTGCATACAGTTTTTATAAAATTTGCAAATTATTTATGATTAGCTATTAAAAAATACATGTAAAGTGGTACTTAACTAATACTATATACTTATATTGACATTTTTTGAAAGAAGATTTTATATTAAAGACTAAAGTTAGTATGATTAAACTTCTATATAGAAAATTCTTTATTATTAAACTTAAAGCCTTAGAATTCATTAGAAATTCTAAGGCTTTCTAATTTATACTTTGATGAAATTAAATAGATTAATTAGAGTAGTTTTATTTGGTTGCCTTTTAAAGTGCATAATTCTAATTTTTTATGTGTATTTTTGATAAGTTTATTTTAAGCTTATTTATTATAAATAGGAGGTATATAAATTGACCAGTAAAAGTATTACACTAAATGTTTGGAAAGAAAATTCAGAGGTTGTATCAACTGTACAGGGGGAAGTTAATAGCAGGTTTTTGGAGGTAACTTTATTAGACAACAATGGAGCAATTGATTTAACAGGTAAGTCTGTTAAATTTCAAGCAAAGAAGCCGGATGGACAAGTAATATTTAATGATATGTCAATAACGGATGCTAGCAATGGAATTGTGGAGCTTGAGTTAACATCACAAATTTCTGCAGTTCCAGGTATACTTAAAAATTGTGAAATACTTATAATTGATGAGTCTGGATATACACTTATAGTGAAGGGGATAGATATATATGTAGCACCTTCCTTAGGCGAATCTGTTATAGAGAGTGTTTCAGAATTTACAGGTTATCAGTTAATGATGAACAAGGTTAATAATATGGAAGTACATTTAAGTGATAAGAATAATCCACACAGTGTAACACCGAACCAGATAAATGCTATAGCTGCTTCTGAAAAAAATGTTGCAGGAGGTGTAGCGGCACTTAATTCAGAAGGAAAGCTGTCAACTAGTGTTGAAACTGATCCAACAGTGCCATCTTGGGCTAAGGAAGCTACAAAACCAAGCTATAGTTTCGCGGAGATAGAATCAAAACCTACAACGCTTTTAGGCTATGGAATTACAGATGCAGCTGAGTTATCAGATGTTGGTGATGTTGTGAACTTAACAACGGATAGTAAAACTTTGGTAGGAGCAATAAATGAAATAAAAGTTGAATTAGGCGATATTGATACTGTATTGGATAACATAATTGGAGGAGAATAAGCATGAGCATAGGAAGTCATTTAATAGAGCTAAATAGTATAAAATCGAGTATAAAAACTGCATTGACATTAAAAGGACTTTCACCGACAAACGACTTTTCAAGTTATGCTGATTTGATAGAGTCGCTTTCAAATGAGGAAGATGGGATATACAAAATCTTAGCAGGAACAATTAGTGACATAGTTTTTCCAAGTGGCCTTTCAGAAGTAAGAAATTATTGTTTTTACTATTATCCATTAAACTCAATAGTGTTCCCGGAAGGAGTAACAAAGCTGGGTGGCTATGCAC
>CALWVR010000007.1 GCA_944385105.1 uncultured Clostridia bacterium
TCTAAGGACTATATATTTAAGGTCAGCGAAAATGGCAAGTACTACGTTAAGGCGATAGATGCGCTTGGGAATTCAACTGATGGACAGTATGAAGTTGACGTATTTCATATTGATACAACTGCTCCAAGATTAGTTTCATACAATTTAACTTTGGATGACGATAACAACATAAACTTAATATTTAAGATACGGGACGATGAAAGTGGAATATCTAGTATAATGTATAGTACTGATTCTAGCAGTAATTTTAGAGAGGTTGAACAAGAATTTGATATCGGAGCTCCTGAAGTTGAAATTGAACTTGAATTAGATGAAGAGGGTATATGTTACTTTAAACTTGTTGATATAGCAGGTAATGTTTCTACTGAACAAATTGATGTAAAAGTAGAAAGGAAAGACAGTAACGATATGGGCTTTGAAAAGCTTGGCTTTAACGGTAAAACAGGAGATAGTTTAATAAAAATAGGTATGACTTTAAGTTTTGCAGCTATTATATCAGGGGTAATTGTCCTTGCTCTTAATAAAAAGAATAGATAAAAATGAAGACTCAGTATCTAGCTTTTAGACAGATACTGAGTTTTTACTTATAAATTCCTCTATTAGCAATTATTTTGTCTAAAAGACACATATTTTTAAGAACAATATATTGACTTTAATTTTAGTTTATGGTACAATATTAACATAAAGTTATCTTATTTATAGTTTTTTTTAGTTATTTATTAAATGGAAAAAGTTAACTGAAGCCTCTGCTTAGAGGATTTATGTAACTTAAACTTTTTATTTACATAATTTATATAGGAATTAGAATGAATGGATAGGAGGGTTATTATGTTAGTTTTAAAAAATAAAGAACGTAAAGAAGAAAAAAATAATGAGGTTGCATACTTAGATTTCTCTAGATATTTTTTGAATGATATGATAAAAATTGCTGATAGTAGGTTTGGAGAAAACTATATTAAAGAGAAAGAAATATTGAAAAATGTTGAAACTGAAAATGAAATGTGTAAGCTAGCAGTTAATAAGATTAATGGGAGACTACTTGGGTATTGTTTATTTTATGATGAGGATATTAATACTGCGGAGAAAACATTTAAAATTCCTAAAGAAGAGCTTATACAAGTTTCAGGTTCATCTGATAATATATGTCACCTCAAGTCATTAGCGATCAGTAAGGACGTTGAAAAAAGCGGAATAGGACAAAACTTGTTTGGCAGTTGCCTTGAAAAGGCTGAAAACTTAGATTTTAGTGCAGGTTGGTGTCCGGCATGGAAGAGAGGAAACTATGTTCCTGCAGCTCGAATACTTAATTTATATGGATTTAAACCTTATAAGACAGTATCTAACTTATGGTTTGATGATAAGGAATATAAATGCATTGAGTGTAAAGGACCCTGCGTCTGTGAATGCGATGTTTACTTTAAGAAACTAAAATAAAGTCAGTACGAAAAATCGTACTGACTTTATTTTTTATTTTATTCTGTCATAAATAATATTCCAAGTGTATTTGGACCGCAGTGAGAAAAGATAGTGGATCCGGCTTTCGTTTCATATATATTATTAAATGTGTTTAAGCTTTTTATATAGTCTAAAATTTTATTAATTTGTTCATTAGACTGCATTGTGTGAGTTATAAAAATTTTATCTGTTCTTATATTATCAAATGACGAAAGTTTGTCCTTAATGTATTGCTCTAATACTTTATTAAGGTCCCCACGGTATTTCTTACCAACAGACATTTGTCCACTTATATTATTTACTTCAATACAAGGTTTTATCTTTAAAATATTTGCACCAAGGACGGAAAAAGCTGAGCATCTTCCACCTGCTCTTAAAAATTCTAAACTGTCTATTACAAAACTTGACTGAACTTTATTAACCAAAGAAGAAACTTCTGAATAAATTTCACTTGCTTCCATGCCGGCATTTATTCTATTGGCAGCTTCTATAACTAAATGGCCTATACCGGTTGATAAGTTTTTCGAGTCAATTATATATACTCCTTTAAGCTCTGACGCTGCTATGACACTGTTTTGGTAAGTTGCTGATATACTAGAGCTTAGTCCAATATGTATAACTTCATAACCGTCATCGACCCATTTTTTGAAAGTCTCTAAATATTCTGCAACAGAGACAGCAGCAGTTTTAGGAAGCTTATGATTTTGTTTGTAAAAAGAAAGAATATCATCTGATGATATGTCTTCTCCATCAGTGTAAGATTTATCGTCAAGAAGTATGTGAAATCTTAAATAGTTAACATCATACTTTTCTTTTAAGAATGGGCCTAAATCACAAGAACTTTCTGCACTTAATATTATTTTTTTAGAACTCATAGAAGTCACTCCGATAATTTAAAATTTATTTTTGGAAATCAACTCATTCCTTAACGACCATAAATTTTTAGATAGATCTACATAGTATTTATGGGGATTTTCAAAGCGTATTACTTCATCCCAAAGAGTTGAAACTTGATTTTTACAATACTCTCTAATATCTCTAACACTAGGAACATTGTAACATTTGTTTCCTTTGATAAAAATAGGAACAAGTAATCTTTTTGCTTTGAACTTTGCTATAGTTTTGCGTTTCCAGGTATGCTCTGGGTCAAAAATTTCATAAGGAGAATATTCACTTATATTTTCATTATGTAATGTTATAATGTCAGCAAGGGCCTTATTACTGTCATGGTCGAAAAGCCTCCATAGAGCTTTAAATCCTGGAATAGTTATTTTAGATATATTTTCACTTATTTTTATCTTAGGTATTATATTATCTTTATTATCAATAGCACATAATTTATATACTCCCCCGAATATAGGACTAGAAGCTGAAGTGATAAGCTTTTCTCCTACACCGAAATAATCAATTTTTGCACCCTGTATAAGCATATCACGAATTATGTATTCGTCAAGAGAATTTGATACACAAATTTTACAATCTTTGAATCCGGCATTATCAAGAATAAAGCGTGCCTTTTTAGTAAGAAATGTGATATCACCGCTGTCTATACGTATACCTAGCGGCCTAAAGCCACGTGACACAATCTCTTCATTAAATATTTTTATAGCATTTGGAATTCCTGAATGTAATGTATTGTAGGTATCAACAAGTAGCATACATTGTTGTGGATAAGTTTTTGCATATGAGCGAAAGGCATCAAGTTCTGAGTCGAAAAGTTGAATAAAACTATGTGCCATGGTTCCACTGAGGGGAATATTAAAAGTTTTTGCTGCTAGTGTATTGGATGTAGCGCTGCATCCTCCTATATATGAAGCTCGGGAACCATATATTGAACTGTCAGGGCCAAGAGCACGTCTTGCACCAAATTCAATAACCTCTCGCCCTCTTGCAGCACGCACAAGCCTGCTTGCTTTTGTGGTAATAAGACTTTGGTGGTTTATAATAATGAGTATTAATGTCTCAATTAGCTGTGCTTGTATTATTGGCCCTCTAACTATTAAAATTGGTTCAAAAGGGAATATAACAGTGCCTTCGGGGACAGAAAAAATGTCACAACTAAATTTAAAGTTTTTGAGGTATTGTAGAAATTTTTCATTAAATATTTTAAGTGTTCTTAAATATTCTATATCTTCATCTGTAAATTTAATATTTTCTAAAAAGTTAATTAAAGTTCCAAGTCCGGCGAAAATGGAAAAACCGGCATTATCAGGAACTTTTCTGAAGAACATATCAAAGTAAACTATTTTATTTCCTATGTTTTCATTTAGATAGTTGTTAGCCATGGTGAGTTCATAAAAATCTATAAGAAGAGAACTTGTAATAAAATCATTCATATTTTATCCTCGCTTTTTAAATTTAGAATTATATTATAGCAATATTTTAATTAAAAGCCAAACTTTAAAAATTTTTAAAAAAATTTTTTTTTAGAAAATACTTGATTTTTATCTATTTATATTGTATAATATAAATAATATAAAAACAATTAAACAATAATTTTTATAGGAGGTGCTTAATTATGAGGCTGCGTAAACAGGAATTAGGAAACAGGAATTTAATAGGAGCCAGAGTTGAGGAAGAAAGAAAAAAACGTGGAATGAAACAAAAAGAACTTCTTACGCAGTTACAGATTGCAGGTATTGATATGAGCGCTTCAGGTTTGTCTAAGCTTGAAGGACAAATACGATTAGTTACCGACATAGAATTAGTTGCAATAGCAGATGCCCTTGATGTACCTGTGGAAACTCTTCTTGGTGATCAAAGGAAGAATAAATAGTTACATGGATTAGGTACGTTAGTACAATTAATTTTGTATTAACGTACTTTTTTATACGTTTATTTATGAATAACTGTGGTACCACTATACATATTTTAAAAAAAAGGATATAATAAATAGCTAATTAGAGTTATTTTGATAGGATGTGTTTTAGTGGGAAAAAAAATAAAGTCAGAACAATCCTTTATTAAGGGTACAGTGATAATGACTTCAAGTTTACTAATGGTTAAATTTATGGGTATCTTGTTTAGAATTTTTGTGACTGGTATGATAGGACCTACGGGTGCAACGTACTTTACAGTGGCTTATGAAATATATAATCCACTATTTGCGCTTGCTACAGCAGGATTACCTATAGCTATTTCAAGAATGGTTTCAGCAAGTGTAGCAAGAGGTAAATATCAAGATGTCAAAAGGATACATAAAATTTCAATACCGATATTTCTATTTACGGGCTCTGTAGGATTTACTTTAATGGTCATAGGTGCCTTTACTATTCCTAAATTACCATTTATTAATGTGCCAGGTGCTGTTTATTCTGTGTTGGCTCTTTCACCTACGATATTTTTTGCCTGTTTAATGTCTATTTATAGGGGATACTATCAAGGGCTAAAGAATATGACCCCAACGGCTACGTCTGAAGTTATAGAAGCTAGCTTTAAGTTTTTTCTGGGGTATGTATCTTCGTATGCAATAATAATGTTTGGAATGAATGAATATGCAACGAATGGTACAGTGTTTGGAAAGGCATGTGAAACAAAAGAAATAGCTGAGGCCACGGTTATGCCTTTTGCATCGGCAGGAGCAATACTTGGAATATCAATAGGAGCGGCAGCTGGATTTATATTTTTATTTTTGTACAACAAAATAAAAGGTGACCATATTACAGAGGAAAATCTAAATAGTTCTCCTGCTCCTCAGAGCTCAAAATCAATAGCGAAAACTTTAATATTTACAGCGTTACCTATAGGAATAGGTGCGATTATAATGAACGTTGCAGGGTTGATAGACACAACATTAATATTACATAGAATACAGCATATAATGGAAACAAGGCCTGAAGAACTTCTTTCTATATATGGAGATAAAATCAGTAAAACTGTAGTAGAAAGTAAAGATGGTGTACATGGCTTTTTAATGGGTTGCTATTCATTTACTTTACCATTGATGATGCTAGTACCAGCAATTACCCAGGCTTTTGGAATAGTAGCATTGCCGTCTGTTACTAGAGCGTGGACTTTAAATGATAAAAATAAATTAAAAAAGTCTATTGAAACAGTAATAAGAATGACAATGTTGGTTACTATACCGGTAGGAGTAATTATATCAGCACTAGGGCCAGTTATTTTGAGTGTAATATATTCAAGAAGGCCAGAAGCTGTTAGCATAGCTTCTGGAATAATACCTATACTTGGTATAGCAACTATATTTATGGCAACAAGTACGCCGATTTGTAGTATGCTACAAGCTGTTGGCAGGATAGATCTTCCAGTAAAACTAATAACGGTTGGACTTATAATAAAAATAACAGTTAATTATCTACTTGTAGGCATACCTAAGATTAATATACAAGGAGCAGGAATAGGGACATTAGTAGGGTACTCATTTGTGTTAATTGTTGCAATGTTTATGCTATGTAAAGAGACTAGAATAATACCAGACTTTAAAAATACAGTTTTAAAACCTATAATAGCTTCTGTATTTTGTGGCATAGCTTCGTATTCATCAATTGGAATTATGAGTCACTTTTTTTCAAATATTATAGCACTTTTTATATCCGGGATATTATCTTTGTTTATTTATATTGTATCTTTGTTTGTGCTGGGAGCAGTGAAACGTGCAGATTTACAAATGTTGCCTAAGGGTGGAGCTATTATTAAATTTCTTGAAAAAATGCACTTATTAAACTGACAAGTTAAAGATTTTAGGTTATAGTGCTATATATTAAAAGTCGATTTTTGTATTGTTTTAATGATTATTATAAATTCATAAAAAAGTGTTGGACTTTAAAAGAAAAAGAAGATATACTATGAGATATCACTTTAGTAAGTTAGCTATAGTATGAGTTTTAATAAGTTAGTGTTATTTATTTAAATTTACTTATTCTCAGGTTTTTATCCTGTTGAATATAAAGAAAAATGGAGGTTGTCGAAATGAATAAAACAGAGTTAATAGCATCGGTAGCAGAGAGGAGTGGCCTTACTAAAAAGGATGCAGAAAAAGCAATTGCTGCTACTATAGATTCAATAGTTGAAGCTGTAAAGAAGAACGATAAAGTTCAACTAATTGGTTTTGGAACATTTGAAATGCGTGCTCGCAGCGAAAGAACAGGACGTGATCCTAGAACAAATGAACCAATAACTATTCCTGCTACTAATGTTCCTGCATTTAAAGCAGGTAAAGCGTTTAAAGACGCTATTGCCGGTAAATAGTTAAAAATTGAAATCGACTTCCACTGAAGTCGATTTTTTATTCAAATATGGAGGACTACTATGAGATTAGACAAATATTTAAAAGTTGCAAGAATTATAAAAAGAAGAACGATAGCAAATGAAGCTTGTGATGCTGGTAAAGTAGAAGTAAATGGAAATAGAGCAAGGGCATCTTATGAAGTGAAGGTAGGAGATAAAATATGTATAAGATTAGGGGAGAGGATTCTTAACTTAGAAGTTGTTAATATAAGTGAACATGTGAAAAAAGAGGAAGCTATTAATATGTATAAGATAATAGGTCAGAATTAGTAATAATATAGAACTCCTATTCATATATTTTTAGATGAATGGATAAGGAGTGATTCTAATGAATGATGAGAAAAAGCCTATTAAATTGTCACATAATTTAATATTAAAGGATAGAAAGGCTCTTGTAATAAGTGGAGTTATAGATGTAGATAGTTTTGACGAGCATAAGATAATCGTTTATACAGATTTAGGTGAACTTACAATATGTGGAGAGGATATACATATTGAGAAGATAAATTTGGAGACTGGAGACTTAAACCTGGATGGAAATATAGCATCAATGGTATATACAGAAAATCGACCTAGTAATCAAGGACTATTTTCAAAGCTTTTTAGGTAGGTGGTTTTGGTTGGAGATTAGCTTAATTAATCAGGCGTCAACGTTCTTGGTTTCGGTGATTCTAGGTGTATTTTTGTCTTTCTTGTTTGACTTATTTAGAGCGCTTAATGCTTCGTTTAAGCTTAGTAAGAAAAAAATATTTATTAATGATATAATTTATTTTGTAGTTAGTGCGGTAATCACATTTATGTGCATACTAATTATTAATTTGGGAGAGGTAAGAATTTATATCATTATAGGAGAGATATTAGGATTTATAGTTTATAGGATTACATTATCAAGATTTATTTTTAATATGTTTGTTATTTTAATGAATTTTCTTAGGAATATAGGTTTAAGAGTGAGTTTATTTATTAAAAAGAATTTTCATTTGCCGAAAATAAAGCTGCCTTTTAAAGGAAAGAACGTCTTTACTAAATTAAAAAGAAAAAATGTATTGAAAAATGATAGTAATGTATGATACAATGTATCAAAGATGTTAAATTAGGTTAGCTATTTATAAGGAAGTTATAAATATGAAAGTTATAAAAAGCAAAAAAAGGTACGGTGGCTTAGTTTTAAATCTATTTCTAAAGGTTTTAATACTATTATTTGTTTTTTATATTGCCTTTATGTTAATGGGGCAGTATATTAAAATTGAAAACAAAAAAAATGAGCTTGAAAATATAAATTTGCTCTTGGAAATGCAGAATATTGAAAATAATGAATTAAAAAAGGTTGTTCAAGCTTCTGATGAGGAAAATGAGGAGTATTTTATTAGGGTTGCTCGAGAGTTGAATTTTTCAAAACCTAACGAAAGAACATTTATTAATGTATCTGGGAATTAATTTTAAGGAGGCAGTTGTTTTTTTATGCAACTTGAAGTTGGAGTAATTGTGGAAGGCAAAGTTACTGGAATTACAAAATTTGGAGCTTTTGTTGAGTTGCCCGAGGGGAAGACAGGTATGATACACATATCTGAGGTTTCATCAGACTTTGTTAGAGACATTAAGGACTACTTAAAGATGGGGCAGTTAGTTAAGGCAAAGGTGATAAATATATCTGAAAAAGGTGAAATTGCACTTTCTATAAAAAAAATGAATGCGTCAAAACCTAAAGCAGAAAAATATAGAAGTCCAAAAAGACCTGGTGATTATGAGTGGCAAAGCAATAAAAAAAGTGCTGTAAGTTTTGAAGATATGCTATCATCATTTAAACATGAAAGCGAAGAAAAAATTTCTGATTTGAAGAAAGCAACGGAATCAAAACGTGGTGGCTTTTCTCGAAGAGGAAGTCAGCGTTAATACAGCTTTAGGGCAAGGGTCGAGAAACCTCGACTCTTTTTATTATAATAATGCAATTTGGAGGACGAAATGTTACTGAAGAATGCAAAAATATATACTATGGAAGACAAAATATATGATAAAGGTTTTTTATTAATAGAGAAAGGAAAAATAAGATTACTGGGGGAGATGAGTGAAATCCCCAATGATTATAATGGACGCATAATTGATCTTGAAGGAAAGACTATATATCCTGGCTTTATAGATGCGCATACACATTTAGGGCTTTTTGAGAATGGTTTAACTTTTGAAGGTGACGATGGTAATGAGGATAGTGAGCCATCAATGCCAAATCTAAGGACTATTGATGCTATAAATCCTATGGACAAGTCGTTTAAAGAGGCAGTGCAGGCAGGAATAACTACTGCTGTTGTAAGTCCGGGAAGTGCAAATCCTATAGGAGGCCAAATAATTGCCATAAAGACAGTGGGATATTGTGTAGATGATATGGTGTTAAAAGACTTAGTTGGTATTAAGTTTGCTCTAGGAGAAAACCCTAAGACTGTATATAATGAAAAAAATCAAACACCTGTAACAAGAATGGCAACAGCTTCTATTATAAGAGAGCAGCTTAGCAAGGCTAAAAAATACTATAACGATAGAAAGATAGCAGAGAAAAGTCCATCTAGTAATGACATGCCTGAATATGATGCAAAATGTGAGGCGTTGATACCACTTTTAGAGAGAAAAGTACAGGCTCATTTTCATGCGCATAGAGCAGATGATATATTTACAGCAATTAGAATATCAAAGGAATATTGCCTTGATTATGTTATAGTACATGGGACAGAGGGGCATCTTATAGCAGAACGACTAAGTAAAGAAAATGCTAAAGTATTTGTAGGGCCTATATTGACGTATAGATCAAAACCAGAATTAGCGAATTTGACTCCATCATTGCCAAGTATATTATCATCTGTCGGGATTGAAACAGCTATAACGACAGATCATCCAGAAACTCCAATACAGTACTTGATGCTGTGTGTAGCTATTGCTATAAGAGAAGGAATGAATGAATATGAAGCTTTAAAAGCTATAACAATAAATCCAGCAAAAATGTGTGGAATAGATAATAGAGTTGGTTCTATTAAAATTGGTAAAGATGCAGATTTAGTTGTGTTTGAGTCGTCTGCTTTTAATTTATTTAGTAAACCTGTTATGGTTTTGTGTAATGGGGAAATAATAAATTAAAAATAAATTTTATTTATATATTGGTTTTCTTTGTTTAGTGTGCTATAATATATATTATAGTAACTTATATTTGTAGCAAAAATAGCAATATATCATATTTTAATTTTGAGGGAGGACGTTAAATGGAGATCATTATTACTGGGAGAAAAGTTAACTTAAAGGACAATTTTAAAGACTTAGCTAAAAAGAAGCTTTCCAAGTTTGATAGAATGTTTAATGACAATGCAGTAGCAAATGTTACTGTAACAGTAGAAAAGAATCACCAAACAGTGGAAATTACTATTAGAAATAATGGAATGATTTATAGAGCTGAATCAAGTGAGAGAGAAATGAATGAAGCATTAGACAAGGTTATTTATGCTCTTTCGCGGCAACTAAGAAAACACAAAACTAAACTAGAAAAGCGACTCCGTGATAATTCTATTGAAAAGTATTTTCCGGCTGAGCAAGATGAAGAAGAAGAGACTTTTGATTTAGTTAGAAGAAAGAGTTTTGCAGTTAAGCCTATTAGTGTTGAAGAAGCTATACTTCAAATGAATATGATTAATCATCTTTTTTATATGTTTAGAAATGAGACCACAAATGAAATAAATGTAGTATATCGCCGCCGTGATGGAGGCTATGGACTGTTAGAACCTGAAAACATCTAATATTAAAATAAAGAACCCACCTGAGTGTATTTTTCAGGTGGGTTTTTATTAATCGTTTTTCATTAAGTTTTCAGCTAGTCTTCTAAGGTCTTCCTCAGATTCTATTTCAATATTGCTTTGCTTAATTGCTTCCTGAGTGATAGGAGAGAGTGACCTAAAATATTTGTTACTGTTTAGATTTTCTTTAAAGTTATTGCTCATAAATTATCACCTCGTTTATATTTTATCATCTATACTAACAATTATATAAGGAAATATATGGCTTAAATATCACTGACTTGTATATGGTTTACTTTTATAGATAATTTTGATATAATAATTTATATAATGCCAATTTTGTGAGGTTTTGTAATGGTTAGTAAAGATTGCTTATCTGATGGGGTTAATGTCGAGGTATCGATTATAATACCTGTTCGGAATGAAGAGCTATATATAGAAAACTGTATTAGGTCTGTTTTAAATCAAGACTATAATAAGGAAAATATGGAACTTATCTTAATTGATGGTCTGTCTGATGATAGAACAGTAGAAATTATAAAGTCTTTTAAGGAAAAATATGATTTTATAAAATTATTTAAAAATGAAAATAAGACAGTTCAAAGTGCTTTAAATATAGGAATAGAAAATGCTTTAGGCAAGTTTATTGTAAGAATGGATGCTCATTCTGAATATAAAGAAGATTATGTATGTAAATGTGTAGAATATTTAACAAAAACTGGCGCTGATAATGTAGGTGGACCTATGAGGGCAAGAGGAAAGAATACAGTGCAGTCTGTAGTGGCAGCAGCATATAATAGTCCTTTTGCTTTGGGCGGTGGAAAATTTCATAATGAAAACTATGAAGGCTATGCAGACACTGTATATTTAGGCTCTTTTAGAAGGGAAACACTTTTATCTATTGGAATGTATGATGAAAGGTTACCCAGAAATGAAGATGATGATTTAAATTTTAGAATAATTGAAAACGGTGGTAAGATATTTATTACCCCTAAAGTCTATAGTATTTATTATCCAAGGGATAAGTATAGCGAGCTCTTTCGGCAATATTTTGAATATGGACTTTGGAAAGTAGCAGTGATAAAAAAACATAAAAAACCTGCAAGGCTTTCTCATTTAATTCCAGTTTCGTTTGTTATTTTTGTTATACTATTCTCAATTTTGTCATTTTTTAATGAAATCCCTAGAGCTATATTTTTATTTGTTATGGTTCTATATATGGGATTAAATATATATTTTTCCTTTAAAAATAAATATGTACATAAGGCAATTAATAAGTTAAGACTTATTCTTGTTCATATAATTTTACACTTTTCATATGGACTGGGTTTTTTATGTGGAGTGTTCAAATTTTTTAATTCTAGCTTTTGACATATTTTTATCTTATGAAAGGTGGATAAAAAGATTATTCTTAAACTATTATGAATGATAAATATAATTTTACAAATGAAGAATTAAGAAAGTTACAGCTTAAAAGTCTTGAGATGGCACAATACTTTAAAGACTTTTGTAAGGAAAACAATCTTACGTTTTATTTATGTGGTGGATGTTGCATCGGAGCAATAAGACACAAAGGTTTCATACCATGGGATGACGATATAGATGTTTTTATGAAAAGGGAAGATTACGAAAAGCTATCACAAATTTTTTACAATAAAGCAGACATCAGTAAATATTCATATTGCAAGCCGGACCTAAATCACCACTATAGAAATCTGTTTGCGACAATCAATGACAATAACACGACTTTTATAAAGACTCATCAAGCAGATCTTGATATAAATCATGGGATTGTTATAGATATACTTCCTTTAGATGGTTGTCCAGACTCAAAGTTTCAAAGGGCTTTGCAAGTATTTTTTGCGCTTTTATACTCTATATTTTGTGCTCAGATGGTGCCTGAAAATCATGGAGGTATTGTTAAGTTTATAGGGAAATCTCTTTTGTTTCTGGTTCCTTTTAAGAGTGTAAGATATAGAATATATAAATTTGCAGAAAAACAGATGACAAAATATAAAATAGACAGTTGTACTCATATAACAGAGCTTTGTTCAGGACCGTATTACATGAAAAAGAAATATCCAAAAGAAATATTTAAGGAGGCTAAATGGGTAGACTTTGAAGGAGATAAAATGCCAATACCAGTGGGATATGACGACTATTTGCATATAGCGTTTGGGGATTATATGAAAATGCCTCCAAAAGAAAAGCAAGTTGCACATCACGATGTGGTATTTTGTGATACTGAGAATAGTTACAAGATATATAAAGGAAAATATTATTTAAGGGGAAGTGTGTGAAGTGATCTTTGGTGCAATTTTAGCAGGTGGCGTTGGAACAAGAATGAATATATCACAAATGCCAAAACAATTTTTGCCGTTGGGGGATAAACCTATTGTAATTCATACAATAGAAAAGTTTCTTATGTGTTCAAGGTTTGATAAGATATACGTAGGTGTTAATCCTGAATGGAAATTGTATATGAAAGATTTAATTGATCAGTATAACCTGGACAAAGATCTTATCATAATAGTTGATGGAGGTACAGATAGAAATGGGACAATTATAAATATACTAGAGAGTATAAAATATGATTTTGGGGACAGAGATGACCATGTAATAATAACTCATGATTCTGTACGTCCTTTTGTAACGCTTAGGATTATAGAAGACAATATAACTTCAGTTCTTAGAACTGGTGCATGTGATACTGTTGTAGCTGCGACAGATACTATAGTAACATCTGAAGACGGTAAGGTAATATCATCTATCCCAAATAGAACAAATATGTATCAAGGGCAAACACCACAAAGTTTCAGGGTAAATCTTCTTTATGATTTATATAATGATCTAAAGGAAGAGGAAAGGGAAACTTTAACAGATGCTTGTAAAATATGTGTATTCAGAGGGTATCCAGTGGAAATGATTAAAGGAGAGGTATCTAATATAAAAATAACCACTGTTAGTGATTATAAAATTGCTATTGCTATGGTGGGAGGCAAAGGTCTTGATTAATTATATATATCAACTTGTTAGTCCAGGGATATTTTCAATTAAGTATTCAGATATAGATTCAAGTAACAAAGTAATAGTAAGGCCGAAATATATGTCTATTTGCCATGCCGACCAAAGGTATTATCTTGGCCAGCGTGATGCTAATATTTTAAGAAAAAAGTTACCAATGGCTCTTATACATGAATGTTGTGGAGAAGTTTTAAGCGACAAAACTAATACATTCAAAAAGGGGCAGAAAGTAGTTATGATACCAAATGTTCCTGGTAAAATGAGAAAAGGAATATTTGAAAATTATTTGCAAGACTCTAGGTTTTTGTCAAGTGGATATGATGGATTTATGAGGGAATTTGTAGAATTGGCAAGTGATCGATTGGTTATGTTTGAGGATATTGACGAACGTGTTGCTGCTATTAGTGAATTTGTAAGTGTTGGAGTTCATGCTGTCAATAGGTTTAATCTTGAATCACATTGTTATAAGGATACCATAGCTATTTTTGGTGATGGTAGCTTATCATATGTTGTATCATGTGTATTAAAAAGCATTTATAAAGATACAAAAGTAGTAGTTGTAGGAAAGAATATAAATAAGTTATCCTATTTTTCATTTGTTGATCAGACATATACGCTAGATCGATTACCACATGACTTTAAAATGGATCATGCATTTGAGTGTGTAGGCTCTAGCGGAAGTTACTATGCAATAAATGATATAATAAGACATATTAAGCCTCAGGGAACAGTGGTATTAATGGGGGTTAGTGAAAATGAAGTTCCGGTAAATACTAGGGACTTATTAGAAAAAGGGCTTAACTTAATTGGCTGTAGCCGCTCAGGAAGAGAAGATTTTAAAAAGGCTATAAATTTAATGTCGAACAAAGAGTTTTGTAACAGACTTAAACCTATTATTTATGAGGACATGCCTGTGCGAAATATAGAAGATATTAATCGAGTTTTCTCTACTGATCTTAATACTATGTTTAAAACAGTATTTGAATGGAAGGTTTAGGTTTAATGAACGAAAACGTAAAGATAAGCATTATTATTCCAATATATAATGTTGAGAGATATTTAGAGAAATGCATAGATTCAGTTCTTAATCAAACTTTTAGGAATATAGAAGTTATTCTTATTGATGATGGTTCAACAGATGGATGTGGAGAAATTTGTGAGCATTATAAAAGGCTTGATGATAGAATTGTAGTTGTACATAAAGAAAATGAAGGGCTAAGTATGGCTAGGAATATAGGTATAGATATTTCTAATGGTGATTACATAGGATTTATAGATAGTGATGACTACATTGCTCCAGATATGTATGAATTACTTTATAAAAATCTATTGGACAATTATGCTGATATATCCATTTGTGGACTTTTTGACTGCTATGAAGGAGAAAAAATACCGCAGTGTAAGGAGAAGGAGTTTCTTATATTAAATAATAAAGAAGCGCTAAAGTTAGCCCTTGAAGGAATGAAATTTTCTGTTAATGCAGTTAACAAACTTTATAAAAGAGAGCTATTTAAAGAAAATAAATTTCCTCGTGGTAAGCTATCTGAAGATGCGTTTACTATACCTAAAATTTTAGCAAAGGCTTCAAGAGTAGTAGTGGATACGACTCCTAAATACTACTATGTCCATAGGGGGTGTAGTATAACTACGTCCGAGTTTAAAATACAAGATCTAAATGTGATAGAAGCATACCGTGGAAATTTAGAATTTGTTAATGATAGATTTCCTGAATTAAATAAACAGGCAGAATTTAGGTATTTATGGTCCTATATGTATGTTCTTGATAAAATGATTTTATCAGAGGGATTTAATCAAACATTGCAGTACAATGAAGTTGCATCAATACTTAAGAAAGGTATCTTAAGCATAGTAAGCAATCCATTTTTTTCATTGAAAAGAAAGACTGCAATGTTAATATTTTCAATTAATGAGAATATATATAAAAACATGCTAATACATCAAAAAAAGAGAGTTAGAAAGTTAATGACGTAACTTTAATAGTAGGAAAGAATTTATTTTATGTGGGGAATTTATTTATGATTATGGAAGATTTACTTAAACCTTGTAGATATCAGGTTTTAAGAAAAATATACATTACAATGTTTATCCTGGCAGTGTTTACAAGAGTATTGATGCCAATAGCATCGCACGAAACTCAACTTATGAATTCAATTGTTTTCTCTATTGTTGCCGTATTTGGTGCATTTGTTATAACTTTTGACTTATGTACAGAAAAAATAATGCTAAAACAAAAGAATATAATATGGTTAATTTTAGCTTTAGCGTCTTGTATTATATCTAGTATATTAAATATTAAGTACGGTATCTGGGGAAATGTAAGAAATCTTGTATGGATGTCGATATCATTTTTTGTTTTATATCCTACAGATCAGAATCGTTCAAAAAATGATATAAGGGATGAAATACAATATGTATCGAATATATTGACATTTGTTTGGTTTTTTGCATGTTTTATATCTTTAATTATGTTCTTTCTTAATATAGGATACTATATAGATATATATCCTGATTCTTTTTCACGTCAGGGATTTATTGAATGTAGATTGTTTGGAATATTTGAGGATCCAAACTTTGCTGCGGTGGTATCTATACTTATGATTATACTATCTATATGGAATTTAAGTAATGGGCAAAAAAGAATAATGAAAGTCTTTTATATTTTTAATATTGTAATACAGTTTCTTTATATAGTCTTATCAGGTTCAAGAACAGCAGAAGTTTCTTTTGCATTAGTTATTGCGATAACATCCTATTTTTTACTTAAAGAAAGTGAATGCTTCAAAAGAGCTGGTATAATAATAAAAAATACTCTTTTTGTATTTATTAGTTTGTGTATATCTGCGCTACTTATAATTAGTATGAATTTTACTGGAAAGGTTATATCATATGTACCAGCTTTTATTGAAAGTCAATTTGGTACTTATCAGTCTAATACAGTGATAACAAAAAAACCAGTTAATATAATCAGAGAAGATGTAGTAGAAAGTACTGATGTTTCAAATTGTAGGTTTAGAATATGGGAAAGCGCTTTAGAATTGTTTAGAAGTGCACCTATATTTGGCACGTCACCAAGAAATATGAGGACGTATGCAAAGGTTAATTTTAGTGAAGGATTTATAGCGAAACATTCCTATGCAGTACATAATGCGTATATTGATGTATTAACGTCTATGGGATTAGTGGGTGCAACTTTTATAGCAATATTTTTTGTACTTTATTTAATTGAATTATTTAGATACTTATTCACGAGTAAAAATAAAAGAAATTATAAAATGATTGTACTTTGTTTAGCTATTGTAACAACTGTGGCAAGTTCTGCAATGTTTTTATCTGAAATATTTTTTGTTAATACAATAGGGGTACTAATGTTTTGGCTATATCTTGGATATACGTATTATTTTATAAGTGAGGAAGCAATAAATAAAGTGGAGGAACAGCCTGTTGGAGCGAAGTAAGATAAGTATAATTGTGCCTGTATATAATGCTGAAAAGACTCTTAAACAGTGTGTAAATAGTATACTTTCTCAGACCTATAAAAATATAGAGGTTATATTAGTAAACGATGGCTCAACAGATGACTCACTTAAAGTTTGTAATAAGTTTTCTGATGAAGATAAACGTGTATTAGTTTTAAGCCAGAAGAATATGGGAGTATCAGCATCAAGAAATAAAGGGCTAAAGTTTGCAAAGGGAGAGTTTATACAATTTATAGACTCTGATGATTACATAGACAAATTTATGTGTGAAAAGCTCGTTAAAAATATAAAACAGTATAAGGCCGATGTGGTTGTGTGTGGTTATAATAAAATTAGTTTTAATGGGATAGAGAGTAAGCAGGGGCCTAGAGCTGTAGTAGAGGGAATAGCTAATTTAGAACAAGTATTCGCTACAGCATTTGAGGGTGCCCTTTTTAATGCACCTTGGAATAAAATTTATAAAAGGAGTAAAATCAAAGAAACTTTTCTTGAGGGACTATGTTTAGGAGAAGATTTAAAGTTTAATTTATCATACTTTTCAAACTGTGACAAATTCGTATTTACTAATGACTGCCTTTATAATTACACTGACTATTCAAATAGTAGTTTATCTGAAAGATATGATGATGATTTACTTAATTTACAATTAAATCTTTATAAGAGTTCTCAAGATTTTTGTGTTAAAAACTTTAATGGAAGTATTGGAATAGATTCTACTAAGAAGGTTTTTGAGAAAGAGATTTACTACTATATAAAAAAATTAATACTTAAATCGAATTATAAAAGACGAGACAAACTAGAAAAAATTAAGGAATGCCTGTATATCACTGAGATAAAGGAAAGGATGAATGATGTAAGAACAAAAGATAAACAGATTAGGCTACTATTTATCTTACTAAGGCATAATTTAATAAGTTTAGTATATCTATTTTTTTATTTAAAAACTATTTTAAAAGGGGACGAATTATATTGATAAAGATACACTATCAAGGGGGCCATCAAGCTAAATGAGAACAAGAAACTCAATTATTAATAGTATTGTAGCTTTAATATCATATATAATTTTATCCCTTGGTCCATTTTTCATAAGTCCGTTTATTGCTAGTTTGGGTACGGAAGTTTTAGGTATTCAAAAGACTTTTGTAGATACAGTTTCTCTTTTAAGTATAGTGGAACTTGGGATAAGCTTCGGTATCATATATAAATTATATAAGCCTATAGCGGACGGAGATAAAAAGAAGATAGCAATTTTGCTTAATTTCTATAAAAATGCGTTTAAAGTTATTGCTATTTTAGTTTTTTTATTAGGGGTAATATTGTCATTTATTATTCCTAAATTATGTAACTCACCTAAGTTTTCTGATAAGTGGATTGCATGTATGTTTTTTCTATATGTTTTTGATACATTGTCAACTTATTTATTTGGGCACAAGAGAGCAATGCTTATTGCCGATCAGAAAAATTATATAGTTAATATTTGTAGGACAAGTTGCCAATTGATTATGTACGCATTTCAAATAGTTGCGATATGTATATTTAGATCATTTGAACTTTATGTTATATCCAAGTTAATATTTACTTTACTAGAGGCAATTCTTATACATATTATATATAATAAAAACTATAGTGATATAGACCTTAAGACAAATGAAAGAATGTCTGAGAAGGAACGAATAGACTTGTTTAAAAACTTAGGTGCACTTTTTTATCATAAGGTAGGATATAAAAGTCTGACGTCAGGTTCAACACTTATAATAACGAACAAGCTTGGTGAAGCTATAACAGGAGTATATTATCCTTATACACTAATAACAAATGGTCTAAGTAGTATAACAGAGCAAGTGTTTAGTTCTATATTATCTAGCTTTGGAAATTTACTTGCTAAAGGAACAAAAGAAGATGTTTTTAATGTATATAAAAAAGTATATTTTCTGAATCATCTTATATTTTCATTTTTCACAGTTTCATTATTTTGTCTAGTTGAACCTTTCATAAAATTTATTTGGATGGGGCCTAATTTTTTATTTCCTATAGATACAGTTTTACTTATAACTGTAAATTTTTATATGTTAGGTATGAGGCAGTCAATCACAATGGTTAAAAATAGTGCAGGTCTTTATAGGCCGGATAGATACTTTGCGTTGCTTGAGGCAGCAATAAATATATTTTTATCATTAAGTTTAGTGGAATGTATTGGTATAAATGGTGTTTTAATTTCTAATATTTTTAGTTCGTTACTTATTCCTTTTTGGACACAACCGTACATAGTTTATAAAAATGTATTTAAAAGATCAGTTATGAGTTATTATAAGAAATACTTTGTATATATGTTAGTTACTTTATTTTCAGGGCTATTGTCGTTCTATCTATGCTCGTTATGTAAGGAAGAGGGTATTTTAAAATTATTTTTTAATGCTGTGATATGTCTAATTATACCTAATTTAATAAACTTAGTAATTTTTTATAGGACTACAGAACAACAGTATTTTTTAGGCATTATAAGGAATTTATTTACAAAATTTAGAATGAGAGATAGAAATTAAAATAAAAAGAGATTGACTTGATATAGATTCTTTTTGTCTATAGGAATAGTAATTTTAATTTGTATCTATTTGTTACAAAATTTTGCTAATGTACCAGGGGGTATTTTCTACAAGAACTATACATAGATTTTGTGGAAAGTGTTGACATGAATATTGAACTATAGTATACTTATGTTAAGTAAGGGGGTGGAGAATATGAGTAAGATTGAAAAAATTAGTGTCGATGATTTAAAAAACATTTCAGGTGGGTATTTGTTCATATTAAGACCACGCAGTGATAGTATAGGACGTAAAGTAGCAGGAGAATATGATACAATCTTAATTACGACACCAGAAGAAGACTTGTGTTTAAAAGAGGACACTAGTTGGAGGGATTATTTACCAAGTTCATTCAATGATAAGTTCTTGTTGTTTGGAACTGGTATTGAGGAAAAAACTATAGAGAACTATCTTAAATTGAAGTTCTTACAAAATCATGGTTTTGAAGAAAATGGATTTGACAAATAAAAAAATAATTCCCCTCGGTTGTTCCGAGGGAATTATTTCTTATTATGAAACTTATTTGCAGAGTTTAGGGTGCATTATAGAAGTTAAAACAAAAGAGAGCTTGGTTTTATAGATTCTTTTTTTACTGCTAAGTATAAGGACTTTAAATTATATCTGTTTGTTTAAAAATTTTTCTGATGTATCAGGAACTATTCTCAAAAAAGACTATACGCAAATTTTGTAAAAAATTTTTACATAGATATCTATTTATAATGTATTTATAATAAATAAGGAGCGGGAAATATGAGTAAAATTAAAAATATTGGTATTGATGATTTAAAAGATGTTTCAGGTGGGTATTTGTTTGCATTAAAACCTCGCTATGATAAGGCAGGACGGCAAGTAGCAGGGACATATGATACAATCTTAATGACGACACCATCAGAAGATTTATGTTTAATAGCGGACACTAGTTGGATGAATGATTTACCAAGTACCTTAGATGATAAGAACATGCTGTTTGATGCTGGTATTGCTGAAGAAACTATAGAGAGCTATCTTAAAATGAAGTGCTTACAAAGGCATGGTTTTAGAGAAGATGGCTTTGGACAGTGATAAAAATAATTCGTTCGGGACAGCTGAGCGAATTATTTTTTTATTAAGAAACTTATTTGCAGAATTTAGGATGAGTCATAGGAGTTAAAATAAAAGAGATCTTGATTTTATATAAATTCTTTTATTGGTAAACACAGCAATTTTAAAGCGTATTTATTTGTTTCAAAATTTTACTGTTATATAGCTATTTAGTAAAAAATGTGTAAAATTTTAAAAAAGTATTGGCATAAACATTCATGTATATTGTAATCTAACAATAGAAAGAGAGGTGAGAAATATGAGTAAGCAGAATATTAAAAAAGGAAATATTAGTAATAGTGAAGATTTAAAGACATTTCAGGTGGATTCGAAATAATATACATATTAGATAGGAATGGTCGTGTAGGTTTAGAAGTAATGTCAACGTCACCTGAAGAAAAAGAACGCATAGAGAATTTTCATCAAGAAATGCTGAGCTTAGGAAGATACGCCGCTATGGAGGCAACGGCTTTACAGCTTCATTTGGCCCCAAATACTATGTATAACTATCTTAAAATGAATTATTTACTTGAACATGGTTTTAGTAAAGGAAATAGTTATCCAGTTGTAGACAACAGTACGGTATTCAATGACGGACGTGCCTTAGATAGTGAAATAAAGTAGCCCACATTTAGAAAAATCATCCCCTCGATTATTCCGAGAGGATGATTTTTTTATTTAAGGATAGAAAACATATTGCCGATAAGCGGAAGTGGGGTCATATTATCTTTTAAAACATTTATAATACCAATTGAAATGAAAGCTATAGAGGCACAAATCCAAGTTAACTGTAAAAATGCAGTTAAGGAGGCTAGTATAGGAGCAATAGAATAAAGGATAATAGATAATATATTAATGATGATAAGAGAAGAGAATAAAACAATTGAAAGAATAATACCCTGATTTACATGGAATTTTACCTTTCTATTTTCTTTGTCAGATAAAAGTCCTACTAACCATAAAATATAAATGTAAGCTAAAATACAATAAATTTTTTCTCGAGTTTTAGGAGATAAATTAAACGATTGCTCTTCATAGTCTGAGCCATTTTTATAGTTGTTAGACATTTATATCACCATCTAATCTTTTATTATTTTTTTGACTATATCACCTATTATAGGAATATAAATCATTTTACTAGATATAGCACCCGATATCCCCATAATTAGGAGTATTAACCAGGCTACCCCTATAGCTATGTATGAAAGAAGACAAATTATTTCTATAGTTTCGAATAGAGAACTTAAAGTAAGCTGTAAAATAAGAACAATCAGAGATAGGCAAGACATTGTATAAAATAATATTTCACCCTGTTTAGAGTGGAAACGAACTTGATCAGAATCCTTTTCTACAGAAAATTTTCCTATTAAGAATAAAGGACCAATGTAAGAAATGATAGATAGAAATTTCACATTAAACTTGTCAAATTTTTCCATAATTAATCCTCAAAATTAACTATATCTATTTTTTCTATGATTATATCACTTAAAGGTTTATCATTTTCATTTGTGGGACTAGAAGCTATTTTATTAACAACGTCCATTCCATCAAAAACTTGAGCAAAAACAGTATGGCCTTTGTTTAGTGTATTAAGATATCCATCAAGATGAGGGTTGCCACCGTTTTGATTATATAATTCTTTAATTTCATCAGTTACCTTAGTCATATCAACTATAGCTACATTTTTGTTATTACTATATTTATTATACACAGCTTCATAGTAGTCCCATCCGCCAAATGAGTCTTTCCCGCCTTGATTTATGAAAAATTGGCTTCCATTAGTGTTCTTGCCACAGTTAGCCATAGATACAGAACCAGTTATATTAAATAACTTATCACTAAATTCATCTTCAAATGGGCTTTTCCATATACTTTCTCCACCAGTTCCATTTCCTAAAGGATCTCCCGTTTGGATCATAAAATTATTTATAACTCTATGAAAGATTACTCCATTATAGTACCCTTCTTTAGAGTGTGTCTTAAAATTTTCAACTGCTTTAGGGGCGATTTCATTAAAAAATTTAAGCTTTATTTGTCCAAAATTAGTAGTAATAATAGCTATTTCTTCTCCCTTTTTTGGAAGTTGTAATTGATAGTCTAATTTATCATTTTCCTTATTCAATGAGCATTTTGTTGTAGAGCTGGTGCTTTGGGAAGTAGTACAACCAGTAAGAGCCATAAATGGAGTCATAAGCATTAAAATAAGAGATTTAAAGAAAGTCTTTTTCATAAGTTTACACAAACCTTTCATAATATATATATAAGTATTTTATTATATTTATTTTAATAATTCAAGCCTATTTACCTAAGGTATATTACACGTTTAATAATGCATATAAATGTATATATAAAAAATAGGAGGAAACAAAATGATAGATTTTTATCCTGAAGGATGGCTTATCGATACTATTGAAAATAGGCTCTCAATGCAGAGTCCCACAACACTTGCAGAGGCATGCCATGATGGGAAAATTTTAGAGGCAAGGGCTATTGTGTGTGATGGAGAACATAACTTAATAGTTGATCTTGGGTGTATGAAAGGAATAATACCAAGAGAAGAGGGCGCTATAGGAATAAAAGAAGGAATGGTGCGTGATATTGCTGTTATATCGAGAGTCAATAGACCAGTGTGCTTTATAGTGACAGGATTCAAAAAAAGTGAAGATGGAAAGACATTTGCAGTACTATCAAGACGTGAAGCGCAAAATATTTGTATGAATAAATACATAAGTAATTGTAAAATTGGTGATATAATCAAAGCAAGAGTTACCCACCTTGAACCATTTGGAGCATTTGTTGATATAGGATGCGGAATAGTTTCTCTTTTACCTATAGACACTATTTCTGTATCTAGGATAGATCATCCCAAAGAGAGATTTAATGTTGGTATGGATATCAGAGTAATAATAAAAGCTGTTGAAGGAGATCGTATTAGTTTAACCCATAAAGAGCTACTTGGAACTTGGGAGGAAAATGTTGAGTATTTTTCAGCAGGTGAAACAGTTGCCGGGATTATAAGATCAGTTGAGGACTATGGAGCGTTTGTAGAGCTAGCTCCAAATTTAGCAGGACTTGCTGAACCAAAGGAAAACATAAAACCAGGGCAACAAGCCAGTGTTTATATTAAAAATATAATACCCTCAAGAATGAAAATAAAGCTTATAATAGTTGATACATTTGATTATGATTATAGGCCTTCGGTACCTAATTATTTTTATAATAAAGATCATATAGATAAGTTTTTATATTCACCAGAGTGTTCTGAGAGAGTAATAGAAACGGTATTTAATGATTCATTGCTCACACTAAATAGGGGAAATACCAATCCTATGCATGAATTGAGTTATAGCTAAGGCTTGATAAAGTAAAAGAGTTTCTTGTAAGAAACTCTTTTACTTTTATGCCCATAAGATTGATATTTAAATTGTGTTAAAATATAAGATAAATGTATTTTTAATTTTATATTATTATAAGTATAAATTATTTCGTATATTTTAGAGGAATTTTTGGAAGTTTTCTATCGCGTATTTTGAAAATGTACATTTATAGTTGGATTGACAACATTATTATTCTATAATATACTAATTCTATATATTAATACTTGTTGACTGAATTTGTATATATTTTTATGGTTAATTTATAGCTTGGATGTGATTTAATGGAATGGACAGGTTTGAATGAATTAAGAGAGAAATTTCTTAAATTTTTTGAAAGTAAAGGGCATTTAAGACTTCAAAGTTTTTCTCTAATACCAAAAGAGGATAATAGTTTACTGTTAATAAATTCAGGTATGGCGCCTATGAAGAAATATTTTACGGGAGAGTTAATACCACCAAAAACGAGAATAACAACATGCCAAAAGTGTATAAGAACTCCTGATATAGAGCGAGTGGGAATAACATCTCGACACGGAACTTATTTTGAGATGCTTGGGAACTTTTCCTTTGGTGACTATTTTAAGAATGAGATTATTCCATGGGCTTGGGAGTTTTGTACGGATATATTGGAATTACCTAAAGATAAGCTCTGGATTTCTATATATGAAAATGATGATGAGGCTTTTGAAATTTGGACTAAAGAGGTAAAAGTAGATCCATCACATATAGTAAGACTTGGAAAGGAAGATAACTTCTGGGAGCATGGGGTTGGGCCATGTGGTCCCTGCTCTGAGATATACTTTGACCGTGGAGAGAAATACGGTTGCGGCTCAGAATCTTGTGGTGTTGGTTGTGATTGCGATAGATACATTGAATTCTGGAATTTGGTTTTTACGCAGTTTAATAATGATGGAAATAATAATTATACGCCACTAGAACAAAAAAATATCGATACAGGCATGGGTCTTGAAAGGCTAGCCTGCATAATGCAAAATGTTGATAACTTGTTTTTAGTTGACACAGTGCAGAATATTATGAATCACATATGCAAAATAGCTGGCGTAAAATACGGAAAAGATGAAAAGACTGATATATCTCTTAGGGTTATAACTGATCATATAAGAAGTGTGACATTTATGATAGGTGATGGTGTTATGCCATCAAATGAGGGGAGGGGTTATGTTTTAAGAAGACTGCTCCGCCGCGCAGCAAGGCATGGAAGACTTATATCTATTTCTAAGCCTTTCCTATCTGATCTTTGTGAGACTGTTATTAAAGAAAATGAAAATGCATATCCAGAGCTTAGAGAAAAGGCAACGTTTATAAAAAAACTGATAAGTGTTGAGGAAGAAAATTTTTCAAATACTATAGATCAGGGTTTAGAAATCTTAAACGACTATATAAACAAAGCTGATAGTAACGTTATATCAGGAGATGTAGCATTTAAGCTTAATGATACTTATGGATTTCCTATTGATTTGACAAAGGAAATATTGTCAGAGCGGAACATGATAGTTGACGAAGATAAATTTAATAAACTTATGTCGGAACAGAAAAATAGAGCTAGAAATGCTAGAGAAGCTGTAGGAGAAAGTGCTTGGGATGATAAAAAAATAGATCTTTCGAGTGTATCGAGGACTAAGTTTATTGGATACGATAACTTTTGCTCTTTGTCGCAGGTTATTGGTATAATAAAAGACAATGAATTTGTTAGTAAAGTTAATTCAGGGGAAAAGGCATTTATTATATTAGATAAAACTCCGTTTTATGCGCAATCTGGTGGACAAGCTGGTGACAGTGGATTTTTTGAAGCTGCTGGTATGAGGGCTGAAGTTATAGATACTACGAAAAATTTATCCTCTATTTATTTTCATAATACTGTTGTTACAGAAGGAACGCTTTCTTGTGGTGATAAAATAGAAGTAACTATTGACAAGATTAGAAGAGAAAAGACTGCTAGAAATCACACAGCAGCGCATCTTTTACAAGCAGCTTTAAGAAAAGTTTTAGGGGATCATGTTGAGCAAGCAGGACAGATGGTAAATGACAAGGAAGTAAGATTTGATTTCACTCATTTTTCAGCACTTACAAAGGAACAAATATCTAAAGTAGAAAAAATTATAAATGATGAAATATTTGATGCTGCCGATGTTATTATTGAAGAAATGCCAATAGAACAAGCTAAGAAATTAGGGGCAATGGCACTTTTTGGAGAGAAGTATGGTAAAAAAGTTCGTGTTGTAAATGTTAATAACTATTCAATAGAACTTTGTGGTGGTACCCATGTTAATAACACATCTAAACTTGGATTATTTAAAATTATATCTGAATCTTCTGTAGCTTCTGGAGTGCGTAGAATAGAGGCAGTTACAGCTACTGGCGTTTTAGATTTACTAAATGATTATATTGACATTACATCAAAATGCCAAGAAATATTAAAAGTTAATAAACCAAATGAGCTTATTAGAGCTTGCGACCAATTTATGAGTAATGCTAAAAACAATGAAAAGATTATTAAAAAGCTAAATTCAGATATTGCTAAAGCTAAAGTTTCAGAGTTAATTAATGAAGCTAAGGATATTAATAATTTAAAGATCATTGTGAAAAGAATTGATAATGTAGATGTTGATACTTTAAAGTATATGTGTGATACTATAAAAGATAAAATTGCTAACTCTGTAACTATTATTAGTTGTGTTAATGGTGAGAAGGCCAATATCATTGTAAGTACCGGGAAAGAAGCAATTGATATGGGGATAAAGTCGGGAAACTTAGCAAAAAGCATTGCGCAATTGACTGGTGGAAATGGAGGAGGCCGACCAGACATGGCTATGGCTGGAATAAAAGATATTTCAAAATTAGAGTATGCTATGAGTCAATCAGAAAAGTTAATTTTATCTATTTTAAGCTAAGGAGGTTCTTATGGACTGTATATTTTGTAAGATAGCTAACCATGAAATAGATTCTGAAAAGGTCTATGAAGATGATGAAGTAATAGCATTTAATGATCTTGATCCCCAAGCGCCTGTACATGTTCTTATTATACCAAAAGAACATATTTCTTCGACTAATGAATTGACACTGGAAAACAAAGATATAGTGGGAAAAATATTTATGATCGCTTCGAAAATAGCTTCCGATAGGTCTCTTGATAAGGGATATAGGATTGTTAATAATTGTGGAGAAGATGGTGGGCAAACTGTTGAACACTTGCATTTCCATCTTTTGGGAGGAAGAAATATGAAATGGCCTCCAGGTTAAAAACAATATTTAAGTTTTCACTTAACCTTATATTTTGGAGGTATACATGATTAAAAGACCAATGGCTGTCATAGGCTTTTCATACTTAGCTGCACTTGTTGCAGCTACTTATTTTAGTATAGAAATTATTATAGGGTTTTACATAGGGACTTTAATCTTATTTTTATTATCACTTTTAGTTAAAAATGTAAGAGATAAAGTTATACTACCTTTAGCGTTTTTAACTATTGCAGCAGCATTACTCTCTTATATTTCATTTACTTACATTAAAATAGAACCTATAAATGATTTAGATAATAGGGATGTAAATATTTCTGGTCGAGTTTGTGATTTACCTTATGAAAACTATGGAAGATATTATTATATTATTGAAACTGACAAAATAGATGCCTATGAAGTGCCTCAAAAATTAAAGATTCGCATGTCATGTTCAAAGGCATTGGACTTAGATGTATATGATAGAATAGACTGTAGGGTGCATATGTTTATGCCTAAGGATAAGTCAGGCTTTTCTCCTAAGACTTATTATGAGTCAAAGGGAATTTATATTTTATCATATCTCTATGAGTATGATAATTATTCCATAAAAGAAGAACCTGATAAACCTATTTATTATTACTTCCTGAAGGTAAGAAAAGCTATAATAGAAGCTTTAAGAACAATGTTGCCGGAAGAGCAAGCAGGAGTTGCCATAGGTGTTTTATTAGGAGATAAATATTTAATATCTGATGATATACAGAATAACTTTCGAGATATTGGTATAGCGCATATTTTAGCAGTATCAGGTTTACATGTTTCATTTATTGCTGCTTTTATTTTATTAATATTAAGAAATCTAAGAATACCGGCAAACTTAAGATATGTAATTACGTGCGTAGGAATATTTTGTTTTATGGCACTTACAGGATTTTCTCCATCAGTTAGAAGAGCCGGAATAATGCTGATCATTCTTTACCTTGGAGTGCTGATTAATAATAGGGCTGACTCAATTAATTCACTTGGAATAGCAACTCTTATTATTTCTATAATCAATCCATTTTCTGCTGGAGATATAGGATTTTTGTTATCAGTTACCTCAACGCTTGGAATACTTTTATTTACAGATAAGACTAAAAATGTGATTAAGATGTTTACCAAGAAAATAAACTGTTGTAATGATCTGATTTATAATATATGTGAGCTTATATCTATGACAATATGTGCGATGGTGACAACACTACCTATAACGATGTTGTCCTTTGGCAAAATTTCACTTGTAGGAGTAATAGCGAATCTACTATGTGTATTTCCAACTATGCTTATGATGGTATTCTCTTTTATTTCAGCAATTTTATATTATTGTGGGCCTATAGCTTTTTTAGCAATGCCTTTTGCACTTGTTGCAGGTATAATTATAAATTATTTGACATTTTGTGCCGGAGTACTAGCTAGTTTTGCGTTTGCTGCTATTCCTACGTCACAAGGTTTTGTATCATTTTGTCTTAGCGGAGCTGCAATTTTAATAGCGTATAGTTTATTCCTAGGCCAAAAATATGAATTGGTGAGGATAGCATCTATATTATCATTTATTGTCTTACTTGTTGGTACAATGTCTTATCAGATTTTTATGAGTGGCTCAACTGAACTTGCTGTTTTAGATACAGGTAATGGATGCTCAGTATTTGTAAGTAAAGGAGATCATGCAATAGCTGTTTCGTGTGGAGGAGACAAGTTTAAATTTTCAGAAATTCCTTATTACTTAAGTTCTAAGAATATAGATAGGCTAGATTATATGATTTTGAGTGACTTTAGTAATGAGGCATCTTATTATGCTCAGAGCGTAATAGAACAATACAATCCATATTATACGGTTCTTCCTAACTCTAAAAATATAGATGATAAAATTAGTAGGACAGCAGCAGATAGCAGTAATGCCGTATACTTTAATGAAAGTGCCAATTTAGAACTTTGGGGGAATGTAAAAGCTAAGGCTGTTAGAATGGATAACCAAAGTTTTATATATTTGACAATTAATGATGTTAATTTATTACTGTGTCCATCTGGAGGGAATGCTCTTTATTTGCCAAACGAATATAGGGACTGTGATATTTTAATTGCAGGTGGAGACTTTAAAAATTATGACTATATAAATTCAAGTTACATTGTACTATCAAATAATTTTGATAGTACGATGGAATTACTGGATAGTGTAGCAAAATCAGATAAACTAATTATTGCTACTGCTGGAGACGGAAATGTAATTTTCGATTTTAAAAAGGATAAGAATATTTGTATAAAAAGGGTGGTATAATGGCTAAACTTTCTCAAGCACAGCTTCGAGGAAACATACGTAATAGGAATTTTGGAAATTTATATTTTATCTTTGGTACAGAAAAATATTTAGTAGAATATTATACTAAAGAATTAGTAAGAGGGGTATTAGGGAAAAATTTTAGTGATTTTAATTATCAAAAATTGTCTGAAAATAATATTAGTTTAGAAAATATTAGTGATGCAATAGAGGTTTTACCTGTTATGGCTGAAAAAAGGTGTGTAGAGGTATCAGATCTGGACATTGATAAATTAAGTCAGTCAGACTTTAAAAATTTAAAAGCGTTAGTTTCAGACTTGCCAGAAACAACTGTATTAATTATAAGTCAAAGCTCGATTGTAAATGATTTAAAAAAGTCTAAATTTGTATCGTTTATAAAATTAATTGACAAGTTTGGCTTTTTAGTAGAACTTAATAATTTAGATAGATTAAGCTTGCAGAAGCAATTAGTAAAGTGGGCTAAAGACTTATCGTGTGACTTATCTGAAAACAATGCTCAAAAAATAATAGATCGCTGTACAGAAGACCTTTTTATGCTGCGTAATGAAATGGAGAAACTTTGTGCATTTGTAGATGGTGGAGAAATAACTGAGAATGATATAAGTATGATTGTTATCGAACAGTCGGAAGCAAATATTTTTGAAATAACTAAGGCTATATCTAATGGAGATACTTCGAAGGCTTTAGATGTCCTTGACATATTACTTTATAAGAAAGAAGAGCCCATTGCTATTTTATCACTATTATCATCTGTTTATGTTGATGTATATAGAGTAAAGTCAGCTATTAATAGTGGTTATTTAACTTCTGATGTATCGGCTAATTTTGACTATAAGAGAAAAGAGTTCAGACTTAATATTGCTAAGAGATTGGCTAAGAATTTTTCCTTTGAAGATTTAAAGAAATGCATAAATATGATAGTGGAAACAGATTTTAAATTGAAAAGTTCTAGTATAAATAGCAGAATTCTCCTTGAAGAGCTTATATCTAAGTTATCAATGATAAAGCAGTTTTAATATAGTTTAAACTGTAAATATTAATTTAATATATTTTACATATATTTTATTGATTAAACTTTGATAATGTGTTAAAATTTAATAGAGGAGAGGTGTAAATATGAAATTAGAAGAATATGTATATTATGGACAAAAGGGATTTAATATTAATAGCTTTGATACTAAAGCAGAAAATCTTACATTTGATAAAGAAATGGCACTTCAGATTGGAAAGCTTAATATTGAAAAGATGGAAGTCCTTCAAGATAGGCTTTATGCGCAAGGGAAAGAGGCTGTCTTAATAATAATGCAAGCTATGGATGCTGGAGGAAAAGATGGAGCTATTAAACATGTTATGAGTGGACTTAATCCTCAGGGAGTAGAAGTTAAAAGTTTTAAAAAGCCTTCGCAAAGAGAACTGGCACACGATTATATATGGAGATGTGCAAAAGAGTTGCCGGAACGAGGGAAAATAGGCATATTTAATAGGTCATACTATGAGGATGTTCTTGTTGGAAAAGTTCATAATTTGTATAAGGGTCAAAATTTACCTGATAGATGCAAAACAGATGATATATTTGATAAAAGGTATGAACAAATTAAAAATTTTGAAAAATACTTATGGGAGAATGGAACGAGAATAATAAAATTTTTCTTTAATATTTCTAAGAAAGAACAAAAGAGACGATTTATGAAGAGGATAGAGGAGAAAAATAAAAATTGGAAACTATCTGATTCAGACGTAAAAGAAAGGCGATATTGGGAAGACTACATGAAGGCATATGAAGAGGCTATTAATAAAACCAGTACCAATTATGCACCTTGGTATGTAGTCCCTGCAGATAAGAAATGGTTTGCAAGGTATTTTGTATCGGAAGTGATAGTGAACGTTTTAAATGATATAGACCCAAGATATCCTGTGGTTTCAGAAAAAAATAAAAAAATGATTGCTGAGTGTAAAAAGTATCTTGAAAATGAATAATAAGATAGACTGGCCAATTATGGCTAGTCTATTTTTGTATAGTTTTACAGAAAATTAAACATGTTATTGACTAAAAAGAAAAGAGTGAGTAGGATTAATAAGGAGCTTAAAAATTTTTAGGAGGACTATTTAAGGTGTACGAAAGAACTGCTAATGATGATAAATTTTTCAATACTATAAAGGAATTTTTAAGGTATACTTTAGTGGGAGGATCAGCTTTTTTTGTTGATACTGGAGTGTTATATATAGTTCAGCACTTTTTACTAAGTAGTCAAGGAAAACTGGGAGTTCTAGTAGCTACCGTTCTAGGATTTATAGCAGGACTTATATATAATTATATTTTATCAATTATTTTTGTGTTTAAAGATGGCTCACAAAAGGTTGAAGGAAAGAAGACAAAATCATTTTTAATCTTTATACTAATAGGATTCATAGGACTTATCATTACTGAGTTGGGAATGATTTTAGGAATGAAAATTTGGGGAATGAAGTATTATATTATAATAAAAGTATTTTTGGCGGCAGTAGTCTTCCTGTGGAACTACGTAGCTAGAAAAATATTTATATTTAAATAATCTATTTTGTAATTGGAGAATTTTTTATGACTCAAAAAGATATTAAAAAGGCCATAATAATAGGTGCAGGTCCTGCTGGGCTTACAGCAGCATATCAGCTTTTAAAGGAAACAAACATTAAACCAGTAATAATTGAGGAATCAAACTTTATTGGAGGAATATCACGTACAGCGGTTTATAAAGGCAATAGAATGGACATAGGCGGACATAGATTTTTTTCAAAAAATGAGCAGATAAAAGAAATTTGGAATGAGCTAATGCCTATACAAGGAAAACCTTCTAAAGATGACTTAAAACTTAATATAGAAAAACCACTTATAGAGAATGGACCTGATCCAGAGAACTCAGACGAAGTTATGCTGATTAGGAATAGGGTATCGAGAATATTTTATTTAAGGAAGTTTTTTGACTATCCTATTTCCATAAAACCGGCTACTTTTATTAATATGGGTTTTGAAAACACTGTGAAAGCAGGTTTTGGGTATCTTTCGTCTTGTATTAGAAAAAAGAAAGAAAAGTCATTAGAGGACTTTTACATAAATCGATTTGGACGTCCTCTTTACGAAATGTTTTTTGAGGATTATACCAAAAAATTGTGGGGAGTTCACCCCTCAGACATATCACCTGAATGGGGTGCCCAAAGAGTAAAAGAATTATCTCTTAGTAAGGCAATAAAAGAGATGTTGATAAAGGCAGTGAACAAAAATCATAAAACTAAGGAGACATCTTTAATAGAACAATTTATATATCCTAAAAAAGGTCCAGGCCAATTTTGGGAAGTGATGGCTGAGAAAATAGAAGATATGGGCGGGGAGATTTATTTAAACTCAAAAGTTATAGGAGTAAATTTTGATGGATTAAAAGTAAATGAGGTGGTATATAAAACCGATAATGGGGAATCTAAATCTATATATGGAGACTTATTTTTTTCTAGTATGCCAATAAAAGATTTAGTAGATGCAATGGGTGATAAAGTTCCGGAGGAAGTTTTTAAGGTGGCAACAAATTTACCCTACAGGGACTTTATTACAGTAGGGCTATTGTTAAAAAAATTAAAACTTAAAAATAAGACAAAACTAAAAACGGTTGGGAACATAATACCTGATTGTTGGATATATATACAGGAACGTGATGTAAAAATTGGGAGACTTCAGATATTTAATAATTGGTCTCCATACATGGTGGCTGATAATGAGAATACTATTTTTGTTGGCCTTGAGTATTTTTGCAATGAAGGAGATGATATGTGGAATAAGAAAAGTGAGGATTTTATAAAGTTTGCTATAGATGAATTATGCAAAATAGAAGTAATTGATAGGGAAGACGTTATAGATGCAACTCATATAAGAGTAAAAAAAGCATATCCTGCATACTTTGGAACTTATAGCAATTTTGACAAAGTGAGAAATTATTTGGACACATTTGATAACCTATACTGTTTAGGGAGAAATGGGCAGCATAGGTATAATAATATGGACCATTCTATGCTAACAGCTATAGAGGCAGTTAATATTGTAAAGTCTGGAATAAGTGATAAATCAGCTATCTGGAATGTAAACACGGAAGAAGCTTATCATGAAACAAAGTAAAGAAAATATTGATATAAAAAGAATTTTAATATTTGGAATAATTTCTTTTATTTTGTCTATCTTACTCGAAGTTTTTGTATTTAACTTTTATTCTATAGCTAATCAAAACAATAGGATATTTAAGCTCGATTTAACTTCAGCTATTCTTAATAATTGCATTTTTGAAAATGGATATATCTCTGTTCCAAACCAAGGAGGCTCTATAGAATTCAATAATGTAAATATTGAAACTAAGAATCTTGTTATAAGCTTTAAGGGAACTGACCCTATGGGATGTAAGGGATATATTTTATTAACGGATGAAGCATCTAATTATAGCTATGTTGTAGCTTCTGACTTTAATGAGATGATAAGTGGAAAACTATATAAACTTTTAAGAAGCAACGGTAATTTAGACTCGGTTAAGATTTGTTTTGAAAATTCTCAAAGGGACTTTGTTATAGAGGATATATCTTTAAATAGTCCTTTAGCCTTTAATTTTAATTTTGTGAGGTTTCTAGGAATCTTTACAGTACTTATGATTTTTATAATAGTTAAAATAAAAAGACTTTATTTAATAAATCTTAATTTTGATAATTTAAGCCATAAACTTGCAATAGGAGTAGCTATTATGATATGCATAGTGTTGTGTTTATCTGTCTTTAAGATGGTTAAGGACAGTACGGGCTCTATGTATTATGATAAATACCCGCTTGAAGCCTCAGCGGAGTATTATAAGCCGTATGTACAACAGTTTGATGCATTATTTAAAAAGCAACTCCATTTAGATGTTAAACCAGATGAAAAAATGAATGAGCTTAAAAATGTTTATGATCCAAGTGAAAGGAACTTTAAAGACGTAAAATATCTTTGGGATAGAGCATACTACGATGGAAAGTATTTTTCATATTTTGGAATAGCACCTATAATAGTTTTATATATTCCTTTTTATATTTTTACAGGATTGCTTCCAAGTGACATCTTTGTAACGACTTTTTTTGCACTTATAGCTATCTTATTTATATTTTTATCGTTATATGAGATATGTAAGACATTTTTAAAGAGTACAAACTTGTTGCTATTTATTTTGGTAAGTGTAGGAGTAGTATTTGCGAGTTTAATATATACAGTACAAAGTTCTGCAGATATGTATTATATACCTGTTGAAAGTGGTATAGCTTTCATGTCAGTATTTATTTATTTATCGTTTAAGGCCTACAATTTAAAAAGAGGGCCTCTTAGAATACTTTTATTTGTTTTGGCAGGCTTATCTATTGGTATGTTGTCTTTATCAAGACCTAATATGTTAATTGTAGCGGGATGTTTTGTTTTACCTATATTTTTATCTGTGCTGATAGATAATAGAATAGAGAAGAGTTCTAAATTAATTGATGCATTATCCTTTTTAATTCCTGCTGCTTTGTGTGGTATTGGCACTGCTTATTATAATTATGTAAGGTTTGGATCTATTTTTGAATTTGGAGCAACTTATCAACTTACTGTTAGTGATATATCCTATAATAAATTTAGAATAGAAAACATTTTACCAGCTTTATATTATTATTTTATACAATGGCCGGGATGCTCTGGTCATGCCCCGTTTTTAATTGTAGAGAATGTTTATAAGCCTATAAGTGGCAACTATTTTTATTCAGCAGTAAATATAGGACTTTTATCAATTCCACTGAATTGGAGCATAGCTGCTATAGGGCCTACTCTTTCAAGAAAAGAATTTATTAAGAGTGCTACATATATTTCTATTTTAATGTCAACGGTGTTTATTGCTATATTAAATTTTTGCCTAGCAGGTATATGCATAAGATATGTATGTGATATATCTTTGCCATTTGCTATATTGTCGGGTCTAATAATATTAGATGCGAATAGAAATGCTTTTGAAAGTGGAGATAGAAATGGAAAAATAATATATAATATTTCTATATTATATATTATTCTTACAATTTTTATATGCACTGTTTTAATTTTTATAAATGAAAGATGTAAAATTACTATTTTTTAAGTGATATTAGATATTTTAAAATTAGTTGTATTTTAGCAAAAGTAAAAAGACGCCTTATTAATAAGACGTCTTTAATTATTGTTTAGATGAGATATCCCTAGCTACGACTATACCTGTAAGTGAAGCTTGCATAAGGCCTCGTGTAATACCAGCTCCATCCCCGATTGTATAAAAGTTTTTTATGTTAGTTTCAAAGTTATTATTTACATCTAACCTTGACGAGTAGAATTTTACTTCTACCCCATACAATAGAGTATTTCTTGAGTATAACCCAGGTGCTAATTTATCAAAAGCTTTGAGAGCCTCGACGATACTAGTAAGATGTCTATGCGGTAATACAAAAGATAGATCTCCAGGTACAGCAGTTTTTAAAGTAGGTACAGTAGTAGATTTTTTTAGTCTTGTTAAATCAGTTCGACGACCTCTTAGTAAATCACCCAACCTCTGCACCATTATTCCACCGCCAGTTAACATGTTACCGAGTTTAGCTATATATCTGCCATACTCAAGTGGCTGATTAAAAGGCGAAGTAAACTTAGTAGATACGAGTAGCGCAAAGTTTGTATTTTCAGTATGTTTGTCCTCATCAGCATAGCTGTGCCCATTTACAACAGCAATATTTTCATCATAATGTTCTTCACTTACTAGTCCACCAGGATTCATGCAAAAGGTACGTACTTTATTCTCAAATGTATCAGAATAATAAACTAGCTTAGCTTCATAAAGACTTTTAGTTAAATGGTCCATAACAGAGTTAGGCACTTCTACTCTAACTCCAATGTCTACTTCCTTATTAGACGTTTTAATACCATTTTCAGCAGCAACTTTAGTAAGCCAATTTGAGCCACCTCTACCAGGAGCTGCGACTACATAAGGTGCTCGAAAAAGCACTTTACCTTTTCCTTTTGTTTCCACATATACACCTTCAACCTTATTGTTTTCAACTAGGATTGACAGTGCCGTGGTATGCTCTAAAAACTTAAAGTTTTTAGATTTACATAACTCTTTATACATGTTTCTTAAAACTTCAAATGAATACTCTGTGCCCATGTGACGCACGGGACAGGGAATTAATTTTATATTTTCTTTATGTGCAAGATAAGATAAGTCATTGGCAAACTTGTTATTTCTACCAAAGACTTTATCCGGTGCGCCAAAACTTAGATATGTATTATCAGCATATTCAATTAATTTAGAAGTTTCTTCATGAGATATATAGTCGGTTATATTGCCTCCAACTTCATCACAAAGAGATAACTTTCCATCTGAAAAAGCACCTGCTCCGGCCCAGCCGTTCATTATATTGCATGGGTTGCAGTTTACACATTTACCGGTTTTTCGCGCGGGGCATTTTCTATTATCTATTGTACTTCCTGAATCGATAATCAATATTTTCTTTTCAGGGTTAATCTTAGTGGTTTCCAAGGCAGTGAATATCCCGGCAGGACCAGCACCAACTATAATAATATCAAAATCATACATATTTATAAACACCTCTTTATTAATGGTCAAACTGTTTAACATAGTTGCTAATATTATACACAAAAGAAATATAACTGTCAATTTATTTAAACGAATTGACAGTTATTAGATTGCTTATTTAGTCTTTTTAGCGTTAAAAAAGTCTATTCCAAAGCTATATCCATAAAATATTACTCCGCTTAACTTTTTAGATGTTGCAAAGTATCTATCTTGTGTATACAATGGGTAAAATATAGCATTTTTATTTAAATAATCTTCTGCACTTATTAGGCATTGCATAGACTTTTCAGGTTCAGATAGTATAGCCTGCTCTAAAAGTCTATCATATTCTATGCTATTAAGTCCAGCAATATTTCTTGTATTATCGGACTTAAATATCTTTAAAAATTCAATAGCAGAATTACTCTGTGCCGTTATTGGAATAAAGGCTATTTGAAAATTTGAACTGTAAGCCTTTTTCATTAGAGAATCGAATGGTAAAGCTTCCATATTGAAATAGTAATTAAGTGTACCATTTAAATTTTCTATGATATTACTTACTATATTTTTTACAGTTGGATCATCAAGGCAAATGATAGAAATAGATGGTAACTTTTTAATATTGAGATCCTGCATTCCTTTTTCAAATGAATCTTTTGCATCAGGTGACTTTTTTATACAACGATTACTTCCACAAATATCACGAAAATTTCCTAAAGCAGTTTGCATGTTGTCTATAACTATATCATTGTACAAGTAGCAATAATTAGGGATAGAGGATAAAGTGTATTCTCTATCTATAGATTTTAAGATTCCTAGCCTTATATTAGTATCGGAAAAAAGAGCATCCTTTGTATTAAATGTTAGACCCCATAGTGTATCTTTAAAGGAGATAAGAGGTAAATTTAAATTTTTAGCTTCGTTTACTTTATCTGTTGTTAGTAAGGCTGCATCTACTGTTCCGTTGTTTATTAATGCTAAACTATCTGACATATCTTTTCCTATTGAAAATGCTATTCCAGCAGGTATAGGAACCATTTCTCCTGAATAATTTTCATTTCGTGTTAGACTAATACTTTTAAAATGATCCCAGCCATATCGTGTTTTAACTTTAAAGGCACCATTGCCGATTATAGTAGAAGATTCAAGTCCATACTGCCCATTTGTAGAGTAGAAAAATTCTTTATTACAAGGCATAAAGGGAGGGGAAGATAGATAGTAGAGAAAGTTTTTATCAATGTATTCAAGTTCTATTAATAGTGTGTGGTCATTTAAAGCTGTAACGCCAAGAGTTGACTTGTCCTTCTTATTAAGATTTATAGCTTCTGCGTTCTTTATACAGTAGAAGACATTAGCTTTTGGGCTTTCAGTTTGACTATCTATAGCGCGACTTATACCAAATACGAAATCATGAGCAGTAACAGGAGTTTTTTCTTTATTAGACCAATAAGCGTCATCTCTTAAATAAAATGTGTATTTAAGTCCATCGTCAGAAATATCCCATGATTTAGCAACTCCTGGAATAATATTTAAGTTTTCATCTGTACGTGTTAAGCCCTCGAATATATTTACTATTATTGTATTTGAAGAGGAGTCATTAGCAATTTGTGGATCAAGAGTTTTAGGTTCGCTTTCAAGATTGTATTTTATAGTTTGATTCTGAGGCGAATTTTTATCTTTTTTACATCCGCTGAGAGATAAGAGAAATAATAAGCATATTAAACAGAATAAGATTTTTTTCATAATTTTCACCCTTAATTATGTAATTTCAATATTATAGTTATTATCTTAACATAGTAGATTTCTTTTTTAAAGCATTATAAATTATATTTATAAAGAGACTCACTTTAAGTTAAAAAATTAACTTAAAGTGAGTTTTATTATTTTATCATGCCTTCGACATTGCCAAGAAGACTTTCCATAGATCTTACTGCTTTTGTTGCTTTACGTTTTACTTGTTTTTGATTTTTCATAGCATAACATAACCAGCAAGTTAATAAAAATCCCATAATAATTCCTAATATTAAGCATTTAGTTCCAACTAGACTATTTTTGCACATATTATATTCCTCCTTTTTGTTATTTTCTATTAATTTATTCTTTCCATACCTAATAAAAATAATAATAATATTTTTTGACATTTAAAATTATATTGTTTTTACAGTGAAAAAATATATAATAGTTATGGAGGGACAAAATATGAAAGAAATAAATATAGTTATGGTAGAACCTGAAATACCCCAAAATACTGGGAATATAGCTAGGACATGTGCAGCAACTGGTGCAAGGTTACATTTAGTAGGTCCACTTGGATTTGAAATAGATGATAAGAGACTTAAGAGAGCAGGACTTGATTATTGGAGTCTTTTAGATGTAACCATATATAAAAATTTAGATGACTTTTTTGATAAAAACAAAGGGCCTTTTTTTTACTTTTCAACTAAAGCAAAGAACTGTTACACTGATATTACATATCCTAATGGCAGCTATTTAGTATTTGGAAAAGAAACTGCAGGGCTTGATGAGCAGCTTTTATTTGAAAATCAAGAAATGGCTGTTAGGATACCTATGGTAGATGAAGCAAGAAGTCTTAATTTATCCAATTCTGTTGCTATTGCAGTATATGAAACTCTTCGCCAATGGAATTATCCTGATTTGTTATGCAGGGGTGAGCTTAGAAATTATAAATATTTATAGTTGGAGTATTTTTCGATCTATTTCTCTTGAAAAAAATATCTGCATACTATAAAATGTTTTGGGAATATATTTTTATAAACATTATTTTTAAGGAGAAAATAATTGATGAATTATTTTAATAAGAAAACTGTCGAAGATATAGATGTTTTAGGGAAAAAGGTTCTTTTAAGATGTGACTTTAATGTTCCAATTGATGAAAATGGAAATATCGAAGATACTAAACGCATTGATGAATCCTTAAAGACTATTAGATATTTACTTTTAAATAATGCGAAATTAATCATTGTATCACACCTGGGAAGACCAAAAGGTGAATATAATGTGAAATATTCTTTAAAACCTGTGGCTGAGTATTTGTCGAAGGTTTTAGGTATGGAAGTTAGACTGTCTAGGGATGTAGTAGGTGAAGACACAAAAAAGATTGTAAAGTCTTTAAAAAATGGAGAAGTGGTACTGCTTGAAAATGTGAGGTTTTGCAAAGGTGAGGAAAAAAATGACCCTGAGTTTTCAGAAAAACTTGCTTCACTCGCTGACGTTTATATCAATGATGCGTTTGGCACAGTTCATAGAGCTCATTCTTCAACTGCAGGTGTTGCAAAATATTTACCATCCGCGTGTGGGTTCCTTATAAAAAAAGAAATAGAGGTTATGGGTAAAGCAATGAATGACCCTAAAAGACCATTTATAGCTATATTAGGAGGAGCAAAAGTTTCTGACAAAATAGGGGTAATTAATAATTTGATAGACAAAGTTGATACGCTTATTGTTGGTGGAGGAATGGCATATACTTTTATGAATGCCTTGGGTTACTCAATAGGAAATTCTATTTGTGAAACTGATAAATTAGATTTAGCTGTTGATATAATGGCAAAAGCCAAGGAAAAGTCTGTAAAGTTTATTATTCCTATTGATAATAAAGTAGGTAAAGAATATAAGCCGGATACAGAGATAAAGATAGTTAATTCCGATAGCATTCCAGAGGATTATATGGGTCTTGATATAGGACCTAAGACGGAAGAGTTATTTTCACAAGCGCTTGAAGGTGCAGGAACTATAGTATGGAATGGTCCTATGGGAGTCTTTGAGTGGAAGAATTTTGAAAGTGGAACTCTTGCTGTAGCTAAAGCCGTGGCAAAGAGTGGAGCTGTATCGATAATAGGTGGAGGAGATTCGGCAGCGGCAATTGAAAAACTTGGTTTTTCAAGTAAAATGACTCATATTTCAACTGGTGGAGGAGCATCACTCGAGTTTTTAGAAGGCAGAGAACTACCAGGCTTGGAAGTAATCGACAATAAGTAATAGTTTAGCTATATGTAATAGAAAAATATAGGCACCGTGTTGAGTTACAGTTATGTATTTATACGCGGTGCAATTTTATAACTTAAAAGGGGATATCTTTATGAACAAGGAGCTTAGATGTCCAGTTATTGCTGGAAATTGGAAAATGAATAAGGACCCAAGTGAAACTAAAGATTTTATAAAAAGAATAATAGATGTAGTGAATAATAATGAAGGAAAAGTAATAGTATGTGTACCATTTATTGATTTGCCTGAAGCATTAATTTCTGCTAAAAATAGTAAATTGTTAATTGGAGCACAAAACTGCCATTTTAAAAAAAACGGTGCTTTTACAGGTGAAGTTTCACCATCTATGCTTAAGTCTATGGGTGTAGAATATGTTATAATAGGGCATAGTGAAAGACGCAATTATTTTAACGAGGATGATAAAATAGTTAATAAAAAAGTAAAAGCTGCTTTAGAAAGTGGCTTAAGTGTTATATTGTGCGTTGGTGAAAGCTTAGAACAAAGAGAGCTTAATGTTACTTCAGAAGTTATATCTAGTCAAATAAAAAGAGGACTTTATGAGGTTGATAAGTCAGATATGAAGAGGGTTATAATTGCTTATGAACCTATATGGGCAATAGGAACCGGAAGGACAGCAAGTCCGGATGCTGCAAATGAAGTTTGTTCGCTTATAAGAAAAATAATAGGAGACTTATACGACATTCAAACTTCTGAACATTTAATCGTTCAGTATGGTGGCTCTATGAACTCAAAAAATGCAAAAGACTTATTAAGCATGAATAATATAGATGGTGGACTAATTGGTAGTTCTTCGCTTGATGCCGATGAATTTTTAGATATAATTGCTGCAGTCAAAAGTTAGTAGAAAGGAGTAAACTTTTATGAATGGTCCTTTAATGCTTATAATAATGGATGGTTTTGGAATTTCTAAGGAAGATAAAAATAACGCTATAAAGGTAGCAAAAACAAATAATCTTGATAAAATATTTTCGCAAAATCCATTTACAACTATTAGTGCATGTGGAGAAAGTGTTGGCTTGCCAGATGGACAGATGGGAAATAGTGAAGTTGGACATACAAATATAGGAGCAGGCAGGATAGTATATCAAGAACTAACTAGAATAACAAAAGCTATAAAGAATGGAGACTTTTTTGAAAATAAAGCATTTTTATCTGCGATTGATAATGTTAAGAAAAATGATACTTCTTTGCATCTTATGGGACTTTTATCTGATGGAGGGGTCCATAGTCACGAGGAGCATCTTTATGCACTGTTAAGACTAGCAAAAGAAAAGGGTGTAAAGAAAGTGTATATACATGCCTTTTTAGATGGACGAGATACTTCGCCTACATCTGGGATAGAGTTTATTAAGAAGTGCCAGAAAATAATTAATGATATCGGTGTTGGCAAAATTTCTACTATAATGGGAAGATATTATGCTATGGATAGGGATAAAAGATTTGATAGGACCCAAAAGGCATATGAGGCACTTGTATGTGGAATAGGTGAGCGTTGTGATGACCCGTATGTTGCTATAAAGCATTCTTATGATAATGATGTGACTGATGAATTTATAAAACCAGTTATACTTGATAATGAAGGACGGATAAGAAAAAATGATTCTATCATATTCTTTAATTTTAGGCCAGATAGAGCTCGGCAGTTAACGCGTAGTCTTGTCGATAAAAGTTTTGACGGATTTAAACGTAAGGATGGATTTTTTAGTTTGAAGTTTATATGCATGACTAACTATGATAGCACAATAGATAATGTTGATGTGGCATTTGCTCCAGAAGATTTAAAAAATACTTTTGGAGAATATATCTCAAGAAAAGGTTTAAAACAATTAAGAATAGCAGAAACTGAAAAATATGCTCATGTTACTTTCTTTTTTAATGGGGGAAAAGAAAAGGAATATGAAAACGAAGACAGAATACTAGTTCCGTCGCCTAAGGTTGCAACCTATGATTTGAAACCTAGTATGAGTGCTTATGAAATTACAGAAAGAGTTGAAGAGGCAATAACTTCTCTTAAGTATAATGTGATTATACTTAACTTTGCAAACTGTGATATGGTTGGGCATACTGGTGATTTTAACGCTACCGTTAAGGCAGTAGAGACTGTTGATGTGTGCGTTGGAAGAATAATAAAAGAGATTCTTAAGACTAATGGATGTGCTATTATAACAGCAGACCATGGAAATGCCGATAAGATGTATGATGATAGTGGGAAGCCTTTTACTGCTCATACTTTAAATCCAGTTCCATTGTGCATCGTGGGCTATGAATGTAGCCTTAAATCAGGAGGAAAGCTTGCAGATATAGCTCCTACTATGCTAGATATTTTAAATTTAGAAAAACCTCCTGAAATGAGTGGGAAAAGTTTAATAAATTAGATTTATAGAGGATGAAACTTTTGTTTCATCCTTTTAATATGTAAATGTTTAAAAGGATAATTTTAGAGTAATATAAGATTAATGGGCAAAGAGGAGTATATTTAAATTTATGAAGTTTTTGTTAAAGTAAATATATAATTTAATTATCTTGACATTATAGATAAGAAAGTGCTAAAATCAAAATAGTGTTTGTGTTCGGTTTTTGTTAAAGATATAAAATAAATATCTTTGTGATTCTGTTTTTTTGTGTAGTATTAATTTCGTCCGGCACCGTCTGCGGAACAAATTATGATAAGCATTTGCAATATAGATTTTGAAAGTTTTGGAGGTATTTTATAATGGCAGAAAAAAAAGAAAAAGAAAATTCTATTAATATAAGAACTTTAAATAAGAAGTCTGAAGATTTAGGTAAGAAGCGAACATATAATTCTAAGACAAGAGGAAAGGAAATTTTGAATGTACAAAATGAAGATTTGGGCAATAAGGGAGTCACGCTAAATAAGGCTAGACCAAATAATAAGGAGTCAAATGAAAATAAAGTTGAAGAACCAAAGAAAGTAAAAAAGGCAGGTTACAATAGCAAGAATGCAGCATCTAAAAGAGCAAATAAAAAATTAAGACAACCTAAAAAATTACCCTCAATAAAGGTAGCATTTTTGGGTGGTTTAAATGAAATTGGTAAAAATATAACCTTGTTTGAATGTGAAAATGATATGTTTATTTTAGATTGTGGGATGACGTTCCCTGATGTTGAGATGTTGGGAGTAGATCTTGTTATACCAGATTTTTCTTATATAGAGAAAAACATAGACAAAATTAAGGGAATAGTATTAACGCATGGGCACGAAGACCATATAGGAGCATTACCATATTTGCTAAAAAAGGTTAATCTACCTATATACGGAACTCCACTGACTATTGGTCTTGTTGGAGCAAAATTAAAAGAGCATGATTTATTTAATAAAGCTAAGTTGAATGTTGTAAAGCCAGGAAAAGCAGTAAAATTGGGATGTATGAACGTAGAGCTTATACATGTAAATCATTCTATACCTGATGCGGTAGGTGTAGCGATACATTCCCCAGCAGGAACGCTTGTCCATACTGGAGACTTTAAAATAGACTGTACACCAACCCAAGGTGGAATGATAGACCTTGGAAAATTTGCAAAGCTTGGCTCGGAGGGGGTACTGGCTTTATTTGCAGACTCAACAAATGCAGAAAGACCTGGATATACAATGACAGAACAAAAGGTAATAGCTTCATTTGATCTTTTATTTAAGCAGGCCGAGAATAATAGAATTATAATAGCTTCGTTTGCTTCAAATATAGGAAGAATACAACAGATAATAAATTGTGCTGTAAAATATGGACGAAAAGTTGCTTTTTCAGGGAGAAGCATGGTAAATTATATGTCTATAGCAAAAGAACTTGGCTTTTTTGATGTTCCAGATGGCGTGCTTATCGACATAGATTTATTAAGTAAATACCCTAAGGAGCAAACTGTATTATTAACTACAGGTAGTCAAGGAGAACCAATGTCTGCGCTTTCTAGAATGGCTTATGCTGATCATAGAAAGGTTGAAGTTGGTCCTGAAGACTTTATTATAATCTCTGCTAATCCTATTCCGGGAAATGAAAAAATGGTTGGCTCTGTAATAAATGAATTAATGAAAAAAGGATGTACAGTTGTTTATGAATCTATGTATGAAGTCCATGTATCAGGACATGCATGCCAAGAGGAGCTAAAGATTATGCAGGGTCTTACAAAGCCGGAATACTTTATACCTGTCCATGGTGAACAGAAACATTTAATACATCATGCAAAGATAGCTAAAGATATGGGTATGAAAGACTCTAATGTTTTTATTGGAGATATTGGGGACTTAATAGAAATTAATCGTGACTATATGAAGAGCTTAGGAAAGGTACCAGCGGGAAGAGTATTAGTTGATGGCTTAGGGGTAGGAGATGTTGGAAGTATAGTTTTAAGAGATAGAAAACATCTTGCCCAAGATGGATTAATAGTAGTTGTGTGCACAATTGATTTTTCAAATGGATATATTGTTTCAGGGCCAGATATAGTATCGAGGGGATTTGTGTATGTAAGAGAATCTGAGCCTTTAATGGATACAGCTAAAGGTAAGGTAACTAAAGTTTTAGAGGCATGTAATAAAGAGGGAATAAGAGAATGGGGAATAATGAAAACGAAAATAAAAGAGGAACTTTCAAGATTTTTTTATGAACAAACTAAACGTAGCCCAATGATTTTGCCTATAATTATGGAGATATAGGATTTTAATCATTATTAGGAGGGGTTTTTTTGAAAAAAAGAATTTGGACAGCTACTCCTTTATTCTTTGTTTTGGTTTCAACAATGTTTATATTTACTATTGTAAGTATATTTTTTGACAAAACGTTGTTTTTAATAGGACTTATATTGTCTAGCATTTCGGCTGCGATAGTTTTAATTTCATTGTTGAAATTTAAAAAGTACATTAGTTTTGTAGTAAATGATGCAATTAAATCCTTATCGAGTGCAGACCAATATGTACTTGAAGCTTTGCCATTTCCGGCAATTGTTGTAGGTGATAAACAGGATGTTATTTGTACAAATTCGCTTTTTAGATGTAAAGTCAATAATGGGATTAAATCTTCGGGAGACCCTATAAGTAAATATATATCGGGAAAATCTCTTGACTACATTTTGAAGCATAAGGGGATAGATGTTTCATATGGGGAAAAAAGGTTTACAGTTTATGGAATAAAGGTCTCGTATTCTACTGTACTTTACTTCATTGAGGATACTTATTATAAAGAGACTACTATGGAATATTTAGAAAGTCGCCCTAGTGTTGCGTTAATAGTCTTTGATAATAAAGATGAACTTTTAAGAGAAGTTAATGTTGAAGAGAGCAGTCAGGTTATAGCAAAGGTTGAGCAGACCTTGCAGAATTGGTCTAACGAAACATCAGGGATTTTAAGAAAACTTAACGATAACCGTTATATGATGGTTATAGAGGAAAGATATGTAAAGTTGTTTGTCGAAAGAAAGTTTAGGATTCTTGAGGAAATAAGAAATATTAAAACAGATGAAAATAGATATGCTACAATTTCAATAGGAATAGGAAGAAATGCTTCAAATTTAAAGGAAAGTGAACTTTGGGCAAAGAAAGCTCTAGATATGGCTCTTGGTAGAGGTGGGGATCAGGCAGTAATAAAGCAACAGGATACTTTTTCATTTTTTGGAGGGGTTTCTAAAGGCACAGAAAAGCTTGACAAAGTTCGAACGAGAGTTATAGCAAATACATTATCAGAGCATATAAAGTGTAGCGATTTAGTTTTGATAATGGGACATAGAGGGTCGGATCTTGACAGTGTAGGGGCATCGATTGGGCTATGGAGTGCAATATCTAAGGGACAAAAGGTAAAGTCAAGAGTAATAATAGATAAGAAAACAACTCTTGCTTCTTCGCTTGTTAGAATGATTGAAGAATCGACTTCAGATGTAGTTTTTATAAGTAAAGAAACGGCACAGGAGTTTATATCTGATAAAACACTTTTAATAATAGTAGACACACATTCTCAGAACTTTGTGGAGTCAATTGATATATATAAAAGGTGTAAAAGAGTAGTAGTTATAGATCATCATAGAATGATGGTTAATCATATAGATAACGCAGTGGTGTTTTATCATGAACCAACGGCATCTTCTTCCTCTGAGATGGTTACAGAGTTGGTTCAATATTTGGGAGAGTCAGCAATAAATAGTCAAGAGGCAGAAGCTTTGCTTGCGGGAATCATGTTAGACACTAAGAATTTTGTCTTAAAAACAGGTGTTAGAACTTTTGAAGCTGCAGCTTTCTTAAGAAAAAAAGACGCAAATACTGTTGTTGTAAAAAGACTATTTTCTAATACTATAAATACGTATAAAGAGAAGTATCAATTGGTAGCTAATGCAGAAATATTTAATAATTGTGCCGTATCTGTAGCTCAAAAGGAATGGAAAGATATGAAATTAGCTGCAGCTCAAGCTGCAGATGAGTTACTCGACATACAGGGTGTGAGGGCATCTTTTGTGATATATCCTTATGATGGATGTATTAATGTTTCCGCTAGGTCCTTGGGTGATGTTAATGTTCAAATCTTTATGGAGGGACTTGGAGGAGGAGGACATCAAACGATGGCTGGGGCTCAGGTTAAAGGTCTAGATATGTCTGAGACAAGGGAGAAAATTATAGAAATGATAAATAATATTGTATAATTAATTATGGAGGGTTAGTATGAAAGTAATATTGTTAAATGACGTCAAAGGTAGTGGGAAAAAAGGTGAAATTGTTAATGTAGCGGATGGATACGCAAGAAACTTTTTGCTTCCAAAGAAACTTGCTCAATTGGCAACAAATCAAGCAATAAATGAATTAGACAATGCTAAAAAGTCCATACAACATAAAAAAGATGAAGAACTTAAGAAGGCAAAGGAACAGTCTAAAATATTAGATGGAAAGAGTGTAAAGTTGATAGCTAAGTCAGGCGAGAAAGGAAGGCTATTTGGCTCAATTACATCTAAGGAAGTAGCTGATGAAATTAATAGGGTGTACAATGTACTTATAGATAAAAAGAAAATATCTATAGGTAGTGATATAAAATCCTTAGGTACTTATGAATGTAACATTAAACTTTATAATGGAGTGAATGCAAAAATTTTTGTCAATGTATGTAATGGATAAAACTGGTGATTTAAGGCTATTATTTTTTGTATTAAAAGGGGAAGACTAAGGTGGAGGACTTAAAGGTTACTTCTGGGTATGATGGATTAAATTTACCGTTTAGTGTAGAAGCGGAACAATCTGTACTAGGAGCAATTTTGCTTGATGAGAGTTGCCTTGATAAGATAGCAGAAATATTACCAAGTGCAGACTATTTTTATTTATCTAATCATAGGCTAATTTATTCTACAATGCTAGGAATGTTTACACTTGGGAAACCAATAGATTTTGTTACTGTTGTTAATGAGTTAAAGAAAGATTCAAGCTTTGATGAGAATACAGGCAGAACATATTTACTACAATTAGCTCAAATAGTTCCATCTATAAAAAATTCATATAATTATGCATATATTATAAGGGATAATTATGATGTAAGGATGCTTATATCAACAGCCAGAGACATTATAGAAGATGCTTCTGGTGGATTAAATGATGCTTCTAGTTTGCTTGACTCTGCAGAACAGAAAATTTTTGATATACGTCAAGGCAAAAACATGCAAGGACTACAAAGGATAGATGAAACTGTAATTGAAACATTTGATAGACTTGATCTTTTGAATTCCGAGGAAGGAGAACATTTAGGAATAAGTACTGGAATAAGAGATTTAGATGAAACAATAACAGGATTAAACCGTTCAGACTTAATATTGTTGGCAGCAAGACCGGGTATGGGGAAGACTAGTTTTGCACTTAATATAGCTAGGCATGCTGCAGTAAAGGAAAGAAGAAGGGTAGTATTTTTTTCTCTTGAAATGACTAAAGAACAACTTACATCAAGGCTTTTGTCTACAGAGTCTTTAGTTAGTGGAATTAAGCTTAAAACTGGAAAACTAGCTGAAGATGAATGGATTCGGCTTATTGAAGCTGGAGATATATTATCAAAATCAGAGATATATTTTGATGATACCCCAGGAATTACTGTTCCTGAAATGAAGGCAAAACTTAGAAGATTAAAGGGAGTAGACTTAGTTATAATAGACTATTTGCAATTAATGTCAGGTGGGCGAAGAATCGATAATCGTGTTCAAGAAATATCTGAAATTACAAGAAATTTAAAAATTATGGCCAAAGAAATCAATGTACCTGTTGTGACACTTTCTCAACTTTCACGTGCAAGTGAGCAAAGAAGTGAGCATCGCCCAGTTCTATCAGACTTGCGAGACTCAGGGTCAATTGAACAAGATGCAGATATAGTATTATTTTTATATAGAAGTGACTACTATAGAGATAATGAAGAAAATGATGAAGACTTTGATAAAAATAGTGGAGAATGCATAGTTGCTAAGAATCGTCATGGAGAGACAAGAGCGGTGCCACTCCATTGGCAGGGAGAGTTTATGAGATTTACTGCCAAGGAGGGAATGAATCGTGGATTTTAACTTAGAGGAGTTTGAGAATAAAATATTGTACTCAATAAAAGCATACGAAATGCTTGATAGTCGGGAAAATGTAATTCTGGCTGTATCTGGTGGGGCTGACTCGATGGCTTTACTGTATTTTTTTATAAAAAATATGAAAGATAGTGTTGAAAATATTATAGTTGCGCATGTTAATCATTGCTTAAGGGGAACTGAATCAGACTTTGATGAAAACTTTGTTAAGAATTATTGTATAAAACATTCTTTAAATTTCAAGTGTTTGAAGGTAGATGTAAGAAAACAAGCGAGAGAAAATGGGAATGGAATAGAGGAATGTGCGCGTAATATTAGGTATGATTTTTTTAAAAAACTATCAATGGAATATAATGCTAAAATTGCGACAGCACATACTTTATCTGACAATTCAGAGACTGTGCTACTAAATTTAGTTAGAGGTACTGGACTTTGCGGGCTTTGCGGAATTCCACCGAAAAGAGATAATATAATTAGACCTCTTTTATTTGTTAAAAGAAATGAGATTGAAAAATACTGTGAAATTTGTGGAATTAAATATGTGACAGATAGCACAAATTTTAAGAGGGACTATGCAAGAAACAAAATTAGGTTAGATGTTATTCCTATTTTGAAGGAGATAAACCCTTCTTTTGAAGATGTAATTCAAAGGGAAGTTTCTATATTTAGTAGAGATGAACAGTGCTTGAATAAATTATCTACTGATGAATTATTGAGGAGTAGGGTTTCAGCAAATGCTTATGATTTGTCTATATTGATGAAGTTAAATGAATCTATAATAACAAGATGTATTAGATTAGCTATAGGAAAAGTAATCAATACAAACGTCAGTTCAAGGCACGTAAATCTTGTTTTAAATTGTATGAAAAATGGAAAAGGTTGTGTAAATATAACTGATAGTATAACAGCTTGTGTAAGAAATGAAAAACTTGAAATTATAAACAAAGAGATTATACTTAATAATATAAACGATATTCAAATTCCGTTTAAAGAAGGAGAAATTTTTTTAAATGATAATAAAAGAATTATCGTTGAGATTTTAGATATTAAAGAATATTATATAAAATTAAAATTTAACAATTTATTGTTTTTTAATGCGCTTGATTATGATATAATATCTAAGAATTCACTTTTTAGATACCGGAGATCAGGTGATAAATTTTGTAAGCAGGGCCGAGGAGTAACTAAGACAATAAAAAAGTTTTTTAATGAAGAAAAGATACCGATTGATGTTAGAAATAATATCATTATGTTAGCTAATAATAATGAAATATTATGGATTCATAGATTTGGTGTTTCTGAAAAGGCAAAAGTAAAAGATAGTACTAAAAAGGTAGTTATTATTTACTTAAAGGAGAGTTAAGATGTTAAGAGACCTAGAAAAAGTATTAATAAATGAAGAGGTTCTTCAAAAAAAGGTAAAAGAGCTAGGGGAGAAGATTAGCGAAGACTATAAAGGCAAGAATTTATTGATGGTAAGTGTACTTAAAGGCTCAATAGTTTTTATGGCTGATTTAATGAGAGCTATTACTGAGAAATGCCAAATAGATTTTATGTCAGTATCAAGTTATGGAAGCGGAGTCAAAACTAGTGGAGTTGTTAGAATATTAAAAGACCTTGATAGACCTCTTGAAGGTTATGACCTTCTAATAGTTGAAGATATACTTGACAGTGGTTTAACTCTTGATTACATAATAAGTATTTTAAAAAAGAGGAATCCATTGAGTATAAAAATTTGCACTTTACTTGATAAACCTGCAAGGAGAAAATCTAATGTGAGAGCAGATTATTTTGGCTTTGACGTTCCGGATGAATTTGTTGTTGGATATGGTCTTGATTATGATGAAAAGTATAGGAATTTACCTTTTATAGGAGTTTTAAAGCCAGAAATATATAAAGACTAAATTTTGAATTAATACAAGGGAGTGAGGTCATATTGGATAATAAGAAAACAATGAAAAAGTTACTGTTTTACATTGGGGTTCCTATACTTTTAGTAATATTTTTAATAACGATATTTAGTTCAAGAACTCAGGGAACGGACTATTATTCTGATATAATAAAATATTTTAAAGACCAAAAAGTAACAGAATATAGTATGAACCTTGGTACTGGTGAAATGGAGTTAAAGCTAGATGATGGGAATGAGATAAATTATATAGCTCCAAGTGTATCATGGGTTAGAGAAGACATAAAAGAATATATTGATGAATATGATAAAAACCACCCTGATGCACAAATGAAACAGAAGCTTATAAGAGCGAGTGAAAATTCTTGGTGGTCAACAATTCTGTTGGATGCTGTTGTATTTATAGGCTTGGGTCTTATTTCTTGGATGTTTGTTAAGAAGGCTTTATCTGGCTTTGGAGACGGTGGAAAGACAATGACTTTCGGCAAAGCTAAAATAAAGAATATATCTGATGAAAAAAGAAAAACTACTTTTGCGGATGTAGCTGGAGCAGATGAAGAGAAGGAGGAACTCAAGGAACTTGTAGAATTTTTAAAAAATCCACAAAAGTATAACGAATTGGGTGCAAGAATACCCAAGGGAGTATTATTGGTTGGCCCTCCTGGTACAGGAAAGACTTTATTAGCTCGAGCTGTAGCAGGGGAAGCTGGAGTGCCATTTTTCTCTATATCAGGTTCGGACTTTGTTGAGATGTTTGTTGGTGTTGGAGCTTCGCGTGTTAGAGACTTATTTGACCAGGCAAAGAAAAACTCACCATGTATTGTATTTATAGATGAAATAGATGCTGTAGGACGCCAGAGAGGAACGGGTCTTGGAGGAGGCCATGATGAAAGAGAACAAACGTTAAACCAGTTACTTGTTGAGATGGATGGATTTGGAGCAAATGAGGGTGTAATTATGATAGCAGCTACTAACCGTCCAGACGTTTTAGACCCTGCATTAATGAGACCAGGTCGTTTTGATAGGCAGGTTATGGTAGGCTATCCTGATATTAAAGGAAGAGAGGAAATTCTAAAGGTACATTCAAAAGGAAAACCTTTTGCACCTGATGTTGAACTTAAAACTATAGCTCAATCCACTGCAGGATTTACAGGTGCTGACCTTGAGAATTTACTAAATGAGGCTGCCCTTTTAGCAGCGAGGAAGAATTCAAGAGCGATTACGATGAAAGAGATAGAAGACGCTACTATTAAGGTGGTAGTAGGAGCAGAAAAGAAATCGCGTGTTATGAGCGAAAAAGAGAAAAAATTAACAGCTTATCATGAAGCAGGGCATGCTGTTGTAACTTATTACTGCCCTACTCAAGATGAGGTTCATCAAATTTCCATTATTCCTAGAGGAATGGCTGGAGGATATACTATGTCATTGCCTACAGAGGATAGAAGTTATAGATCAAAGACTGAAATGGAAGAGAATATAAACGTTCTACTAGGAGGACGAGTAGCAGAAGCCTTAATAATAGGAGATATTTCCACAGGAGCTTCAAATGATATAAAGAGAGCTACTGAAATAGCTAACGCTATGGTTAGGAAATATGGAATGAGTAGTCTACTAGGTCCTATAGCGTATGGATCAGACAATGACGAAGTATTTATAGGAAGAGATATTGGGCACATGAAGGACTATTCTGAACAAACGGCTGCTCAAATTGACTCTGAAATAAAAAGAATAATCTCAAATGGATATGCCGGAACGGAGAAGATTTTAAAAGAAAATATTAGTAAGCTACATGAGGTTGCGAAATTTTTATTTGAAAATGAAAAAATGAGTGCTGATGAATTTAGAGAAGTAATGGATCCAGATTCAGTTAAAAATATATTAGATAAAGATCAACCTCTGCAGGAATTTAATATTGATAAAGCTAGAGTAAATAATGAAGAAGATTTCTTGGAATAAAAAGGGGAACGCCTAATAAGCGTTCTCTTTTGAGTTTAAAGAATAAAAAGAATTTTTATGTTTAATTTTACTTGACATTTGATAATATATTGGAGTAGGATTATATACTGTTAAGTTAGATTATATGGAGGAAGATTATGAAGTCAAAAATTTCAAATTATGGAAATGATAGTATATCTTCCCTAAAAGGAGCAGATAGGGTAAGAAAAAGGCCGGCAGTTATATTTGGCTCAGATAGCTTAGAGGGATGTCAACACTCTATCTTTGAGATAATTTCTAACTCTATAGATGAAGCTAGAGAAGGATACGGTGATACAATATCTGTGACTTTGTTTGAAGATTACTCCATAGAAATAGAAGATCATGGGAGAGGAATACCGGTTGACTATAACAAAAATGAAAATAAGTATAATTGGGAATTAGTATTTTGTGAGCTATATGCTGGAGGAAAATATAATAATGATGAATCTGAAAGCTATGAATACTCGTTAGGGCTTAATGGTTTGGGTTTATGTTCTACCCAGTATTCTTCTGAGTATATGGATGTAGAGATAAAGAGAGATGGATTTCTATATACATTACACTTTGAGAAGGGAGAAAATGTAGGAGGACTAAAAAAAGAACCATATAATAAAGCCGATACAGGTACTAAAATACGCTGGAAACCAGACTTAGATGTATTTACCGATATAGCAGTAGACCCCAATTATTTTATGGATATGATTAAACGACAAGCAATAGTAAATGCAGGATTAAGGTTTATACTTAAGGTACAAAAGGATAGTGAGTTTGAAACTAGAGAGTTTAGATATGAAAATGGAATAGTTGATCACGTTAATGAATTAGTAGGAGAAGATGCTTTGACACCAGTACAATTCTGGACTGCCGAAAAAAAGGTTAGGGATAGAGAAGATAAACCTTATTATAAAACTAAAATTAATGTTGCTTTTGCTTTTTCTAATAAAATTAGTGTATCTGAATATTATCATAATTCGAGCTGGCTTGAGTATGGCGGAGCTCCAGAAAAGGCTGTAAGGAATGCATTTGTATATCAGATAGATTCTTACATTAAACAGAACAATAAGTATAATAAAAACGAGAGTAAAATTACTTATGCTGATGTTGAAGACTGCTTAGTTATAGTTATATCATCATTTTCTAATGTCACTTCTTATGAAAATCAGACGAAAAAGTCGATAACGAATAAGGGAATACAAAGTGCCATGGTTGAACTATTTAGACATAATTTAGAAGTCTATTTTATAGAGAATCCAATGGAAGCTGATAAAATAGCATCTCAGGTTCTTATAAATAAAAGAAGCCGTGAGGATGCTGAAAAAACTAGACTTAATATAAAAAAGAAGTTGACTAGTAACATGGATGTTACTAGTAGAGTTGCTAAATTTGTTGATTGCCGCAGTAAAGATGTAAATGAAAGAGAATTATTTATAGTTGAAGGAGATTCTGCGCTTGGTGCTTGTAAACAGGCTAGAGATCCGAACTTTCAAGCTATTATTCCAATAAGAGGTAAGATACTTAACTGTTTAAAGTCTGACTATGGTAAGATATTTAAGAACGATATCATTACTGATTTGATAAAAGTTTTAGGGTGTGGAGTGCAAATAAAGTCAAAATCTAATAAAGACTTAGCTGAATTTGATTTAGGGCAACTGAGATGGAGCAAAATAATACTTTGTACAGATGCTGATGTTGATGGATTTCAAATAAGAACTTTGCTTTTAACAATGCTTTATAGACTTACACCGGAGTTAATAAATGTAGGAAAAGTTTTCATAGCAGAATCGCCACTTTATGAAATAAATACTAAATCAGACACGTATTTTGCCTATACAGAACAAGAAAAAGATAAATTTTTAAATAAAATAGGGAATGAAAAGTATACTATTCAAAGATCTAAAGGACTTGGAGAAAATGAGCCTGATATGATGAATCTTACTACCATGAACCCCAAAACAAGGCGTCTTATAAAAGTAATGCCGCAAGAAGCAAAGATTACGTCACAGATGTTTGATGTACTCTTAGGAGATAATATCTCGGGCAGGAAAAAATTTATTATTGAAAAAGGACATCTTTATATTGATGCAGCTGATATAAGCTAGGTTCAAAAAGAAAGGAGTGGATTTTATGTCAGCGAGGAAACGCAGGGAACTTAAAAGAGACAATATTCCGAAAAGTCATGGGATAATAGATGGGGCGGGTGAAATAGTAGAACAAAAGATAGCAAGCACGCTTGAAAAAAATTATATGCCTTATGCAATGAGCGTTATATTATCTAGAGCTATACCGCAAATAGATGGCTTTAAACCCTCACATAGGAAGCTTTTATATACAATGTATAAAATGGGCCTTTTAGGGTCAGCAAGGACAAAATCAGCAAATATTGTTGGACAGACCATGAAATTAAATCCCCATGGGGATAGTGCTATTTATGATACAATGGTGCGTCTTAGCAGAGGGTATGAAGCGTTGCTGCACCCTTATGTGGATTCAAAAGGTAATTTCGGTAAATTTTATTCCAGGGATATGGCTTGTGCTGCATCGAGATATACAGAGGCTAGACTTGATGATATATGCGAAGAGCTGTTTCGAGACATAGACAAAAAAACGGTAGACTTTGTTGATAACTATGATAATACTTTAAAAGAACCAACTTTGCTCCCTACGACATTCCCTTCCATTTTGGTTAATGCAAATACGGGAATAGCAGTAGGAATGGCAAGCTCCATATGTCCATTTAATTTAAGAGAGGTTTGTAAAGCTACAATAAAGGTTTTAAAAAATCCAGAGTATGATATAAGAAAAATACTTTTAGCTCCAGATTTTCCTGGTGGAGGAATATTAGTATATAATGAAAAGGCAATAAAAGAGATTTATAAAACAGGCAAAGGCAGCATAAAGATTAGATCTAGATATACTTATGATAAAGAGAGCAATTGCATAGATATAATAGGAATACCACCTACTACCACGGCGGAATCAATTATTGATAAGATAATTGAATTGATTAAAAAAAATAGTATACGAGAGATTGCTGATGTAAGAGATGAAACAGGTATAAATGGACTTAAGATTACAATAGACCTCAAAAGAAATGTTGATCCAGACAAATTAATGCAAAGATTATATAAGCTTACTCCTCTGGAAGACACTTTCTCATGCAATTTTAATGTACTTGTGTCAGAGACGCCTAAAGTTATGGGTGTTAAAGAACTTATTTCAGAATGGATTAATTTTAGAATAGGCTGTATAAAAAGAAGAACAATTTTTGATCTTAATAAAAAGCAAGATAAGCTTCACTTGTTGTCGGGACTAAAGAAAATATTATTAGATATTGATAAAGCTGTGGAGATAATAAGGAATACTCGAGAAGAAATTGAGGTTGTTCCGAACTTAATGAGCGGTTTTGATATAGATGAAGTACAAGCTACTTACGTGGCTGAAATTAAATTACGTCATCTTAATAGAGAGTATATAATTAGGAGAACAGATGAAATACAAAAATTATCAGATGATATCAAAATATTAAAGAATATTTTGGATGATGAGTCTAAAATAAAAGAGATAATAGAGAATGAACTAGAAGACGTATCAGAGAAATATGGTCAGCCAAGAAGGACAATGTTAATTTATCAAGATGAAATAGTAGAAGACATAGAAGAGAAAGTAGAAGATTATCCTGTTAATTTATTTTTCACACATAATTTTTACTTTAAAAAGATAACTCCTCAATCATTAAGGATGAACAGTGATCAGAAGCTTAAAGATGGAGATAAAATTCTTGAACATGTGGAAACAAGTAATACATCGGAGGTATTATTTTTTACGGATAAATGTCAAGTTTATAAGGCAAAAGTTTCAGAATTTCCAGATAGTAAGTCTAGTTTGCTCGGCGAGTATATTCCTGCTAAACTGAACATGGATGATGATGAGATGATTTTATACATGGCAGTTACTAAAGACTACAACGGAAGTATGCTATTTTTCTTTGAAAATGGAAAGGTCTCTAAGGTTTCTATGGAAGCCTATAAGACTAAGACTAATAGAAGAAAGCTTGTTAATGCTTATTCTAACAAATCAAAAATAGTAAATATTATCTACTCAAAGGAATCTGAGGATATTCTCTTAATTTCCTCGGCCAATAGGATGATCTTACTGAATACTGAACTACTGCAAAATAAAACGACAAAAACAACTCAGGGAGTAGCAGTTATGAGTCTTAGAAAGGGCCATAGATTAGTTATAGCAAGAAGGTATATTCAAGGAGAGCTCTTAAATCATTCAAGATACAGGCCTAAAAATTTACCTGCTGTAGGAACACTGCCACAAAAGCAAGAGAAACAAGTTTCCCAACTGACATTTTAATTAAATAGCCACAGTTAATTTTGTGATTAACTGTGGCTATCATTATTTTTTATATTTTAAGTAATGCTTTTTCTACAGCTATTTCGTCTTCCAAATTTAAGATACTCTGAGATATCTTACTCATTTTAGAATAATTTATGTTTAGTATTTTTTCTTTTATATCCAATAAAAGATTTGGTGAAACAGAAAAACTTTTAATTCCTAAGCCGATAAGAACAGGAAGCATTAATGAATTAGAGGCCATTTCTCCACATAGGCAGCAAGGAATATTATTTTCTTTAGCCACTTTTACCGTATTGGCAATTAATCTTAAGACAGAAGGATGATATGGAGAGTAAAGCTCAGAAACTAAACTATTATTTCTATCAACAGCAGCCGTATATTGTATTAGGTCGTTAGTACCAATGCTAAAGAAATCACACTCCTTAGCAAATGTATCTGCCATTATAGCGCATGCAGGAGTTTCAATCATTATACCTACTTTGATAGATTTGTTGAATGTAATACCTTCATTTAAAAGTTCAAATTTCGCTTCTTCTATAATATTCTTAGAGGAACGAAGCTCATGTATAGAAGAAATCATAGGAAGTAGAATTTTAATATTTTTATTTTGATTTGCTCTTAAAATAGCTCGTATTTGAGTTTTAAATATATCCGGCCTTTTTAAACATATACGTATACCTCTATAACCTAAAGAGGGATTAGATTCATTAAGTACACTTAACCCATTTTTAAATTTATCTCCACCAATGTCGATAGTGCGTATGGTTACGTCCTTATTATCTACAAATTCAGAAATATCTGAATAAATATTATACTGTTCATCTTCAGTTGGAAGATAAGGTCTATTTAAAAATATTAGTTCACTTCTGAAAAGCCCTATACCTTCTGCGCTATTCTCTTTAGACTTTTTTGCTTCAACTGGACTGGAAACATTTGCATACAATTTTATTCTCCTATTGTCCAATGTATGGCAATCTTTATTTTTAAATGCTTTTAGTTTATTTTTGTTTAAAATGTATAAAGAATGAATAGACTTATAATGAAGGAGCTCACTATTACTTGGATTTATAACAATTTCCCCCTTTTCTCCATCAAGAAGAATTGTATCACCATCGTTGATTAGTTTTAAAGCATTCTTAACATTAAATATACTAGGGATTTCAAGTGATCTTGCTATTATGGATGCATGAGAGTTTTTACCACCTATTTGAGATACAATACCATTTACACTTGAAAAGTCTAATTGTAAGGAATCAGAGAGAGTAAAGTCTTTCGTTATAATTATAGTGTCTTTGTTAAGATTACTTATATTTTTTATTTTTATATTCATTAACTTACGAAGAAGCCTATCTCGTATATCTAACAAATCAAACGCACGTTCTTTTATGTATTCCGACTCTATTAATTCAAAATTTTTTATGATGATATTGAAACCATTGTTTACAGCAGATTCAGCATTAAGCTGTTTTTCCTCAATCAAATGTATTATTTCAGATGAAATCTTTTTATCATCTATAATCATTAAGTAAGCATTTAGTATATCAATTTTTGTTTTATTAAAACTATTTTTGGAATTAGCAATCATTGATTTTGTCTCGTTTTTTACACTTTCAAGTGCCTCTAAAAAACGATATTTTTCTTTACTTACATCACATGCTTTAGCTTTAGGAATAATAATATTTTCTCTTTTTAAAATTATTGATTTACCTATTCCAATTCCAGGAGAAACGCCAAGGCCGGTTAATACTGTAGTATTTGACATTTTAGGGACCTCCATTTTATATTTTATAGGCATTATAGTAGACGAAAAAAGCTTATTTGTAACGTATGTGCATTTTACGTTTACTTCTTCTTTTATTTTTTTTATTATAATTAAATGTTAAAATAATATATAAAATGATTAAAGATATAGCTAGAAATAAAGATATTTTAAACCATATTGAACTTATTACGTTACCTATAAAATCAATTGAAAATAATATCCAATTACGTTCAATATCTTCACTTGCAACTAAATCAACTTTAGCCAACTCCACATTAGCATACTTTAATGTAGCAGTACCTATTTTCTGCCCAGCTTTAATGGGAGCCTTAACAAACTCAGGCTTTTCTACTTGAATGTCTACGCTTGAAGAACTTACTTCTTTTGGAAGTAGTGCCGAAAAATCATCAGCTGGAACTAACATTAATGTATCTCTATTACTTGCAAGTTTAACATTAACTTCTCCAACCATATTCTTTCTATTTAAAATAGGCTTTATTTGTAGCGTAGAAAATGCCCATTTATATAATTCTTTAGAATCTAACATAGCATAATTATCCTGTATTTTATTACCATTGGCATCTTTAGTTGGTGCACCAAGGGCAACACATAGATAAGTATATCCATTATTTACGGCGGAAGAAACAAGACATTGCCCCGCCTCATCTGTATGACCAGTTTTAATTCCTTTTGCTGGAGCATAATAATATTTACCTCCACGAGAAAGGTCAATCATACTATTTGTTGTTACTAATGGGTACTTGTCTTCTCCCATAATATAAGATGTAGACATAGAAGTTATTTCTATAAAGTATGGAAGAGTCATAGCGTACTCAGTTATCAGTGCCATATCTGATGCGGTAGTATAATGATTTTCATCATGAAGACCATGTGGATTCATAAAATGAGTATTATTGCAACCCAGAGATTTGGCTTTATCATTCATCAAGTCAACAAATTTGCTTATATTTCCTTCACCGACAAAATCTGCAAGAACTATTGCAGCATCATTTCCGGACTTTATCATAAGACAATGTAAAAGTTGACGAATAGAAAGCTGATCATTTGCTTTAATTCCTGAGACGGAACTTCCAGTTCCTAAAAGAGACTTAATAAGATCATCTTTAATAGTGATTATAGTATTATCTATATCATCAACATTTTCAATTACTATGACGTAAGTCATAATTTTTGTTAATGACGCAGGGTACATTCTTTTGTCTCCATTTTTGTTAAAAGCTATAGTATTAGTATCTACATTTACTAAATAAAGAGCTTCGCAAGTAGGAGTAAAATTGAGACTAAAATTAGATGCAAATGCAGAGCTCAGCGAGCTTATCAAAACTAATAAGAATAAAAGAAAAGAAATAAACTTTTTTACCATGGAAAAAATTCTCCCTATGTGTTATTATAAGCTTATTATACATTATGTTTTTTATAATATCAATGTCTTATATAATCTAATTTCAGGAGGTAATTTCATTTGATATATGTAACGGGAGATGTACATGCAGATATATCAAGATTTAACGTAAAGTGCTTAAAAAAGAATGATACTTTAATTATTTGCGGAGATTTTGGATTTATATGGCATGGTGATAGGAGCGAGGAAAAAATTTTAAAACGTATTGGAAAACTACCGTTTTATACTTTGTTTGTTGATGGTACGCATGAAAATTTTGATCTTTTAAAGCAATATAAACTTGTTCCGTTTGCAGGATCGACTGCTAGAAATATAGATGGTAAACTTTTTCATCTAACTCGTGGAAATATTTATGAAATAGAAGGCAAAAGAATATTTGCGTTTGGTGGAGGAGAAAGCTACGATAAAGAACTTAGGAAAATATATGATAAATATTGGAGCGAAGAGTTACCTTTAATATCTGAAATGAAATATGCAGTTAATAATTTAAATATGGTAGGAAGAAAAGTAGACTATATAATAACGCATGAACCTACATCTAGAGTTAAGGAGCTACTTAATTTAAAACATACTAATATGAATTCTCTAAATAAATTTTTTGATGAACTTTCGGAGAATGTAGAATATGATATGTGGTACTTTGGAAGTATGCATAAGGACAAACAGATTTCATTTAAACAACGAGCAATATTTTCAGATGTGATTCCAATAAATAGTAAAGGGTAGATGTTTTAAATGATAAAAATATTACATACTTCTGATTGGCATTTGGGAAAGATTATTTATGGTGTATCCTTGATTGAAGATCAAAAATATTTTATAGAAAAAAGTTTTTTCCCTATATTAAAAGAAGAACAACCTGACTTAATTGTTATATCGGGAGATATATTTGATAAGCAGATAGCTCCAATTGAAGCTATTAGACTTTTTAATTATACAGTTACTAGAGTTAATAAGGACTTTAAGATACCTATTGCTATAATATCAGGAAATCATGATTCAAAAGATAGAATGGCACCGATTTCAAATCTTTTGCACGATGAAGGTGTGCATATTGTTTGTGACTTATATGATGAAAATAGGTGTATTGAAATTAAGAAGGGTAATGAGTTTGTAAGAGTGTGTTTAGTTCCTTATTTTGATCTACGTTGTGCTAAAGAGTATTTGAGTATAAATGATGAAATAAGTTTTAGTAAAGCTTTTAGATTTATATTGGATAGTTTTGTTAATAAGTTTCAGGAAAATGAAGTAAATATACTTGTTACGCATAGCTTTGTTACAGGAAGTAAGGATTTTGAAGATGCGAGAGCTTTATCATTAGGTGGAGTAGGTGAAGTATCTCCTGAAGTATTTCAAAAATTTGACTATGTTGCACTTGGCCACATACATACACATCAAAAAGTTTTCAATAAATGCTATTATAGTGGGGCCCCTCTTAAATATTCTTTTGATGAGCCTAATGTGCCTAAGTCTGTTACGGTTGTAGAAATTTTTGAAGGAAAGATTAATAGAAGATATATAGAAATAAAGCCTAGACATACTATGAGAACTATTAAGGGGACGTTTTCTGATTTAATAAGTAATGCCAAGTACGATTCAAGTCAAGACTATATATGTGCAAAAATAATGGACAAGTACCCCATTTATATGCCAATGGAACAGCTTAGGGTTTATTATCCCAATATAATGATGATTGAAAGTAATTTTATTCATTGTTGTGAGGATAAAAAGTTAGGCAATAAAAATGAAACTATTGATGAAATTGTAAATAATAAAGAACTTATTTTTAAAAAGTTTCTAGAGGAGATTTGTGATATAGAGCCTAAGGAAAGTGATTATAAGGTACTAAGAGAGATATGTAGAAAAGTGGAGGAGGAAAATCAGTGATACCAGTATCAATAGCAATGCAGGCATTTGGCTCTTATAAGGATATGGTTAATATAGATTTTGAAGGGCTTAGTAAAAAAGGCCTTTTTTTAATTAGTGGTGATACAGGATCAGGAAAGACAACTATATTAGATGCTATTAGTGTAGCCTTATATTGTAGATCTACAGGGGGACTAAGAACATTTAAAGAACTTAGAAATACAGAGGCTACGGACGATAAAGATACGATAGTTGAGTATGTTTTTTTGTTGGGGGTGTCTACTTATAAGTTTCGCCGGAAACTAAAAATGCATACAATAAGAGGAAGGAATAAAAAAGAATTAAGGGACGAACATGAGTGTTTTATCTTTGAAAATAATGAATGGAAGCTTATTGAGTCAGGTTCGGAGTCTAAGGTAAGATTGAAGGCTCAAAGTATAATAGGACTTGATTGTGATCAATTTTCCAAGGTTATAGTTTTACCTCAGGGTGAATTTAAAAATTTAATTTTATCAAGTTCTTCTGAGAAAGAAAAAGTTTTTACTAAGCTATTTAAAACAGAAAATTATTCTAGAATAACTTTAAAGCTGAGAGAAGAGTGCGACTTATTGGAAAAAAGGCTTTCAAATGTGCTGTCTCTTCAGGAAACCATCTTGAAAAGGGAAGAGGTGAAAGACTTAGAAGAACTTAGATTAAAGTTTTTACAAAGAAAAAATATACTAGAAGAAAAATTACTGAAAAGACGTATTAATGATAAGACAGTTGAAACTATGAGAGCAAAACTTCTTAAACTTAGAGATATAAAAAGAATAGCATCAGAACTTAATAATAAAAAGGTTGAAACCGAAAATGCACTCTGCTCTCTTGAAAAAGCAAAAAAAGAGTACAAAGATTCTCTTAAGGATGAAGAGGAAATTGAAAGGCTAAAGGAGGAGGAACAATTTTATATATCTAAGAGAGTAATGGTGAAGGATAAACTTGAAAAGTATAAGAAGCTGGAACTTTTAAGAAAAAGTATATCAGAGGCTCTTGAGATGAATAATTTAGATACTAATAGAGTTCAAGAACTAAGGGGCCAATATAACTTATTAAATGAAGACATTAAAAGAGCTATGAATGAAATTAATAATTTTAAAAGTATTGTACTAAAAATACCTGAGCTGTATTTAGATATTCAAGTTTTAAAAGAGAAAGAAAGTGTTTATGATGATTTTGTGGAAGCAAAGAAAAGTTTGGGTGAAGCTAAGGGAGAATTTATTGAGGCTGAACGAACGTATAAACAAGAAAATATCACTCTAGAATCTTTAAAAAGTTATAGGGAAGAACTTGAAAGAAAACTTTTAGAGTGTGAATATTTTAAGATGTCTAAGCTTTTGGAAAAAGGGAAACCTTGTCCAATTTGTGGTTCAGTGGAACACCCCCGTCCTGCTATTTTTGAAAATGGTAATTTGGAAGATATATTGTCAAAAAAAGAAAATGTAGAGAATTTGATAAGTAAACAAGTTGAAGTAGTAAATAAGATACGAGAGGAGTTTAGTTATAAACTTGCTAAGCTTGATAATATAAGAGAAATTTATGAGTCAAAAAGACGGTTATGTAGTTCGCTTAATTTAGATTTTGCAAGTCTTAAAGATAATATAAGTGCTAAGAGTAAAGAACTAGTTAAAGCCAAGGAGACTCAAAATAGGATAAGGGAACTCGAGCTTTTTATAGAAAGCAAAAAAAGTTCTTTAGAAAAACTTGATGAAGAAATTAGTAAGTCTGAAAGGTATAAAGAGTCTGCAAAACAGAAGATTTTAGAATTGAGTTTAAGAAAAGATATTTTAATTAAAGAGATAGGAAAGGTGGATAACAGTGGCGTTAATTTTGAACGGGAAATATTGTTATATAATGAAAAGATAAAGTTTTGTTCCGATGAGGCAAAAAGGTTACAGGACAATACAAATAATCTAAAGTCTAATTTAGAAAAAGAGTTATTAAACTATAAAATCTTAAAAAAGACTTGTGAAGGATTAGAAAAAAATCTTCTTGCGCTTAATAATGAGCTAAATATTAATAATCTAACCGATATAAAGTTAGTTGAGACAGAATTAGAAGAGCTAGAAAAAGAAGGAAAAAACTTGCAAGAAGAGATAGGCAGGTTATCACAGACTTGTGATTCTTTAAGTGAATATATAAGAGAACTTGAAGGTTTGTATGTTGAATCAGAAGACTTAGTATCTAAGTATTCTAATTTTAAGAGACTCTATGAATGCCTTTCGGGAACGAACAAATTAAAAATGCCAATCAAAATGTTCGTTTTAGGTATAATGTTAGATGATATTGTATCCCATGCAAATGTTTATTTGGCTAAGTTTAGCTATAATAGATACAGTTTAAGTAGAGTAAGGGCAGAAGAAATTTTAGGTAGAGGATATAATGGACTTGATTTAGAAGTTTTTGATGCTTACAATGGGACAGTAAGAGCTGTTGACACATTGTCCGGGGGAGAAATATTTTTAGCTTCATTATCGTTGGCTTTTGGTTTATCAGACGTTATTCAGAGCTACGCTGGTGGGATAAAAATTAATTCTATTTTTATTGATGAGGGGTTTGGATCTCTTGACTTCCAAACTCTAAATACAGCTATAGACGCCTTTTGTGAGGTTATAAAAAATGGAAGAATAGTAGGGATTATATCTCATGTTGAAGAATTGAAATCCAGGATAGGATCAAAGATAGAGATAAAGAGACTTAAAGCGAAAGGTGGAAATGGTATAGAAGTGAATGTTGTTTTGGAATAAACTTTATTGGAGGCGATAATATTGAGTGACCAAAATAACAAAAGGCTAATTTATAAAGTTAGTATAAATACAATTTTAGTTAATTTAATTTTAACTGTTATAAAACTTTTGGCTGGAATTTTTGGATGTTCTGTAGCTATGATATCTGACGCTATTCACTCAGGGTCGGATGTTTTAAGTACAATTGTGGTAATGATAGGGGTGAAAGTTTCAAATAAGAAGGCAGATAAAAATCACCCTTATGGTTATGAGAAATTTGAATGTGTTGCATCACTTGTGTTATCATTAATGCTATTCTGCACTGCTGCTAGTATAGGGTACTGTGGAATTAAGGTTATAATAGAAATAATCAATGGAAAGGAATTTATGCCTCACAATATTACTATATGGACAGCTGCGATATCAATAGTAGTTAAGGAGTGGATGTATCACTATACAATTATTGTTGCAAGAAGGGTTGACTCCGTAGCACTTTATGCTGATGCTTGGCACCATAGATCCGATGCACTTTCATCTATTGGTGCATTAGTTGGAATTATAGGTTCAAAGATTTTTATACCCATACTTGATCCCATTGCGTCACTTGTTATATGTGGCTTAATAATTAAAGTTTCCTATGACATCTTAATGACTTCTTTAAGACGAATGATAGATACATCAGCGCCAGAGATAGTCGAAGAAGAGATAATGGAAATTATAAAAAGACATAAAGATATTGAAAACATAGATATGCTAAAAACGCGCCTTTTTGGAAATAGAATATATGTTGATATAGAAGTTAGAATTGATAAAAATATGAGTTTTAGCAGCGCACACGCATTAGTGCACAAGTTGCATGACGAAATTGAAAAGGATAATAAGTTAGTAAAGCACTGTATGATACATGCAAACCCCACGGAATAAATTCAAAATCCTCTTTCTATTGTATGAAACAGAATAAGTGTACATAGATTGGAGGGAGGCTATTGAAAAGAAGATTTAGAAGGAAATTATCCTTTAAAAAAAGAGTTTTAATAATTTTTTTTATAACATTATTTATAGCAGTTGTTATTGACTTTAAAATGAGACCACTTGTTAAGTCTGTTGCACAGGCACAGGCACAGATTGTATCAACAAGTGTTATAAATAAAGTTGTTGTAGATGAGCTTTCAAGGCTTGATATAGATTATTCTGATATAATAAAATTACAAAAAGATGAAAATGGAAAGATTTTAGCAATAAGTACGGATATGAAAAAAATAAACTTTTTAAAGTCTACGATTACTCTGGCGGTACAAGAAAAAGTAGTTAATATGGGGAAACGTAATGTTAAAATTCCAATAGGAACTTTTAGTGGTACGGAGATTCTTAATGGTCGTGGGCCTAAAATACCACTTCATGTTACTATGACGGGGAGTGTTGTTACAGACTTTAAAAGTGAATTTATAGAAGCAGGTATAAACCAAACAAAGCACAGACTTTATCTTAATATAAGTACGAATGTTTTTGCCTTAATACCAGGTTTCCCTGTTAATACTTCTATTAATACAGATATTATAGTTGCAGAAACGGTTATTGTGGGAGAGGTTCCGTCATTTTTTGCAGACTTCTCAAAGTAAGTTTGGTATAATAATATAGATTTTATTTTAGGTTTAAAAGTGAGGCAATATAAATGGATCTTAAAGAGACAAAAGATTTAATAGGTAAGTTAAAAGAGCAAATAAATTATCATAATAAAAAATATTACGATGAAGACGCACCAGAAATAGACGATTATGAATATGACATGCTTTTTCGCAAGCTTGAAAGTTTAGAGGCAATGTTTCCGCAATTTATAACAGAAGATTCTCCTACACAAAAAGTAGGAGGATCAAAATCTGATAAATTTAAACCGGTAAGACACGAAGTTGTAATGGAGAGTTTACACGACTCATTTAGTGAAGAAGAACTTTATGATTTTGATAAAAGGGTAAAGTCTAAAGTAACGGACATAGAGTATGTAGTAGAACCTAAAGTTGATGGCCTTTCAATATCAGCCGAGTATGTAAATGGACTCTTTGTAAGGGGATCAACGAGGGGAGATGGACTTATTGGCGAAGATATAACAGAAAATTTAAGAACTATTCGCTCGTTGCCTATGAGATTAGAAGAACCAATTCCATTTCTTGAGGTTAGAGGGGAAGTATACATGTCAAATGATAAATTCCTCTCTTTGGTTAAGGAACAGGAGCTTAATGAAGAAAAGCCGTTTAAAAACCCACGAAATGCAGCAGCTGGTTCTTTGCGACAAAAAGATTCAAATATTACAAAAAAGCGTGGGCTTGATGTTATTATATTTAATGTCCAAAGAATAGAAGGAGTTACGTTACATGGACATAAAGAGTCTCTTGACTATCTAAAGAACTTAGGGTTTAAAGTTTCAGCTAGCTATAATAGTTTTGTAAGAATGAATGATGTAATAAATGAAATCAAAAGATTAGGAGAGTCAAGAGGAAAATTTCCATTCCAAATAGACGGAGCTGTTATTAAAGTTAATTCATTTGAACAAAGAGCAAAAATTGGAAGTACATCTAAATTTCCTAAATGGGCAGAAGCCTTTAAATACGCTCCAGAGGAAAAAGAAACAAAATTACTCGAAATAGAAGTGAATGTAGGAAGAACAGGAGCGCTTACACCAACAGCAAGATTTGAACCTGTACAGCTTGCAGGAACAACGGTAAGCCGAGCAGTTCTTCATAATGAAGACATGATTAGAGAAAAGGGTATAATGCTTGGAGACACAATAGTGGTGAGAAAAGCAGGAGATATTATACCTGAAGTTGTAGGCGTTAAAGAACATAATGAGAATTCATTAGAATTTCATATGCCAAAGTTTTGCCCTTCTTGTGGAGCAGAGGTAATAAAAGAAAAAGGAGAAGTAATACTAAGATGTACAAATACTCAATGCCCGGCGCAACTTCTAAGGCATTTAATACATTTTGTTTCAAGGGATGCTATGGATATAGAGGGACTTGGAAAGGCAGTTTTAGAACAATTAATTGAGAACAAATTAATATCATCTCCTGCAGACATATATGAATTGCAAGAGGAAAAACTTTTGAATTTAGAGAGGATGGGAAAAAAGTCAGCTGAGAATCTTTTAGAGGCTATAAATAATTCAAAAAGTCGGGATTTTTATAGACTAATATTTGCCTTGGGAATTCGTCATATAGGCAAAGGCTCTGCAAAGCTTTTGACAAATAAATTTCCTACTATTGAGAGTATATATGGAGCATCATTAGAAGACATATCTAATATAGAAGGTTTTGGGCCAATAATGGCTCAAAGCGTTATTGACTACTTTTCTATAATACAAAATAGAGAGCTAATAGAAAAATTAAGAAACTATGGTTTAAATATGGAATCATCAGAGCGAACTCAAGGAGGACTATTTTTGGGGAAGACATTTGTGCTTACCGGTACATTGCAAAATTATACTCGAGATAAGGCTACACAGATAATTGAAGGACTTGGTGGGAAAGTATCGAGCAGTGTATCAAAAAAGACATCTATGGTTTTAGCAGGAGAAGATGCCGGGAGTAAACTTACAAAGGCTGAAAAGCTGGGAGTGAAAGTAATATCTGAGGATGATTTTATAAAGATGTGTGAAAAACAATAGAATATTTTTAAGCCTTACCCTGATTCATTGATCAAGGTAAGGCTATTTTTTATATTTTAGTTCTAATATTAAAATCTTGTCCATATGATTAGAACAAAGGAGGACAAGAGTAATGAATAACAAATATGACCAAGTAGTTTCAATACTACCAAAAAGTTTAAGTAGCTTATTAATGGGAGTATCTGAACAGGCAAAGGAAAATATACAAGAAATTTGCCTGCGTATAGATAGACCAATAGTATTAAGAGCTGGTAATAAAAATTTCTTTTTAAATAATTATAGTAAGTTAATTACAAATATTAACTCTAGACTAAAGCTTGTATTGAGAGAAGAAATAGAAGTAAGCTTTAAGAATATGTGTAATCATTCAATATATAGCTACCAAGATGAAATAAAAAATGGATATGTGACAATTAAGGGAGGCCATAGAGTAGGAATAGGAGCTACTGCTGTTTTAACAAAAGGGGAGGTGAGTAGTGTAAGAGATATTTCTTCATTAAATATTCGGTTGTCAAGGCAAGTTGATGGAGCTGCCAAAAACATTTTAGATACAATAAAGGATGACTTTCAGGGAATTTTGCTGGCGGGGCCTCCTGCTAGTGGAAAAACTACTATATTAAGAGAATGTGCTAAAGAGTTATCTCTATTGAATAGTAAGGTGATAGTTATTGATGAAAGGAATGAAATAAGTGGTACATATATGTCGGTAGCTCAGAATGATTTAGGACTTAGTGATATTCTTAATGGATACCCAAAGGACATTGGCATGATACAAGCGATAAGATCTATGGCTCCGGAAATTTTAATTTGTGATGAAATAGGGCTTAGCAAAGATGTCAATGCACTAGAAGAAGTTGTTCATTCTGGAGTTAGACTAATAGCTTCTGTACATATTGGAAGTATAAACGAGATTTTTAAGAGAAATCAGGTAAAGCGTCTATTAAAAACACAAGCATTTGATACAGTAGTAATGCTTAATTCAAATGGACAAAAAAATAGGATAGAAGGAATATATAAAGTTGGTGATAAAATTGGTGAGATTCGTAGGATTTATGGTAGTGATAATATCGTCAACGATGATGGGGTATTTAGCATCGCATAGGCTATCAAGTAGAGTCGATTTTTTAAGACAATATATATTATTTTTAAATTATATAAAGACAGAAGTGAGATATTCAGCGTATACAATATATGAACTTTTGTGTAGGTATAAAGAAGAAAGTGAATTTGGTAGTTTTATAGACGAATGTAAATATAATATAGAAAGTGGAAATTACTTTAATGAGGCTTGGAGCCTTTGCACCAAACGTCTGCCTAAGTGCAATGGACTGACGAATAAAGACAAAGAATTAATTTTAGAATTTGGAAACAATTTTGGGAGTAGTGATGTAAGCGGTCAAATAGCCTATTGTGATTTAAACATAGACTTTATAGAACGAACACTGCAGCAGGCTCAAGAAGAAAAAGAAAAAAAAAGCAAGCTATATCTTTTACTTGGACTATCCTTTGGGATTAGTTTGGTCTTGTTTTTATTATGAAAGTAGAAGATAAAGTAAATATTTTTAGAAATGGGGGGCGGGCATAGAGTCCTTTTGATACTATGCCGCTTAAAGTGGACGTAGATTTAATTTTTAAAATAGCAGCAATAGGAATCATTGTAGCTGTACTTAATCAGGTTCTGATACGTTCAGGAAGAGAAGAACAAGCGATGATGACAACTCTTGCCGGCCTTATTGTAGTTTTGATGATGATAGTAAAAGAAATTGAAGTACTTTTTAGAACAATAAAATCAATTTTTGGGTTATAAAAATGAACATGATAGCATTAACGGGTATAGCTATGATTGCTATGGTAATTTCAGTTATGATAAAAAAGTATAATCCTGAGTATTCAGCGGCAATAAGTATTATTGCTGGAGTGGTTATACTAGCTATGATCTTTTTTAATTTAAATTCTGTAGTGGGGAAAATTGAGAGCTTATTAAGAGCAACACAAATGCCCATGGATTATGGCTTAACACTTTTCAAGTCTCTTGGCATATGCTTTCTAACTCAATTTGCATCAGACTCTTGTAATGACGCCGGAGAGAGTGCCCTAGCTTCGAAAATAGAACTTGCAGGTAAGATAAGTGTAATTATACTTGCTTTGCCTCTTTTTGATCAGATAATAAGCGTGGCTACAAAACTTGTTGGAGGATAAAATGAGAAAGTTTATTTTTTTAATGATCTTATTTTCATTTTGTTTTCTAGCAGAACCTGCAAATGCAGTTGATAATAATGATATGAAAACAATTTATAATGAGCAACTTGAAAGTAGTGGAGCGGATAAGCTTTTTAATGCACTTCCGAAATCAGTTAGAGATTCTTTAAAGGAATTTGATATAGAGTCTTTTAATAAAGACGATTTAATGAAGATAACTCCAGAAAAACTATTTGAACATATAACTTTAAATGTAAATAAAATGGCACCGGATACATTTAAGACAATAACAATGATATTAGCAGTGATACTACTCAGTTCAATTTTCAGTACTCTAAATGTATCAATAGGAGAGAAATCATTATCAGGAGTGTTAAATATAGTAACCGTATTATGTGTTTGCCTTTTAATTGTAAAGCCTATAATGTTATGTATAGTTAGGGCGTCAGCTATTATAAAGGGTGCCTCAGCATTTTTATTTTGTTACATACCAGTTATGTCTGGAATAATGATAGCTTCAGGGCAACCTATGTCTTCGGCTACTTATGGTGGCACCATGTTAATTATAGGAGAAATATTATCACAAATCTCTTCTAATTTTTTGGTTCCGGTTCTTAACATGTTACTATCAATAAATATTGTATCTGCGGTTTCTAGTAAGGTAAACTTATCTAGTGTATGTAAGCTTTTTTCGACTATTATTAAATGGGTTTTAGGATTCTTTATGTCAGTGTTTGTTGGGGTACTCACATTACAAAGTGTGGTAAGTGTTTCATCAGATAGTGTCAGTGCAAAGACCATGAAATTTGTATTAGGAAGTGCGGTGCCTATAGTAGGCAGTGCTTTAGGAGACGCATTTTCAACCGTTCAAGGATGTGTAAAACTATTGAAGTCCGGGTTAGGAGCATTTTTCATAATAGCTATAGGATTTATTTTTTTACCAATTATAATCGAATGTTTGTTATGGACATTGTGCATAAATTTTTGTGTAGCAGCGAGTGACATATTTAATTTGAATGTAGTTTCTGGACTTTTAAAGAGCACAGGGAAGGTTGTAGGTATTTTAATGGCTATAATTTTGTGCTCCGCGACAATAGTTATTATTTCTACTACTGTCGTACTAGCATTAGGAAGTGGCAACGGATGACAGAACTTAAGGCTGGAACTTTAGTAATTTGTTGTGCTGCTGTATTGTGCAGTATATTTGAAGTGATATGTCCTAATGGAAAGATGGAGAAAGTTATTCAGATGGTTTTAGGCTTATTCATGGTTAGTAGTATTTTAATATCCATACAGTCTATTACTTGTAAGTTGCACTTTGACAGTTTAAGCCATAAACCTGCAAATTATAAAGATTGTAAATTTAAAGAAGCGGTTAATGAACAACTAAGAGGAAGAATATCACAAAAAATGAAAGAAATAGTTTTAAAAATACTTAAAGAGAATGAAATAGAGGCTAAAAAAGTTGACATAATTATGGATACAAAAGAGGACAACTGCATATCAATTAAAAATATAGGAGTAATTTTAAATAGGGGTGATGTGGAAAAGAAACATTTTGTAAAAAAGGTGTTAGAGGAAAGACTGGATATAACAACGCATGTTGACGTTGGGAGTGATTAATTATATGGAAGTTTTAAAAGAGATGAAAACTATAATAAGAAAAGATGGTTTTAGAAGAATAGTAGTAGCTTTAGGCTTAATAGGAATTTTGCTAATATTTCTCTCAAGTTTTTTTAAAACAAATCCAACTAAGAAAAATACAACTGAAGTGGAATGTTCAACATCTAATTACATAAGGCAGCTGGAAAACAACTTGAAAAATTTAGTTTCAAGTATAAAGGGCGCGGGAGAAGCAAAGGTTTTGGTTACGCTTGAAAGCACGGAGGAGACTGTCTATGCAACTGAAGAAAAGACCAATAAGGAAGCTACGGAAGATTTATTAGACGGACAAATGAGTAAGAAGAGAGAAACTGATGATACTGAGAAAAAGTATATTAAAGTAAGAGACTCAGATGGAACAGAGAGAGCCTTATCTGTTACGCAAATACAACCGGTTGTAAAAGGGGTGGTCATAGTATGTGAGGGAGGAGATGATCCGCAGGTTCAACAAAGAGTTACAGATGCAATAAAAACAGCACTAAACATTACCTCAAAACGGGTCTATGTAACTAAGTAATATGAAGAAAATGTACTTAATTATTGGGAGGAAAAATATTATGGGTTTTGGTAAAAGACAACTAGTACTTGCAGCATTAATTTTAGCTTTAGGTACCGCAGTATATTTAAATTGGCAGTTTTCATCTAATAATGATTTAATTGATGAAAATGCTATAATTTCTACTAAGGAATTGGGTGAAGCGCAATTTGTAAATAATACCCCTGCAGAAGAGGAAAAGAAATCAGACGACAATAATACTGAGAATAAGGGTGAAGAAAATAAGGATGAACCTAAAAATCCTTCAGAATACTTTTCAAAAGCTAAAACTACAAGGCAAAAGGCACGAGATGAGGCAACTGATGTAATTAAGGAAATACTGGAAGACGCCAAATCATCAGAACAAACAAAGTCTGAAGCAATAAAACAAGCCGCAGTGGTAGCAAAGAATATAGAACAAGAAGCAAATATAGAAAATCTTGTAAAGGCAAAAGGATTTAAGGAGTGCTTGGCATTTATACAGAATGATGAATGTAGTGTTGTTGTTGGAGGTGGTGAAACTCTAAATGAAAATTTGGCTGTTGCTATTAAAGACATTGTTTCCGGACAGGGAGGAGTCGCACCAGATAGAATAAAAATTGTTGAAGCAAAATAGTATTTGATTATTTTTATATTTGTGGTATAATTATTACATTAACCAAATTAGCACTTGGACCTTAAAAATATAATTTTTAATTTTTCTATTTTATTTAGAATTTAAAGGCTCCTTGCTATTTTTAGCAAGGAGCCTTTTTATAAGGAGATTTGTATTATGAATAGACGTAGGCAAAGAGAATTAACTTTTTTCTTTCTATTTGAGAACACTTTTAATGGCTATACTCTTGATGAAATCAGAGAATGCAAACTTTCTTTGGAAGAACTAAAAGATGAAGACTTTACTCCATTTATCTTTAGCTCTTTTAATGGTGTAATTGCAAATATTCCATTAATAGACCAAATAATTGAAAAAAATTCAGTAAAATGGGGAAAAGGCCGTTTATCTAGGAGCGCAATATCTATTTTAAGGCTTGCTGTATATGAAATGATTTATGATGATAATATACCAAATAGCGTTGCGATTAATGAGGCAGTGGAACTTTCTAAAAAATATGGCTCTGAAAAGGAATCATCATTTGTAAACGGAGTTTTAGGCAACATAGACAAAGGGCTGGCAATTAAAAATGTGTAGTTATTTTGGAATTGACACTAGTAATTACACTACTTCTGCAGCTATTTATTATAAAGATGGTCTAGTAAAGAAAACTAGTAAATTGCTTTCTTTAAAGGCGGGAAGTGTAGGATTACGTCAGAGTGAAGTGGTTTTTCAACATGTTAAGAGACTTCCTGAAGTTATAAATGATACTATAGACATAACAGCAAATTTACCTAAAGCTATTGGAGTATCATCCAGGCCAAGAGATCAGGTAGGCTCTTATATGCCTTGTTTTAATGTAGGCGTTTCTACAGCTAAGAGCATTTCTTGTGTACTTAAAATACCATACTATGAATTTTCACATCAAGCAGGGCACATTGTTGCAGCTTTATATTCGGTGGGGAGACTAGACCTTTTGAAAAAGTCCTTTTTTGCTTTTCATATATCAGGGGGTACTACAGAAGCCCTATTAGTTGAACCTTGTGATAAAACAGTAATAAAAACCCAAATTGTTGGGAAAACACTAGACTTAACAGCTGGGCAATTGATTGATAGAGTGGGGAGCACCATTTCACTTAGTTTTCCAGCTGGTAGAAATCTTGAACTTTTAGCAAAGAAGTGTAAAGAAAATTTTAAAATAGTGCCTTGCGTAAAGGGAACAGATTGTTGTTTATCTGGGGTTCAAAATTTATGTGAAAAAATGAGAAAAGAGAAAAAAGATAGAGAACAGATATCTAAATTTTGCCTTGACTATATTGCATTTACTATTGATAAAATGTGCTTTAATATTTTAAATAAATATGGTCAAAAGCCGCTTTTATTTGCAGGAGGAGTTATGGCAAATTCCATGATAAGAGAATATATGTTAAAAAAGTATGATGCAATTTTTGCAAAGCCTGATTTTTCTTCAGATAACGCAGCTGGGATAGCTGTTTTAACAGCTATTAAGGAAGGAGCTATATGAATAATTTTAATGTATTTACTATTTCTCAAATTAACTTTTATATACGATCTTTATTTGATGGAGATAAAATATTAGAGAATGTATTTTTAGTGGGGGAAATTTCAAACTTTACAGACCATTATTATTCTGGGCATCTTTACCTTTCCCTTAAAGACGATAAAAGTGTAATTAAGGCAATAATGTTTTCAAGTTATGCAAAAAGACTAAAGTTTAAACCTCATAATGGAATGAACGTTATAGTAAGAGGAAGGATATCTTTATATGAGCCAACTGGTGTATATCAACTTTATATTGAAGATATGCAACCCGATGGTGTAGGTGCTTTAAGCTTAGCTTTTGAACAACTTAAGGCTAAGCTATGTAAAGAAGGACTATTTGATGAAAATAGGAAAAAAGTTATACCAGAATACCCAGAGAAAATTGGAGTAATAACTTCTGAGACTGGTGCTGTAATACAAGATATAAAAAATATATTGAATCGTAGATTCCGTTTAGCAGAAATTGTGTTATACCCAGTTAATGTTCAAGGAGTGCAGGCATCAGAACAAATAATAGAAGCTGTAAAAGCTTTTAATGAGGGTAAAGCAGCAGATGTTTTAATTATTGCAAGAGGAGGAGGCTCAGCTGAAGATTTGTGGATATTTAATGATGAAGAGCTGGCTCGTACTATAGCTTCTTCTGAAATACCTATTATTTCAGCTGTTGGACATGAAACAGATTTTACAATATGCGATTTTGTTGCAGATCTTAGGGCTCCTACTCCATCAGCAGCAGCAGAGTTAGTTGTACCGGATGGAGAAGAAGTTTTAAAACATATTACTACTCAAATTGCCTATATAAAGAAGCTTTTGCTGAATATGATAGAGGAATATAGAGGACATTTGAAGCATATTTTAAGCTCTAATGTTTTTAAAAGTCCTAGTTATTTGTTGGAGTCTCGAAACCAGAAAGTAAGGGAGTTAGTGGAAAGGCTGGAACTAAATTATTCTAGAATATTATTAAGCAAAAGGGAGAGATTTAATGTACTTGCGGGAAGACTTGATGTACTAAGTCCTCTGAGACTTTTAAATTCTGGCTATTCTTTAATTACGAAGGATAATGAAGATAAGATTATCAAAAGTATAAAGCAAGTGAAACCGAATGATGATATTAAAATTAGATTAGGCGATGGAATGCTAAACTGTAAAATAAAGTCTATTGAGAGAAAGAGTGGGATAAATGAGGAAGAAACTATCATTTGAAGCAAAGATCAAGGAACTTGAAGATATTGTATTTAAACTTGAAGAAGGGACGGAGTCTTTAGAAGACTCGCTAAAGCTTTTTGAGGAGGGGATAAAAGCTGCAAATTTTTGTTACAACACTATTAAAGAGGCAGAACAGAAAATTACAGACTTGTCTAAACTAGAAAAAGAAGATAAAGCCAATGGAGGAAACGACTTTGAATAATTATGTTTCTTTGATAGAAGAAAGGTTAAAAGCTTATTTACCAAGTAAAGACTGTATGCAAAAAGATGTAATAGATGCAATGGAGTATAGTTTATTAGCCAAGGGAAAGAGAATTCGTCCAACATTGACGTTAGAATTCTGTAGAGTCTGTGGAGGAAATATAGAAGAAGCGATGCCGTTTGCTTGTGCTGTTGAGATGATACATACTTATTCTCTAATACATGATGATTTACCTTGTATGGACAATGATGATTTAAGACGGGGTTTACCTACAAACCATATTGCAAATGGAGAGGCAATAGCGCTGCTTGCTGGGGATGCACTTTTAACCTTAGCATTTGAGATAATTTTGTCAGAGAAAACTTTGAAAAGTGTAGAAAGTAAAAAAGTAATAGCTGCTGCTAATTTGTTGGCTCGTAGTGCAGGAACCAAAGGAATGATAGGTGGTCAAGCAATAGATGTAAGTGACAAAATTGAAAAGGTTAAGAAAGAAACTATTGAATTAATGCATGGGCTTAAGACAGGCGCTCTCATTGTTTCAGCTTCCCAGATTGGAGCTATAATAGCTGGAGCAAATGATGAAGAGATAGCAGCTTCGATAGAATATGCAAGTGCATTGGGACTTGCTTTTCAGATAGTTGATGATATATTGGATTTTACATCTACAACTGAGAAATTAGGAAAAAGTTCATTAAGTGATGAAAGAGGCAAAAAATTTACATACGTCTCTGCTGTGGGGCTAGAACAATCAAAAGAGTTTGTGAAAGAACTAACCAATAAAGCTATTACAGCTCTTAATAGCTTTAAATACAATACAGATTTTTTAAAAGATTTAGCTCTTTCACTGGAAAAGAGAGACCACTGATTTGAAGATTAACATTTTAAGTGGTACAATTATTTTAGTTGTTAAAAAGGTTTGATTTAAGTGAAAAAAGAAAATATATTAAGTAAAATAAATTCACCTAAAGACTTAAAAGATTTACCAGAAGATAAATTAGAGCCTTTATGTGAAGAAATAAGGGAGAAAATTATAAGTACAGTGTCAAGAAATGGAGGACATTTGGCTTCTAATTTAGGTGTAGTTGAACTTACAGTTGCACTACATAGGGTTTTTTCAAATAGCAATGATAAGATTGTTTGGGATGTTGGTCACCAATGCTATACACATAAAATTTTAACAGGAAGACTTTCTAAGATTGACACTATAAGAAAAGAAAATGGATTATCAGGGTTTCCGCGAAGAAGTGAGAGCATTTATGATCCATTTAGTACTGGGCATAGCAGCACTTCTATATCTGCAGCATATGGGCTTTTAAATGCAAAAAGGCTAAATCATGATAATGGTAAAGTTATAGCTGTAATTGGAGATGGAGCACTATCCGGTGGCCTTGCTTATGAGGGAATAAATAACGCTGGTGCCGCTAAGAAAAACTTTATTGTTATCTTAAATGATAATAAGATGTCTATATCCAAAAATGTAGGATCTATGGCTAAGTACCTATCAGCAATTCGTACCCAAAATATATATTTAAAGACTAAAAGTATTGTTGATAAAACGCTTACGCATATGCCTGTATTAGGAAAGTTTATGAGAAAACTTATTTTAAAGTCTACGTCTACTTTGAAAAATATGGCTTATAATGGAACTATCTTTGAAAATCTTGGCTTTATGTATTATGGACCAATTGATGGTCACGACATAAAAGCGTTAATAAATGTTTTAAATATTGCTAAAGAAAAAGCTCACCCTGTTTTAGTACATATAAATACTGTGAAGGGAAAAGGTTATTCTTTTGCCGAAAAGAACCCAAAAGTTTTTCATGGAATATCAGGATTTAATGTTGAAACAGGAGTATTTGGAATATCAAAAAGCGATTTTTCGAGTGTATTTGGAAAAGAGCTCTGTGAACTTGCCAAGAATGATGATAGAGTTTGTGCTATCACAGCTGCAATGAAAATAGGAACAGGCTTATCTAGTTTTGCGAAGAATTTTAAGAATAGATTTTTTGATGTTGGAATAGCTGAAGGACATGCAGTTACTTTTGCTGGAGGACTAGCTGCTGGAGGTATGATACCTGTATTTGCAGTATACTCAACATTTCTACAAAGAAGCTATGATCAAATAATACATGACGCGGCGTTGCAAGGGCTAAAGATAGTCTTAGCCATTGATAGAGCAGGACTAGTAGGAGAGGATGGAGAAACACATCATGGGGTATTTGATGTATCATTTTTAAACTCAATACCTGGGGTAACAATTTATTCACCTAGTTTTTTTAGCGAGGTTGGTCCTATGCTAAAAGAAATGATTTATAATACGCAGGGGGTTGTAGCGATTCGATATCCTCGCTCTGGACAAATGTATAAGCCGGAAAACTTTACTTCTACACATGCATCTTATGATATATACGGCAATAAAAATATGGATGTTGTTATAGTAACGTATGGGAGACTATTTTCTCAAGCATGTTTAGCAAAAGAAAGGTTAGAAATACAGGGAATAAATGCTTGTATAATTAAACTTAATAGAATAAAACCGATAGATGAAGATGCAGTTTTATTTGCCCAAAATTTTAATAATGTATTCTTTTTTGAAGAGGGCATGCTAAGCGGTGGAGTAGGAGAATATTTTGAGTATATGTTAAGTCAAGTGGGTCATAAAGGAAAGTTTAAATTAACTGCGATAGGAGATAAATTTGTTACTCAAGCGACTGTTCAAAATCAATTACATGAATTAGAACTTGATGCTGATGGGATTGAAAAAATAATTTTACGGAGTGTAGAGAGAATTGATAAACAAGAAGAGATTGGATTTACTGCTGTTTGATAGAGGATATGTAGGTAGTAGAGAAAAAGCTCGTGCATTAATAATGTCTGGAAATGTTTATGTTGAAAACCAAAAGTCTGATAAGCCAGGAACAATGTATAGAGATGATATTAAGATAGAGATTAGAAAACCGAAAGTTTTATATGTTAGTAGGGGAGGCTTAAAATTAGAAAAGGCTATAAAGTCTTTTTCCATTGATTTAGAAGATAAAGTGGCTATGGATATAGGCGCATCTACAGGCGGTTTTACAGACTGTATGCTAAAAAATGGAGCTAAAAAGGTTTATGCAATAGATGTAGGATATGGTCAGCTTGACTGGCGGCTTAGAAGCGATGAAAGGGTAGTAAACCTTGAAAGAACCAATATACGTTATCTTGATAGGGAAGCTGTTAAAGACGAAATAGACTTTTTTAGTGTAGACGTTTCCTTTATATCTTTAAAGCTAGTTTTACCTGTAGTAAGAAATTTTGTAAAAAATACAGCGCAGGCTGTATGTCTTATTAAGCCACAATTTGAAGCAGGTAAAGAAAATGTAGGGAAAAATGGGGTTGTAAAAGACGCATTAGTTCATAAAAGAGTAATAGAAGATATATGTAATTTTATTTTAAATAGTGGCTTTGATATATTGGACCTTGACTATTCTCCAATAAAAGGACCAAAGGGAAACATTGAATATTTAATTCATATTAGAAAATCTGACAGTGGAGAGAACTTGTGTAATAAAGAAGTAGGGGATATAGTAAATCAGTCTCATTTACTATTAAACAAGGTGTAGGAATGGATAAGAGATTAAAAATTGCACTTTTTCCAAATGTTTATAAAGACAAAAATTTAAATAATACGAAAGTAATTATAGATAAACTTATAGACCTTGGAATATTGGTATTAATTCATAAGGACTATAAGTTAATGCCTAATAGTGACTATATATGTGTATATGATAACATTGATGAGTTAATATTAAATTGTGATTTAGCGATTACTATAGGTGGAGATGGAACGATAATTCACTTTGCAAAATATGCGTCAATGTTTGAGAAGCCTGTTTTAGGAGTAAACATAGGGAGACTTGGTTTTGTAGCAGGAATTGAAATGTCTCAACTTAATAAGCTTTCATATATTTTAGACGGGAACTATAAGGTACAAGGAAGGGCGATGTTGGAGGTATCAGTAAAACAGAAAGATGGTGAAAAAACATTTATTGCTTTAAATGATGCTGTTGTATCTAGAGGAGCACCTTCAAGAGTAATAGATCTTGCGATTTATACCAGTTCAAACAAAATTTGTGATTATAGGGCAGATGGAATTATTATAGCTACGCCTACAGGATCAACTGCATATTCGCTTTCAGCAGGAGGCCCAATTATTGAACCAACGGTTAGTTGCATGATAATAACACCTATCTGCTCGCACTCAATTTTTGCAAGACCTATTATCTTTGATAATAAGTCAACTCTTGATATTAGGGCAACATCAAGAGAAGATCTAGGAATCTTTTTGACTATAGATGGTGATGAAATTATTGATGTCACTCAAGCAGATTTCATTAATATAAAAATTTCTGATAGAAAAGCTAAAATAATTAATCTTGATGAAAGAAGTTTTTATAGAAAGATTTCAGAGAAGTTCTCGAATAGAAGTTAGTTTAAATATTTTTCTGTTATACTCAAGAATAATATTTTGTAAAGATTTATAAAATGCTACAGTAAAGACTTGTAGGAGGTTGCTTAAATGGAAGAAAATTTCAAAGATGAATCCGTAAATGCTAAACCTTATAAATATAAAAAGATATTAGTACTTATAAATCCGTTAGCTGGAAAGAAAACTACGAATATTCAAAGTTTAAATTTAATAAAAGACTTAAGCCAAATAGGGGGAAAAATTAGTATCTATTATACTAAATTTAAAAAAGATGCTTCTAGAATAATCAAGAAATATGCATACGACTATGATTTGGTAGTGTGCTGTGGTGGAGATGGTACTTTTCATGAAGTTGTAAATGGAATGATGTGTTTTGAAAAGAAGATACCTATAGGTTATATACCTACGGGAACTACTAATGATTTAGCTAAAAGTCTTAATTTACCTAAGACTATTCATGAGCTTACAGCTTTAATATCTAAATGTGAGCCTAAGAACCATGACATTGGGTTATTTAATGGAAATGAATACTTTTCTTATGTTGCTTCATTTGGGGCTTTTAGTGAAGTTTCTTATAGTACCCCTCAAAAAATAAAGAATATATTGGGGCATTTTGCCTATATTTTGACCGGCATAGGAAGTATAAAAAAGATACGTCCTTATCATTTAAAAATAAACTATGATGGAAATGTTATAGAAGATGACTTTATATTTTGTGCAGTAATCAATTCAAAATCTATAGGAGGAGTAATAGAAATTTCAGGTAATGATATTGACCTAGGAGATGGGAAATTAGAGATTTTTCTAATAAGAAATTTAAATAATCCTATTGATTTATATAATGCACTAAAGGAAATAAAGGCAAAGGAATATAATAAGGATAGTATAATACTTTTACACGCTAGGAATATTATTATAGAAAACCAAAAGAAGGTACCCTGGACATTAGATGGAGAATATGCAGGAAAATTAAAAAATGTTAATATAGCCAACATACATAGTGGAATAAAAGTAATAAAAAATTAATAAACAGCACCTCAAAGCTTTATTTGGGTGCTGTTTACTTTTAGTTTTTGATAATTGCTAATAAAAGATTGATACGAGATATCAAGCGTTTATACATAATGGCTGCTTTTGACTCAATATCATTGGGGAAAACAGGAATTAAGGCACTAAAGTTATTCTCATGACGGCGATAAATTAGTAGTGGCTTTTTTATAAATCGTACAGTTCCATATTTTTCCCCCATTAGTCCAATCCATTGATCATGCATTGGAATGTTTTTAGGAAAGGGGAGAAAAAATTTTTTGAAGTCATTTTTAAACGCGATACAACATCCCATATATGAATTTTTAATAATATTATTCAAAATTCCCTTTTTACTATTCCTAATTTGAAAGAATGAATCATATATTATATTTAAATTTTCATCTGATACAAATGTATCATGTAGTATTACGTCTGCATTAGCTTTTTTAAATTCTCTTAAAACAGTTTCCACTTTATTATCTAACCAAATGTCATCCTGATCGCTTAAAAAAATATATTTATTATTACAATTTAATATAGCATTTTCAAAGTTTTTAATAACCCCACAACAAGGGCCATGGAATACTTTAATACGCTTATCTTTTTTAGCAAGATCTAAAACAATTTTTAATGTGTTGTCTGTACTTTCATCATAAGAGATAATAACTTCATCATTATCTTTAAGCTGTTTTAAAATGGACTTAATCTGTTCAGTTATATATTTTTCTCCGTTAAAAACAGCCATAGCAACAGAGATACTCAATTAATTCATCTCCATATGTTTATAATGTTCAAAAGATGGCAAAATTTTATCTTTGTCTGATAATATAACATTCATGTCATTACTTATGGGCCAGTTTATGTTAATAGAAGAGTCATTATAAATAATTCCGCCTTCGTTTCCAGGATCATAGAAGTCTGTGCATTTATATACAAACTCAGCTTCTTCAGATATTACTAAAAAACCATGAGCAAAACCTTCTGGAATATAAAGCTGACGTTTATTTTTATCACTTAAAATAGCTCCAACCCATTGACCATAAGTTTTACTATTAGGTCTAATATCTACACCTACATCAAATACTTCTCCTTTTATAACACGTACTAGCTTACCCTGAGGTTTCTTTGTTTGAAAATGGAGGCCACGGAGCACGCCACGTTTAGATTTAGATTGATTGTCTTGAACAAATGTAACATCAATTCCTGCACTTTTAAATTCATCATGATGATAAGTTTCAAGAAAATATCCTCTATTATCACCAAAGACAGTAGGTTCAATAATATACATACCGTCAATTTTAGTCTTTATAAAATTAAATTTACTCATTTTAGTACCTCATTTTTTTATTACACAAATAATGTCTGCGAGTCTGCCTTTAAATGTAACAGATCTGACATATTGATCTCTATTTTTATATAGTTTCAGTATACTTTTTATATTTTTATTATCTAAGGCATTTAAACGTGACTTGGCAAACTCAACTGAACTATTAAATATTTTATATTGTTCATTGTTTAAAAGATAAGAGTATGCTTTCATAGAGCTAAGATAATTAAATTTATTCTTTGCCTTTTCAATGCGAACTTCATGTTTAGAGAGCTTAGCTTTATTTGATATACTGGTTATCTCGGAAAGCCCAATTGTATTCTTATCATGTATACGGTAATCCATTAGAGGAGTATTTAGAAAATATAGACCATCCAAAAAAGAGGCAATTAAACAAATTTCCCAATCGTGAATACAAGAATTACTAGTTTTATCTAAGAAAATATCTTTGACTTCCTTATTAAATGCTAAAGTACAGCCTGGTGAAATGTTATAGCTGCATATGGTAGAAAGGTCAATTTTTACTGTACTAAAAGGTTCAACTCTAAATTTTATTAAATTATTATTACTATGATTTAATAATGTTTTAGTAGACAAATGATTTCCTCTTTTATCTATGATTTTGAAACTTGAACAAAGAGCTTTAATATTACGATTTGATTTAAAACAATTAACCATTGTACCTATTTTTGTTTTATACCATACATCATCTTGATCACAAAGAAAAATAATATTTCCAGTTGACATCCTTATAGCATTGTGAAAATTTTTTATAAATCCTACATTTTTGGGGTTTATAAAAAAGTGCCAATTTGTAAGTTGATTTTTTTCTATAAAATCTTTTATGATATTTACAGTGTTGTCTGTTGATGCATCATCAATAATTATAACTTCATCTGCCGGATATCTTTGGAAAAGAATAGAGGAAAGTTGTTCTTTTATATACTTTTCTCCATTGTAAGTTGTTAATGCTACTGAGACCTTGTACATGTTTTATCACCATACATTTTATTGTAGTATTCTTGATATTTCCCGCTTGTTACATTTTCCATCCAATTTTTATTATCTAAATACCATTTAATTGTCTTTATTATGCCAACTTCAAAAGGAGTTTCAGGATGCCATGCAAGTTCACTTTGAATTTTTTGGGGATCAATTCCATAGCGTCGATCATGTCCTTTTCTATCGGCTACGTACTTTATTAAATTTTCATTAACAGTGTCGTCAACATTTTCTTTTATGTAGTTTATTATTGTTCTAACAATATCTATGTTAGTACGTTCATTGTGACCGCCTACGTTATAAACTTCACCAAGTTTACCATTCTTTATAACGCTATCAATAGCTTTACAATGATCTTCTACATATAACCAGTCTCTAATATTCATACCGTCTCCGTAAACCGGAATCTGCCTATGTTTTAAAATATTATTAATAATTAGTGGAATTAGTTTTTCAGGAAATTGATATGGACCGTAATTATTTGAGCATCTGGTAATATTTATAGGTAATTTAAATGTATCAAAATAAGCTTTTACAATCATGTCAGCTCCAGCTTTACTTGCAGAGTATGGGCTATGGGGACAAAGTGGTGTGTTTTCTGTAAAGTACCCCGTATCATCAAGGGACCCATATACCTCATCAGTTGATACCTGCAAAAATTTATGGTTTTCCTTATAAGTGTTTTCTCCAGTTTCCCAGTTTTCTTTTGCAATGTTTAATAGATTTACAGTACCTTTAACATTTGTTTCGATGAATATTTCGGGATTTTGTATGCTCCTATCAACATGACTCTCAGCAGCAAAGTTAACTAAATAGTCAATATTGTTTTCTTTAAAAATTTTATCCATACACCTTTTATCGCATATATCAGCATGAATAAACTGATAATTTTTATTTTCCTTAATAGAACTAAGGTTTTCAAGATTTCCTGCATAGGTTAATTTATCTACGTTTATAATTCTTACATCATTGTATTTATTTAACATATAATGAATAAAATTTGAACCGATAAAACCGGCTCCTCCCGTAACCAAATAGGTTTTCATATAAGGTTTTCCTCCAAAACTTTTTTAATATAACTTTTAAGTGCTTTCTGCCAAGGCCTCATTTCATCTTTAATACAACATCTTAGAGCAAGATTATCAAGAGAGGAAAAAGATGGCCTTTTAGCAGGTCGAGGATACTCTTCTGTGGAACAAGGTATTACTTTGCAATCTAATTTAGCAAGTTTCATTATTTGACATGCAAATTCATACCAAGATGTTTCTCCATTACCGGTGCAATGATAAGTTCCATATTCTTCAGTTAATGCTAAGTTTAAAATGTGATGTGCTAAGTCATTAGCATTTGTAGGATTTCCTATTTGATCATCGACTACTTTTACTTCATTTTTTTCTTTACCAATATTCAACATAGTCTTAACGAAATTATTACCTAAATACCCGTAAAGCCATGCTGTACGTACTATAAAATGATGTTTTAACTGTTGACGAACATAACATTCACCAAGAAATTTAGATTTTCCATATATACTATTAGGATTACATGTATCCCATTCACGGTATGGCGTGGAATTACTTCCAGGAAAGACATAATCGGTTGATATATGGACAAGTTTTGAGTTGCTTCTTTCACAAGCAATGGCTAAGTTACGTGGACCTATTGCATTTACTTTCATTGCTCCTTCAATATTACTTTCACAGGCGTCAACATTAGTCATAGCAGCGCAATTTATAACAATGTCGGGGCGAGTGTTTTCAAAAAATGAATTTATAGCTTTAGTGTCACAAATATCAAGCTCTCCTATATCTAATCCAGTTACTTCACAATCTTGGTACAAAGAGCTAATTTTTCCTATTTCACTTTTTCCTTTACTTAGTATAGTTAGAAGTTCATTTCCAAGTTGCCCCTTTGCTCCAGTAATAACAATTTTCAAATTGATGCCTCCATTTTTAAATGATTTTATATAAAACAATGACAGACAAAATTTAATTTTACCTGCCATCTATGTATAAAAATTTTATAAACTTACTTGTGCTACTTTGTAAAGATACTGACCATATTCAGTTTTACTAAGTTTATCGGCAAGACCTATTAATTCTTCTCTAGTTATAAAATTACGCCTAAAGGCAATTTCCTCGATACATGATACATATAATCCTTGCCTTGTTTGAACAGCTTCAACAAAATTTGCAGCAGCCAACATTGATCTATGTGTACCGGTATCCAACCATGCCATGCCACGCCCAAAGAGTTCAACTTTGAGCTTTTTTAATTTTAAGTATTCATTATTTATTGAAGTAATTTCAAGTTCTCCTCTTGAAGATGGTTTTACCTTCTTTGCAATTTTGACAACATTATTATCATAAAAATAAAGACCGGGAACAGCGTAACTTGATTTTGGATTAGCAGGCTTTTCTTCAAGAGATATAACATTCCAATCTTTATCAAACTCTACTACGCCGAAATCTGAAGGGTTACTAACATGATAGCCGAATATAGTGGCTCCCTCTTTTCTATTAGCTGCCTTCGATAATCTTTCACTAAAGCTATAACCGTAAAAAATATTATCTCCCAAAACTAAACAAACGTTATCATTCCCGATGAAATCTTCACCCAATATAAAAGCTTCTGCTAACCCCCTTGGTTTATCTTGGACGACATATTCAAAAGTTACGCCAAGTTGAGAGCCATCTTTTAATAATTCTTGATATAAAGGCAAATCACGTTTGGTTGATATTATTAGTATGTTGCGTATACCTGCTAGCATCAGTGTAGATAAGGGATAATATATCATAGGTTTATCGTATACTGTTAGTAGCTGTTTCGATAGAGCTATCGTTGATGGATATAATCTAGTTCCGGATCCGCCGGCTAAAATTATACCTTTCATAATTTCCTCCTTGATTAATTATTATTTCCATTTTATAAAATATTTAAACATTGATGATACGTGTATGCAAAAATATTTAAATTGTTTAGAGCTTTTACGTCCCCAGCTATGAGTAACAGATATTAAAGGGTTAAACATAGTTTTCCCATAATTTTGTGCTCTTCTAACAAGGTCAGCATCCTCAAAGTACATAAAGAATTGTTCGTCAAAACCGCCCAACCTTTTAAATAGAGAAGTTTTTATCATTATAAAACAGCCGGTACAAAAGTCGACATTTATTGGCTTGTCCACAATAATATTGCTCATTACATATTCAGAACGCCATTTTTTAAATATTTTTCCGAATTTTTCAAGTCTACTGCTTATTAAATACTTAAACTTGGGAGTTCTCTTAGGTAAATATTGTTCAGAACCGTCTTCATTTAGTATTTTTGGTGAAACAAGAGCAACATCTTCGTTTTCTGACAGATAATCAGCCAAATATTTTAAGACATTTTCGCTGAATGTTATATCGGGATTCATAATGACATGAAAATCCGATGTAATTTTATCTATAACTCTATTATGACCTGAACCAAATCCTTTATTGTCCAATAAAGGGATGACTTTTACTTGAGGAAAGTTAGTTTGGACTAATTTGACAGTATTGTCTTGCGAATTACTATCAACAACAAATACTTCCAACTCTAATGAAAAAGTATTTTTATAAATACTATTTAAGACGTTTAAAATATCGTTTTCATTATTATATGTAACGATACAAACGGATACTTTTTTCATGAATAAAATCTTAATTCTCCTTAAGTATATATTTAAATTTAAATTATGATTCAATAATTTAATATAATAAAAATTTTATTACATTTTATTAATAATGTCAAGTTTTTGAATATGTGGTAGTTATTTAGTTAGTAAAAGGTAAAACAAAAAGACTAACATTTTTATGCTAGTCTTTTTTGCAATGATTTTGTAAATTATTTTTCTTTAGAACAATTTATACATATTTTTCCTTCCTTATAAAGTTGGTATGCGTAAACTGCAACACCGGTGGTCAATATGCCTTGTAATGTAGAATTAATACTAAAGCCTAGGATTAAATTGCAAGCAATAATGCCAAGCAGACTTAGTATGTATGGTATAGCCCAATTTTTAACTTTAGGTGTTTGTTTTAAGAAGATTCCTATTATAAATAAAACTACTGATACAATGTATACATTTTCTTGCAAAAATTCAGTAAAATTCATTAAATAAACCTCCATTTTGTGTTTTATAAATTATTATGTAGACGATTTTACTTTAATGATTTAAAATATAAATTTAAGTTATTATTTTGGAGGCGAATAAATGATAGATAAAATGAAGGTAGAAAAGGCAGTAAAAGAGCTTTTAATAGCTTTGGGTGAAGATATAAATCGTGAAGGATTAATTGAAACCCCAAAGCGAGTTGCTAATATGTATGAGGAAGTCTTGTCGGGCACAACAAGGGATCCCAGAGAATATCTTAAATTTTTTAATGAAGAAAACTCAGAAGATACTATATTAATAAAAGATATACCACTTTATTCTATTTGCGAACATCATATGTTGCCTTTTTTTGGAAAAGCTCACATAGCGTACATAAGAAAAGGAAATAAAGTTTTAGGAATTTCAAAATTTGCTAGAATAGTTGACTGCTTTGCTAGAAGACTTCAAGTTCAAGAAAGGCTAACATCTCAGGTAGCAGATTTTATATATAATAATATAGAATCATACGGAGTTGCTGTTGTAGTTGAAGCAGAACATATGTGCGTCACCATGAGAGGAGTAAAAACAGGTGGCTCCAAAACAAAGACTATGGCATTTAGGGGAAGTCTTAGGGACGACACTAGTAAAAGGCAAGAAATATTAAAGCTATTGGAGGAAAGATAATTCATATGAGTGCTTTTAGAGCGGGAAATTATACGTTTAGTTTAGGCAAAAGGACTTATATTATGGGAATACTCAATGTGACAAGAGACTCTTTTTATGATGGCGGCAAGTGGCTTGACCTTGACAACGCAGTTGCCCATGCTATAGACATGCAAAACAGTGGTGCTGATATAATAGACATAGGAGCACAATCAACTCGCCCAGGATTTACAAAGCTGGAACCAGAAGAGGAGATAAAAAGGCTAATACCTTTACTTGAATCTTTAAAAGGAAAATTAACGGTTCCAATTTCTGTAGATACTTTTTATCCTGAAGTTGCAGAAAAAGTCTTAAAATGTGGAGTAGACATAATAAATGATGTTACAGGGTTTAAAAATGATAAAATGATAGATGCAGTTTCAAATTGTGAGTGTGGCTGTATAGTTATGCATGATGGAAGAACTAATGACATGAAAGAATTTTTTAAAAATATTTTAGGTAGAATGCTTTCAAAAAATATATCCCAAGATAGAATTTGCTTTGACCCGGGAATAGGCTTTGGAAAGGACCTTGAGGATAATTTAAATGCTATACGTGACCTTAAGAATAATTTATTAAATAATATCGCAATTCTTATGGCAGCTTCTAGAAAGAGCGTAATAGATAAGATTTGTAAGGGAATACCTGTTGAAGAAAGATTACCAGGAACTATTGCTATAAATACAATAGCAATATGTAATGGTGCTGACATTATAAGGGTACATGATGTAAAAGAAGCAGTACAAGCTGCTAAAGTTTCAGATGCTATTTTAAGATGATTGGAGTTACATATGGATAAAATTATTATTAAGGGCTTGAAAGTATATGCGTATCATGGAGTAAATAAAGAAGAAAAAGAACAGGGTCAGGAATTTATACTTGATATAGTAGCTTATAAAGACTTAAATAAGGCATGTCTTGGAGATGACCTAAATGATACTGTAAGTTATGCAAAGATATTGAAAAAAGCTACAAGTGCTATGGTAGAATCAAAATATGATTTAATAGAAAGAGCGGCCCAAAGAGTTGCAGAACAAATAATGACTGAATTTAAGACTATAGATTCAATTGATATATGTCTGAAAAAACCGCAAGCTCCAATAAAAGCAGACTTTGATTATGTCGCTGTTGAAATATCGAGAAGCAGGGATGATATAAATGCATAGGGCGATTTTAGCTTTAGGGACCAATTTATACGATAAGGAAGACAACATAAAAAAGGCCATAAGTGCTATAGGGTGCTTACCTAAAACAAGTGTTGTGAAAATTTCAAGTTTGTATGAAACTAAACCTTTCTTAGTTCCGGATAAACAGGACAATTTTCTTAATTGCTGCATAGAGGTAGAAACATATCTGCAGCCAAAGACTTTATTAGGCTGCTGCCTTGGAATAGAAGCTAGCATGGGAAGGCGTAGACCCTACAAAAATGCTGCAAGAGTAATAGACATAGACTTATTATTATATGAGGATAAAGCTTACGCAGATAGTGATCTTTTTCTACCGCATCCTAGAATAAAAGAAAGAGCATTTGTTATGGTTCCACTTTTGGATATATGCAGTAAGGGAAGATTTTTTAACTTTGACTTTAGCAAAGAAATTCAAGAAATAGACTGTTCTGATGTTGAGAAATATAATAAAAATTTTTTATTTGAAAAAAAGTAGTAATATTTTTCTTACAATCTAATATAATGTATTAATGGATCAAAAATAATTTATCAATTAAATTTTATGATGAGTACATGAATAAGAGTTGGCATTGTGGGATGTTTGTGTAGAAAACAGCAAATAAAAATTTTTCTAAAAATTTTTTTAAAAAAGTGTTGACTTATTTTTAAAGATGGTGTATTATAAATAACGTCGCAAAGAGGTAAACAAATGCGATGTGGATGGGAGCATAGCTCAGCTGGGAGAGCACTTGCCTTACAAGCAAGGGGTCACAGGTTCGAGCCCTGTTGTTCCCACCAAAGATGGCCCGGTAGTAGATCGGAAGAGCACACG
>CALWVR010000008.1 GCA_944385105.1 uncultured Clostridia bacterium
AGAAGGAAGGCAAGCAAAAGATGCTATTGATTCATTTTATAGAAGAATTGCAGAAAGGATTGAAGGATCAGCTAATGGCGATAATAAGTTGAGAGAAAGTATTGAAACTTTAAAGAAACGAAATGAAGTTTTAAAAGTTCTACAACTTTCAGGGAATAGTCCATATAAAAATATAACAAAGCAGAATGGATCTACATATAAAATATCAGAAGTTAAAGATGGTAAAGTTAGTTTTATGAAACAAACTTTTCCGGATTGTGTAGATATAGCTGTACGTCATGTTGTAAATTTGCTGTGTTATGATGTAGAAAATGAATGGGGTAAATTGTTGCCAAAGAATGAAAAGGAGTTAGAGGAGTTATATAACAAGCTAGAAGAATTAAAAAAAGCAATAGACAGTAAAGAGGTTAGCTTAGTGGATTTTTATGATTTGAAGACTAGACTGCAAATATTTTTCTTACACCAAAAGGACGTTGGAGCAGACGCTACTGACGTATTAACAAGAAGCTTATGGAACTATGCTATTAGTAACCTTAATAAAGATAAAAATTTAGAGGAAGGAAAATATTATAAAATTGTATATAACAATGGGAAAAATTATGAACTTGATTCGGGATTTATAAATTCATTAAAGTTAATTTATAATATTGCAAAGGCGCTTGATTTAGGGATCGAGGATCAAGAAGCTGCAAAAACTGCGATAGATAAGTTAAACAACAATTCTGGAGATAAAGATATAAAAAATGCGATTGAGAAGGTTTATAGTTTACTAAGCAAGGATGTCGAATTAATTAAATTTAATCAAACCCAAATAAACAACGGTCCAGACTTATATGGAAAATTAACCATTAAAAGCAATGCTAATGAGTTTACTGTAGAACAGAAGCAAGGTCATGCCCAGACTGACTTTAATCCTTTAGAAAAATATACTGAAGATTTTATTAAGCAATATGAAGATTTTTTAGATAAAGATGAAATGTCTAATATTCTTGTAAGTTACGTTAATGAAGAAAAAAATTTATTTGCAAAAAAATTACATTCATTATTTAATAAGATTTATTGTAACATGAGTAAAAGTTATTCTGATGAAGATGTTAGATCAACGAACTATTATAATAATTATAGAGCACTGAAATTTTTGAAAGCTGTTCAAGGAGAATTAGATAATACTGACAGGATAAAGAGTGAATATAAAGATAATAAATTTGATCTTGATAAATTAGACATTAACATTTCTGTGGATGATGAGGAACCAACAAAACTTGAACATTATATATTGCAAAATTACATTAGAAGAATGGATAGAAATTTTATATTTAATCATCTTTGTGAAGAAGGTAAAACTTTGGGCAAATTGTTAGAAAAACAAGATCCTGGCAAAACTACTAAAATAAATGGGATAAATTGTCACTATGAAATTATTAAAAAAAATGGAGAAGAAGAAATAGAGCTTTACCCAACTGATGGAAATATTACTGAGTTTACTTTGCCAAACCAGGTGATAGTGGATAGCAAAAGCTACCCTGTAAAAGGAATTGCACCTTACTCTTTTGCTAATTGTAAGAACCTTACAAAGTTTACTGTTGAAGGTAGTTTTGACACTCTAGATATAGGTTATAAGGCGTTCAATGCGTGTTTTGACCTTAAAAAATTTGAAATTTCGGAAGGCTTTCAAAGTTTGTGTATAAGAAGAGATTCGTTCAGTTTTTGTACTAGTCTTGAGAGTGTTATACTGCAAGGACATTTGATCGGGCAAGAACATAGTGGTGAGGTTGAATGTGAAATAGACCATTATGCATTCCAAAGTTGTGAAAAGCTTAAACTCTTTTATATTAATTTTAATGATTGTCGTTACCGTTTATTTATAAAATATAAATCGTTCGAAGATTGTACAGGACTTAAAGAATTTATTGTTGAAGGTCTAGGTGAAGATTTTAATGAAGATTCTGATGAATATTACTATAACGAGATAAAAGCTGACAAAGAAGCATTTTGGGGTTGCAGCAGTCTTGAAAAAATTGAATTTTCAACACCTTGTGAATGTGAAAATTTTAGCATTGAAGATGATAAGGTTGTGAAAGTACGTTACAATTATGTAGCTCACCCTTACTTTGAGCGTAAAAATAGTGATAGTAATGATTATAGTGATAGTAATGATTATAGTTACAGTAATGATTATAGTTACAGTGGTAACTAATTATACTTTATTAACTATGGATATAGAAGTAAGAACAATTAAGTAGTAGTCATTGAACGTTTAGGATATTAATACTTTATAGTAAACGAGATATTAAATAAGTTATAACAAAAAATAATATGTGGTTATACCCAGTGTTTAACTAAAAACACTGGGTATAATTTTTCTATGTTACAGTGGAAGCTTTGAAAAAAAGCTTATAATGGCTTACCTGATTTTAGCTGTTACCTTAGTAATTAAATCAGGCAAGTAGTTGCCGTCTATCGTGTATTAGTCATACTGTATAAAGTTTAATGTGTATTTAATAACTAGCAAAATTAAAAATTTATATAAGTTTGTGTTATAATATATAATTTTGTATAGGTCTGTTTAAGTATTTTATTGTAAATATATGTAATAATAAATGAGGAGGAAAGATGAGAAATATTATTTTATTTGTATTGTTAATAAGTAGTGTACGGTTTTCTAAAGGACTTCCAGATTTTGCAGCAAAATCAAGTATGTAAATTAATTACTCAACGGGTTTTGATCAAGATGGTAAGGGAATTCTTACAAAGGAGGATTGGATTAGTATATTTAGATTTAATAAAGAAAAGATGTTTTTTTGGATAGCATAATGAATACAGTAGATGTTGGTTGGGTCAACGATCGTTGTGTGGCAATATGTCATATCCGTGAGTATAGAGAGGAATTGAATATAATTTGCAACGATATAATATTTGATGATGATTAAGAAGTTTTTAGGTGGATAGAATTTTTTCTATACAATGTTTATTTTATGTAAAAAAACAGAAAATTCGTGTTGCATATTCACTTGTTGTAGTAGAGTATGAGCTAATTATTGCCTAATCACTAAAACATTGATACAAAAATAGCATTCTGAACAAGTATAACCTAAATATGAAACTTAAGGAAATATTTAAAAGGTATAAATACAAATACATGAAGATTTTAGAATCATCAATAAATATATTCTAATAAAGGTCCTCTTAAGGATAAATTCGTATAATCACTATTGTGAATTTGATTTGTTACAGGATTAAGATATTAATAAACTGATTTTTTGTATTAACTAGTATGTGACAATTCGCAATATTCAGAAATATAGTCCCTATTTTCATTATTTAAAATAGGGACTATAACCTTTATTGTAAGACTTATTTACTATTCTTTTTAGTCTTGCTGTCTTTAATAACCCGAGAAACATAATCAAAAATTACATCTACAAGAGTGAACGCGACAACAATCATACTGATGTTATATACATAAGCAAATATACAGCCGAGTTGAGTTAAAATATCATTTACCTTATTTTTAAAATTGGAAGTTTTATAAAATAAATTGGCATAAAACTTTATATTCTTATTTACAGTCATTATATGGGTATAGCGTATTTTCGCTCATGATATAAGAAGTATTTTGGAGCAAATCTTTATTTTCTTACATTGGTTGATTTTCATAATGAATACCTTTTTAATTATTAATCAAAGAAGATATACATTTAAGTAAAGTAGTTTTTCGTACTCCATTTTATTCTACTATACAATGTTAGAAATAAAAGCAATATTTTGGAAAATAAACGCTAAGATAGATAAAACCACTACTGAAAAAAACAGTGTGTTATATAACCAATTAAGCGGAGGAAAATTATCTACACTGCCTTCTAATATATTTTTTTCTATTAGGTAATTTTAATAGTCATTATAATCCATTCTTGTGCAGACTAAGTTTCTAGTAAAATAGTCTTTTGAATAAAAAATAAACATTAAAAATAGTGAAATAATATTTGCAATAATTAAAAAGAGGGATTAATCATAAATTATATGTCCAAAAATAACAGTTGCCGTGCATGTGAGAGTTGGGATAAACCTTATATTGTAAAATAAATTTAATTTTGCATTTGATAACTTATGAATGCCAATGCCATTATAATTAAATTGCCTTAATGTGTTGTACGCTGTAATAAATGATAAATTTGCTATTAGTATTTCCCATTATAGACCCAATTTCCGTCATAAATAAGACGGTACTTAGTCCAAACAATAAAAAATTTTTACAGTTTAGATTTAGAGAAGAAAACATAGGATAAAGGAGTTTATTGAAAAGCAAACAGGGTTCAGAATTGATAACTGATTTCTATGAAAAACTATGGCATACACTTATAGAAAGGGTTAAGTAAATATTTATAGCAGCATGAAATTTAAACCTAAAAATGTAAAAATAATTAAATGATATATGTTAATATAACTTACAGTGGAAACAAAATCTGCATTGTGAACTGAATTTTTATATCATAATCAACTTATTTTCAAAAAATTAAAATTATTTATTGACAAGCATGGAAAATAATAGTATAATTTAAATAAAAAAGAGGTGATTATATGAATGCTTCATTGATGGAGTTGATTAAAGAGTTAGCATCAAATGATAATTTTGCTAAAACATTCTCTGAAAAGAAGACGGCAGATGAAAAATATAGCTTTGTAAAGACTAGATTTACAGGGTATAGCAAAAAAGATTTTATGGAATGTTTAGGACTTTTGAATAATATTTCTAATACAAAGCTTAAATTATCTGAAGGAGACTTAAGTACTGTTAATGGTGGACTTGGAATTTTGAATTCAAAGTTAGCAGCATTAGCTTTAATGGGGATAACTTTAGGTGCACCAATAAGTGCAAATGTCGCTATGGCAGAAACACCACAATTTTATAAGGAGGTTAGTTCAACAACATCTCCTGAGCTATTAAAGCATATAATGCATAATACACTGAAAATTATGCCAGAAAATCTTAATAACCAAATATCTAAATTACATAGAGATATATTGAGACAAAATCGTATAAATGTTGGTCCTAGTGCTACTTATAATGACGTAAAAGATATGCTGAAAACTTTGTTTAGATCAGAAGAACAGTTTAATGAATATGTCGACAAAGTTCGTCAAATATATTTTTATAAAGATGTTGCAAACCAAGTTCAAAAAATGATATCAGAAGATAAAGAGTTAGAAGAGCAGAACATTTTTATATCCGGGAAAAACTACCTAATTACTTTGAAATCTTTAAGACATATAATATATGGCGACTTTTCTCAAGACTTTGCTTTGTTAAAAGGTGGGGGTCATTCTCAAAAGTCATTAGATATGACGAAACTTATTGCACAAAAAAAATTGTCTGTGCATAAAGATAATCCCTTACGTGACAATTTAAGAAAAGAGGTATTTCAAAATTCAAGAGACTCAATCAAACTAAAGAATATTTTTTCAAACGGCGTGTCTTTATATGAACTTTTAGATGCTTCAGATGGACATGCTTATTTAAAAACATTTTTCCCTAAAGGATGGTCAACTATGGACATTGTTGATGCTATTCACCACTGTATTGAAGTTGGGACAACTTATTCTACATACAAAAAAAACATAAAGTTATATATAGCAAAAATTAATAACGTTTGCATGACTACATGTATTGATACAATGACGAATAGTATAATTTCTGCTTACCCTATAGAAGATCAGGAGCCGCGAACTAATGTATACTCTATAGATAATCCTAAGAAACCTGGAATGAAATTATATATATCTGAAAAGGACATGCATAGTTATGATGGACATAAATTTGAAACTCAAATTGCTTCAAAAAAGGAAGACAGTTTATTAGAAACAGTAAAAACAAGTAGACCTAAACAAGCTAAAAATCAAATGTCAATGAAAAAAACTAAAAATGAACAATCCAAAAAAGCAAAACAACAGTATTATAATGAACGTAAAGCTGGAACTCAAACTAATTCAAAAAAGGAAGACAGTTTATTAAAAACAGTGAAGACAACTAGACCAAAACGAGCTGAAAATCAAATGGCAACGGAAAAAACTAAAAATGAACAATCCAAAAAAGCAAAACAAAAGTATTATAATGAACGTAAAGTTGGAACTCAAACTAATTCAAAGAAGGAAGACAGTTTATTAAAAACAGTGAAGACAACTAGGCCTAAACAAGCTGAAAATCAAATGGCAACTAAAAATGAGCAATCTAAAAAAGCGAAACAACAATTTACTAAGGAGCAAGATCAGAGAAGAAATCTAAGAACTATGAAAAAATTTGAGAGCAAAGTGTAAATTTTTATACGAAGAGGTGATTTAATGTGATATATTCAAAGAATAAAGTAGAAGAGTATTTAAAGGAACTTTATTTTATGAGGTGTATGGATTTAGAAGAAACATATGAATATGTAAAAATTAAAAATAGTTTAATTGATATTTTAAGTCAAAACGTTGATTCAACTGTAGTCTTACTAAATTCTTTAAATGAGGAAGAAATAAAAATTATTTCAGGGCTCTTAATTGATGTATCAAAACGATTAAATGATAAAAAGTTATTGAATTGTATTAAGTTGTTGGAAGAGAAATTTCCCAACATTAATTTTAGTTCTATAATTTTTTACTGCAAGTTGATTTTAATGGAAGAATAATATAGCATCCAAAGTTTACTGTAACAAAGTTCACTATACTATTAGGTGGCTCTTGAAAAAATTTTTAAAGTGTTATTATAAGTATTGCTTCTAAGCTGCAATACAAACTATATAGTCTTAAAAAATTTAGTAATTAATAAATGTTAAAAAATGTATCAGTATAAAAGCCAGACATTGCGGAAAAATGCTTACATGAAGAAGTTGAAATATATTAAATTTATAAAAGACACTTCACCTTGTAGCATTTAGATATAATTAAATAGGGCGCTTTTTTTCATGGTATCTGCTCTAAAACTATATATTACTATTCCATAAAACTCAAAATTTTACTTAAAATATATAGTGCGTTATGTTACTAAGGAAACCAGAAATATTGACAAAGTTGTTTAGACTTTTTGATGTATAAAGTTGCAAAAGTATTATTTGTTTTTAACAACTCAGAAAATAAGTATACAGGAAGATCTGATTTTAGTAAATAATTTATGAATACAAAGGAAAACTGTTAAATAGGTTTTGAATCAATTCGTGCAAAAAATAAAAGAGTCCAGAAGTACTGGACTCTTTTGCTTGTATATATAGACAAATTAAGTTGAAAAAGACTTTTGAATAAGATAAATAAAAACTGCTTATTAGTAATTTGACATGTACAATTGTTCAATCTTAATCAAGATAGTCTGGCTCTAAAACGATACTCGAATCTGGATTCGCTAATTGATCTGTTCATTATTTGATTGGGGGTCTGTGGATGAGGCTTGAGAATCTTCATACTCTGAAGATGATATTTGTAAATCCAGAAATTGGAAATCGGATTGAGATGACATTTCTAAATCTGGAATCAGTAAATCAGATGAAGATGACGTTTCTAAATCAGAAAACTGAGAATTAGAATCAGGCTCTGATAACATTTCTAAAGTTTGATGCAAGGAATCGGGTAAAGGTGGATTTT
>CALWVR010000009.1 GCA_944385105.1 uncultured Clostridia bacterium
AGAAGGAAGGCAAGCAAAAGATGCTATTGATTCATTTTATAGAAGAATTGCAGAAAGGATTGAAGGATCAGCTAATGGCGATAATAAGTTGAGAGAAAGTATTGAAACTTTAAAGAAACGAAATGAAATTTTAAAAGTTCTACAAATTTCAAAGAAGAGTCCATATAAAAATATAACAAAGGAGAATGGAGATACATATATAATATCAGAAGTTAAAGATAATAAAGTTAGTTTTATGGGACAACCTTTTCAGGATTGTGCAGATATAGCTGCACGTCATGTTGTAAATTTGCTGTGTTATGATGTAGAAAATGGATGGGGTAAATTGTTGCCAAAGAATGAAAAGGAGTTACATAACAAGCTAGAAGAAGTAAAAAAAGCAATATACAGTACAGGGGATAGCTCAGTGGATTTTTATGATTTGAAGACTAGGCTGCAAATATTTTTCTTACACCAAAAGGACGTTGGAGCAGACGCTACTAGCATATTAACAAGAAGCTTATGGAACTATGCTATTAGTAACCTTAATAAAGATGAAAATTTAGAGGAAGAAAAATATTATAAAATTGTATATAACAATAAGAAAAATTATGAACTTAGGCCAGGATTTGTAAATTCATTAAAATTAATTTATAATATTGCAAAGGCGCTTGATTTAGGGATCGAGAATCAAGAAGCTGCAAAAACTGCGATAGATAAGTTAAACAACAAATCTGAAAATAAAGATATAAAAAATGCGATTGAGAAGGTTTATGGTTTACTAAGCAAGGATGTCGAATTCATTAATTTTAATCAAACCCAAATAGAAAACGGTTCAGACTTATATGGAAAATTGACTATTAGCTGCAAAGGTAATGAATTTATTGTAGAACATATCTTAGGACATAGTAGTGTTAATTTTAACCCTTTACAAAAATATGCTGGCCAATTTATTAATAAAAATAGAGATTTCTTAAATAAAGATGAAATGTCTACACTTCTTGTAAGTTGCGTTAATAATACTACAGTAGGATTAAATTTAAATGAATTGTTTAGTGATTTTAATAAGCTTTATACTTCTATTAATTATATTAAATTATTGAATGATGAGTTTAAATCGACTAATTATTACAATAATTTTCAAGCCCTGAAATTTTTGAAAGCTGTTCAAGGAGAATACGATAATATTAACAGGATAAAGAGTGAATATCAAAATAATAATTTTGATCTTGATAAATTAGACATTAACATTTCTGTGGATGGTAAGGAACAAACAAGACTTGAACAATATATATTGAACAATTACATTGGAAGAATGGATAAAATATCTATAGTTAATCTTTTTTATGAAGAAGGTAGAACTTGGGGCAATTTGTTAGAAAAACAAGATCCTGGCAAAACTACTAACATAAATGGGATAAACTGTCACTATGAAATTATTAATAAAAATGGAGAAGAAGAAATAGAGCTTTACCCAACTGATGGAAATATTACTGAGTTTACTTTTCCAAACCAGGTGACAGTGGATAGCAAAAGCTACTCTGTAAAAGGAATTGCACCTTACTCTTTTGCTAATTGTAAGAACCTTAAAAAGTTTACTGTTGAAGGTGATTTTGACATTCTAAATATAGAAGAAAGAGCGTTCTATAGGTGTGGAAATATTTTTGAATTTACAATTGCAGGAAATGTTACTACTTTAGATATAAGAGAAATGGCGTTCTTACATAGTAGCCTTAGAGAATTAAGAATTCCAGAAAGCGTTAAAGCTTTGAGTATAGAAAAAAACGCGTTCAGCTTGTGTAGTGAACTTACAAAAGTTGACATTTCAGCAGATGTTACAACTTTAAATATAGGGTACCAAATTTTCTATATATGCGAAAAACTTGAAGAATTTACAATTACAAATAAAGTTGAAGATTTAACTATAGGACCACGAGCATTTGGATGTTGTGAGAAACTAGTCAAGTTTGAAATTCCAGAAAGTGTTAAAAATTTAGCTATAGGAGATGGAGCGTTCAAAACGTGTTCTGAACTTAGCCAATTTAAAATTCCAGAAAGTGTTAAAAATTTAACTATTGGGGTATCAACATTCGAACAGTGTGAGAGTCTTGAAGATTTTACAATTCCAGGAAGTGTTACAAGTTTAAATATAGATTTCGAAGCGTTCAAGGAATGTAAACGCCTTAGCCAATTTAAAATTCCAGAAAGTGTTACTACTTTAAATATAGGTAATATGGTGTTCAATGGGTGTCGTAGACTTATAGATTTTACAATTCCAGAAGGCATTAAAGATTTAACTATAGGAGGTTATTTCCCTAATTGTATTAGAGATGGTAAGTTTACAATTCCAGAAAGTGTTGTTACTTTGAATATAGGAGAAAGAGCACTAAAGTATGGGTATAAGAGCCTTACTGAAGTTATAATTCCAAAAAATGTTAAAAGTTTAACCATAGGAGATTTTGCATTCGCATCTTGCATAAACTTTAAAAATTTTACAATTCCAGAAGGTATTATTACTTTAAATATAGGATATCAAGCGTTCTATAACTGTCAAAGCCTTACCAAATTTACAATTCCAGCAAGTGCTAAAAATTTAACTATAGGAAAATATGCTTTCATATATAGTAACCTTGAAGAATTTACTGCTGAAGGGGAAATAGAAAATATTAAGATTGACAGCTCAGCTTTTAGTGGAAGCAGCCAACTTAGACGTGAACGAATTGTGATTCCAAATTGGAGAGTGTAAGTTTGTAACTAACAGTTGGTAACGCAATGACTGTATTGAATAAATAATAACAAAAAAATAATATGTGGTTATACCCAGTGTTTTTAGTTAGACACTGGGTATAATTTTTTTATACTATAGTAAAAATTACAAAAAATAAAAGCTTACAAATGGCTCATATGATTTTGGCTGTTACCTTAATAATTAAGTCAGGCAAGTAGTTGTAATCTATCGTGTATTGGTAATACTGTATGTGCTAAAAAAACAACAATATAAATAAATCCAGTCTGAGTAGGGTAGGGAAGAACCCTTGCTAGTAACGCATGTACACTTTTGCGATTCAAAATTAGTTTTAAAAACACTCAATTAAGGCTGTTCCGGTAACTGTTGCAGCAGCTACTCCTAAGTATCTTTATAAAAAAATTTGAAAGTTTTTATAAATTTATATTTTTTGAATTTTTTATAGGTAATTAATTAAATCATTTACACTTCCATATCTCAAGAGATGCTTTTGATAAGTAGAACTCTTATTAATACATTCGGTTTTATACCATACTGTATCAAGTAATGTGTCTTCTTCATAATAATCATGTGGTATGTCAGGCACCGCATAAGTATTCAATGTTATACCGCTAAATAACAGTACAAATGTTACTTCTACAATTAATTTTTAAATCTCACCATAAGCCCCTACTTGCTCCTTTTCATATTCACATATCTTATTCTGTAAAGTTTCTTGTAACGAACTAAATTTATCTTCAAAACTTTGTTTTTCTTCGTCAGTGTGGTTTATTCCATAATTGTTAAAGCTTGCGATAGAAAATAGATTATCTTTATTTGAATTTGTTATAACGACTAAAACATTATTGTTCTTTCAAACCTTGTATTTTGTAAATGGTAAAATTTGTTTAAGTGACGAAAAAGTATTATCATTATTATTAAAAATACTTTCATAGTCAACTAAATTAACCTTAGGGGTAAAATCCGGTACAGATGATATAGCCTTTGTAGGAAGTGCTGTAGATAAAGCAATCGCTGCGTTTTCTATAAATACTTTGGCACTGCCAATATCAATATTCATTTTTAAATTTTTGTTTACATAATTGATTATTTTTTTTTAGATTAAATGTATTTACCACATAATTACCAATTTTGTTTCGGTTTATGGCAGTAAATAATACAAATCCTGCACTATCTATAAGTTTACTACTAAATTTTACCCAATTTAAAATAGTTGATTTTCTCATATCTTTAAAAAATGATTATTTTTGTAAGAATTATCTATTTCTTGCATATGTGTATATGGTAGCTCAGAAATAACTTTTTCTATGTTGTTATAGTTAAAAACATATATAGTGAAATCTGAATTACACCCAAAATTATTCACCTTAATGTAATGTTCTCCATTTTTTATTTTATTTGCAGCACGTTCCTTTGCACAACAGACGTTTACAAATTGCCCATTACTGTTTTTTTGTGTGCAATCTTCATCGCAATCTGCAAAGGCTGTAAAAGTGCAACTACTTAATAGAAGTGAAACGCATAAAAAACTGCTAATAAGTCTCTTGCTTTTTTCATATTTTTCTCCTTTTATTAATAGTATGATAATTTACTGTCTATTTCATATTCATCATAGCTATATTTATCAGCTATTTCTTGTAACCACTTTTTAAATTCTTCTACAAGTTCTCTTGTTTGTCTTCATCATTATGTTTTAAACCAATGTTAATAAAGGCAGATTGAGTAGGGATAGTTCCATAATTACCTGGTTTTATATTAAAAAAGATATAATCGTTATTCTTCCAGAGGCCAAATTTAATAAGTTTAGATAAGATTTTATTTATCGATACTTTATCATCAAAGTTTTTGTAAAATCTCTCGGCATTAGGGACATTTCTTGAAGAGAAACAGCTGGCAATGAAATGCGAAACCACTAATAAAAGTAAACCTATTCCAGCTCCCATAAATAAGGAAACAGCTGCATTTGTGATTTTAGCTTTTATAGGGAGTTGGCCTTTACAAAGTAATACCAAAAAATTTTCTATTATTGCCTCAAGTGCTGGTTTAGTTGTTGTGTCAATCCTTCCTTCAACAGTAACTTTCAGTTTACTTTAATCAACGATTTTATTAACTTTCATTTTATACGCTATTATATCGTCAGTTGATTGCCTTTCTATAAAAATATAATATTTTTGACTTGCATACTAAAATATGTATTATATAATACATAAAAATCAGGAATAAGGTTGAAATAAACTGTTGAAGAAATTCTAGTATAATAAAAAGCATTAGAATTGGTGATAATGTTGGATATTTTTACTGTGCCATTAAGAATATTTATTTGAAAATGAATAAAAATTTTTATTTAACGTTCCTTTTTGTTGGTTTAAGTTTCATCATGATTTTTGTTTAATTAAATTTTTTTGTATTTAATAATTAATAATGCTTGACATTTTATTAAAACTATGTTACATTTAACTATAGAGCAGGACGGTGCATCCATTATGGATGCGTCTGCAGGAAACTCGATCGCTGAGCTTTGAAAAAGGCTATGCAGGCGGCCTCTCAGTTGTCGTGTTTTGACCATAAATCCGGCCCAGTGAATGGGTCCGTCCTGTTCTTTTTTTTGAATTATTTAGTTGGTTATTGGGGGGAAAAAAATTTGCATGAAAACGATTTTTGAAAAGATGTGCTCTGAGGAATACAAACTTGCATTTGCTACTAAGTTGGAAGAAAAAAAATTTAACATTCAAGAAGAAATTAAGAGAAACATCATTCAGTATATAAACAGCAATACGTTTGATGAGGATATGCGCCGATTGTTTGCACATGACTGGTTTTTGCCGCCGCCAAGGCAAGTTATGATTAAAAAACGTGCTTCAAACCGGTACAGGTTCGTTTACTGTTTTGATGGGAATGTTGGCTATCTATTGAAATATATGACTTTTGTGCTGCAAGATTTTGATTATCTTCATGTTGATTCACTATGTTCCTTTCGCAAAGATAACCGTACAAATATATTTTTTCATAATATTCGTAAGATTGACCCTGATCGTAAATTATATATAGCAAAGGCGGATGTTCATAACTTCGGAGGGTCTATCGACCAAGATATTCTGCTTGACAGGATTCAACCTATTTTTTGCGAGGATCCAGATTTCCTGGCCTTTGCAAAATGGTTAATGACACGAAATGAATTCTACCGTCATGGGCGACTTGTAAAAGAACGGGTGTCCATCATTGAAGGACTCCCTATCGGCAATTTTTTTAACAACATTTACCTTCGAGATATGGATATGATATTGGAACCAGAAGCTGTGCTTTACATGCGCTATACAGACGATATTGCATTTTTAACTGACTCAATGGAAAAAGCTAAGTGGGCTATGGATACAATTAGGAAATACGTGCAAAGGGGAAACCAAACTATTAACGAAGAGAAGACCCACATATACACACCCGGTGAAGAAGTAGAGCTATTAGGTATACAGATGTTTCCAGGCGGTTTTGACATTGGTGATTATGCTATACAAAAACTACTCGGCAAATTGCGACACTTTTGCGACCGTAAGCTAAGGCGTATTTCTTATGGCAAGTGTACGTGTCAAAAGGCTATGCATGATATGATTAGATTCTATGACCGGATGTTTTTTGGAAAAGTTTTAAATGATCACGAACTAAACTGGGTGGTGCATGCTTTCCCGATTATTTCTAGAATAGACGGGCTAAAAAAAATTGATGCCTATGCTCAAGATTGCATTAGAATTGCAGGGACAGGGAAAAAAACTGATGCTAAATATAGAATGCGATATAAAGATATAAAAAATAATGGATACAGAAGTCTTGTGCATGCATATTATCATGGCTATGAATTGTACGATAATTATGCCAATATTGAGAGGGGACTAAATAATGAAACGTATACCAACCATTATGCAGATGCAAGCGTCTGACAACGGCGGGGCAGCCCTTTGTATGATGCTTGCATATTTTGGAAAATATGTTACTCTGAGTGAAATGCGGCAAAGGTGTGTTACTTCTCGAAATGGATCTAGTCCGAAGCAAGTTTGTGAAGCAGCAGCCTATTATGGACTGAAGGCAAAAGTGAAAGCTATTCCTGTAGAGGATTTGGCTGATAAGGTTCCGTGTATGGTTATCTGGAAAAAGAAATCGTATGCAATTCTGTCTAAGATAGGAAGTAAAAAGGTGACTGTATTAGATCCTACAAAAGGAGAATATACACTGACTTTGGAAAAATTTGTATCTGTCTATTCAGGAAATATGCTAGAGCTGTCACCGGGAGATAACTTTATAAAAGATGGCAAACGAGAAAGTTCTTTTACTGTGCTGAAAGAATACCTGAGTCCTTATAAAAAAGACCTTTTCTTATTATCGCTACTATCGAGTGCTTCAGTTCTCATATCTACAGTTATTCTCACTTTCCGTAAAAGTATTCTGGATGATGTGATGTCTGGAGAAAACCGGGAAGCCTTTTTTTTTGTTATGACGGCACTTTTACTGGCATGGTTGGTATTCGCCATAATTTCCGTATCTTACGAGCTTTGGATTTATCGTCTCAGTAAAAAAATAGCCGCGGAATCCTGCATTAAGCTCTATAAAAAAGTGTTCCATTTACCAATGTCTTTTTATGAAAAAATCCATTGTGGAGAGCTGATGGACCGGCTAGAAAAAAGTAACTTACTAGGTAATACTCTGATTATCACTTTGGTTCCCAAACTTTTTAACTTTGTGTCGATGATATTTTATATTATACTAATCTACACTTATAATGCGTTAATTTCCACAATTCTTCTTATAGTGATGCTGGTATTTTCGCTTGTGATTTTTCGTATTCAAAGTTATACTGTTATGTTAAATCGCAGCAATGTATCACAGAATGAAAAGTTGCGTGCGTCTCTGATGAATGGCCTTAATACTATTGACACCATTAAAGTAAGTGGAAGTGAAGGAGCTTTTTTTCATTTATGGAATAAACAAATGATAGATTGTCAGAGCAATTCTTGGAAGTCTCTTTTCTACAATTCAACCTTGAATATGGCAAATACAGTAAGAAATGTGCTTTCTTCGACAATTATTTTATTCTTTGGTGCATTTTTAATTATCCGTGGTCACTTTACTCTCGGTATGCTCTCTTGTCTGCAATCGGTGTTTTCCAAGGTAAGCAACAATTTTTCTAGTGTTTTGTCAAGTTATAAACAGCTTCGTAATATGTGTACAAATATCGAACGTGTTAACGATATTACTCAGCGAGAAACTGTCTTGGAGGTGCAGTTGGATTTTAATACTCTACCAGATAAACTTAATGGATCAGTGAATGTGTCTCACCTTACTTACAGATATAATGAAGGAGATGAGCCGGCTATTTCTGATGTAAGCTTCAGCATTGCACCGGGAGAAATGGTTGCTCTGGTTGGCAGCAGTGGGTGTGGTAAAAGCACACTGCTGAAGCTTGTGGCAGGTATGTACCGCCCACAGGAAGGAAGTATTACATATGAAGGACGACACCGGGATCAGATTCCAGATGTTGTATTCCACTCTTCTGTAGCTACAGTAGACCAGGAAGTGAACATGTTTGCGGGTACTGTCCGTGAAAACCTCAAAATGTGGGACCCGACCATAGAGGATTACGAGATGATTCTTGCTGCCAGAGATGCCCAGATTCATCCACGGATTATACAGGATTTTGAAGGTTATAGTTCAGTCATTCGGGACAATGGTAACAATTACTCCGGCGGAGAACTACAACGTCTGGAATTAGCCAGGGCGCTATCACAAGAGCCAACGCTACTGATTTTGGATGAGTTTACTTCTGCACTGGATGCCTTAACAGAGGAAAAAGTATTTGAGGCCATACGAAATAAAGGTACATCGTGCCTTATCGCAGCACATAGACTTTCTACCGTTGTGGAGTGTAATAAAGTGGTGGTAATTGACCACGGACGAGTTGTGGAGATGGGAACGCCCAAAGAACTCTATGAAAAAAAAGGAATGTACTACAAGATGATGCAATTTCAGTAGGAGGAAGGGTATGCTATGGGTATTTATTCGGAGACCTTGTTAGAAAAGGAACGGCATGATATAGAACTAGAACGAAATGCGGATAAAATATTTAGAAAATGGAAAAAAGGCGATACAGCTTTAGACCCTATGGAACAGACAAAGAATGCTGTACGTACTATTTTACGTTATTTTCGTATTGATTCACAAGACGTTAACAATTGTAAAACTACAGAGGAGGTACTAGATGCATTGCTTGATCCAGAGGGGATAATGTATGAAAAGATCAACTTATTGGACAAACAATGGAAGAAACAATCCAATTTTATTCTTGCTTTCTTTAAAGACGGTGTACCGGTAATTTTGCGTCCTTCTCTGTTTGGATATAATTGTGAATGCCCGTCTAATGTACATAATACTAGGGGTTGGAAAATCGATCAACTAGAGCCCTACGCTTACGCCGTGTATCGCCCATTGAACGATGATGGGTTTTCTGTTTGGCGGTTCATACGGTTAATGATGCATTTTATATCACCGGGAGATATTCTATATATTGCAGCGGCCACGTTTTTTGTTACTGTGTTGGGGCTTGTGGCACCTGCAGTGAATAAATATGTACTTCAAGATTTGCTTGAAAAAGGTCCGGCAGCCTATAGTCAGTTAATTGTAATGGCTTTTGTGTTTTTTGTTGCAGGACTTTTAAAAGGAGTCTTTAGTATTCTAAAAATCTTTTTGCTAAGTAGGATGAAACTGCGTATTTCCACTCAAATGCAGACCGCAGTGGTATCTAAGGTTTTACTTATGCCGTACGACTATTTTTTGAGTAAATCTGTAGGTAAACAGTCTGTTCAGATCCGAAGTACCCAAAGACTCACGGGTCTATTGCTTGATTTCTTTTTGGGTAACCTTTTCAATGTGTTTTTTTCTGTGGCATATATTCCACAGATGAGTAAACTTGCACCGCAGTTACTAGTGCCATCTTTGCTAGTGCTTGTGGTTCAAATGGTGGTCTCAGTTTTGCTCTGTTTGGCTTCGGCTAAAAACACAGCAGAATTGTTGAATTTTCGCCAGGACTCGGATGGATTAGCGTTTGAACTTATTAAGGGAATTCAGAAAATTAGAGGAGTAGGAGCAGAAAATCGTGCATATTATATGGCAGCTACTCGCCAGCGCAAGGTTTTAGATGCTAGCCTGAATCCGCCAATTTGGGTTCGGTTGAATGTACCAATACTGTCGTTAATTTCTAGTTTTGGCACAATTTTGGTACTGCTGCTTGCTGCTGTCAGTGGAGTTTCTCAGGCTGAATACATATCATTTACTTCTTCTTTTGGACTGCTTTCATCTTCTGTTAATTCTATGATCAGTATGAGCAAAGAAATAATTGCTGTTAATCCCCTGATCAATCAGATGCGTCAGCTTTTTGATTATAAGTCGACGGTTCCCGATGGACGAAGATATGTTAGTTCACTACGTGGGGATATCTCTATTGAAGGATTGTGTTTTTCTTATACTTTTAAAGGAAATCAAAAGTGTGTAGATAATATAGATCTTCACATACGACAAGGTGAAAAAGTAGCTTTTGTTGGAGAGAGTGGATGCGGCAAGAGTACTTTGCTAAAACTAATTTTGGGTCTTCTTATTCCTGATGCTGGTACCATTTTGTTTGACGGATGTCCTATATCTACGTTTAATCAACGTTCCTTCCGCAAGAGAATTGGATCTGTGTTCCAGTTTTCTCGTGTTTTTCCGGGAACTATTTTTGATAACATCGCCTTTACTGCACCTGGTATTACACCTGATGAGGCTTGGGCTGCTGCAGAAGCAGCATGTATTGCAGAAGATATCAAGAAGCTTCCGATGGGATTGGAAACAGAAATTAGTGAAGGTAACGGCGGTGGGTTTTCTGGAGGACAGAAGCAGCGAATACTTTTAGCTAGGGCTTTTGCCCAAAAACCGTCTGTACTTATTTTAGATGAGGCTACAAGTGCACTGGACAATATCTCTCAACATCACGTACTCTCTTCCGTTTACTCTATGCCCTGTACTGTTCTTATGGTTGCTCACCGTTTATCTACAGTAAAGGGATGTGATCGTATTATCGTTTTAAAGGATGGCCAGATTGTTGAACAAGGAGATTACAATAGTCTAATTGAGAAAAATGGAGAGTTCGCACGCCTGGTAAGAAAGCAACAATAATAAAATTTTTGTATCCTTTACTAAGTTTAATGGACTAAAAACTTAAAAAATCTTTAATTGTTTACCCAATTGTGTGAAAGAATTATTAACATACTCTTACAATGATGGACTGAAAAAATTTTTTTATAAGTTAAAATCTCACACCTTTATTTGTAACAGTATGTACTCGACTAATAAAGATTAGGACTTTAGTGCACTAGCTTGAACCTCAAAAATAAAATAGAAAAAGGAGACATATTTTATTAAAGGACTTAAATAATTATGTATTGTGATGGATGTGATTTGCTATTTTAATTTGCAAACAAGCAAGTAAATATTAAATAAAAAGTTTACGGGATTATTCTAAAAGACAAAATTAAAGTCAAGGAATAATTCCTAATTTTTTGAATGAGCAGAAAAATGCTGAATAAAAAGAGGTATTGCTAGCTGAATTTAAAAAGGATTTTTTAAATAAAAGAAATAGAAAAGTTGCAAAAATCGGCAAGTAACGACACAAGTGTTCTTATTTAAAAACGCAGTATGCAAAGATTAGAAATATCTAAACGCACAGATTTATGATAAATGATTAATTGTTATTACGGGAGAGTTTATGAAATATAAATATCTGTGAAAGAAACAGCAAATTACCCCTATTTTATACATTAGATTAACTATATAATGCCTGGGGTCAAAGAGTTGTTGGGAGGATGAAATGAGCCAAGTAGGAAAAATAAATTAACTGACTTTGTCAAGCAATATTGGAACTATGACGACATGACCCCAAAATCTAAAAAACATAATTTATAGCAAGCTACGTAAAATGGGCAAAACAGAAGGATACCACTAAATTCAAGACAAAGCGATTTAGGCAAGATATTCATCTAATTCTGTTTGCATATTTTGTGGTTTTTTATTTAATAACATTATTATGCAATCTTCCAAACTCAATTTTTGTCTTCGAGTAAACGCTATAACCTTACTATTAAATTCTTTTTTAAACTTTGATGCTTTTATTTGCATTATCTTTTGCACATTTAATTCAAAATTCATTTTTATATTACCATTTTTTATACCTCGGTCTGTTTTGTACTTTTTTCATTGAGCTACTCGAATTTAGAACCGTTGCTGATTTGTACGCATAGTTTTTTTATAGTCAAGAATAATCCACCTGCGCTAGAAATTTATGCGTAACGTAAAATATGCAAAATAGCTTGATAATGCGGTTTAATAGAATTGATATGTAATCAAAGGAGGAGACTTACGATGAGAAAGACAAAGTCATTTTTATACTGTGGAACTTCTGTTGATAATCAAGAAAATAAAGCACTAGATAAACAGGAGCAGGCTCTAAAAAAACTATATTGAAGTACAAGAATATGAAATGGTTAAAGTAATAAAGGAGAGTGGCTGTAGTAGTGACTGAAGTAATTTTTACGGTTTAAAGATATGGCATTCCAATGATAAGTATAGAAAAATTGCTTGGCAATGTAATGCTAAGTTCAAGAATAAAAAGAAATGTAAAACTTCACACGTAACTGATGGGTAGATAAAAGAAGAATTTATAAAACAAACCAATGTAATGATAGAAAATAAACAAAAGATTAACAAGGATGTAAAGAGCTGATTTTGGAACTCATAGACACAATCTTGATAGAGAAAAAAGAAGTAAAGCTGCAAAATGAATGAGATGTATTATATAATTCGATGAAGGAGTTAATAGAGAAAAATTCACATTCTAGGATGAAGCAAACGGAATGCAATAGACGGTATAAAAGCTAAGAGATAGATACCAATAAGGTAACTCAGAAACTTTCAAAAATAGAATATTTAAAATTAAAAATGCAAACTAAAAAACATAGAGCAAAAGAATTTATAGAAATCCTAAAACAGAGTTCGGATTGCTGACTTAATTTGATAAAGGGCTGTGTTATGCGTTAATTGAAAAAGTTATTATGAATGCAGATGGCAGCATGAAATTTAGATTTAAGAATGGAAAAGTAATTGAATAACATATGTTAATTCGGTTCTGCCACTGAGAATCAAAATATTTGAAATAATTTATAAAGACAAAGGAAAACTGTTAAATAGGTTTTGAATCAATTCGTGCAAAAAATAAAAGAGTCCAGAAGTACTGGACTCTTTTGCTTGTATATATAGACGAATCAAGTTGTAAAAGACTTTTAAATAAAATAA
>CALWVR010000010.1 GCA_944385105.1 uncultured Clostridia bacterium
TTTGATGGCTATTTTTCAGAAGACGAGAGTATTGCAAAGATTGATGGTAATGAAGTAATAGGTGTTGGTGCCGGACAAACAAACATAAAAGCAAAATTTACAATTACCCAAAATGAGTTAAATATGGGGTCAACTAAGCCTATATGGACAAATGAAACAAGAAAAATAGAATTCTATATAACACCACCTGAGACGATAAATGTATCCCCAATAACCTTGAGTCAACAAAATGTTGAGGTAAGTCTTGACAAAAGCCAGCACATCTATAATGGAAGTCAATGGAACCCAATAATAAAGCTTATATATCAAAATAGAGAGCTTTTAGAAGGAACAGATTATACAATAATTTGGCCAGAAGATATGAAATCAATAGGAGAAAAAGCTATAACAGTTAATTTTAATGGAAAGTATACAGGGAGCCTTACAGTATTAGGAAGAATAGTTGCAGACAAAACAGACTGGGGACAAGAAGTTAATAATAATGGAGTTATAAACTATGTATCTGATGATGGGACAACCAGTGCCGAAATTGATGGAAACAAAATGGTTTGGCTAAAAGAAGAGTCGGGAGGAACGAGTGCTTGGTATGCAATCGATAATTCACAAGGCGTATTTAAACAGGGATCTCGTTTCTGGGTAAAATGGATAAATAAGGAAGAAAATCCGGAAGAATGGGAAAAATATTATTCTCAGATTGACGATGAGCATAAAAGTAAGGTAAGTGACGGAAAACTATGGATATTCTTGTCGGGAGTAGAAGACCCAGATAAAAATGAGTATACATCACTTGATACACAGGTACCGTTATATATTCAGATAGGAGAGGATTGGAGCAAGGAAAATATTCAAACAATATTTATAAGCAATGGCAAAGACGAAATCTTTGATGTTTCATTAATAAGTAATCTTGAATATCCGGGAGGAAACGGAGAATTTGCAAAAGTTAAGTTAAATCACTTTTCACCGTATGCCGTTTACAGTGGATATGATAATAAAGAAAATGCTTATTCAAAAGTTATGACTGGAGATAAGGACAGCTACTTATTTGTTGGTATATTATGTGTATTGTTTATAGTATCTGGAGGTATACTTGTAGGACTATATGTAAAAAGAGTACGTAAAAAGTAAGGCGATTTTGAAAGCTATGAGTAAATGGTAATGTTATAATAAGAACTATTAAAATAAAAGGACTTCTTCTCTTTTTAGAGAGGCAAGTCCTTTTTATGTACACTTTATGAGTTTCAAAATTGAAGTAACTGATATGTTTATAAAAGAGACTAAGAGTAAAACATACTTATATTACTTTAATTTAGGAAAATAATAAGTCTCTAAAACTTTAATACTCTTATAACTTTTTAATGGAGTTAGAGAGAAGATCTAAAGTCTTAGTATAGCTATTAAAGGAAACGTTATGTGTTGACAATTTTTAACTGATACTGCATAATTAAGTAGCATAAAAGTTTATGCCCGTATGGTGAGTTTGGCAGACGAGATAGACCCTAAATTTTTTGTCAGAAATGGCATATGGGCTCGGGTTAACTTACTGGGTAACACCTGGATATAATTTACACTCACATTTTTAATGATATTTTTTATTTAAATACTGCATTTATAATTTTAAGATCCCTTTTAATTGCCAAAACTAAAGTAAAAAATAGTGAATAATGTGAGAATTAGTCTGCTTTTAATTACTATATGGATTTAATTTTATTTAAATGCTCTATGCCTAAGTTTATACCGATTACTGAACCTGTTAATAAAGTAATTGACGGTGCTGCAAGCTTAGTTGGAAAAGTTGACATTGAAAACTCGCCATACTATAAAAAGATAGATATATACGAATCAAGCCCTACTAATACATTAATTAAATTAAATAATTTTAAAACTTATTAACAAATATCCGAGTATTCGTGTGGTGCATCATGCGTTATTATGGCTTTGGAGCATTTTGGAATATATAATGTTCCAGAAGGCCAGTTAGTGAAGGAAATGGATATTAGAAATTATGACAATAAACGTGATGACGGCTCTTTTGGAGCAACACTGAGTCAATAGCAAAGGCTTTGGAAGTCAGAGGTTTAAAGGTTGATTAATCTTTAGATATGGCTGATGCCAATGGTTATTCGTTTAATTCACCCGAACAATTTCGCGAGTTTGTAAAGGAATCTTTAAATAGTGATCAAGTTATAATATCAGAAAATGTTGAATGGGGAGGACATTGGATGATAATTGTAGGCTATGATGATATGGGTACAAAATCGTTAATGGATGATGTATTAATTTTTGCTAATCCTTATGATACGACGGATCATAACCAGAATGGATATATATGCAGAAGTTTTTTAAGGTATTTTTATAAATGGTTTGATGCAAGAATTTTGCCAAAAGAAAAATCAATACAGCAATTTGTTCGAGTTTCCAAGATTACTGAATAATATAAAAACTATTTTTATGCTACATAGTCTGAGTAATTTTGATGTAATTCATTATGGTATAAACATGGCAATTAAATTTATTTAAGCATAAATACTAAGTTTTCTCAAGTCTCTAATAGCCCCCATACCGATTGAGAGTGTCTATATTTAAATCTTGTATAGCGCTTTTTTATCTTTTCAGTTTATGTCTCATACCTTTTTAGTTTCTTATAGATACTCGTACTAGTAGAGAAAAGTATGAAGATAAAAATATGCGCATATAGACACTATAGAAAATGATATATCAAAGAAATTAAGCAGTCTATTAAATAAACTTTTGCCATGACTTTTAAACTTTAGATGAATGTAAATTTTTATTATTATTAAGCACTGACTGACATAACTAAGCAAAATTATGCAGCTGTCTGGGTGTAAGAATGATCTAATTTCAATTAGTGTAGTCACATATGAAATTATCAAGCATAGAGGAGTGATTGATAATTATGAAAAAATACTTACGTTTATTTGTTACTATTTTGATAATTATACCATTAATTTTTGCTCTTTATCATAATATAAAAAACAACTATGAAAAAATACATTATGCTCCACCTTTAAGGAAAATCTTAAAGTTGTAACTGTAAAAGATAAAAAAATGTCTTGCTATATACATGGAAATGGTTCAAAGACTATAGTTTTGCTAAGTGGTTATAGAACACCTTCTCCAATAGCTAATTTTATGCCGCTATCAAATGAATTAAGTAAAAATTATAAGGTTGTTACCTTAGAATACTTTGGGTATGGTTTTAGCGATTCTACAAATGAAGAAAGATCTAACAAAAATTTAGTTGAGGAAATTAGGTCAGTACTAAATCAATTAGGATTAAAACCACCATATGTCCTTATGCCACATTCATTTTCAGGTATATATTCAATGTATTATGCTAATAAATATCCTGTAGAAATTTCAGCTATAATAGAATTGGACTGCTCCAAACCTAACCAAATGAAAAATAAGGAGGCAAATTATAAAAATTGGTGGTGTAAGGTAAAGAGCTTTTTTGGAGTATATAGAATTATAGATAGGTATAATCCTAATTATATGGAAGACATGTTTTTTAAAGGAATAGATAGGAGTATTTATGGTGAAGATTTAATAAATTTAATGCATAAGGATTTTGTATGGCATTATGATTCTAGTGCAAATGTTAATGAAGAAAATATGATGTATAAAAATGCCAGTGAGTTATTTGATATTAAATACTCAGCTACTTTACCGGTATTATCAATAATTTGTTCTAAAAATGCAAAAAATGAATCTCTAAACTGGGTTCAGCTCCACGAAGAAGTGTTCTCAAATCCTAACATTCAGCAACTTAAAATATTAGAAGGAAGGCATTACATATATTATTCTCGAATAGAATCTATATCATCGCTGACAAATAATTTTCTTGGAAATGTAGCGGACTTTTAAGGCAATTTAAAGCGTTTTTTATACTAATTAGTATAAAAAATCTAATATCTTTACTTATGTCAAAAACTTTTAATGTAATATGCAGAGTTTTCTTTGACATAGTTTTATAAATGAAAACTTTATGGTATAGTTTATTCAGTGCCAAAATTAGGACATTATGAAAAAGGGCATTTTATTAAAATTTAATCTTAAAATAAGAATAAGTAACATAGGAGAGAAAAATGAAAAAGATAATAAGTTTAATATTAGTAATAACAATGGTATTAAGTAGTATAAGCAGCGCATTTGCTTATTTTTGGGTGGATAAAGATAAATGTAGATACATGAGATATTTTCACAATGCTTATGGTAGTGGAGTTGGATATGGAGATTGTGAAGATAAGGATATAACTGAGTCCTTTCCAGAGACTATGGAAGCATGTGAAGAAAGTCAGGAGTGTGTAGTATACAAAGGAGGAAAATTAAAATTTAAAGATAATATTTTATTTATACCAAAGGAGAAAACTGAGGAAGCATTGAGGCAAGTAGGGAAATTAATAGATAAAGAAGATATTACCAAAGCTATATTAGTTGCTGGAAGTTTGGGGTTACTAAGCATGAGTCCATACGCATGCATGATTGCTAAATCCCTTAAGGAAATTAAAAAATTGGAAGATGAGTTTGGATTGACAGATTTAAAAAAGGAACTTAAGGAAGCTAAGGTTGAATTAAGGAAAAAAAGAAAAAGACATGAGGACTGTTCTAAGTTACAGAATAAGGTAGAAGAATTAAAGAATAAATTAAATGAAAAATGTCGTGAGTTTAATAGCAAGTATTCAGGTTTTATTGATCTTAAATTTGTGAAGTCTTTGGTTTTAGGGATGATAGCAGCATTTGGTATTACTAATATATTTTGTGAAGCGTCAATAGAAAAAGCAGAGAATTTTGTTGACAAGTCTTCCCTAGTAAATTTAGATGAAATAAGAAGGCTTATTTCTAATGCAAAAGATTCAGTCGCTTTAAGGTTGTGCAAAAAAGATCGTGTTGTAGCTGCCCAAGTACCAGGTAAGGTGTATGTTGACACTGACGAGTGTGACTTTTTTGGTTTACACTCTAAAGAATAGAGAAGACATGAATAAAGATTGAAATAATAGAAAAATACAACTAAATGAATTTATATAATGATAGAGCGTATAAATTAAGACTTTTACATCAAATTTTAATTTATAGGATGAGAAATAATTTTTCAATATATAGGAGTAAATATTTATTGATTTGTTTAACTGCTATATAGGACCTTTCATGAAGGTATAATGCATAACAAAGTGCACTATATTATGATGATAATATAGTGCATTTTTATTTTACATTTTGTTAGAAAAGTTTTTTTTGAAAGTGCAATTTTAAGAGTATATTCAGTGTTTATTAAAGAAGCCTATAGACATCTTAATATAGCAAAGCTCTCAGGTTTAATGAATAATGTTTTATTTATAATGTCAGTGTCACCTAATAATAAAGAATAGGATTCTATATTTGATGGCAAGTCAAGTTTATAGACGTGTTTATTCATATTAAACATACACATTATGCAATTATTTTTATTCTTACGCATATACGAAATAAAATTTTTGTTATATACATATGGTATAAAATCACCTTCTGCAAATGCAGACTGTTCACTTCTTATACGTCCTAACTTTTTGTAAAAATCTACTAATTTATAGTTTTCATTTCCCCAAGGATAACAACTACGGCAAAAGGGGTCCCTTCCACCGTATACTCCTGCTTCATCTCCGTAGAATATACATGGGACACCGGGAAGAGTGTATTGCATAGATACAGCTATTGACAATAGTCTAAATGTATGCTCATCGTCTCCAGAATTAATATTTATGGTATTTATATAACTATCTGCGATATTTCTTTCGTCTAAAACACTTAGTATTCTCTTTGTGTCGTGTGTGCTTAAGGAATTCATTAGTGAGTCTAAAGTTGGTTTAGGATAATTTTCGACTATTGTTAATATAGAGTCCATTATATTAGCAGCGTCTGCACCTTTTATGAAACTAATTATAGCATTCATAAAGGGGTAATTCATCACACTATCTAACTCCGTGCCAAAAAGATATTTTCTCTTTTTAGAGTAGCTTATTTTGTTTGACGCATCTTCCCAAACTTCACCAATTATTAACGATTCTTCTTTTTCTGCTTTTGAACTAAGTCTGATTTTTTCTATAAATTCGTCACTAAGTTCGTCTGCAACATCTAACCTCCAACCAGATGCTCCAAGTCGAAGCCATTTTCTTATTATTCCGTTTTCATTAAAGACAAATTGCTGGTATGAAGGTTCTTCTTTGTTTAATTCCGGCAGTGTTTCAAAGTTCCACCATGCCCTATACTTGTTTGGCCAGTTTAAAAATTTATACCAATTATAGTACTTTGAGTCTCTTGAATTATAGGCACCCTCAAATGGATAACGGCCCGACTTGTTAAAGTAAATACTATCGCTTCCTGTATGACTAAATACGCCGTCTAAAATAATTCTTATCCCTTTTTTATATGCCTTTTTACATAAATTTTTAAAGTCTTCTTCGTCTCCTAAAAGCGGATCAATCTTAGAATAATCTGCTGTGTTGTATCTGTGGTTTGAATGTGCTTCGAATATTGGATTTAGATATATACAAGTAACCCCTAAATTTTTTAAATAGTCAAGCTTTAATGTAATTCCGTTTAGATCTCCACAAAAGTAGTCAGAATTAGTGACTTCTCCGTGCTCGTTTGGTGATGAGACAGGCTCTCCTCCCCAATCATCTCGTATTACTCTATCTTTTGGAATATTCACTTTTTTTGTATTAGACCGAAAAAATCTATCAGGAAATATTTGATACATTATTCCGCCTTTTATCCAAGATGGTGTGGAATATTCTTTTTTATATACAGTTAATTGCCACTTGTCTATTTTATTAAATTCCCCAGGTTTTCCAATTCCACATATATCTCTTACTATTGGAAAGCGGCTATTATCAGTATCTATTTCAAAGTAATACCTGAATAATCCAGTATGCAATGGAGTAAAGTCACATTCCCAGGCCTCTAAATTATCTTGTAGATCGCCGCACCAAAACATAGAGTAATATGATGTTTTATTGTTTGTATCATCTAGGAGAACAAGACTTGCTTTACGACAATATATTTTTTTATCGAGAATTATTTTAAAGTGAACATTGGTAGTCTCACGTACAGCACCAATGGGGTTTTTATATTTTGTATCAAAAGAATTAAAAATAGGGTTCATAAAAATACCACCTATTGATTATTTATAGGCTCAATGTGCCAAATATTTTTCGCATAGTCACAAATAGTTCGGTCACCAGAAAAGTAGCCAGCGTTAGCTATATTATATAAGGATTTACGTCCCCAGGAAATTCTATCTGAATATAATTTAGAGGCTTTTTTCTGTGCCATACTATAGTCTGAAAAATCTGCTAGGACCATATATGGATCTTGATAAAGTAAGGAATTAGCAATATCGTCAAATCTTATATTATAGAAACCACTACGCATACAGTCTATGGCATCCTTTATTGTCTGACTATTATTATAATAAATTGATGGATTATATCCGCTATTTCTCAATGAGTTCACTTCATTAGCATCCATACCAAATATAATGATGTTTTCGTCCCCAACAGCGTTTTTTATTTCAATATTTGCACCGTCTAAAGTTCCAAGAGTAATGGCTCCATTTAACATTAATTTCATGTTACCAGTTCCGGAGGCTTCTTTGCCGGCAAGGGATATTTGTTCACTTATTTCGGCAGCAGGGATTAAGATTTCTGCTAGTGTGACTTTATAGTCTTCCATAAAAATTACTTTTAATTTATCATTGACGTCTGGATCGTTATTTATGACACTTCCTATTGTCGAAATAAATTTTATTATCTGTTTTGCAAAATAATAACCTGGTGCAGCCTTTGCTCCAAATATATAGGTCTTTGGAACGAATGGTGCATTTTTATTTTCTTTTAGCCATAAGTATGTTGACAATATGTTTAATGCATTCATGTGTTGACGTTTATACTCATGGAGACGTTTTATTTGTATATCAAATATTGAATCAGGATTTACGATTATTCCACTATTATTTTTTATTAAATTGGATAGTCGCACTTTATTATTATATTTTATTTTATTTATGGAGGAAAGTACAGAAATGTCATCTTTAAAATTTAATAAGTCTTTTAATTTACTAGCATCAGAAACATATTCGTCTCCAATCAATTCAGTTATAAATGATGCAAGCTCTGGGTTTGACTGATTTAACCACCTACGATGAGCTATTCCATTTGTGATACTTTTAAATTTATCCGGATTTATAATATAAAAGTTTTTAAAAATTTTATTTTTTAATATTTCTGTATGAAGTTTAGATACTCCATTTACACAATAGCAGCATATAACGCCAAGGTTAGCCATACGTATTACTCCGCTATTAATTATGGCCATTTGATTTATTTTTTCCTCATCTATTTCTTTATCCCTCATTTGTTGGCAAAAACGTTTATTTATTTCATCTATAATCTGATAAATACGAGGAAGTCTTCGTTTTAAAAGTTCAACGCTCCAACACTCTAATGCTTCAGGCATAACAGTATGATTGGTATAAGCAAATGTTTTACTTACTATATCAAAAGCAGTTTCCCAAGTATATCCGCACTCATCAAGCATTATTCTCATAAGTTCTGGAATGGCAAGTATGGGATGTGTATCGTTTAAGTGTATTACATAGTTTTCATGCAGATTATTAAGACTTGTATTCCTTTCAAGATGACGTCTAACTATGTCCTGAACAGTAGCTGAAACCAAGAAATACTGTTGAGATAATCTTAGGCTTTTCCCTTCAGGGTGGTTATCCTCAGGATAAAGCAATTTGGTGATTGCCTCAGCCATGGCATTTTGCTCCATAGCTCTTATATATTCGCCACTGTTAAATAAGTCTATATTAAAGTCGAGTGACTTTGCTTCAAATAATCTTAGCTTACTTACTCCTTTAGATCTAAATCCTGGAATTAGCATATCGCATGGTATAGCTAAGACTTTAGTAGCATTTTTAATTTTAACTTGATGATATGAATTTTCCCATGACTCTTCAACTTCTCCATCAAATAAGACTTCTATAGCTTTTTCAGGTTGGCGTTCAAGCCATACATTACCTTTTGGAAGCCAAAAATCTGGTGCTTCTGACTGCCATCCATCAATGAGCTTTTGACGAAATATACCATACTCATATTTTAGAGAATAGCCTATTTCGGGATAGTCCTGAGAAGCCATAGTGTCTAAAAAGCAAGCAGCGAGTCTACCAAGCCCGCCATTACCTAATGCTGCATCGGGTTCCTGTGAGTATATTCTATCAAGATTTATATTTATTTTTTTCAATGCTAAGCGCATTGTTTTTTCAAGTCCTAAATTAAAAAGATTGTTCTTTAATGATCGTCCCATGAGGAATTCCATGCATATATAACAAACTTGCTTTTTATTTTGCTTCTTTATTTCAGAGACGAATTCAGCACGCTTTTGAAGAAGTAATTCGTTAATTATTAAAGCAATAGCTTTAAAGATTTGTTCATCAGTAGCTTCTGTTTCAGATACTCCAAAATTATGAGAGAGCTTAGATAATATTAAGTTTGACATATACTCAGGGCTTATATTATCAATCATAGTGTGACCTCCTAAAGTTTTATAGAAATACAATATAAAGTTTATGATAATTTTTCTAATTTATTTATAGATAGATTAGTTTTGAACTATTTAGATATAAAATATATATTTCTTATAATAAATATGGCAAAAAATTTGACTAATTTTGATAAAAATGTTATAATATATACGTGATATTATGGTAAATATATAAAATACCATATCACTTTACATATTGTGTGAATATATTGAATTAACAGGTAAATTTTCAATGGAGGTGATGTATTTTATGGTTATTGTTGTGTAGTTTGTGAAAAACAAGGAAAATATAAGGAGAGGATGTCAGATATGAAAAAGTTAATTTTAAAGAGAATATTAGCATGTTCTTTATCACTGAGTTGTCTTTTCTCTGGGGTAATAAACTATGCTGGAGCTTTTAGAAGTGAAACACATGAATATACAACAGGAAGAGGAATAAAGATTTTAGAAAGCAAAAAGGGGGAGGAATGTTCAGAAATTTATAATGAAGAAGCTAAAGAACAAATAATGAAAAGTTGTACAAAACCGGATTTTGATGAGGCTCAAGGGGCATTTAAACATCACTTTTATAATACTCTTACAGAAAAAAATTCAGTAGGCGAGGATGACTCAGCGCTAAGCAGATGCGTAATGCATTATGAAAATGCACTTTCAAATTTTAAGGATAATCTTCAAAAGAAAAGTTTTGATGAACTAGGAAGGTCGATTCATTTTTTAGAAGATCTTAATACACCAGTTCACACAAACAATCAAACTTTTATTGATACGGCAATTAATGTTTCTCTACATGTAAGTTTTGAGAATAGATGTAAAGATATACAATCAAATGTAGTGTCAAGCATGTCTGAAAAAGAATTTGAATATTATAAAAATAATTCGGTTGAAACAATAGCAAAAGCAAGTGCTTATTTAGCCAATGATAATTTATATGCTTTAGTTGAGAATAACCTTGAAAGAGATACAGTTGTTAAAAATTCTATAGAAAATGCGCAAAAAGCCGTGGCAGGACTTCTATATAAATTTTATACAGATGTATGTTAATGTTAAAAAGTGTATTTATGGAAAGGAATGATATAAATGAGAAAGTTAATGTCTATATTGTTGGCGGCTAGCTTTGTTTTTGGATTTTGTCAATTTGGCGTATTTGCAAGTGACAGTTCTGAAGAAATAAGTTGGGCAAGCATTGAAAAGAAAAAGCTGTACCTTGGAAATTCAATTGTTTATTTAGCTAATCTAAAAATTGGTAAACCTAGAGAAGTTGTTAATGAGAATGGAGAGAAGGAGTATCATAAAAAAGTTAAGGTGGAAGGGAACTATTTTATTACTGGCAAGAATGAAAAGATTTTATCTTCAGATTTAGAGATGGACTTTAAATATGATGGTAAAAGTAGTAGTATAGTAGATAAGGACATTGAAAGGGAAATTAAAAGTGAGAATAAAAAATGGAAGTTATCATCAAGTGAAGAGATTTTTAAATCTTCTTCACAAAGCATAGTATCTGAAAAAATGCTTATAAGTAAAAAGAAGAAAAATAGTGTTAGAAAGAAATATAAGGAAATTGATAATTTCCATATAGATACTGTTTGTACAGCTAATGGAGAAATTAACTTTAATTTAAAATCTCTTACTAAAATGCCGGACATTAAATATGATGTTAGGAAGGTATTTGATAATAGTGTAAAACTTGATAATGGTGTAGTAAGACAGGTTGTAGAAAAGGACAAGGTTTTTAAAGTTAATGACTTAGAAGGCGAAGATAATTATAAGTATGTTACGAGAAGAATGGAAATATCATATTTAAGTAAAGAAGGTTCAACAATTGCAAGCGTATTTGTGGAGGCAAACTTTAGATATAATCCGGAGACTAAAGATGTACAATGCATTAGCACTACGCAATCAGGTCATTGCTTAGAAGGAGATGGAGACCTGAAGGTGTATGCCAGAACAGGGAATGAAACTAAAAGTTATGGTGGAGCTTATGGAATTATTGAAGTAAGGCATTCGCCTGGTATTATGTGTGATATCTATGAAGATAAGGTATTGATAAAGTGTGACTATAATGGAAATATAACAAGCAACATAATATATTAGTACTAATAAAAATGAGTCGTTATTTAGTTTCATAAAATCTTATTTTTAAAATGTATTTTTATATATTTTAATTTTATGATATAATATGATTAATGAAATTGTATGCATTTAATTTAATTATTTTCAGTTTATGAGACAAACTAACGAAGGATAGGTGCATGAAATGTATTGCAGTAATTGTGGAAAAAAAATTTTTAGTGATGCAAAATTTTGCTATAATTGTGGTAAAAAGCTAAACATTAAGGTAGATAATACTAAAAATTTTTTTATAGATGTAGCTAATAATAAGATGATAAAATCTAAAAATAAATATTATAATATGTTTATTTTACTTTCTATAGTTGCTGTTTCTTCTGTGTTTATTATTTATCTTTACAAAAGTCTTTTTAGTTCATTTAATAGCGCGATGGAGCTTGTTAACTTAAATTCCAACTTTGTTAATGTAGCACTTTTAAGAAGTAAGACAGAGTTTGCCTTTAGAGACGTTTGGTGTATTTTAATATTAATAGGTATATTTATTTCTGTACTTATTGCATGTTTTACTATATTAGTATATTTATTATTAATAAAATTAAAAATTAAATTTAAAAGGAGAAAAAATTAAAATATTATTTTAATTTTTTGATGTATGGTGTATAATTATATTGTATAAAAATATAGAAAGTTTATGGAGGGTATAAAAATGGAGCTTTTTAAAAATATTGGTGAGACAGTTAATAATGCGGTAGATTATGTGATTGAAAAGAACAAAAAATTTAATAAGACTACTAAATTAAAAAGGCTTGTAAAAAAGGAGTCAAATAATATAATAAGGAATTATATAACTCTGGGTAAACATTATTACAATGAACTAAGGGATGTACCAAACTATGATATGCAAAAGCTTTGCAACGATATAGATGAATCTAAAAAGGAGATCAAAAAGTTAAAAGAAAAATTGCTTGAACTAGACTGTGAAGGAAATTTATCAAGCGTTGAAGATATAATAGAAGATTCTGATGAGCCTGTGGATGTTGAAGTTTTGGTAGATGAGGATGTTGAGGAACCTGAGAAAGTAAACGAAGAAGAAAAACTGGAAGAATAAGAAATCAAAAAAAGATCCCTAAAATTATTTTAGGGATCTTTTTATTTTATCTATAAGTACGTAATTAATAAAATTTTATAAAAGACGATTTGTCATGTAAAATTATTTATCAGCTAAGGGAAAAAGAACAGTCCAAATAATAAACTTATTCGAGACAAGGACATATGTAGTCTAGTGTACCGACATTTTTACCGTTTTTAGTGTATATTCTTGGTACTCGTTTACTAATAGCACATAGCAGCTCATAATTTATAGTATTAGCCTTTTTAGCAAGCTCATCTATAGTAATGCTAGCGCCATTGTCTTTCCCAAACACTGTAACTATCTTATTCACTTCTACATCCCTGATTCCTGTGACATCAAGCATGGTTTGATCCATACATATACGCCCCAGAATAGGAGCTCTTTTTCCCCCTATGAGCATATCCGCCTTTGACGAAAGAGACCTAAAGTAACCGTCAGCATATCCTATTGGAACAGTCGCAATTTTTGTCTTTTTATTTGTTACATAAGTACTCCCATAGCTTACAGCTGTACCAGGTTCAACTTCTTTAACCTGTGATATAACAGTTTTTAATGCCATAGCAGGCTCTAATTTTAAATTACTTTTGCTGTATTCAGATGGATAGACACCATATAAGATTATTCCAGCGCGGACCATATCTAAATTGAATTCCTTATAATTTAATATAGCTCCACTATTACTACAGTGAGAAATTGGGATATCTATACCTCGCTTTTTTAGAGCCTTTATAATATAAATAAAGTTATTATACTGAAGGTTTGTTGCATTTATAGCAACACCATCTTCATCTGCTCTTGCAAAGTGTGTAAAGATTCCTTCAGCGTGAATGTTTTTTAGATTACATACTTTTTCTATAGTGTCGATGGAATGAGAATGGTTATTAATATTTTGAAAGAGAAATCCAATTCTGCTCATTCCAGTGTCAACCTTTATATGTATCTTTACATTAACGTTATTTTTAGAAGCATTGTTTGATAGTCTTTCAGCGTATTCTTCAGAGAAAACGGCTTGAGATATGTTTAGCTTAGCAAGTTGAGGGGCCATGCTAACAGGAGTATAGCCTAAAATTAAAATTGGTTTTTTTATACCCACTTTCCTTATTTGAAAAGCCTCTTCTATATTAGACACAGCAAACCAATCAGCACCAAGTGCCTCATACTCTGCAGCTAAGATTTCAGCTCCATGTCCATAAGCGTCGGCTTTTATTACACATAGTATTTTAGTATTTGGAGATATGTTTTTTCGTATCTGTATGAAGTTATTTTTAATAGCGTCTAAGTTAATTTCTGCCCATGTCCTTTTTAAAAAATTGTTCACCAAATGAACCTTCTTTCTTATTTACTTAATTACAATTATAATTATACTACTTTTATTTATATATCTACTAAAGAATAATGTATATATTTTTACTAAAATACGACTATTTAATAAGTTTTAAGATAATATAATAAAATCTCATTGTTTTTATATGTTTAAGAAAGCAGGTAGAGTTTAAAGTCATGTTTATAGCAAAGCAGGATACTAGTTACATTGAGTCAAGGGAAGAAAAAAATTTATTTTCTGGAGACATTGATGATTTAATATTTAATGATGAGGAGTGGCACGAAAGTGAAAAATAAATAGTTGATATAAGTAAATAAAAATAGTATAATTAATTAAAAATGGGGGAGAGTTAATATGAATAATGTGGTTAATAACTTAGAGTTTTTAAAAATGCTTGATCCTGAGGTGGGCAATGCAGTAGAAAAAGAACTATTTCGCCAAAGAAGAAATCTTGAACTTATAGCATCTGAGAATATAGTATCACCAGCAGTAATGGCAGCAATGGGTTCTGTCTTGACAAATAAGTATGCAGAGGGTTATCCATTTAAAAGATACTATGGAGGATGCGAATATGTTGATATTATAGAAGACCTGGCAAGAGAACGAGCAAAGAAACTTTTTTCTGCAGAACATGTTAATGTTCAACCTCATTCTGGAGCACAGGCTAATGTTGCTGTATATTTTTCCGTTTTAGAACCTGGTGACACTGTTATGGGGATGAACCTATCTGAGGGAGGACATTTAACTCATGGGTCTCCTGTAAATATATCAGGTAAATATTATAATTTTGTCGAATATGGTGTGGACCCTCAAACGCACTTAATAGATTATGATAAAGTGCTTCAAATAGCTAAAAATGTAAAACCAAAACTTATTGTTTGTGGAGCTAGTGCATATCCTCGAAAAATAGACTTTAAGAGGTTTAGAGAAATAGCTGATGAGGTTAATTCTTACCTAATGGTAGACATGGCACATATAGCAGGACTTGTAGCAGCGGGTTTACATGAAAGTCCAGTACCGTATGCCCATTTTGTGACAACAACTACACATAAGACACTACGTGGTCCACGAGGTGGAATGATTATATGCAAAAAAGAATTTGCTAAAAATATAGATAAATCTATTTTTCCAGGTACTCAGGGTGGGCCTCTTATGCATACTATAGCGGCTAAGGCAGTATGCTTTGCAGAGGCTTTAAAACCAGAATTTAAGGTATATAGTGAAAATATAATTTCAAACTGCAAGGCTTTAGCAAATGCACTAATAGAGAATGGAATGACTTTGGTTTCAGGAGGGACGGACAACCATTTAATCCTTCTTGATTTAAGGAATAAAGGAATTACAGGCAAGGAACTTGAGAAACGGCTTGATGAGGTTTACATTACTGTTAATAAAAATACAGTTCCAAATGAACCCTTGAGTCCATTTATAACAAGCGGTATAAGGATAGGCACAGCAGCTGTTACCACTAGAGGGCTTGGAAAACAAGAGATGGAACAAATAGCATCATTCATTTCCATGGCTATTGATGACTTTGAGAGTAATAAGGACTTTATACGTAATGAGGTAACAGGAATTTGCAATAGATACCCTCTGTACCAATAATTTAGTAATTGAAAACTTGTTTAATTTATTATAAAATTAAATAAGGTAATGAAGTAGGTGGACTTTTAAAGTACACCTACTTTGTATTTAATGTTTTATTAAGAAAGGGATTTATTATGATTAAGCCTTTATCAGATAGACTTCGTCCTAAGAGTTTAGATGATGTTGTTGGACAAAAACATATTTTAGGGAAAGACAAGATGCTTAGAAAAATAATTGAGTCAGGAAATATACCTAATATGATATTTTATGGTCCGTCAGGTGTAGGAAAGACAACAGTTGCAAGAATTATAGCAGAAAATACAAAGAAGAAATTACATAAATTGAATGCAACTATAGCTACTACTGCCGATATAAAGTCAATAATTTCAGAAATAGACACATTAAGAGCTCCGGAAGGCATATTATTATACCTTGATGAAATACAGTATTTTAATAAGAAGCAGCAACAAACATTACTTGAATTTATAGAAAATGGAAAAATAACACTTATAGCTTCTACTACTGAAAATCCTTATTTTTATATATATGGAGCTATTTTAAGTAGGTGTACGGTATTTGAGTTTAAGCCTGTGGATAATTATGAAATAGAAAAAGCTATTTATAATGCGATTAAATACATAGAAGATGATGAAGACATATATTTAGAAATCAAGGAGGATGTTGTTAAAGATATATCTTCTATTGCCGGTGGAGATGTGAGGAAAGCTATTAATTTTTTTGAGTTATGCTTTTTATCATCAACCTTTAAAGATGGAAGGAGAATAATATCAAGTGATGTATCAAGACAAATTTTAAAATCTCCAAATATTCGCTATGATAGGAAGGGAGATGAGCATTATGATACATTGTCTGCTTTTCAGAAATCTATGAGAGGCTCTGATCCAGATGCTGCTATTTATTATCTTGCTAAGCTTTTGTCAACAGGGGATCTTTTATCAGCTTGCCGTAGACTTCTAGTTTGTGTATGTGAAGATGTTGGCCTTGCATATCCCCAAGCTATTTCTATTGTAAAATCTAATGTCGATATAGCTATGCAGGTTGGGCTTCCAGAGGCAAGGATACCTCTTGCTGATGCCGTTATTCTTGTTAGCCTTGCACCAAAATCTAATTCTGCATATTGTGCTATAAATGCTGCTATGGATGATATTAAAAAAGGAAAAAGCTATGAGATTCCAAGGCATCTGCAAAATAGACATTATGATGGTGATGAAGTAGAGAACAAGGGCCAATTCTATAAATACCCTCATGACTTTGAAAACCATTTTGTATCTCAACAATATTTACCAAATGAATTAAAAGAAAAGAGCTATTATATACCTGGAGACAATAAGATGGAAAAAAACTTTTATAATTATTGGAATAAAATAAAAAATTAAATCTATAGACTGAAATATATAGAAATTTATTCCTAAATATTTGCCTTATATTTATTTTATTTCATATTATATATTGTCCATATTTGAGAAAACTAAAATTAAGATTTAATATGGAGGAATGGAAATGAATGAAGATATGGCATGGGAAAGATTTTCTGCTACAGGTAGCGTAAGAGATTATCTTAATTATAAGTCTTTAAAAGACTCTAAGGAAAATGATTATAAAGGAGCAAATGGATATGCAAATCTGCACGGACGGACTGATAATAGCACAAATGGATATAGGTGACTGTGATAAGCTCGTAACTGTGCTTACAAGGAAATTTGGTGTGATAAGAGCCTTTGTAAAAGGAGCAAAAAATATAAGAAATAAGAATTTTGCAGGAACACAAATTTTTTGTTATTCCGACTTTAACATATATAAGGGTCGGAATAAATACATAATTAATGAGTCATCTATAAAAAAATCATTCTGGAAATTAAGGAGTAACATAGAGAAGCTTGCATTAGCTCAATACTTTTGTGAACTTATATTGAATTTGGTAGGGGAATCTAATAATACAGAAAGTATTTTGCGTTTAATGTTAAATTCTCTTTATTATATTTCTGAGGATAAATTATCTAATCCAACTATCAAATCGATATTTGAGATGAGAATTTTAGCTATATCTGGATATATGCCTGACCTTGTTGTATGTAATAAATGTAGTAGCTTTAAAAATAATGATATGTACTTTGTGCCGTCAATGGCGTGCCTACTATGTCATAAATGCTACAAAAAGGTTGATGCAACTGGGTTTAAATTAAAACCAGCAGTTTTATTTGCTATAAGGCACACTGTATATTCTGAATTTAATAAAATGTTTTGTTTTGAAATTTTAAATGATAGCCAAAAAGAGCTTTCAAATATTACAGAAGCATATATACAACATTGCATTGAAAGAAGCATAAAAACGTTAGACTTTTATAAGCAGGTTGCTATTAGTTAATTAATTATGAAAGAGGATATTATTAATATGAAAGAGTTTAATAGAGACTATAAATCGTTAGAGCTTGAGAAAATACTTTTAATGTTAGCTGAAAATACATCATGTGACGAATCAAGAAATAAAGTACTTTCAATTTTACCTAGCTCTAATTTAAATACTGTTGACCGTTTATTAAAAGAGACATATGATGCACATATGATAATAGCTAAGTTTAAAAGTCCTTCTTTTAATGGACTTAAGAATATAAGAGAGTCTTTAAAAAAAGCTAGGACAGGCTGCAATATAGGAAATGTAGAGCTTTTAAGAGTATCTCAAGTTCTACATGTTTTTAATTCGCTTTATAAGTTTAGAAAACAGTTTTCTAATTTAAAGACAACGATTGACGTTTACTTTGACTCAATTATTTCTAATAACTACCTTGAGAACAAAATAAAATCTATTGTTATATCTGAAGATGAGATATCAGATAATGCATCAGATAATTTGTTTGAAATAAGGCAAAAAATAAGAAAAACTTCTGATAAAACGAGGGAACATTTAGATAAAATGTTACATTCTCAAAATATTCAGAAGTATCTGCAAGAGACTATTGTTACTATAAGGGAGGGGAGATTTGTATTACCTGTGAAGTCGGAATTTAGAAAGAACGTTCAAGGATTAGTACATGATACGTCTTCTAGTGGTTCGACTTTGTTTATAGAGCCTATAAGTGTAGTGGAGGCAAATAATGAGATTAGACTTCTCAAACTTAAGGAAAAAAAGGAAATAGAAAAGATATTACATAGTCTTTCTATGGAAGTTGGTAAATTTTCTGAAAGTATACTTAATAGTTATGAAGTAGCACTGGAATTGGATATAATATTTGCAAAGGCTGACCTTGCATATAAAATGAAAGCTACTATGCCGAAAGTAAATAATGAGGGAAAAATAAAACTGATAAAAGCTAGACATCCGTTAATAGAAAGAGAAAAAGTAGTTCCGATTGATATAGAACTGGGTTGTAGTTTTGATAGCCTTATTATAACAGGACCAAATACTGGTGGGAAGACAGTAACTTTAAAAACTGTTGGCCTATTTACATTAATGACCATGTGTGGATTGATGATACCAGTTGCAGAAAGTAGTACAATATCAGTTTTTGAAAATGTACTTGCTGATATAGGAGATGAACAAAGTATAGAACAGTCTTTATCAACCTTTTCTTCTCATATTAAAAATATAATAAGAATACTTAGCACTGCAAACGATAGAAGTCTTGTATTACTCGATGAGCTGGGTGCAGGAACAGACCCAATAGAGGGGGCAGCACTAGCTATGGCGATAATTGAGCATCTTAAAGAAAAAAACACTAAATTAATAGCTACCACGCATTATGCTGAACTGAAAGCTTATGCAATTTCAAATAATAAGGTAGAAAATGCATGTTGTGAATTTGATGTTTCAACGTTAAAACCTACTTATAAACTACTAATTGGAGTTCCAGGTCGCTCTAACGCATTTGCAATCTCTGAAAAACTAGGCATTAGTCACTCTATTATTGAAAAAGCCAAGGATTTTATTTCAAAAAATGATACTATCTTTGAAGACGTAGTTAAGAGCCTTGAAGATAGTAGAAATAATCTGGAAAAAGAGAGGGCTAAAGTTGCAAAAATAATGAGAGAAATAGAAAAGGAAAGGGAAAAAATAAATTTAGAAAGAAAAGATCTAAAAGTTGAATGTGAGAAGGAAATAGAAAAGGCAAAACAAAATGCTGTAAAGATAGTTAGTACAACTAGATGCATTGCTGATGGGATTATTAGTGAAATTGAGAACCTAAAAAAGAGAAAGAATGTAAGTGATTCAGAGATAAGGAAACTAAAATCAAGGCTTAATAAGTTAGAGGATAATGCTGATCCAATACAAAGTAGGGATAACAAAGACTATGTTTTGCCAAGAAAGCTTAAAAAGGGAGATATAGTACTCATATTTGACATAGATAAAAAAGGTACGGTTGTTGATATTAATGAGGCTGCGAATGAGGTAATTGTACAGGCTGGCATAATAAAGACAAGAGTACCTGTAGAAAATCTTAGATTATTAAACGAAAAAACCAAAAGGCCTATATTAACTAGTGGAAGGACTAAAGTTACAAGTAGAGCAGATGCACCAATAAAAAGGGAACTAGATTTAAGGGGGCAAACTTCTTTAGAAGCGATAATAGAACTTGATAAATTTATTGATGCCGCAGTTTTATCAGGGATTAATCAGCTTAGTGTGATACATGGAAAAGGAACTGGTGTTCTTAGAAGAGAAATATCAAAGCATTTAAAAACCCACCCTTCGGTAAAAAGTTATCGCTTGGGAACTTTTGGAGAGGGTGAATCAGGGGTTACTATTGTTGAATTAAAGTAAATTATTCTTTTGGTGGCTCTAAGTTTTTTAATGCAAAGTCTATACATTGGCATATAAATTTATTTCTGCTCATATTATTTTTTGCTGATATTTGATCTAAAAATTTTAATTTTTCTGAATTGATTCTTATACAAATTATTTCATTTTTTTCAGGTTTTGGAATGAAACGCATGGAAAAACAACTCCTTTTAAAAAGATATTTAGCAAAATATGAAGTAAAATATATCCTATAGTAAAATTATATTGTATATTGTATCTTTAACAAGAACTCATTATATGATATCTTTTTTGATATCGCATAATGAGTCGAAAATTTTGATTTTTTAAATTTTTATAACTGAGGGCTACATAAATGTGTGTGAATATTAAGAACAAACTTAGAACTTTCATTATTATATCTATTACTTTACTGGTTGTATTAATGGTCGCTGTATATTTTGCAAGCAAAATGAGTAGTGATATTGATTTGAATAGCAATATTGACAGTAAGCTGATTACAAAAGTTGCGCTTAATGTATTGAAAGATAATAAGGTTATTTTAGAAGAACAAGAATTAAATTCTATGTTGAATTATTTTACTAAATTTAATGGGCTAGATAAATATATAAACGCCGTTTCAATTAGGCATAAAGGAGAAGACTTGGTATTATATTTATGGTTTAATTATCTTGGAAAAAGCTGGGTTATGTCTTCACGTGTTAATTTGTATTTTGATAAGACTCAAGATAAAATAGGAATAAGATTTTTTAAATTCAAAATAGGTGACATGATTATTCCAAAGGTAGTGGGGATTACCATGTTGAAAAGGATATTTTTAAATAATTTGGATATAAAAGATGATATATTTTTTATTTCTTCAAAGAAAGACTTTAATATTAATGGAAAAAATATAAATTTGAAGATAACAGATTTTAAGGCTATAGATAAGAAGTATTACCTAAACTTTGATGTGAATTTTAATATTTTTGACATACTTTTGAATAACTAAAATTTTTAGGTCTAATTTTGGAGTATTAAAAATTTTTATATTACTATTGACTTCTTAGATATTTTGTTATATACTTTAACAAGTGTAAAGTGAATCACTTTACAATGCTTAATTTTTAAGGTGTTAATATGTCTAAAAATCTTGAATTTTCAAATCTTCTTGATTTATATGGATCAATTTTAACGGATAAACAAAGAAAAGCACTTGAATATTATTATAATGAGGATTTATCTTTATCAGAAATATCAGAAATTTTATGTATCACTCGTCAAGGTGTTCACGACTTAATAAAAAGAGCTGAATCGGAAATTATTACAATGGAAGAAAAATTGCAGTTTTTCTCTAGGTCCCAACATTTGAAAGGAAAGCTTAATGATATTTATGAAGATTCAGAGAAAATTTATTTATTAAGTAATGAAAATGAAGACGTAAAAGCTTTTGCCAAAAGAATAATGAAAACAGTTAAAAATATATTAGAAACATAAAGAGGTGTTGTAATGGCATTTGAAGGGCTATCTGAAAAATTAACATCCGCTTTTAAAAGATTAAAATCTAAGGGTAAGCTTTCTGAAAAAGATGTAAAAGAAGCTATGCGTGAAGTACGTCTTGCATTACTTGAAGCAGATGTTAACTATAAAGTCGCAAAGGAATTTACAAATAGAGTTTCAGAACGTGCAGTAGGAGAAGAAGTAATGAAAAGTTTGACTCCTGCACAAATGGTAATAAAAATAGTTAACGAAGAGTTGATATCTATTATGGGTGGAACCCAGAGTAGGCTAGATATGACCTCTTCTCTACCTACGGTTATTATGCTTTGTGGTTTGCAAGGATCAGGAAAAACTACTCATGCTGCAAAATTGGCACTAGCTCAAAAAAAGAAAGGACATAGGCCGCTTCTTGTAGCTTGCGATGTATATAGACCAGCAGCAATAAAACAGTTACAAGTTGTGGGGGCTTCTGCAGGAGTTGCCGTGTTTGAGATGGGTAATGAAAATCCTGTTTTAATAGCCAAGAAAGCTATTTCTTATGCAAAAGATCACGGAAATGATTTAGTGATTTTGGACACGGCAGGAAGACTTCATATAGATGAGGAGTTAATGCAGGAACTCAAAGACATAAAATCTGAAGTGCACCCTAATGAAATTTTGCTTGTTGTTGACTCTATGACAGGCCAAGATGCTGTAAATGTGGCAAAATCGTTTAATGACCTTTTGGACATAACAGGTGTTATTTTAACAAAGCTTGATGGAGATACAAGAGGTGGAGCGGCTTTATCAGTAAAGGAGGTCACAAACAAACCTATAAAATTTGTAGGATTGGGTGAGAAACTTAGTGATCTAGAAGAATTTCATCCAGACAGAATGGCATCACGAATACTTGGAATGGGAGATATGCTAAGTCTTATAGAGCAAGCAGAATCGAAGATTGATCAGCAAAAGGCTGAACAAATGGCCGATAAACTTATGAAGAATAAGTTTGATTTAAATGATTTATTAGATCAAATTAATCAAATTAAAAATATGGGGTCATTAAAGTCTATACTTTCTAAGCTGCCTGGGGTGTCTCAAAAGTTGAGTGATGTAGATTTAGACGATAGACAAGTGGATAGACTTTGTGCTATTATTTTATCTATGACACAAAAAGAAAGGGAAAAGCCTGAAATTATAAATGCATCAAGGAAAAAAAGGATAGCAGCAGGCTGTGGACAAAAGGTAGAAGATGTTAATGCTTTGCTTAAGCGTTTTCAACAAATGCAGAAAATTATGAAACAATTTTCATCAGGGAAAGGAAAAAAGAGATTTCCTATGAGAGGTCTGCCAGGACTTGGTGGAATTGGAAAATTTAAGATATAGTGTTCATCCAAAGGGCTTTAAACCTTCTGGTGGAATATATATAATTAATTTTGGAGGTGATTTTAAAATATGGCAGTTAAGATAAGGTTACGCCGTATGGGAGCAAAGAAGAGTCCATTTTATCGCGTAGTAGTTGCAGATTCAAGGTGTCCACGTGATGGTAGATTTATCGAAGAGATAGGTTATTATAATCCATTAAAGGATCCAGTAGAATTTAAAGTTGATGGTGATAAGGTTAAGAAGTGGATATCTAATGGTGCACAACCTACGGATACAGTAAGAGCACTGTTAAAAAAGAACGAGATTCTTTAACAAGCGGAGGAATAAGACTTGGAAAATTTACTACTAGTTATGGCAAGAGGTCTTGTAGAAAACCCTGATGAAGTTAGAGTTGATGTAGACGACGCTAATGAAAAGGGAGTTGTAGTATACCACCTTCACGTTGCACCAAGTGATATGGGAAGGGTAATTGGCAAGCAAGGGCGGATAGCAAAGGCAATGAGAGCTGTTATGCGTTCTGCAGCGATTAGAAATAAATCTAAGATAATGGTAGAGATAGATTAGTCTTTAAATTATCAATCCGTTTAAGAAAGGGCGTATTATATAATATACGCCCTTTTAAAATTAAACTTTATTTGAGAGGAACATATGTTAAAACAATATTTGGAGATAGGAAAAATAGTCTCAACTCAAGGACTGAATGGAGAAGTGAGAGTAGAGCCTTGGTGTGATTCACCAGAGTTTCTATGTAGTTTTAAAACGCTTTATTTTAATGAGGGTAAAGAAAGAATTAATGTAGTGTGTGGGAGAAAACATAAGAGAATTTCTATATTAAAAATAGAGAATATTAATAGTATTGAAGAGGCTGAGAAACTTCGAGGCAAAATACTATATGTTAATAGAGATGATGTGAGACTTGAAGAGGGAACTAACTTTATAAGTGATATTATGGGACTTAAGGTGTTTGATTATAATGATAATAAGTTTTACGGAGAAATAACTGAAGTATACAAAACTGGAGCAAATGATGTATATCAAATAACAGATGAATCTGGAAGAAATTATTTGATACCAGTTATAAAAGAAGTAATCAGAGAAGTTAATATAGATGATGGAAAACTTATTATAAGTCCATTGAAGGGGATTTTTGATGAGAATTGATATTTTAACACTTTTCCCAAAAATGTGTAAAGATGTTTTAAGTGAAAGCATAATAGGACGAGCACAAAAGAAGGGCATTATAGAGATAGAGTGTCACCAGATACGGGACTATACATATGATAAACATAATAGGGTAGATGATACTACGTATGGTCCTGGTATGGGAATGCTAATGTTAGCAGAGCCTATAGCTTTATGCTTTGAAGATATATGTAGAAAATTAGGGAAAAGACCTAGATTTATATATATGAGTCCACAAGGGGAACTGTTAAATCAAAATAAGATTAAGAAGCTATCAACTTATCAAAACTTAGCTATACTTTGTGGGCATTATGAGGGTGTAGATGAAAGAGTTATAGAAGAATTTGTGGACGAGCAGATTTCTATAGGGGACTATGTACTAACAGGTGGTGAATTACCGGCTTTAGTTTTAACAGATGCAGTATGTAGGATGATTCCTGGAGTTTTGTCGGACAATGTATGTTTTGAAGAGGAAAGTCATTATAATGGTCTTTTGGAATATCCTCAATATACAAAGCCTGCAGTATGGAGAGGGAGAAAGGTACCGGATATACTTTTGTCTGGTCACCATGAAAATATACAAAACTGGAAAAAAGAACAATCTATATTAAGGACAAAGAAATATAGGCCGGACCTATTAGAAAACAGGGAAAGGTATAATGGAAAAGAAGAAATTTAGTGTCATATTATTTGACGGTATTATTAAATTTATTAGGTAATTATTAGAATATAATAAGGTATAAAAGGGAACAATCTTTGTTAAAGGTAAGAAATTACATCTATAAAGTAATAGAATTTTGAAATTGTGATAAAAGAATTTATATATTTTAAATATTAAAAGGGGCAAATATAATATTATAAATAGGTTATTAATCTAAATATGTTCACATATTATTGACGATATTTTTTATTGTGATATAATAAATATTGATTTTATAGTGTTGTTTATACATTAAGTGGTAATTGGTTTAATAAATTGAGTTGTAGGAGTGGTTTAATAATGTATGTAAAAGATGTGATAGTTCAAAATCAAGTAGGTCTGCACGCGCGCCCGGCGACATTTTTTATTCAAAAAGCCAATGAATTTAAATCTTCTATTTGGGTTGAAAAGAATGAAAGAAGAGTAAATGCAAAAAGTTTGCTTGGGGTTTTATCGCTAGGAATTGTCGGAGGAACTACAATAAAAATTATTGCCGATGGTGTGGATGAGGAACAAGCAGTTGAAGGTTTAGTTAAATTGGTTCAATCAGGTTTTGCAGAATAAAATAAATTTAAAATAGATAGTCTGGCACCGTTTAACGGTGCTTTTTATTTATAGAATAACATTAAAAGGAGGGAAGTTATGGCGGAAGATAGACTTAAATATTTAAAAAATAAAGCTATAAATTTACCATATACACCGGGTGTATATATAATGAAAGATAAAAAAAATGAAGTAATATATGTAGGAAAGGCAAAGGCACTAAAGGATAGAGTTAGCCAGTATTTTGGATCAGACAAAAATCATACAGATAAAGTGAGAAGTATGGTAAAAAATATTGAAGACTTTGAGTATATTTTGACAGATACAGAATTTGAAGCTTTAGTTTTAGAGTGCAATCTTATAAAACAATACACACCAAAGTATAATATACTTCTTAAAGATGATAAAGGATATAGTTATATTAAGATTACAAACGAAAAATGGCCTAAGATACTAGCGACCAAGCAAATGTTAGACGACAAGGCAACTTATATAGGACCTTATATGAGTTCTTCATCAGTTAATGAAGCTGTAGATGAAGCTTTAAAGATTTTTAAGCTACCGAGATGTAAAAAGGACTTTTCAAAGATTAGACGTAATGAGAGACCTTGCCTTAATTACTATATAAAACAGTGTAATGCTCCTTGCATAGGAAAAGTAAGCAATAAGGAGTATATCGAGAGTATAAATGAAGCAATTGATTTCTTAAAGGGCTCAAATTCAGAGACAGTAAATAAGCTTACCAAAAATATGAAAATTGCATCTGAAAATTTAGAGTTTGAAAAGGCAGCTGCTATTAGAGACAAAATAAACGCGATAAAAAAGATTTCCGAAAAACAAAAAGTGGTGTGCTCTGAGGAGAAAAATCAAGATGTAATTGCTTTGGTACAAAGTAAGGCTATGGCATGTTTTGAGGTGTTTAGGTTTTCTAAAGGAAAACTATCAGATACAGAAAATTATATTTTCAACAATATCGAATCCGGAGACATAATGCGTTCTGCTTTTATAAGCCAGTATTATTTAAATGGAAAAGAAGTACCACCTATAATTTTAGTTGATGGGGAAGTAGATGCTGAAGAGTCTATAGAGGAAATGCTATCAAAAAAATCTGGTCGAAGAATTAAGATTATTATACCCAAAAGAGGGGAGGCTTTAAATCTTGTTAATATGTGCAGGAATAACGCAGCAGAACGTATATCTCAAAGAATTAATAGAAATTATAGAGAAACAGCTGCATTAGATGAATTTTCTAGATTATTATCACTTGATAAACCTCCGTCTTATATAGAAGCGTATGATATATCGAATTTATCTGGTTCTAATAATGTAGCGGGTATGGTTGTATTTGAAAATGGGAGACCGTTAAAGTCTGCATATAGAAAGTTTAAAATAAATGAAGTTGTTGGACAAGATGATTATGCTTCTATGAAAGAGGTAATATCAAGACGATTGGATGAGTATGAAAAATTAAAAGATGGGAATGAAAAAGAAGGGTTTGGAAGACTACCGGATTTGATACTATTAGATGGAGGAAAAGGACATGTAAAAATAGTGAAAAGTTTAATGAACAATAGAGGATACGATATACCAATTTACGGAATGGTAAAAGATGATAAGCACAAAACGAGAGCTATATCAAAAGAAGGGGGAGAAATATCAATAAATTCTAATAGACTTGCTTTTAATCTAGTTTCTGCAATACAGGAAGAAGTTCACCGTTTTGCAATAGGATATCATAAACAGTTAAGAAAGAAAAATCTTTTAAATACAGAGCTTACAAAAATAGAAGGGATTGGGCAAAAGCGTGCACAGATGCTTTTGGTTCATTTTAAGAGTCTAGATAGAATAAAAAATGCTAGTGAAGAAGAACTTTTATCAGTGCCGACAATTAATAGACCTTTAGCACGGAATATAATTAAGTATTTTCATGAGTTTGACTGAATAAGAGAATTTTAGGAAAAATGACAAAAATGTTATATGTTTATAAAATTATATTGACAATAAATGAAAAAGATTGCATAATATAAGCATACCATGGAGGTAATTTATTGTGAGAGTGATTTCAGGTAAGAGTAGAGGAAAGAGACTTGAAACGTTGAGTGGAGACTTAGTTAGACCTACTACTGATAAGGTAAAAGAATCTATTTTTAATATTATACAGTTTGATTTGCAAGACAAAAGTTTTTTGGATTTATTTTCAGGTTCAGGCCAAATGGGAATAGAAGCAATTAGTCGTGGAGCAAAGGAAGCTATTTTCGTGGATAAATCGAAAAGATCAATAGAAGTAGTAAAAAGAAATTTAAAGTCTGTAGGGCTTTGCTCACAAGCTTTGGTAATAAACTCTGACTATCGTTCATTTCTAGAAAAGACTAACTTTAACTTTGATATAGCTTTTTTGGATCCACCATATGGGACAGGAATATTACAAAAAGCTTTAGATGTGGTTATCAATGTTATGAACAGAGATGGAATAATAATATGTGAGAATGAAGTAAACGAAAATTTACCTAGCCTTATAAAAAACTTTTACTGCACTAAAAAATATAAATATGGAAAAATAGCAGTTAGCATTTATAAAGGTGGGAGTAATCTGGCATGAAAATAGCGTTATGTTCTGGCAGCTTTGACCCAGTGACGAATGGACACATTGATATAATCACTAGAGCAACCAAGTTGTTTGATAAAGTAATAGTAGGTGTAGCAGAAAACCATGACAAAGTTAAACTATTTACATTAGGTGAAAGAAGAGAACTTTTAATTGAATCCTTGAAGGGTATCTATAATGTAGATGTGATGATTATAGATGGATTGGTGTCTGAGTTTGCTAAGCAAAATAAGGTTAACGTAATTGTAAGAGGAATACGTTCAGGTACTGATTATGACTATGAGTTACGTATGTCTTTAGTTAATAAAAAGTTGAACCATAATATTGAAACTATATTTCTTGCACCTGATCCTAACAATATGTGTATTAGTTCTAGCTTAATTAAACAAATTGCAAGCCTTAATGGAGATATTGCAGATTTTATACCGGAGGCTGTGCTTTGTAAAATGAATAAAAAATTGTATAAGGGAGGAAGAAATGATGAGAGTAGAAGAGCTATTATTGGAAATTGAAGATTTAATCAAAAATTCGTGGGGTTTACCTCTTGCTAAAGGAAAGGTAGTATTAGAGGGAGACAAAGTAGAAGATATAATTGAGGAGATAAGAGATAATTTACCAGAGGAACTTAGACAAGCAAAGGCTATAGTAGCGGATAGAACTAAGATACTTGAGGATGCTAAAGCTGAGGCAGAGTCTATAATCAACACAGCTGAAGAGAAAGCAAGAATAATTTTAGATAAAGATGAAATAGTAAAACAGGCTAAGGGAAAGGCAGAGGATATATTACTTGAAGCTAAGGTACAAGCACGGGATATCAGAAAGTCAACTAATGAATATATTGATGATATTATGAAAAAAACGGATGACATTATAACTAATAACCTTACAGAATTAAGAAAAGCAAGACAAAGTTTGAGGAACAAACAGAATTAACTAATGAAGGGCTACCTATAAAAAATGGGGCCTTTTTATTTTTTGTTGCACTGTTATTTGTTATAAGGATTAGATTTTTATTAGTGGTTAATAATCTTAAGAATTTCCAAAAAAAAGATGAAAAAAGTAGTTGACAAAGAAGAGAGGAGGTGATAGAATAGGAAGCACGCTGTTGATGAAAAGAGACAGAGAAGCGTGAGAGAAATCTTTGTTATACATTAAGATTAAGAAAAAGA
>CALWVR010000011.1 GCA_944385105.1 uncultured Clostridia bacterium
CTCTTCTTCCGAAAGTTTGCTTACGGCATCACCTAATTCTTGCTGGTTTAAAACCTCAACGCTACTCTCTGCATTCACTGCCATAACTGGCGTTGACAGTGTAAAACTCCCCACCGCCATTGCAAATGCTGTCCCTAATGAAATCACTTTTTTTGTCAACTCTGTTTTTCTCTTTCCTTCCACGGACCTTAGCCTCCTTTTTTAAAATTTTTAACTTTGTGTATATGCGCATAAAACAGTTTGAAAATGACAGCTATTATGTAAATAACTTCTATATGCATCATTACTTTAACATATGTCGTCAATAAGGTCAAGTAAATATTTACAATTAAAATGCCTATAAAACAAACAAATTAGTATAACATTAAACATAATTTGATATATTTTCTCTAAAATATATCATTAGCATGCTTTAAATATGCTAATACTTGTTTACATAATGTATAATATTAATAAATAAAATGGGGTATTATTCCGAATTTTGAAAATAAAAAAGCTATATGATATTGAGTATTATAAAATATGATGTTATAATCATATTATCAGTAAAATCTTTTTAGTGAACTTGATATTAATACGTATACATTTACAGTTTAGCACCCAAAAACTATAATAGCATGGATATTCCTCATTACCTACTATTCAAATTCACATTGTTGTCTATAAAATAAATGACCTAGTTAGGAGTTTATAGTATGTATAAAAAAATTTTAATAAATAATATAATGTATTATTTAGTCTGTGGTCTTAGTGGTTCTGTTATAGCTGTCATTGTATGGACATTTTTAAGGTTAATGCATATTGGTATTAATCTTATATGGACACAAATACCCGAAAGTCTTAATTTCAAATACTATTCACTTGTAGTTTGCGCTATAGGAGGACTAATTTTAGGCATATTTCAAAAACTTACAAATGCCATTCCTGATGAACTCGACACCGTTATAGCAAAAGTAAAAAAAGATAAGTTCTACCCATATGACAAAATTATACCTCTTTGCATATCAGCACTTATTCCATTAATATTCGGAGGTAGTATCGGACCTGAGGCTGGCCTTACTGGAGTAATTGTTGGATTATGTTATTGGGCAGGGAAAAATATGAAGCATGCTCGTGAACGTATTCCTGAATTAATGAACGCTGTAATAAGTTCGTCCCTAAGCTCAATATTCTATGCTCCTTTATTCGGATTAATCGCTCCTACTGAAGAAAAATTTGATAACACTGAAAAATCCTATAGTATAAATTCTTCAAAAATGCTCTCAAACTTTTTGGCTGTTTTGTTCTCAATCGGTACATTGTTCTTTTTAAACACTTTATTCGGAGTCAGCATCGGTCTACCAAGAATTGGCGATTATACTATAACTAATAAAGAACGATTATGGGGTATTCTACTTTCTATCTTAGGTGCATTGTTTGGAGTATTATATACTTTATTTGGCAAAGTAACATACATAATATTTTCAAAAATTCAGTCTAAATACGGAATTATTGTAAGCACAATTCTTGGAGGAATAGTCCTTGGTATTATGGGTATGTATATGCCACTTGTAATGTTTTCAGGCGAAGCAGGTATCATAGAGCTGCAAACAGAATATCAAAAATATACTGGCTGGGCTTTAATAACAATAGGAACCTTAAAATTACTTATCACTAATGTATGTATTAAATCAGGCTGGAAGGGTGGTCATTTTTTCCCCGTCATATTTTGCGGGATAAGTATTGGTTACGGGCTTGCATTGCTTTTAAATCTTAGTATTGCATTTTGTGCGGCAGTTATTACCGCAGGGCTACTTGGGGCTACTATGAAAAAGCCCCTTTCTGTAACATTATTATTGCTTTTATGTTTTGACATAAGAATTGTACCTTGGATGCTAATAGCTGCATTTATTGGCAGTGTGATACCTACAAAACAAGAAGCACTTAAAGATAGTAACATTTAAAATTAAGTACTTAAAACTTCTTTATTATAATAATGAGCTTAAGCTTATAAAATATTTAATATTATTTTTATGGTCTTTATGTACTATTTAACAGTAAACACCTGGACATATTATATTCCAGGTGTTTATATATATAAACTTCAAACTTTTACTCTTATAGATTTTATGTTATTTGCAATTACTTACACCTAGTATCAAGTGCGAAACGAAGTTAAAATAGGTTGACCATCTTAATTATTTTTATAAAATCACCTTCTGTTGTAGATGCATAAAGTACATTTTACTTACCTTATATATATTAAAAACTCTTTAAAAACAATTTAAAGGATTGATTATATATTATAAAACTTAATTAGAACTTTTTTAATTAATATTTCTACTTTTTATTAGACTATATTTTCATACGTCCTTAGAAATTGCATTGGAATATTTTGTATTTTTATAATATATTATTAAAATATATTGAAAAGAAACAATAAATATGTTATAATCACTACATATTTAAATTGACTGATAAGGATGAATTCTATGATATATGATAATGATATAAAGAAAATAAAATTCGATGTGCTTAAAAAGGTTGCTCAGTACTCCTATTCTGGTACCTTAGAAAAAAATATTGATAAAATTCCTTATGAAATAATACAAGGGAAAAAGCCAAAATACCGCTGCTGCATTTATAAAGAACGTGAAATCATTAGAGAACGTACTCTACTTGCCATAGGAAAGTCTCTACATACCAATACTGAGAATGAAATTATTACTGTTATTCCGTCGGCTTGCGAAGGGTGCCCTATAAATAGGTATACTGTAACTACCAACTGCCAACGTTGTCTTGCTAAAAAATGCGTAAATGCTTGTCCCTTTGGTGCCATCTCTGTTAACGCATCGGGGGCATATATCGACCAAGATAAATGTCGCGAATGTGGTAAGTGTGCTGCTGCATGCCCATATAACGCAATTGCAGATACATTAAGACCATGCATTAGGGCTTGTCCTGTAAATGCTATCTCTATGGACAGTGATAAACAAGCCACTATTAAATATGACAGCTGTATAAACTGTGGCGCGTGTACCGTGAGTTGCCCTTTTGGCGCTATTTCTGACTCATCTTCTATAGTTGAAGTAATAAATATGATTAAATCCAATAAAAGGGTTGTAGCCATATTTGCTCCTTCCATTGAAGGGCAATTTGGCAAAGCAAGTATAGGTATGCTTAAGGCTGCAATTAAAAAGTTAGGGTTTGATGACGTTTTCGAAGTTGCTTTAGGTGCTGATGCCGTTGCTAAAAATGAAGCTTATGAGCTTATGGAAAACATAAAAAATAATAAAAAAATGACTACATCTTGTTGTCCTGCATTTGTCTCCATGATCAAAAAGCACTTTAAGGAACTTCAAGGAAATATATCACATACTATCTCGCCAATGGCTGCTACTGCACGTTATATAAAAGACAAAGATCCTAACTGCATAGTAGTATTTATAGGACCATGTATTGCAAAAAAGCATGAAATTAAAGTCACTAATAATTCAGCTGACTTTATACTTACTTTCGACGAGCTCGAAGCAATGTTTGATGCTAGAGATATCAACCCTAATGATGAAGCTCCAAATAGTCAGGATGGAAGTATATATGGGAAAAACTTTGCTATAAGCGGTGGAGTGTCAAACGCTGTTCTTGAAGCTTTAAGTGAAGATCCTTCATGTGATGTTGACGTTCAATGCAAGAAATGCAATGGTGCAGATGAATGCAAAAAAGCTCTTATGATAATGAAAGCTGGACGTCTTACTGAAGACATTATTGAAGGTATGGCATGTAAAAATGGTTGTGTATCAGGGCCCTGTTCGATCTTGCCTTATAATGAGGTAATAAAAAATAGAAAGGAAACTTTAGATAAAGCTGATAATAGAAAAATTTCTGAAAATCTTTCTGACCATAAGTTTAACAGTATAGAAATGCAATAAAGTAAATACACAAAAATAAAGAGTGGTATCTTTAATAGATACTACTTTTTATTTATACTCCTTTTGCATTTCTTTGCTTACTCTTAAAATTTGTTTAAATAAGTCTATTGTAAACTTACTGTATTCACCCGAGTCTGTTTGCACATTATACAATATCTGTTCTTCTCTATCTTTATCTAATATTTCAACACTGTTTTCTGACTTTAATTCAGCAATATCTCTTACTAGTTCTAAACGTTCTATAAAAAGTTCTAAAAGTTCTTTATCAATTAAGTCAATTTTACTTCTTAGTTCATCTAAATTCATATCATCCCAGCTCCCTTCATTAGGTCCAAAATAGCTATCGATGCTAATGATTCTACTACTGGAACTGCCCTTACAGCTATGCAAGGATCATGTCTTCCCCTAATCAATAATAGTTCTTCTTTCTTTGTTTTTATATTTAAAGAGCATTGTTCTTTTCCAATAGAAGGAGTAGGTTTAACCGCTACCCTAAAAATTATAGGCATTCCTGAACTTATTCCACCAAGTATTCCACCGTGATTATTACTATTTGTATAAATCTTTTCATTTTTTACAATATACTCGTCATTATTTTCACTACCACTCATACCTACAACCTTAAACCCTGCTCCAAACTCTATGCCCTTGACCCCTGGAATTGCAAACATGAGCGACGACACCTTACTTTCAACACCGTCAAATATAGGTTCTCCTACCCCAACTGGCACATTGTTTATAGCACATTCTATGGAACCGCCTATACTATCGCACATGTCTTTGTAATAGTTAATTTCTTTAATCATATTATCTTTTTTCGTATTGTCTAGTAAGGGAAACTCACTTTTAGAAAGTCTTATCAAAACGTCATCGTCCACTCCATTGCAAAAGCCTTTATCATAAACTTTTCCTATAGAGTATATATGCGCGCCTATAAACATTCCTCTCTTTTCTAATATTTGTCTGCATAGTGCTCCTGCAAATGTCATCGCTGCTGTTAGACGTCCTGACAGATGCCCTCCACCACGCAAGTCATTATAACCTCTATACTTTATATACGATGTATAATCAGCATGTCCTGGTCTAATTATATTCTCAAAGTTCTTATAATCCTGAGATCTTATGTCCGTATTTTCTATTAATGCACATATAGGTGCTCCTGTTGTATATCCATTCAATACTCCTGATACTACTTTAGCCTCATCAAGCTCATTGCGACTTGTTGAAATACTATTTTTTCCTGGACGTCTTCTTCTCATTTGAATACTTATATAATCAAAATCAATTAGTTCCCCTGCATTAACCCCATCAACTACAACGCCTATAGCTTTTCCATGACTCTCACCGAATAATGTTATCTTTATATTTCCATTATAAATCGAGGACATTTACTATACCTTTAAGTCTATTATACTCTTCAAAAAACATTGGGTAAGACTTTCCAATACTATTAGCATCATCTATACATATCTTTCCCTGAGCTCTTATTGCCGCTATTGCCATTGCCATAACTATTCGATGGTCGTTATATCCATTAAGATTTGCTTTAAGGAACGATGGCCTTCCTTCTATTAAAAGGCCATCATCAAGTTCAGTAACCTTTACTCCCAGCTTATTTAAATTACTATAAATTGCATTTAATCTATTACTTTCTTTAAACCTAAGCCTTGAAGCACCAAATATCTCAGTAACACCATTAGCCGATGCTGCTAATATCGACAATATAGGAACTAAATCTGGTATTTGAGAAGCATATATCCTTGTTCCAGAAAGCTTTGAAGGATATACTCTTATCTCTTTACCAAAATGCTCTATGTCTCCACCCATACGTTCAATTATACTAACTATCGCCCTATCTCCTTGTACAGACTTTTTATCAAGTCCTCTTAAAACCATAGGAGAACCCAATAGCCCTGCTGCTATAAAAAATGCTCCCTGTGACCAGTCTCCTTCTACATTGAAAATTGCAGGCTTATATTTCTGGTTTCCGGGAATCCTATACCCACGTTCTGTTTTTATTACATTGACTCCAAATTTCTTCATAACATGAATAGTCATGTCTATATAGCTAGACGACTCTAATAAGGTTGTCAACACAATTTCACTGTCTGCATTTAAAGTAGGTAATGACAAAAGTAGTCCTGAAATGAACTGTGAGCTTATATTGCCCGGTATCTTATATTCCCCGGGGAATAATTTCCCACTTATCTGAAGTGGTAAGCCACCCTTTGAAGCATAATAAACACCAAATTTAGATAATACATCAAGGTACACCTTAAGCGGGCGTTTTCTTAAGCTGTCCCTTCCATTAAAACAAGTATTTATAGAAAAAGCAGCTGCAATAGGAATAAAAAAACGCAGCGTTGAACCACATTCACAGCAATCTATGTTTGCACTTTTATCCCTAAAGGCATATCTAGAATCAATAAGCAGTCTATTTGACACAAATTGTACACTTGCCCCAAACGCACGTACAGCATTAATTGTGCTCATTATATCATTTGAAACATCAACAGGATAAATTTCACTAACGTCCCTTGCAAGTAAAGCACAAATTATCGCCCTATGTGTCTGGCTCTTTGATGGAGGTACATTTATTGTACCTGATAAATTGTGAGGAGTTATTAATGCTACGCTCATAAAATATCTCTCCTTATATATTCTTTAAGCTTACTTTTTAAAATTTTCTTTATAAATCCTCTGCCTATACTATGAATTAATACTAAATCTATATAATCTAAGTATGCTTTTTTATCATTAAGACAGTTTTCCAATACGTCCTTTATAGGACAAGTAAACTCATAAGGTAAGTCAAATTTCTTTAATACACAAATCAATTTGTTATAGCAACCAGGTTCAGTCAAATTAAGAAATTCGCCTGCTCTAACAATAGTTGCCATTCCTATTGAAACAGCTTTACCGTGTGAATATTTTTTATATTCATAAATTTTTTCTATTGAGTGTCCTATAGTATGCCCAAAATTTAAAAGTTTCCTTTCACAGGACTCAAACTCATCAGCTTCAACTATTTTACGTTTTATATCTATGCTCTCATATATTATCTCTTCTAACTCATCACTTGTCTTAAAACCAACTATCTTTTCAAATAATTTATCACTTTTTATCATAGCACATTTTATAATCTCAGCCATGCCATCGTTAAAATCACTTTTTGGAAGGGTATTAAGTAAAATAGGATCAATTAAGACTAGTTTGGGTTGATAAAACGTCCCTATTAAATTCTTACCATGTTCAAGGTTAATTCCATTTTTCCCTCCAATTGATGCATCAACTTGAGCTAATAATGAAGTCGGAATTTGTATAAAGTCAATTCCTCTTTTATATGTAGAAGCTATAAATCCTGCTATGTCTCCTACCACGCCTCCTCCAAACGAAATGATTAGGTCTTGCCTATCAAAAAACTTATCTGCTAAATAATTATACAATTTAGGTGCTATATCTAAAGACTTTGACTCCTCCCCAGACTTTAGCACAAACAAGTACACCTCATGAAAATGTTTCTTGAGATGGCTAACCACGCGCGCAGCATAAAGTCCTGCAACATTATCATCAGTAACAACTAAAACTTTTTTTGCATTTGAAAAATTTTTTATGTGCACACCGGAATAATTTAGTATATCTTTTTCTATTAATACTTTATAGCTTTTACTTGTGTTGCATATTAATTCTTTCACAGAAAGTTTCCTTCCACCTAAATATTTTAATTTTAACATAGAAAAATATCTTTATTAATATTATGTTAGAAATAAGACAAACTTATATGCTTTTCGAGAATATTTTTCACATTGTTTGTACTCTTAATATTATTTATAAGAAAATTAACTTAGACAATTTAAGTTAAAATGAATATTATTTTTAAGTTACTACTTTTTTGGGGGGATTTTGTTGAAAATAGGTCTTGATATAGGTTCTACCACTATTAAATGCATAGTTATTAATGATAATCTTGAAGTTATTCACAAATCATATGAGAGACATTATTCCCGCATAAAACAAAAGCTCTCTGAGATTTTAATTTTTATTCGAGATAATATTAAAGACAGTAAAAATGCTGAAGTTGCCATTTCTGGCTCAGCTGGCATGGGAATAGCCGAATACTGCAACATTCAATTTGTACAAGAAGTATATGCAACTAGAGTCGCTGCAAATATGTTTAATAAAGGGACTGACGTCATAGTTGAACTTGGTGGTGAAGACGCAAAAATTCTATTTTTGTCCGGCAATACAGAAGTTCGTATGAATGGCTCCTGCGCTGGTGGAACAGGTGCATTTATAGACCAAATGGCAACTCTTTTAGATGTCCCCATTGAGAAAATAAACGAACTATCAAAGCAACATGAAAAAATATACACTATTGCTTCTAGATGCGGCGTTTTTGCAAAGTCTGATATACAGCCTCTTTTAAACCAGGGCGCAAAAAAAAGTGACATTGCCGCTAGCATATTTTATGCTGTTGTTAATCAAACTATCGCTGGACTCGCACAAGGAAGAAAAATTAAAGGCAATATATTGTATCTCGGCGGTCCTTTAACTTTTATGAGTGAGTTACGTCATAGCTTTGATACCGTCCTTAATACTCATGGTGTATGTCCTGAAAACTCCTTATACTATGTTGCCCTTGGCGCAGCAATTTGTTCAAACGAAAAATGTGATATAGGAAGTCTTGCCGAAAGTATAAAAAATTATAAATCGAGTTCGAACTTTGCTTTTAATGAACCTCTTTTTAATACAAAAAAAGATTACAAAGATTTCACTGATAGGCATTCTCTTAACAAAGTCGATTTTAAAGATATTAATAGTTATCACGGGAACGTATACATAGGAATTGATGCCGGATCAACTACCATAAAAGCTGCTATAGTAGGAGAAAATCTTGAATTATTAGACAGTTTATATCTTAAAAACAATGGAAATCCATTACCAATTATAAAAGACTTTTTAGAAGGCTTTTATAAACAGTACCCTCATTTAAGTATTAGTGCTTGCACCGCTACGGGATATGGTGAAGAGCTTATAAAAAATGCCTTTAATATTGATTACGGTATAGTAGAAACTATAGCTCACTTAACAGCTGCAAAATATTTTATGCCCAACGTCGAATTTATAATTGACATTGGCGGACAAGATATAAAGTGTTTTAAAGTTCGTAACGGTAATATAGACAATATATTTCTAAATGAGGCTTGCTCTTCAGGATGTGGGTCATTCTTGCAAACTTTTGCTAATACCCTAGGATATTCTATTGAGGACTTCTCAAAATTAGGACTTTTTGCATCTAAACCTGTTGATTTGGGGTCTAGATGTACAGTGTTTATGAATTCTTCGGTAAAGCAGGCACAAAAAGACGGCGCAACTATTGAAGATATTGCTGCTGGACTATCTTTAAGCGTGGTTAAAAACGCTTTATATAAAGTAATTCGTGCTACATCCCCTGAAAGTATTGGTAAAAACGTGGTTGTTCAAGGAGGAACCTTTTTAAATGATTCTGTATTAAGAGCTTTTGAAAAAGAGCTTTCAATAAATGTTATTCGTCCTAACATTGCAGGTCTTATGGGAGCATATGGCGCTGCAATCTATGCAAAACAACATAAAAAAGATAAAAGCAGTATTTTAGGTCCTAAGGAACTTTTAGAGTTTTCTCATAATACTACATATGCTACCTGTAATGGTTGTAGTAATAATTGTAAACTTACAATAAACAACTTTAAGAATAATAGGCGCTATATCAGTGGTAACCGCTGTGAAAGACCTATTAATAATAAAGAGGCCAATGATAGATTAAATATTTATTCATATAAGCTATCCCTCTTAAATGAATATAAAAACGTCAAAGGAAAAAGAGAACAAATAGGGTTACCAAGGGTCCTTAATATGTACGAGCTTCTTCCCTTTTGGTACAAATTTTTTACAACTCTTGGCTTTGGCATAACAGTCTCACCACTTTCTACACGAGACTTATATCTAAGTGGGCAGCAGAGCATCCCTTCTGATACCATTTGTTTTCCTGCTAAGTTAGCTCACGGGCATATAGAGCACCTACTTGCAAATAATGTAAAGACTATATTTTATCCTTGTATGTCTTATAACATCGATGAAGGACTCGGTGATAACCATTATAACTGTCCTGTAGTCGCCTACTACCCTGAAGTACTGTCCTCAAATATTGAAGGAATAAAGTCTATAACATTTATAAAAGATTACGTTGGAATTCATAGAAGAAATGATTTTCCTCGAAAAATTCATAGCATATTATCAAAGTATTTCAATAATATTACCCTTAAAGAAGTAAAACTTGCCGCTACAAAAGCTTATGAAGAATACGATTTGTATTTAGCAAAAATAAGAGAAAAAGGTAATGAGATTATAAAAACTGCTGATAAAGAAAATAAAAAAATTATAGTCTTAGCTGGCAGACCTTATCACCTAGACCCCGAAATTAATCATTCAATAGATAAAATTATTACAAGTCTTGGGGCTGCTGTAATATCTGAAGATGTCATTAGTTCTAATGTAGATAAGTTTCCTGTTTCAGTTCTAAATCAATGGACTTACCATTCAAGATTGTACAGCGCTGCTAAGTATATATCAAATAAGAAGAATATGAATCTTGTCCAACTCGTCTCATTTGGTTGCGGAGTTGACGCAATCACTACTGATGAGGTGAGAGCTATTCTTGAAACTAATAATAAAATATATACACAAATTAAAATAGATGAAATTTCAAATCAAGGTGCAGTAAAAATAAGACTTCGCAGTCTTCTATCTGCAATTGATGAACAATGGAGTTGATTTAATTGGCTGAACTTAAATATGATAAAAATGGTAGACTTCTTTTTACAAAAGAGATGAAAGATGAATATACAATATTACTGCCAATGATGTTGCCTATACATTTTAGGCTTGTTCAAAAAGTCTTTGACCATTATGGTTATAAGACAGTACTGCTTGATACAACGGACCCTGAAATAGCTCAAGAAGGACTTAAGTATGTACATAATGATACATGTTACCCCGCACTACTTGTTATTGGACAATTTATACACGCATTAAAAAGCGGTAAATACGATATAAACAAAACTGCTTTAATGATTACTCAAACCGGGGGAGGATGTAGAGCATCGAATTATATTCACCTTTTAAGAAAAGCATTAAAAAGTGCTGGTTTTGAAAATGTCCCTGTTATATCATTAAACCTTTCAGGACTTGAAAAAAATAGCGGATTTAAGCTTTCCCTCTCAATGATAAAACGTATGATAGGTGGACTTGTTTACGGTGACATACTTATGCTTCTAAATAACCAGGTTTCCCCATATGAAGTAAATAAGGGTAGTTGTAAAAAGCTTGTAAATAAATGGACTAATATTTTAGCTAATCAGTTAAATAAAGGAAAAGGCTTTGGAGTGAAGAAATTTAGGAAAAATATGAATTCTATAGCTGATGATTTTTCTAAAATAAAGATAGTTCATTCTAATAAAGTAAAAGTAGGCATTGTTGGCGAAATATATGTTAAATATTCTGCTCTTGGCAACAATCAACTTGAACAATTTTTAGCAGGACAAGATTGCGAAGTTTTGATACCTGGTATTTTAGGATTTATGTCATTTAAGGTAGATAATAGGCTTGAAGACATAAAGCTTTATGGTGGTAGTCATATTAAGTCTTTAGTTATTAAATTACTTCTTAATTATATTGAAAAAATTGAAAGAGTTTTAATAGATGCTGTAAAACGTAGTCCTATATTTACCGTGCCTTTAACTTATAAGTCGACTAAATCTCTTGTAGATGGGTTAATTGGCTATGGAAATAAAATGGGTGAAGGATGGTTACTAACCGCTGAAATGTTAGAACTCATACATGCAGGATACAATAACATTATATGTGCACAACCCTTTGGTTGCTTACCTAACCATATTTGTGGTAAAGGTATGATACGAAAAATTAAGGAGCTTAATCCTAACGCAAACATTGTTGCAATTGACTATGATCCCGGTTCTCCAAAAGTAAATCAGGAAAATAGGATAAAGCTTATGCTTGCAATTGCAAAAGAAAATTTAAGTAATAGTGCATCTCAAGTAAAGCCTATTTCAGTCGACAATAATGCTACTGCTTTAAACGTCTCTGAACTACCAATTAATACATAATAAAACACAGTATAAACATACTGTGTTTTATTTAATCAAATGTTTGATTACCTCTCCGGCTATTCTAAGCCCAGCAATCGACGGAACAAATGATATACTAGCCGGACCCTTTTCTTCATACTTTGAATAGTCAACTTGAATCGGAGGCTCTTTTGAATATAGTACTTTTAATTCCTTAATTCCAATCTTTCTTAATTCATGTCTAATAATTCTACATAATGGGCAAATAGAAGTATTATATATATCATCTATTTCAAACATTTCTGGTTTTAACTTATTTCCTGTTCCCATGGAGCTTATAATGGGAATTTTAAGTTCACTGCATTCCTTTATTAATTCTATCTTAGACCCCACGCTATCTATGGCATCTACTACATAGTCGCAACCATTAATAATTCCTTTCCCATTATCTTTAGAATAAAAAATACTGTATGTTTTAATATTGGCATATGGATTTATGTCTAATATACGTTCTCTACAAACTTCTACCTTTTCTTTACCTATAGTGCTAAAAAGGGCTATTAATTGTCTATTTATATTGCTCTTTTCTACTTTATCATTATCTATTAAAACAAATTTTCCAATGCAGGCCCTTGAAAGTGCCTCTACTACAAAAGAGCCTACTCCACCTAATCCAAATATTGCAACCTTCTTAGTTTTTAATTTTTCCAGCGCCTCTTTTCCTATAAGCATTTGTTCTTTTATAAATTGATTCATATCTTTATAGCCTTTCTTATTAAAATATATTAATATAGTAGCATAGAATAAACTATGCTGTCTACCAAAGTTTTGGAGGTATATAAATGTACTATTTCGGAATTGACCTTGGAGGAACAAATATTTCTGCTGCTCTAGTCGATGAAAATTTTAATATTATTTCAAAAAAAAGATATAAAACTATGATACCCACGACTAAAGAAGTTCTTTGTGATAAAATGGCAAATCTAACTTTTGAAATTTTAAATGAATACGAAGGTATAATAGATAAGATACCATTTATAGGCATAGGCTGTCCTGGAAACGTCAATCCTAAAAATGGGGAAGTTAGATTTTTACCAAACTTGTTTATAGAAAACTGGAAAATAAAAAGTATGATGGAAGAAAGACTAAAAAAAAGAGTATATATTGAAAACGACGCAAATCTTGCTGCATATGGTGAATACATTGCCGGTGCTGCTATTGGAACAAGGTCTGCAATTACTATAACTATTGGAACAGGTATTGGTGGGGGAATTATATTAGATGGAAAAATATACAGTGGGTTTAATCACTGGGGCGCTGAAATTGGTCATATGGTAATTATGCACAATGGTCATAAATGTAATTGTGGAAGAAGAGGCTGCTATGAAGCCTATGCCTCTGCCACTGCTTTAGCCGTAGCTACCAAAGAGGCTCTTAAAAATGATGATAGGTCTTCTATTATGTGGGAAATAATAGAGGGAGATATAAATAATGTAAGTCCAAAAACTGCCTTTATTGGCATGAAAATGAATGATTCACTGGCTACTCAAGTTGTAAATAAATACATTGAGTATCTTTCTGTTGGAATTATAAATATAATAAATATATTTCAGCCTGAAATTATATGTATTGGAGGAGGAATTAGCAACGAAGGAGAGTATCTTATAAATTTAATAGAAGATTACATAAAAAATAATAGTTGCATGCAAGTGCCTGAAAATCAAACAAAAATATGTATTGCAAAGTTAGGCAATAATGCCGGAATTATTGGTGCTGCTTGTTTTGGGGAAATGTAAAAAGTAAAAGCTTCATATAAGAAAATTATATGAAGCTTTTATTATTTATTAAGATTGAATTTTAAATTCTTTTTCATTAGGATTTGGTTTTATTTCCACCGGTTGTTTTTCTGGACCCATATAAATCACCTCCAGAAAATATTATTCCCGATATCATTAGTTTTTGTAATTATTCTTCTTAGAAGATCAAATATGTAATTACTTCCTTTACTTACAATTACTTCTACTAATAAACTTCTACTATAAGTACAATGGCCTTAAATTCTATCATGGCAAATACATTAATATTATATCTTTAATCATACCATACAAAATTGTTGTCACTTGATTTTTTCGATAAAAAGTTCTTTAACATATGCTATAATGCCTTCTATTAGTATTGCCATGATAATAAGACCAACAAAAGTCATTTTTACATCCTCTTTAATACTTTAATCACCTTCAGATATAAATGCGTCAAATCCAGCTTCATTTAATTCTTTTTTCAAATTCTCAGCATTTTCTTTTATTTTAAATGCTCCTGCTTGAACTTTATATAAAGTTTCCCCTGTAGTTTGATCTGAGTCATTTTGGTCCTCTGAACTATCACCTTGAACATATGAAACTCCATAATAGTCACAAACACCTTCTGCAATAGCCTCTCCTAACACATCTACATTGTTTATTATAAACTCAGCTAGGTCCTCTCTATCGTGAAATTCACATTCTACATAGGTAGCTATAGCAGTAGTACTATTTAGTTCTAAAAGAGATGAATTTACTCTAACACCATATTCTATAGTCCCGGGAGTAACTGCATTTACACTATTATATAAAGCTGTTCCAGCTTTAAGGTTTTCCGATGCATTAGAATAAATCATAACAAGCGTACCGTTTCCTCCACCTGCATTTGTATGAATTGGTATATGAAGGTCGGCACCAAAATTATTGCTCTCTTTAGCACTTACACTTATCTCTTGCCCCATTGGAGCTTTCTTAACTATAAAGCCACAACGTTCAAGCGCCGCTTTTGCGTAATCTGCTATTCTATTACATTGAACCATCTCATTAGTATCGCCGAATGCATATGCGTTATTGCTCTGATTACTAGGCGAAAGATATATCTTTTTACTCATAACTTTCCTCCTTTATTATTTATCAAACAAGGAATAAGCACAGTTTGTTTCTTACTAAAAGACAATTATTAATTATTTTTATTTTAGGAAGTTGTTTTTTTGCATTTGAATATGTTATTATAGTATGTACAAATAATTGAAATGGTTCTCAACATGGAGGTTTGTTTATGAAATATTCTTTAAAAAAATTTTTTTCTTTTATATTCCTATTATTAGTATTGTTCCTTCCATCTTATAATTGTTCTTTTTCCACCAATTCCTCAGAATCTAGTCCTTCATCATCTAAGTCTTTGGACGAAAGTAACTTAGCTCCTAGTGATTGGAAAATAGTCATAGACAGCAATGACAACAAGGGTGATTTTAGTTTTATACAAAGCAATAAGGTCGCCGGTATATTTAATGATTCAGACTCATTGTTAATTTATGGCACAGTCTTTCTAGCTATCGGGACCATAGGTCTTATTACTGTTTTTGTAATAATTATAAAAAACAGAAAAAAATTAAATAGTCAAAAAGCTTCAAATAAGCAACAAATAAACAGTCAAAAAACTCAAGGGAAAAATAAGCATACTAAGTATAAGCATTAGTTCTCTTTAAAAAAGCAACTAAGGACATGCCTTATAAGACATGTCCTTAGTTTTTTGTAATAACTAAATTGCCTATTTAGTCTCTACCACTAGTTTCATAGCTGTACGATCTTCTCCATCTATAGTGACATTTACAAACGCAGGCATACAGACTAAGTCTATACCAGTAGGAGCTAAATAACCCCTTGCTATAGCAATTGCCTTCATAGCCTGATTTACAGCACTTGCCCCTACAGCTTGAATCTCCACGCATCCCTGCTCACGAATAACTCCTGCTATCGCACCAGCAACCGAATTTGGAGCTGATTTTGACGAAACCTTTAGAATTTCCATATTAGTTCCTCCATTTTTAGTAATATATAACGTCTGCACTTATATAATATATGCAAATTAAATGTTTTGCAATAGTTTTTTAATTGTTTTTTATAAAATTTTTCATTTTTGTTTCATTAACTGAAATATATTCCCCTATTTTAACATTAAAAACTATATTTCTGCTAATTTAAACAAAATTTATCTACTTTTGTTTTATAGTATATAATTTAAATATTTACCTTATTGTTAGTCTTTCCAGCGAAGTTGTTTTCTTAGTCCCCTCATCAATGTCAAATATTATCAGGTCCATCTTGCTTTTTCCCTTTGCATATTCAAATCTAGCTGGCATTTTTGTAATTAACTTCTTTATTATTATATCTTTCTTTACTCCTAGCGTCGAATCTATTACTCCAGTCATCCCTACGTCCGTTATATATCCTGTCCCATTTGGAAGAATATATTCATCGGCAGTTGGAACATGCGTGTGTGTTCCAAAAAAGGCTGAAACTTTTCCGTCAAGGTAAAATCCTAGCGCTCTTTTCTCTGAAGTTGCTTCTGCATGAAAGTCAACTATAATTATAGAATTTTTATCAGTATTTCTTAATATTTCATCTGCCTTTTTAAAAGGACAATCAATACTTTCCATAAATATAGTTCCCATTAAATTAATAATAACTACTTTTGTCTTCAAAGTATCTAATGTACAAATTCCTACTCCTGGGGTCGTCCCTTCCGGAAGATTTGCAGGTCTTAATAAATTTTCGTCTTCATCAAACAAGCTATATACTTCTCTTCTTCTAAACGCATGGTTTCCCGTTGTTATAACATCAACACCACTATCAAACAGATACCTTGCTGAAAATGGTGTTATGCCATTTCCTTCAGCTGAATTTTCACCGTTAGCTACAACTAAGTCTATCGCATACTGTTTCTTTAACTTAGGTAAATTCGACCTCAAAAATTCACAGCCCTCACTACCCACTACATCGCCTATGGCCATTATCTTCAAAATAATCATTCCTTTAGTAAAATATAGTCAATAAAATTATACCACACAAAGCAACAACTTATCAAAATTTCACATTTAAATAATTTAACTTTTAAAATAAAAACAATTAAAATTATTATATGCACAATTCAATTAATTCGGCAATTTTATTTTTCACTAAAACCATAGCTAAATATAAATTAATAGTCCTATTCTTTTCATTTATACCATAAAAGGATAGCAAACTTAATTGCTATCCTTATTTATTACTTATAATACATTTAAGTCAATTATCTAAAAATAGGTTGAATCTGCATTCCCATCATTGCTGCCTCCATAGAAGGTAATAAAAGCTCAAAATGGGCAACTAACGAGTTTGGCTTCTTTAATGGATCGTCTTGTGACATAGGAACAAAATAGACATATTTCATATTTAACATAAATCCCATATTCTTTGCTGAACCTGCAAGCGCATCATTGGTTGCAAGAGCTATTAGAAGGGGATTTTGACCTCTTAGGTGAGATTTAGCTGCCATTGTGACAGTTGTATCTACAACTGAATTTGCAAGTTTACTCAATGTATTACCAGTACAAGGTGCTATTACCATTATATCTGTCATCTTCTTAGGTCCTATAGGTTCTGCCATTTCTATTTTATTTATTATTGGTTTTCCACATATACTTTCTATTTTCCTTCTAATATCTTCTGCCTTTCCAAAACGAGTGTCTTTACTATACGCATTTTCCGACATGATAGGTATAACTTCATATCCAGACTTAACTAAAAGTTCCATTTGCGTAATAGCTCTAGAAAACGTGCAAAATGAACCGCACATTGCAAATCCTACTTTTACTTTACTCATAATCCTTCCTCCTCTATCATGCTATAAATAGTTTCCTTTATAATTTCCCCTGCTCTTTGCGGAGAAAATTTTCCAGGTAAAGCCAAGGCTTGTATCACATTTAAATTGAGCTCTCTAGCCTTATTGAAATCCACTCCGCCAGGTAGAGAAGCAAGGTCTATTAATATAGTATCTTTGCGCATTCTTTTTAAAGCCTTCTCTTCAAAAATTACACTTGGAATAGTATTAAATATTATATCGTAATCAAGGTCATCTATTATCCTCTCTGTTACAACCGGATCAAATCCACATAGCTTTATATTTGCCCAGTCCCTCTCTTTCCGAGCGCTAACACTAACACTAGCTCCAAGGTTTCCTAATATTCGACTCATAGCTTTTCCTAATCTTCCAAATCCAGTTACAAGGCACCTTGAGCCCTCTATAGTTCTCTCACTTTCCCTAATTGCTATCATTAAAGCGGCTTCTACTGTGGGAACTGCATTTTTTATCTTAAAGTCTTCTTTCTTAGAATAGTCTAGCAAATCAATATTCTTAAATGCTTTATTAGCTGATACTAATGTATTGGACAAGCCTGTAAACACCTTTTTACCTTCTAGTAAATTGCAAAATTTTTCATCAATATATATTTCTCTATTCGAGTACACTACATTTAGTTTATTTCCCTTTACGGGGTTTACAGGTAAAATTACATACTTACCTTTACTAACTCCATCATCCAAATTTTCCTTTACTATTCCTTGCTCAAATTCTATATCATCAAATCCAACAGCATATACTTTATACCCATCATCACAAATACTTTGTGCTAGTCTTACTTGACGTTTGTCCCCTCCTAATATGCAAAAACTAATCTTGTTGTCCATATAATTCCCCTCCATTATTTACATTCATAATATGCATTAAAAACTTAACTTGATACATAATATACAAACAAACAAAAAAAGTCAAAAATGTGTTTATTTTACTAAGAACAAGCAATATAATAATAATAGTGTTAAAATAAATAAGGAGTGTTTTTTTTTGAATAAATTACTTGATATTCTTAATTCTTCTAAAAATATTCATTTTATAGGTATTGGTGGGTCTGGAATGTGTCCTATCGCTGAAGTATTGCGCAGTCATGGATACAATATTTCCGGCTCTGATAACTATATTTCTGATACATTACAAAAGCTTATAAATGACGGAGTTAAAGTTTTCACAGAACACAATTCCGACAATATAAATAATGCTGATATTGTTGTTTATTCTGCCGCTATAAAAGACGATAATCCTGAAATGATTGCTGCTAGAAGTCTTAATATCCCCACTATAGAACGTTCTACCATGCTAGGACTTATTTGCTCAAAGTATAAAAATCCTATTGCCATCTCCGGAACTCATGGTAAAACATCTACAACTGCCATGATTACCCAGATTCTAACTTTTGCACAAATAGATCCTTCTGCAATAATAGGCGGGAAACTTCCCTTTATAGGTGGCAATAGTAGAATAGGTAAATCTGAAACTATTATATGCGAAGCTTGCGAATATGTGGACTCCTTTTTAAAAATTTATCCGTCTATCTCTATAATCTTAAATATTGAGGCTGACCATCTAGACTATTTTAAGAATCTTGATAATATTATTAAGTCTTTTCATAAGTTTGCAAGTCAAACTAGTAATTTAGTTATAATAAACGGTGACGATAAAAATTGTATTGCCGCTTCTCAAAATATAAATGCTGGTATTTTAACTTTTGGAATGTCAAAAAATAATGATTACTACATAGAAAACTTAAAGAAAACTAACGGTGCTTTTTATGCATACACGCTCATGCACCATGGTAAAAAAGTTATAGATATAAAACTTTCTGTTCCTGGTAAACACAATGTGCTAAATTCTCTTGCCGCTGCGGCTACTGCTCATTGTATGGGAATTGACAAAAATGTAATTAAGGATAGCTTAATGGAATTTCACGGAGTCCATAGAAGATTTGAAGTCTTGGGAAGTCCAAATAATATAACTATTGTAGATGATTTTGCTCATCATCCTACTGAAATTAAAACTACATTAGAAACTGCTATGAGTATGGGATTTAATCATGTATTTGCTGTTTTTCAGCCTCATACTTACTCGAGAACTGCAGAATTTTTAGATTCGTTTGCTTCGTCTTTGTCTATTGCTGATACTGTAGTACTGTCTGAGATTTTAGCAGTAAGAGAAAAAAATATCTATAATATATACTCTGAAGACCTAGCTGCCAAAATGAAAAATTGCGTTTATAGAAAAACATTCGAAGAAATCACAGATTACATTGAAAAAACTGCTAAGCCCGGAGACCTTGTTTTAACCATGGGCGGCGGTAATGTATACGTATGTGCAAATATGATATTAGATAGGCTAAGTAAAAATCACATTATAAAAAACATCAACTAAAAGTTGATGTTTTTTAGTCCTATCATTTCGGTGTTTGCTTCTACATATTCCTCAAAGGATGGAAATTCAATCTTAACCGGTTCATAAGAGTAAGTAGATTTTATATTCATAGTTACTTCTACATTCGACCCACCTTTTGCACTAACTTCAGAGCTTATAATTCTATAATCATTATCTATTGTTATTCTCTCATATCCTTCTGTCGCTCCAACAAAAACGGCCATTTTCTTAAAAGCATTATTAACGCTTTGGGTCAATCCTGAAACTATAACTATTCTACCCTCTGAATCTTTTTCTAGCTTAAGATTATCTAATTCATCGCTTGACAGATCCGGAAACTCAAACATTTTTTTGTCTTCCTCATCCACAGGAGATTTAACTTTAGCTGATACATTTGTACCTAAAATTACATCCATATATTTATATCCATCTAAAATATACTTTGTGATTTCAATAGGATTACCAGAAGTGTCGTCTATTTTCGTTATAGACTTAAGTCTAGGATTATCACTATTGACATCCTCAAGCTCCATGTAATCAGTACCGCTCATATCTGAAGTATCACCTTGTGGCTCTAGCATCTCTGCATTAACTTCCGATTGCTTTGAATAAGAGCTAATTGATTTCATTTTCTCTTCGACTCTTTTATAAACCTCCTTAGGATCCTGACTTAAAATATCCTGTGTTGATGATTGTGAACTACTACTAACATTGCTCTGATCTCCTGTTGTGTCACATCCAACAGCAGTCATTGACAAAACCCATGTCAACAAGGCTACTGACATAATTTTTGTTAATTTTTCCATAAAATATTCCCCTTTTATTTGTTTACTATATGTATGATATATTATTCTTATAACTTTGTCAACATTTTCTTAAAAAAGCAGATTTTACAATAAGACTTATTTGTTTAAAGTATAAAAATCCTATTGCCATTTTCAGAACTCATAGTAAAACATCTACAACTACTATGATTACCCAGACTCTAACTTTTAAACAAATAGACCTTCTTCAATAATAGAATAGGTAAATCTGAAACTATTATACGCGAAGTTTGTAAAGGAGTAAGAGAAAAAATATCTATAATATATTTTGAAGACTTAGCTGCCAAAATGAAAAATTGCGTTTATCGAAAAACATTCAAAGAAATCACAGATTACATTGAAAAAACGGCTAAGCCCGAAGACCTTGTTTTAACCATGGGCGGCGGTAATGTATACGTATGTGCAAATATGATATTAAATAAGCTAAGTAAAAATCACATTATAAAAAACACCAACTAAAAGTTGATGTTTTTTAATTCTATTATTTAGAAGTTTGATTCTACATATCCCTCAAAGGATGGAAATTCAATCTTAACCGGTTCATAAGAGTAAGTATTTTTCATAGTTACAGATAACTCTCCATTTGATTCACCTTTTGCACTAAATTCAAAGCTTGTAATTTTATAATCACTATCTATTATTATTCTTTGATAGCCTTCTGTCATTTCAGCATCGCTAAACACTCTCTTAACAGTATCCTTAACATTTTGAGTCAATCCTGAAACTATAGCTATTCTACCCTCTGAATCTTTTTCTAACTTAAGATTATCTAATTCAGCGTCTGAAAGACCCTGAGGCTTAAATATTTTTTTGTCCTCCTCAGTCATAGGAGATTTAAGATTAACAGCTGGGCTATTTTGACTTACACTTGTACTTATATATTTATATCCATCTAAATAATACATTGTTGCTTCCACAACATTATCGCCAATGTTTATTTTCCCTACAGTTTTAGCCTTAGGATTATCACTATAGAGATCTTCAACCTCCATAGAACTAGTTGACTTCACCACCTGTGAATCTCCTGCCCTCACTGCATTCATTTCCCCTTGCGTTGAAAAAGAATTAATTGATTGCATTTTTTCTCCGACTTTTTTATAAACCTCCTTAGGATCCTGACTTAAAATATCCTGTGTCGATGATTGTGAACTACTACTAACATTGCTCTGATCTCCTGTTGTGCCACATCCAACAGCAGTCATTGACAAAGCCCCAGCCAACAAGGCTACTGATATAATTTTTGTTATTTTTTTCATAAAATATTCCCCTTTCACTTATTTATTATATGTATAATACATCATTTTTATAACTTTGTCAATACTTTCTTAAAAAAAAAGCAGATTTTACAATCTGCTTTTTTATTACTTACTAAGTATATCACAACTTAATCATTTAATTTATATATCTCTTTTAAACCATAAAGGAGAAGATCATCTATTAAAATTATATTCCCCTCACAATAAGATACTACATCTCTCGACCAACCACCTGTAGCTACTATATTACACTCATATCCTAGCTTTTCTTCTATTTTTCGGCACAGACCATCTATCATTGCTGCTGTTCCATAAATAACACCTGAACGTATACTTTCAACTGTGTCTGTACAAATAAGTTTACTCGGCTTCTCTAAGCTTATATCCGGCAACAGTGAGGTGCGATTCGTTAAAGCATCAAGCGACGTCTTTACCCCTGGAATTATCATTCCTCCTAAAAAATTTTTATCTTTGTCTACTACACATATAGTCGTAGCTGTGCCTAAGTCAACTACTATACATGGTGTTGGGCATAAACTTACAGCTCCAGTACATCCTGCTATTAAGTCACTCCCTAAGACGTCTTTTTCCACCTTATTAAAATTGATTCCTGTATTTAATTTATTACTCACTATAACAGGACAAATATTTATAATCCTCTTTATTGCCCTTTTCATCGGTAATAAAACCGCAGGGACTACTGAACTGATAATTGCCCCTATAAAATTACTAGCATTTATATTATACACCTTGAATATTTCACTAAGTCTTATAAAACACTGGTCTGAAGTCATTTGCAGTTCTGTTGCAAACCTTGATACGAATTTTAAGCTATCTCCTTGATACGCCCCTAGCGTAACAGTTGTATTTCCTATATCTATAACTAAAAGCATAAATACTGCATCCTCTAAACTATTTTATCTTAAAAAATGACTTTACAGCTCTGTATGTCATATATACATCTATCTTAGAGACAATCTCAAACGGTGCATGCATAGATAAAACAGGCACCCCTAAGTCCACTACATCAACATTTAGATTCGCCATGTACCTTGCTATAGTTCCTCCTCCTCCTGCGTCTACTTTTCCAAGTTCTCCTGTTTGCCAGAGTATTCCCTCTTCCTCAAGGTAATTCCTTATATAAGCCATAAACTCAGCACATGCATCAGATGTACTATACTTTCCACCACTTCCTGTATACTTAGTTATTACTGCCCCCTGATTTATATAACAACTATTATTGTCTTCATATTGTTCAGAATATGTCGGATCAAACGCTGCATTTACGTCGGCAGACAAGCATTTTGACTTACTTAATACATGACGATAGTGCTCTCCATCCATATTTGCTAAATCGGCAATAAAATATCTAAAGAATGAGGAGTTCATTCCAGTATTTCCATCACTTCCTGTTTCCTCTTTGTCTGCTAGTATTGTTAATATAGTATTCTCCGGAACACCTTCAAAGTCCAACATTGCTTTTAAAGCAGGATAAGCACATACTCTATCATCATGACCATAAGAGCCTATCATGCTTCTATCAAGGCCTAAGTCTCTTGCCGGGAATGACGGTACTAATTCTAATTCTGCAGAAATAAAATCTGATTCTACTATTCCATATTTTTCATTTAATATCTTCATTATATTAAGCTTAACAAGCTCTGATCCTTCGTCTGACTTAAATGGTCGGCTTCCAACCAACACATTTAGTTTCTCACCTTCTATTCCCTTTTGCATCGTTTTGGCCATTTGCTCCTTTGCTAAATGTGGTAGCAAATCTGTAACGCAAAATACTGGATCACTTTCATCTTCTCCTATACATACTTTTATAAGAGTCCCATCCTTCTTCACTATTACTCCATGTAGTGATAACGGTATTGTAGTCCATTGATATTTTTTTATTCCACCATAATAGTGCGTCTTTAATAAGGCTAATTCACTTTTCTCATATAATGGATTTGGTTTTAGATCTAGTCTCGGAGAATCTATATGTGCAACCGCTATTTTGATTCCTTCCTTTGTTCCTTTTCTACCTATAATAGCAGTTATAATAGACTTGTCTCTATTTACGTAATAAATTTTAGCTCCTGGATTGTACTTCTTGTTTATATCAAATTCCTCAAATCCAGCCTGAGTTGCAAGCTCTATTACGTAAGATACGGCCTCCCTTTCTGTTTTTACATTATTTAAGAACTTTTTATAGTCTTCACAAAATTCATCAGCCTTCTCTATTTGCCTTTCATCAAGTTTTAAAACCCCATTCTTTCTATTTATAAACAGTTTCTCCTTCATTTCATCTACTTTATTATTGCCCTCTTTTAACATACTAAATCAGTCCTTTCATTTATTAAAATATAGTTTTCTATATATCTCTCTACTTTTTAGTACATTCTTAACATATGCTGCCGTATCTTTATAAGGTATTTTTATTAGGGTCTTACCGTCTATTGAATAGTTTTTATTCATAAGCCATTTATCTACATTACCAAGTCCTGCATTATATGCACTGATTGCTACCTCATCAGACTCATATCTCTTTTGCAACAATGATATAAGATATACCCCGCACTTAATATTAATCTCTGGATCTATTAGATTATTGTTTTCAATGTCCCACAACTTATGATGTTTCTTTAACCATTCAAAAGTCTCAGGCATAATCTGCATAAGTCCTATCGCACCAGCTTTCGATTGCGCTTCTTCCCTAAAATTACTCTCGGATTTTATTACAGCAAAAACAAGTGCCTTCTCCACATTGTATTTTTCAGAGTATTTACTAACATATTCATCATATTCAATTGGATATGCCTTCTTTAGGAAAAAGTTATATCCATAGTATATCATTGTCCCTATTCCAACAACTAGAAATAGCAGCAAAATTATAGTCTTTCCTTTATTCTTCATTAAATTTCTCCATTACCTCGGCTACTAAACTCCTAGCTTGTTCACACAAAGCTTCTTTGTCCCTATTATTATACAATACATAATCAGAATTTTTCACATAAAACTCATCTGTTGGTTGTATAGAAATGCGATTTATAACATCCTCTTTCCTTATGTTGCCTCTATTTATTGCTCTAAACTTCCTAACCTTTAAATCTGATATTACAGTCACTACAACATTGCAATACCTATCGAGGCTCGATTCAAATAAAAGCGGAGCATCTATTGCTATAACTTTTATTTTTTGAGCCTTTGCTTCTTCCAATTTTTCCTTTATCCTTTTCACTATAAACGGATGTGCTATTCTATTTAACCTCTGCGCATTTTCCTTTGATAAAAATGCTATATCTGCAAGACTTTTTCTGTCTACTCTTCCGTCGGTTAATATTTCACTTCCAAACTCTTTTGTTAATAACTCTACATATTCTGGACTATTATTAAATACTTCCTTTGATATACCGTCCGCGTCTATTATTAATATACCTTGTTCCCTAAAACTTTCACAAAGCGTAGTCTTCCCTGCTCCCATAGGACCCGTGACACCTATTATAAAACTACTCATCCAGCTCTAGCACCTCAAATCCTGCTGCCCTTATTAACCTATTATAAACCGCTAAACCTTCTCCATCTTCTTCCGGACATCTTGCATAAACTATCTTTGCTTCATTATCCATATCTATTTTTCTAAGAGCATCAAATAAATTTCTCGCCTGGCTTTTACTGTCCCCTTCGTCTCCATAAGGTATTGCTTTGCATGTTAATGATTTTATGTCTTCGCTATAGCAAAGAGCTACTACTCCTCTTTCCCTGCAGGAATTGACATATTTTATATATTCATCTCTTTTTGCCTTCACCACGACAACTCTTGCCCTTGGAGCATAATGTTTATATTTCATTCCTGGAGATATTGGCACCATATTCTCATTAGAAAGTCTGCTTACTACTGCTGGGTCGATTTCAACTTCTTTTCCTATAATTTCTTTTATTTGACTTGCTGTTATTGCTCCAGGTCTTAAAATACGTGGGTTACCTTCTCCTAACAAGACAATCGTAGATTCAAGTCCAACCGCGCAGTCCCCTCCATCCAATATCGCATCGACCTTAAAGAGCATATCCCTTTTTACATGACTAAACTTTGTTGGACTAGGCTTTCCAGAAATATTTGCTGAAGGAGCTGCCAAGGGCCTTCCTGTAGCTTTTATAACTTCTCTTGCAATCGGGTGAGAAGGCATCCTTATTGCTACAGTATCAAGCCCTCCACTTACTTCATCAATTATTAGGTTAGATCTTTTCAGTATGATTGTTAGTGGGCCTGGCCAGAGTGCATTGACTAATTTTTTAGCATCATCCGTAAAATCATCAACTAGTCTATATATCTCATCTATTTCAGAGATATGAACTATAAGCGGATTGTCAGAGGGGCGTCCTTTAGCATAAAAGATCTTTTTTACGGCCTCTTTATTCAAGGCATCTGCCGCAAGACCATAAACAGTCTCTGTAGGAATTACAACTAGCCCCCCGGCTCTTAGTATTTTTGCTGCCTCATTAATCTCATTTTTCTTTAAAATTTTTGTATCCATCATTTAACCTTCTATAGCACTTTCAAGCTTTGCTGCTCTGTCAGCTGTGATTAAGGCATCTATAACTTCATCTATATTTCCGTTTAGTATATCTTCAAGTCTGTATAAAGTTAAACCGATTCTATGGTCAGTCATTCTTCCTTGAGGATAATTATATGTTCTTATCCTCTCTGACCTATCTCCTGTGCCTACCTGCGTTCTTCTTTCTTGCGCCATAGCGTCAGTCTGTTCCTTCATCTTAGCCTCAAGCAATCTCGATTTTAAAACTTTCATTGCTTTATCTTTATTTTTATATTGACTTCTTTCGTCTTGACACTCAACTACTAATCCTGTAGGTAAATGAGTAATCCTAATAGCAGATTCAGTTTTATTAATATGCTGCCCTCCAGCACCACTGGCTCTATAAGTATCTATTTGTAAATCCGACGGATTTATTTCCACCTCAACGTCTTCAGCTTCAGGCAAAACTGCAACCGTTACTGTTGATGTATGAATTCTCCCCTGTGCTTCTGTCTCAGGAACACGTTGAACTCTATGCACTCCACTTTCGTATTTAAGCTTTGAATATGCTCCTTCCCCGGAAATTATAAAACTTATTTCCTTATATCCGCCAAGTTCTGTTTCGCTGGCATTTATTATCTCTGTTTTCCAACCTTTTGTTTCGGCATACATGCTGTACATTCTAAAGAGTACTCCTGAAAAAAGTGCTGCTTCTTCTCCTCCAGCGCCTCCTCTTATTTCAACTATAACATTTCTGTCATCATTAGGATCTTTAGGTAAAAGCAATATTTTAAGTTCATTAGAGCACTTCTCTATTTTCTCACGTGCATCATTAAGTTCTGTTTCAACTAATTCTCGAAAATCTCTATCAAGTCCTCCGTCAGCTAGAAGTTGTTTTGCCTCGTTTTCAGCTTTTTTTGCGTTTTTATACTCTTCATATTTTTCTACTATAGGTGTCAAACCTTTAAGTTCCTTCATAACAGACCTATATTTCTCCTGATCAGTAACAAATTCAGGATCATACAAAAGTCCATTTAACTCATCATATCTCTTTTTAAAAACTTCTAATTTATCAAACAAAATAACCACATCCTTTAAAGTTCTTTTCTCACTATATTTTTGATATTTTTTTCTATTTTTGATCTTTTTGCCATAAATTCATGACCACAATGAATGCACTTTAACTTAAAGTCCATTCCAGCCCTCATAACTAAAAATTCCCTACCCGAGCAAGGGTGTGGTTTTTTCATTTGCAGTATATCAGATACTCTAATATCCAAATCAAACACCACCATATTTTAGGTTTCAACATTTATTATATCATCTAAATCTCCTTACATCAACATTATAACTCTAAACAAAAACTATTTTTGAAGGACTCTTTATAAAAAGAGTCCTCCATGTTAAACTATATCAATTTTATAATTTTTAAACCAGTAGTCAATTTGCACTATATAAGCCATAATTTGTGCTGCATTCATAAGCTGCCCATACCAAGGGGAAGAAATTTCATCAGGATGTTGCATTATGTTGTAAACCTCATCATGATTTAAAATTTTACTTAAGATATTTGAGCTGTCTTTCATTATTTCGTCTACCTTTTTACTAACTTTCTCCATATATATAGGATTATGTGTTTTTGGATATGGGCTTTTTTTACGGAAAACTATTGAGTCTGGTAATATTCCTTTCATTGCTTCCCTTAATATTCCCTTCTCTCTTCCCTTATAAGCCTTTATCTCCCATGGCATATTAAATGCATATTCCACTATTCTATAATCACAAAACGGGACTCTAACTTCAAGTCCGTTGTACATGCTCATTCTATCTTTTCTGTCTAGTAGCGTCTGCATAAACCAATTTATATTAAGCATAAACATTTCCCTCATTCGAGAATTAGTTTTGCTTTCACCGGAAAGTTTATCTGTGTCCCTTACCGTCCCCATATATAAGTCATGAACATACTCCTCTGCATTATTCAAAAATCCTGGTTTCAGTATTTTCTTTCTGATATCAAGTGTTCTTGACCATGGGAAGCAATCCTCAAGCAATGCTTCCTTATTATGGTACCATGGATAACCACCAAAAATTTCATCTGCACATTCACCTGAAAGCGCTACTGTAAAATCCTTTTTTATCTCCTTGCAAAAAAGTATAAGTGAAGAATCTACATCAGCCATACCTGGTAAGTCCCTCGCCATAGTCGCATTTTCCAGCGCATCAGCTAGCTCTTCATTATCTAGTATTACATAATTATGATTTGAGTGTATATCATTTAACATTACCTTTACGTAATCATCATCTGAATTTGGTTGGAACTTATTACTTTTAAAGTATTTTTTATTATCAACATAATCAACTGAATATGTTGATAACTTTCCCATGTTATTTTTTTTATAATATTCTGAGGCAATTTTTGAGATAATGCTCGAGTCAAGTCCTCCAGACAAAAAACAGCAAAGTGGAACGTCTGATATAAGCTGCCGTTCTATAGCATCAGTAAGCATAAAACGGGTCTTTTCTATTGCAGTGCTCACGTTATCCTCAAACTCTTTTGCCTTTAAAGACCAGTATCTTTTTATCCTTAGTCCTTCTTTAGAAAAGAAAGCACACTCACCGGGCTTAAGTTCTTTAACACCCTTAATAACACCATTCCCTGGACTTCTTCCCGGACCCACAAAGAAAATTTCCATAAGTCCCTCTTCGTCCACCTGTGGTTTTACAATTGGATTGCACAATAAGGTCTTTATTTCTGACCCAAATATTAATCCATTATTATAACCATAAAAGAACAAAGGTTTTACTCCCATTCGGTCTCTTGCCATAAAAAGGGTTTGTCTCTTAGTATCCCAAATAGAAAATGCAAATATTCCATTAAGTTTTTCTAAACATTTTTCTCCCCAATGTATATATGAAACTAGTATCACCTCTGTATCTGAGTATCCTTTAAAGTTATAACCTATTGATAATAGTTCCTCTCTTACTTCCTGGGTATTATAAATTTCACCATTATAAACTATTGTATAGTCCTCATCATTATAAGCTATCCTCATTGGCTGTTTGCCATTGTCAGGGTCTATTACTATTAGTCGCCTATGCAAAAGGCATGCATGACTTTCTATGTGCATTCCCCCTGCATCAGGGCCACGTCTTTCAAGACTATTTTGCATTTTATCTAGAATAGTCTCATTTCCACTTATATTGTTATTGTAATCAATCCATCCTGCTATACCACACATAACAAAACCTCCTATAAAAAGGACGCCACAAATCTTATTCTTTGTGACGTCTATATCTTTTAAATTATATGTGAATTAAAGCATTTTATTCCAGGACTAATTTTTAAGGCAATATGATTCTGAATCTGAAAAGCTCTTTCCTTTCAATATATTATCTATTATACAGCTGCACTGCAACGACTCTGAGTCAGCAGCATCTTTTTTCTCAATAAGTTCTCTTATGTCTTTTTGGGCTTCTTCTGGTAAACTATTATACATTTCCTCTAATTTTTTCACGTTTATTACATTTTTAGATAAATTCTTTGAATAAAATTCGAGAGGTACTTTAATAACATATAGGCACAAAGCTCCTAGCTTTCCTAATAATACTTTAGATAAGCTCAGAGTTTTCCCCAAAACTTTTGCAGCTTTTCCTACTACTAAATATACGCTTGTACCTATAAATATTATTGAATAATTCAATCCTTTAATTAAAACTCTTGATGAAACATTCAGTTTATCAAAAAGCTTATCAAGCACATCACGTTCTTCTTTTCCTTCTCTACAGCCCTCTAAAGTCTCCATTACTTTTTGTTCATTTCCATCATTGTTTTGAGCTTCTTGAGCAAAACAACTAGCAGATGTTACCGCTAATACAATAGACAAAATAAATGATATAATCTTTTTCATTTTACATTCTCCTATAAAGTAAATTTTCCTCATTCATTATATCACGAATAAAAAAAACTTTCATTATAAATTTTAAAAAAGCGCATAATTAATAAATTATTATTTTTTTAGTTTAAACTTAAATATAAATTTTTATATTTTATTGCAGACTTTTTAAAACTATTATCACAATTCATAGCCCTTAATGTCAATATTCTCCAACCCTCTTTGTTTTTATATCCATAAATGCTTCTTTTTATAGCATTAAGCATATCATTTGAGTTGTAGGTTTTAAAGGTAAATCCATTTCCCTTAAGGTCTTCACTATCTTTTATAGAATCATATAGCCCTCCAGTTTCCCTTACAATAGGTATAGCTCCATATCTTAATGCTATCATTTGAGACAATCCGCATGGTTCACTCCTTGACGGCATTAAAAACATATCAGCAGCTGCATATATTTTGTGGGACAGTTCTCTTACAAAGCCGTAGCACGCACTTACTCTTCCCTTATACTTATTTTGCATAGAATAAAAAAATTCTTCATAGTCCTTTCTTCCTGAACCTAAAATTACAAATTGAACATCTTCCTCATTCATAAGTCTATCAAATATATCTAAGACTAAGTCCATACCCTTCTGCTCTGTAAATCTTGTAACCATCGCTATTAGTGGAGTATCGTTCTCGTTATTTAAGTATAGTCTATTTCTAAGCTCTATTTTATTTTGTTCCTTTAGTTCTATGCTTTCGCATGAGTAATTTCTATATAATAAAGTATCCTCTTGTGGGTTGTATTCGTCATAGTCTATACCATTTAAAATTCCTACTAATTTAAAACTTCTTTTATTTAATATTGGGTCAAGTCCATATGAAAACCATGGATTTAATATTTCTTTAGCATAAGTTGGACTAACTGTCACAACCTTATCAGCAGTCTCAATTGCGCCTTTCATAAAGTTTGTGCAGTCATCAAATTCCAACACTGAAAACTTTTCTCTCGGTACACCTACTATATCTTCTATTATATCAATTCCATACTTGCCTTGGTATTGTATATTATGAATCGCAAAAACATTCTTTATCCCTTGGTACCAATCATATTTACCATATATTAAACTATAGTAAACCGGCACTAGGGCTGTTTGCCAGTCATTACTATGAATTACATTTGGCTTATAATTAATATGAGGTAGCATTTCTAAGATGGCTTTAGAAAAAAAGGCAAATCTTTCTGCATCATCATAATGACCATAAATACCTTCTCTTTTAAAATAATACTCGTTGTCTAGAAAGTAATAGGTAACGTTATTATATTCAAGCTTAAATACTCCACAATAAAGGCTTCTCCAACATAACTGCACATAAAAGTTTGTTATATACTCCATTGAGTCCCTCAAACTTTGAGGTATACTACTATATAATGGCATAACAACTCTACATTTAACTGATTCTTCCACAAGATATTTAGGTAAAGCTGATGAAACATCAGCAAGTCCTCCTGACGCAGCAAATGGTATAGATTCACTTGTACAAAATAAAACTTCCAAAGCTTTTCTCCTCCATATTCTTATGTAGTATTGGAATTATACTACACTTGCCTTACTTATATATACAGGGTACGACCTAAAACCCATCAAAATCCTTTCATTATTTATTTTAATGTCCTTATCGGCAATAATATAACTTAATTTGCAGTCTGTGCCTATTGAAGTGTCCTGCATTATAATACAGTTTGAGACCTTAGTTCCTTTTCCTATTTTAACACCCTTAAAAATTATACTATTCTCAACATTTCCATCAATTACGCAACCATTTCCTATGAGTGAATTCTTTACATTTGAACTTTCTCCATATCTAGTTGGCATATCATCTCTTACTTTAGTATATATAGGAACATCCCTACTAAAAAGTTCATTTCTTATTTCGTTGTTCATCAATAGCATATTTGCTTCAAAAAAGGAGCCTAAAGACATTATGTCTCTACTAAATCCTTTAAATTCATAAGCAAAAAATCTAAAATTAGAAACATTTGCTATTAGAACATCTCTATTATAGTCACATTTATTTTCACTAATACATTTAGAAATAAAGTGAATCAGTAAGTCCTTATTTATTATTGACATATTCATATAGACATTACAAGTACCTACATCTTTTGGTTGTATTTTTATCTCTTCAACACGTTTATTGGCTCTTAAATTAAGTGTTAAAGTATCTACTTTTTTTAATATTACATCCTTTCTATATATTAAAGTAATGTCTGCTTTATTTTTAACATGTTCATCCAATACTTTTCTAAAGTCTATATTACATATTGTATTGCAGTCTGAAAGAAGCACATACTCTTCCTTAGAGTTCTTTATAAAATTTATTATAGCAGACAGCATTGATATCCTACTCTTAAAGTCTTTATTACTATTACCAAAAGGGGGAAATATAAAAAGTCCATCGCGTTTTCTTGATAGGTCCCATGACTTTCCTGAACCTAGATGGTTCATCAAAGATTGATAATTACTCTTCGTAATAACCGCAACCTTATTTATCCCGGAGTTTACCATGTTTGAGAGAGGAAAGTCTATAAGCCTGTATCTTCCCCCAAATGGAACAGACGCCATTGTTCTTTGTTCTGTTAATTCCCTTATAAAGTTCTCTCCTATGCTTGAAAAAATTATTCCCAAAACATTATTTCCCCTCAAACTATAGCTACCTCCTTTCGACTTTTCTCATTGTGCATTATACTATCTTTTATCATAGACTTAGCTTTTATCTCAACATCGTCTCCAATAACAATATTATCCCCTATAACAGTTATACCCCACTTTTCACCCTTACTAACTTCATGAGGCTTTGCTCCAATTTTTGCACCCTTTCTAACAATAGTATTCTCTGAAATTATCGCATACTTAACAGAAGCACCAGGCTCTATCTTTACACCAGGCATTATAATAGACTCTTGAATACTTGCATCTTTTCCTATATATACTCCATTAAAAAGCACACTAAAGTCTACATTTCCATAAATGTTACATCCATCTGATATTATAGAGTTTTTAACATTTGCAGTATCTGCTATATATTGAGGTGGCATAACAGGACTTCTTGAATAGACCTTAAAGCTGTCATCATTTAAGTCAAACTTAGTGTTAGGGTTTAAAAGGTCCATATTAGATTCCCATAAGCTCTCTATTGTACCCACATCTTTCCAATAACCATGGAAATCATACGCAAAAAGCTTTTCTCCTGAATTTAGCATATTTGGTAAAACATTTTTTCCAAAGTCCTTACTAGACTTTGCATCCTCTTCGTCTTCCTTTAAGTATACCTGCAGCTTGCTCCATGTAAATACATAAACTCCCATAGAAGCTTTTGTGCTTTTAGGTTTCTTAGGTTTCTCTTCAAATTCATATATAGAATTGTCTTCGTTTACATTTAATATTCCAAACCTTGATGCCTCCTCAAGTGGAACCTCAATTGATGCTACAGTGCAAGATGCATTTTTTTCTTTATGATAAGCCACCATTTTAGAGTAATCCATTTTATATATATGGTCTCCGGATAACACAACTACATAATCAGGATTATATCGAGAAATGTAGTCTATATTTTGATATATAGCATTTGCAGTTCCTTTATACCAGTCAGCTCCTCTACTTCGCTGGTATGGAGGCAATATTTGAAGTCCACTACTCATAGTATCAAGATCCCACGGTTGCCCATTGCCTATATATTCATTTAATACAAGAGGTTGGTATTGGGTCAATACTCCTACTGCCTCTATACCTGAATTTACGCAGTTTGATAAAGCAAAATCTATTATCCTATATTTTCCTCCATAAGGTACAGCGGGCTTTGCAAGTTTATCCGTCAAGACTCCCAACCTACTCCCCTGTCCTCCTGCTAATATCATAGCAACAACACTTTGTTTCGGAAACAACAACTATTCCCCCCTACTCAAGCTTATCCTAACCCGTTTTACATCTTCTTGCTCGTTTTTTTACACATTTATAATATGAAACTGAAAGTGGAGCTAAGTCTATAGAAATAGACTGATCATATCCATGTATTGGCTCTTTTTTTGTCTTTATGGCGTCTCCATTAAAAACACCACTACCGCCAAACTCCTCTTTATCAGACGAAAATACTTCACTATAGGTCCCTTCAAACGGTACGCCTATACAATAGTTATCCCTACGAACCGGTTGAAAATTACATACTACTATTAATTCTTTTCCTTTCTTATCTATTCTTCTAAAGCTTATAATACTCTGCTTATAGTCATCATTAGATATCCAAGAAAAGCCTTCCCATGAAAAATCATTTTCCCATAAAGGTTTATTTTCAAGATAGAAATGATTTAATTCTTTAAAGAATAGGTTAAGTTTTCTATGTGACTCAAAATCAAAAAGCATCCAATCAAGCTCATTTTGGTAGTCCCACTCTTTAAACTGCCCGAATTCTGTGCCCATAAACAGAAGTTTCTTCCCGGGATGCGCCATCATATATGACATAAACAATCTAACACTATCAAACTTTTGATTATATTCACCAGGCATCTTATTTATGAGTGAACCTTTGCCATAAACCACTTCATCATGAGATATTGGTAATATGAAGTTTTCAGAGAAAGCATAAAAGAAAGAAAAAGTTATGTTCTTATGATTGTAGGACCTATAAAGCGGGTCTGTTGCCATATAGTTTAGCATATCGTTCATCCAGCCCATATTCCATTTATAGTTAAATCCTAGACCTCCTAAATCAGTAGGTCTTGACACAAGCGGCCATGAAGTTGATTCTTCTGCTATTATTATAGCTTTAGGAAATAGTAAAAATACTATTTCATTAAGCTTTTTCAAAAACTCTACCGCCTCTAGGTTTTCTTTTCCTCCGTTTTTGTTTGCAGTCCATTCACCATTTTTTCTGTTATAATCAAGGTACAACATAGATGCCACAGCGTCTACCCTTAAACCATCTATATGATATTTATCCAGCCAGAATACAGCACTTGAAATTAAAAAGTCAACTACCTCTTTCTTTCCATAATCAAAGACCAAAGTACCCCATTGCTTATGCTCACCTTTTTTAGCATCACTATACTCATAACAACAGGTACCATCAAATAAAGCAAGGCCATGTTCATCTTTTGGAAAGTGGGCGGGCACCCAGTCCATAATAACCCCTATTGAATTTTGATGACATATATCAATAAATTTCATAAAGCCTTCTGGTGTTCCATACCTAGAAGTTGGTGCAAAATATCCCGTTACTTGATATCCCCAAGATGCATCATATGGATACTCCATCATAGGCATAAGTTCTATATGTGTGTACCCCATTTCCTTTACATATGGTACCAGCTCTTCTGCTAATTTTTCATAAGAAAAGAAATTTCCGTCTTTATATTTTTTAAATGACGATGCATGAACTTCATATATATTCATTGGTAAATCATATTGGTTTTTATTTTCCTTGCCTTTTATCCATTTCTCATCATTCCAAGTGTAACAATCTATATCAAATATTTTAGACGCTGTATTTGGTCTTGTTTCACTGTGATATGCATACGGGTCTGCTTTCAATATTATTTTGCCTGTATTTGTCTCTATACTAAACTTATATAAAGTAAAGTTCCCCATATCATAGTCAATAAAACATTCCCATATACCATTCTCACCTATTTTTCTCATTTTATTTAAATTTTTATCCCAATTATTAAAGTCCCCCACAACGGATATACTTTTAGCATTTGGTGCATACGTCCTAAAGACTATTCCTCCATTTAACTTATGCGCTCCTAAGTAACTATACATTCTATAGTTTACGCCTTTATAAGTATCATCACATCTCTCTTCTTTCATTTTAACATCTACACTCATATCCGTCTTTCTCCTTAAATTTATTTATGTTAAAAAAAATATACCACATTTATTGTGTCGAATAACAATAAAAAAAACACACTTATTTGAATATTAAATTTTTTATTTTGTAAATAAAAATGTTGATAAACAAAAAAATATATTATATAATATATATAAATCGATGAAAGGAGGTTTAAAATATGGACAATAAGAAAAAACTTAACTTAGACGATTTAAATTCAATAAGCGGTGGAACAATGTATCTTAGCAAAGAGGAACAAACTCTACTAGAAGATGCAGTTAATAAAGCAACAGAAAAAAATTTACCTGCAGATCACTACATCAGTATGCTAGGAGCTATAAACTTTAAAAAATACCAAGAAAATAAAAAGAAAAACCCAGAAGTAGCCCAAAAGTATCTTGATCTATCTCAGTCCTACTATAACATCTATAATCAAATGAATAATGAGCTAAATAATTAATATCATTAAACAAAAAAGACTAAGCCTTATAACTTAGTCTTTTTTATTTTTAGTTAAATTTTATCGGTTATCTACTTTATACATATGATTAACTAAATCCAGCACCTTATTACTATATCCCCATTCGTTATCATACCATGCTACTAATTTAACAAAGTGTTCATTCAACATAATACCTGCTTTCGCATCAAAGATTGATGTTCTATCGTCTGTATAAAAGTCTGACGAAACAACCATCTCATCTGTGTACCCCAGTACACCTTTCATAGGCCCCTCAGATGCTTCTTTTACAGCTTTGCAAATCTCTTCGTAGCTAGTAGCCTTCTCTAGTCTACATGTAAGGTCCACTACAGAAACATCTATCGTCGGTACTCTAAAGGCCATTCCTGTAAGTTTTCCAGCCATTTCTGGTATTACTAAAGCACAAGCTATAGCTGCGCCTGTTGTCGATGGAATTATATTATATGAGGCTGCTCTTCCACCTCTCCAGTCCTTAGATGATGGGGCATCTACTGTCTTCTGCGTTGCTGTCATGGAATGAACTGTTGTCATTAGTCCTTCAACTATACCAAAGTTGTCATTTATTACTTTCACTAAAGGCGCCAGACAGTTTGTAGTACACGATGCATTAGATACAACTTCCATATCTTTTCTATACTTATCAAGGTTAACTCCACATACAAACGTTGGAGTGTCCTTATCCTTAGCTGGCGCTGATATAACCACTTTTTTTGCGCCTGCTTTTAAATGTGCTGAAGCTTTTTCTTTAGTACAAAATACTCCCGTACACTCAATTACATATTCTACTCCGTCGTTCTTCCACGGTATTTCAGAAGGATCTTTATATCCATAAACACTAACCTGTTTACCATTAACAATAAGTTTACCTGACTTTGCAAAAATGTTTCCATTAAATTTTCTATGAACGGTATCATACTTAGTCATATACACCATATAGTTAAGGTCAATAAATGGGTCGTTTATTGCGACAATTTCAAATTTATCTGGTTGACTCATAGCAGCTCTAAATACCAGTCTACCTATACGCCCAAATCCGTTAATACCTATTTTTATCGCCATAAATTTAAGCCCCCTAAATATATTTATTAAATTACTAAACTTCAGGATCTACTTTACTTATACTTTCTTGTTCTATCTCCTTTACAAGATGATCTACCTGTTTCATATCTATACTACTTTCCTCTTTGTTTTCTTTTTCTGCTTTAGCTACATTGTCTTCCTTTTTATCTTCTAGCTCCTTTGCATATTCTATCATTCCTTTTGCCTTACTGTTAGCATTGATTGAAAATAGAAATAGAGCTATATAAAGTCCTAACGCTAGATCTGCTGTTAGTGCAATTATTTTATATATTCCAAGTGATTCTCCCATGTCAATGCACCTTAATAGTTCAAGGCTAGAATATATAATTATAAATAAAGTCGCGGTAAAGCCAAACATAAAAACCGCTCTAAATGCAAACTTATTAATTATACCCGCGAATAATTTTGATTGGTAGAACATAAATAACAATAAAAATATAACTGCAAATTCATCCGACATATCAATTATATTAGTTGCAATAGCGTTATATACAAAGAACATTTGGAGTAATCTTAGTAATCCCCAAACTGTAGGTAAAAGTAATAACAACTTATTAGTTTCAAATATGTTGCCTCCTTTTATAGAACAAAAAGATAATCCTATAAATATTATGCCTGCAGCTATTCCAAAAATACCTAAAAACAAAACTAATAAATCTTTTTTTGACGATGTTATGAATCTTATAATATCAGCTACTCCATTGCAAGATATTAATACCCCGGCTAAAGCTCCTATTATTCCTGTAAATGTGTGTTTATCAACTTTTAAAAAGTTCGGTATGTTTCTTGACAAAATCGATATTATAATTGCAAAAGCTAAAAAGGCTACTGTTATCATGACACAGATAAGTTCTAAATTTGTCCATTCAAGTCTTACTTTTGCATTCCCAATCGACGAAAACTGATACACTCTTAAAGCTATAATTGCAATAAGGGATAAAATAAAGGGGACACTGATATACTTTAACTTCATTTAACATTACCTCCAAAATTTTCTTTAAATTCACAAATATATTTTACTTCTTTATTTCTAATTTGTAAATACCCCGTTTAAAAATATAATTTTTAATATCAAGGAGCACTCAATATGATTAAAAAAAAGATTCTGTTTAGTTTAGTTTTGTTAACTCTTATTTTAATCTTACCCATTATAGTTTCATATTTTAGAATAAATAACATTCAACACAATATGGGGAGTCTTATTAAAACATCTTCTACTAAAAATTATAGAAAAGATGTTGAGCCTTTTACTGTTTTTGATAAGAGTACTAACCAAATACATACGGTGCCGGCTAATGAATTTATATATAGTAGCGTTGCCTGTGAGATGCCTCCTTATTTTGAAGATGAAGCAATTAAGGCTCAAGCTGTAGCTGCATTTACATACTTTAGTAATCTAAAGGAGAAGCAAAAACTATCTTGTGATCCTAACTTAAAGGGAGCGGACTTCTCCATTGACTCAAAGAACAAAATATACTACATGACTAAAGAACAACTTAGAGAACAGTGGAAAGAAAACTTTGATCAGTATTATAATCGATACGTATCTTTAGTAGATTCTGTACTCTATGAAAGTTTACAGCAAAACAATAAATTTATCGAAGCATTATATCACTCTATTTCATCTGGAGTCACTGAAAATATTTCTGATGTATTTGGTGGACCTGAACTTAACTATCTAGTTTCTGTACCTAGTCCTGGTGACTTATTAGCTCCAGGTTACCAGTCTATAAAGCAATTTTCAATTGATGAATTTAAGTCTATATGCAGCTCAACTTGGCCGTCTTCTAAACTTGGTGTTGTATCTCCTGACACTATAAAAATTGAAGAAAAAACTAAAGGAGGTATGGTAAAAAAGATACTTATAGGTGAGACTTCAATTAGCGGACAAGAAATTAGAAAAGTCTTCTCTTTAAGGTCATCTACATTTGATATTGTCATATCTGAAAGTCAAGTAGAATTTCTTGTACGAGGATATGGGCATGGAGTGGGCATGAGTCAATATGGCGCTAATTACATGGCTGGTCAAGGTGCTAACTACAAACAAATACTCTTACATTATTATAAAAACGTATCAATTTGCAAATAAAAAAGAGTAAAACTCATCATGTTTTACTCTTCTTTTTTTCAATTATTATTTAATATAAATTAGTCCTAATTCTTCAAATCAGGATCTTTTACTTCATCATTATATGCTTGCTTAAATCCATCAATGTTGTTTTTAAACCCTGAGGTAACTTTATCCTTTATGAAGTTAGAAATAGATTCAGATATTTCTTGTGCCTTCTTTACAGCTTTGCTTTCCTTAATCTCTGTAAAATCAGAGTCCTTTTCTATTTCTTCTTTTTTCTCATTAAGTATTTTGTTCATCTTTGCAGCCTTTGCACCTAAATGCCTTCCAAGCTCACCGTTAGGAGAAAACTTACTTAATGCTATACCTCCAGCGGTCATTCCTGCTGCTGCAACAAAAATCTTATAGAATATTCCGCATTTTCTCTTCTCTTCCTGGACAGTATTAACATATGCTTCTCCAGATTTTCCTCCTTGCATAGCGCTGCAATTAAAAGTACAAAAACAGGTAGAAGTAATTGATACAACTAAAATTATAGATAATATTTTTTTCATTATCACACTCTCCTAGCATTTTATCATAATTATAACATAAAAAGCTTATTTTTTTTTATTTTTAAGAATAATTTAATATTTCGTAATAAGTCCTCCATATTAACTACATTAAGTATTAAAATTTGTATACTTTTTCCGTCAGCCTAATCGTCGTTTCCATTCGGCACTATTGCTAAACTTAAACCTAAGACTTTTCCTGCACCAGCTTCTAACAAAGTCAAAGCACATTCTGCCATAGTATTTCCAGTTGTAACTACGTCATCACAAATTAATATCGTCTTATCCTTTAAGTTCTCAACTCTCTTTGCTTTATATGCTCCTCTAACATTTTCCTTTCTCATTACAAAAGGTATTTCATGTTGTATTTTATTATTTTTTACCTTTATAAGAAATTCAGCATAAGGAACATTTATTTCTTTACTAACACTTTTAGCTAATAACTTCGATTGATTATATCCTCTTTCATTTAATCTTTTCTTATGCAACGGCACACTTGTAATATAGTCAATTTTATCTTTAAAGAATCCTCTCCTGCAAGTCATCGCCATTATAGCTCCTAAATTTCTTCCATAATTCCTCTTTTCTCTAAACTTTAATTTATAAATTGCACTCTTTATTGGATCTTTATATAAAAATGGCGAAAATATTTGAAGTCTTCCACCGCAGTCAATAACCTCACGCCTTCTATGCAAAGATATTTCAACTTTCCTCTCACAGTTTTTACACATGATTTCATCATATTTAATGATGTCGTCACAAAATGGACATTTATTAGGAAAAAATATTGCCTCCAACCTTTCTAATTTACTCACTATTTCCACTACCCTTAATTAAAAATGAATAAAGTCCTGAATACCTACGTGTTTTCTTATTATTCTCTACCATTCTCTTTACTGTGATTTTTGTTCCAACCATAATCATTTTCGATCTTGCTCTGGTAACCCCTGTATACAGTAAGTTTCTATAGTAAAGTTGAGGCGCTCCATAGTACATTGGCATTACAACTGCTTCAAATTCACTTCCTTGGCTTTTATGCACCGTTATAGCATAGGCTAAATCTAAATCGCTTGCATTCTCAATATCATACTTTGCATATTTATTATCAAACTTTACCAACATCGTAGATTCTTCTTTGTCTATATTTACAAGTATACCTATGTCTCCATTAAATACCCCCTCGCCACTTGTTCCGTCCTCTCTGGCATACATTATATTATAATTATTTCTAATTTGCATTACCTTGTCGCCTTCTCGAAACGTCACTCCATTAATATTTATCTCTTTCTTTTCATAGGATCTAGGATTTATCTCGTCTTGTAAAACCTTATTTATATTAATAGTTCCTAGCGGACCTTTTTTCCCAGGACATATTACTTGTACATCAAACAACGGCGAATACCCATAAGCTTCCGGTAATCTTCTATTGCATAAGTCTCTTATTGTATCACTTATTATTTGCGGTTGATTTACTTCTATAAAGAAAAAATCATTGTCTTTCCTATCTAAATCCGGCATTTCACCATTAACAATCTTATGTGCATTGGTCACTATTAAGCTTTGCATAGACTGTCTAAATATCTCTTTTAATTCTACTACCGGCAATGTTTCACTCATTATTAAATCTGCAAGTACATTTCCCGCTCCTACAGATGGTAGCTGATCCCTATCTCCTACTATTATAAGCCTACATCCAAGAGGCAATGCCCTTAAAATGCTATCAAATAGCAGAGAATCAACCATTGAAAATTCATCTAAAATAAGAGAGTCACAGTCAAGTAGGTTCCTCTCATTCCTCTTAAAATAAGGCCTATCTTCTTTATCCCATTCAACCTCCAGCATTCTATGTATAGTTTTTGCTTCCTTACCCGTTATTAAAGACATCCTTTGCGCCGCTCTTCCCGTTGGCGCCGCTAAATATACCTTTTCACCGTTTCTTTCAAGTATATTTATTATCGCATTAAGTGTTGTAGTCTTTCCTGTTCCAGGACCCCCTGTTAAAATTAGCAGCCCCTCTTCAAGCGCTTTCTTTATAGCTTCCTTTTGCAATTTGGCATATTCTATTCCTTCTGTCTGCTCAATTGTTTTAATGTATTCCTTAGCTCCTGTTATTTTCTGCGCTGGAAAACGCAGCATCATTAAAAGTCGACTTGCCGAATATACCTCTGCTTGGTGTACCTTATTACTAAATATAAAGTCTCTACCTGAAATAACTTCTAAAGCAACCGTTCTATCTTCCACTAAGCTTTTTAGCGCTTTTTCTACATCCTCTAATGGTACTGATAAGTAATTTGCCGATGCCTCTAATAATTTATCTTTTGGCAAACAAGTATGCCCGTTGTTCATATTATAGACAAGCACATATATTATCCCTGCTCTTATACGACATAAGTTATTTTGAGAAATACTAATACTCGCAGCTATCTTATCTGCCTTATCAAAGTTTATATTAAAAGGTTCTTCGCATATACAATATGGATTTTCATTTATTTTCTCAATTGCTTCATTTTCATACATTTTAAATATCTTTATAGCTTCTTCCGGTGTAATCCCATAATTTCCAAGATACACCATAAGCTCTCGTATACCAAATATTTTATTAAACTCCTCTGAAATCTTCTTTGCTTTACTAGAGGTTATTCCCTTGATGCAGGTTAGCCTTTCGGGTTCTTTTTCAATTACCTCTAGCGTCTTATCCTTAAACATTTCCACAAGTTTACTTGCAGTAGATACCCCTATGCCTTTTATTACTCCTGAAGATAAATACTTTAAAATAGCTGCCGTTGTGGTGGGCATAGACCTCTCACAAGCTTCAACACTAAATTGTTCTCCGAATGTAGGATGACTTTTAAATTCACCAATTAGTTTAAGGTCTTCCCCAACACTTACACACGGCATTATTCCAACTGCTGTTACTGTTCCATCTTCTACTTCAAGTTCTATAACACTATAACCATTTTGCTCATTCCGAAAGATAATTCTGTCAACCGACCCCTTTATTTCAAATAAAGTCTTTCTTTGCAAAAACTCACTTCCTTTAGTTTTTTTATCTAATTATAATGTTAAAATTTTTCTACTCCATCTCTCGTTACTCTTGCTAAAATTGCAGGTACAGGCTTTGGTGCTTCAGTTTCTATATGTATATTCATATTAAGCAGCTTCTCAGCTTCCAAGCATTTTTCAATTGAAGAGGAATAAAAAGTAGCGATCTTTTCTCCCTTCTTAACCTTATCTCCAACGTTTTTATTTAGCACTATTCCTGCACTGTAGTCAATTGAACTTTCCTTTGTTTCTCTTCCTGCACCTAAAATCATTGAAGCGATTCCGCATATTTCCGTATTCATAGAATTTATAATTCCATCATCCTTAGATAAAACTTCATGGCTTACCTTAGCTACATCAAATTTCTTATTATCCTCAATAACAGTCACATCCCCTCCTTGAAGCTTTACCATTTGTTTAAACTTCTCAAATGCACTCCCATCATTGAGTACTCTATGTGCTGCTATTCTACATTCTTCTAGATTTCCAAATTTTGCTAGATAAAGCATATTAGCAGCAAGTTCTATACACATATTTGTTAAGTCTTCAGGACCCTCTCCCTTTAATGTATTGCATGCTTCTATTACCTCTAGTGAATTCCCTATAGCCTTTCCTAACGGTCTATCCATATCTGTTATTAGTGCAATAGTCCTCTTACCTACACTTTCCCCTATGTCGACCATTAAACTTGCAAGCTTGATTCCTTCATCTATGTTTTTCATAAATGCTCCACTGCCTACTTTCACGTCAAGCAATATGCAGTCAGAACCAGCAGCTATCTTTTTACTCATAATACTTGAAGCTATAAGTGGAATACTTGCCACTGTCGCCGTTACATCCCTTAATGCATATAACTTCTTATCTGAAGGCACTAAATTTCCTGTTTGACTTATTATACTAAGTCCTGCCTCTTTCACTATTGAAAAAAATTCATTCCTATCTATACTTGTTCTAAAACCCGGTATAGACTCTAATTTATCTATAGTCCCCCCTGTATGGCCAAGACCTCTTCCGCTCATTTTTGCAACCTTTACTCCCAGCGCTGCAACTATTGGTGATATTATTAATGTTGTTTTATCTCCTACTCCTCCTGTGCTATGTTTATCAACCTTTATCCCGTCAATAGAAGATAAGTCAACAGTATCCCCTGATTTTGCCATGCACATTGTAAGATTGACTGTCTCCTCTACACTCATACCATTAAAATAAATAGCTACAAGCAAAGCTGCAACTTGATAGTCCGGTATTTCTTCATTTATATATGCTTTTGTAAAAAACTCTATCTCTTCCTTCGAAAGATTGCCTCCGTCTCTTTTCTTGGCTATTATGTCATACATTCTCATATGTTCTTCCCCCTATTCCAAATTAGCTGGACCAAAACCCAGTGGTAAAAGCTCCTTTAGTTTAAATGTTTTTATGTCATCAAAACTACTTGCAAGTATTATTTCAAACTCATCTTTATCACAAAATTCCATCATTACCTGTCTACATACTCCGCACGGAGGACATAGTTCACTTATCTCCTTATCTGCTTCTCCTCCAACCACAGCTATAGCTTCAAACTCTAAAACCCCTTCGCTAACCGCCTTAAAAAACGCCGTCCGTTCAGCACAGCTTGTTGGAGTATATGCTGCTGATTCTATATTACATCCCCTATAAATTTTTCCGTTCTTTGCTAGCAATGCTGCTCCTACATTAAAATGGGAATACGGTGTATATGATAACTTCCTAGCTTCACATGCTTCCTTTACCAAATTTAATTTCTTATTTAAATCCATAAAAAACTCTCCTTAATTTATTCTATATAAGCAAACCAGCCCGCTAGTTTTAAAGCGAGCTGGTTTTTAATCTTTAGTAGCCAAAAGATGCTTCGTTTTTTACTATCTTGACTATCCTACTCGTTCCTAGTCTACTAGCTCCAAGTAAAATAAATCTTTCTGCATCTTCTATCGATGTTATCCCTCCAGCTGCTTTTATCTTGACTGTTCCACCAATGTGTTCTGAGAACAGTGCAACATCTTCAAATGTTGCACCTGCTTTCGAAAAACCTGTGGATGTTTTTATAAAATCAGCTCCCGATTCTGTTACTATTTTACACATTTTTATTTTTTCTTCATCAGTTAGTAAACATGTCTCAACGATAACTTTTAAAATCTTCTTTCCACATGCAGCTTTAACCTTCTTTATCTCTTCAAGCTGTAAGTCAAATTTCTTATCTTTTATATAACCAAGATTAACAACCATATCTATCTCATCTGCACCATTCTTAATTGCATCTATGGTCTCAAAAACCTTACTTTCTGTTGTATTATATCCGTTAGGAAACCCCACAACTGTACATACAGTCATTCTGGTTCCAAGATAGTCTCTAGCAAACTTTACATATGCTGGAGGTATACATACCGATGCTGTACCATACTTTAAAGCATCATCACATATTACTTTTATATCTTCTTCCCTTGCATCTTGACTTAGTAAAGTATGATCAACCTTAGATAATATCTCTTTTATGTCCATAACCGCTCCTTAAAGTTCTATCTTGTTCCTTTATCATATGGCTTTCCACTTGCCTTTGGCGCCATAGATTTGCCTACAAATAATATTAAAATTATGATCGTTAAAACATATGGTAACATATTTATTATTTCTGATGGTACTGCTATTTTTCCGCCACCAAGTGACACTGCTAATGCCTGAGCAATGGCAAATAGTAGACATGCTCCATATGCACCTTGAGGCGTCCATTTTCCGAATATAACTGCTGCCAATGCTATGAATCCTTGACCACTTATCGACGTCGGCGTAAATTGGGCCACCACTGCTAAGGTCATAGATGCTCCACCTAAACCCGCTAAAAAGCCTGAAGAAATGACACTTAAATATCTAATCTTATATACATTTATACCCAACGTATCCGCTGCCGCAGGGTGCTCGCCTACTGATCTTATTCTAAGCCCCCACTTTGTTTTATATAAAATAAACCATAACAATATTGTCACTGCTAATGCTATAAACACTGTTATATCGATCACATTAAAAACTTTAGGTAATTTATTTGGTACTCTATCTGTCATAGTTTGATTTGAAAAGAAAATCCTACATAAAAATAACGACAATCCTGGCCCTATAAAGTTAAGTGCCATTCCTGATATAGTTTGATCTGCTTTAAAGGATATAGATGCTATCGCATGTAAAAGAGCCATCAATGCTCCTGCAAGTCCCCCGGCTAAAAAGCCTAGCCATGGATTTGCCGTATAGTAGCCAATAGACGCTCCTACGAATGCTCCAAACGTCATCATTCCTTCTATTCCAATATTTACTACTCCCGCTCTTTCCGATATTACTCCGCCCATTGCACCAAATATTAATGGTGCCGAATACATTAGTGTTGTATTTAACAACGAAAGAATACTACTTAGCATTTTTATTACCTCTCTTTGCCAGTCTGTCGGCTAGCATTGGAACCACTCCTGTAAGCGCTACAAAAAACAATATTATACCTATTGTTGTACCTATTATCTCAGATGGTATCCCTAAGTCTAACTGCAATGAGTTCCCCCCATAACTTAGACCTCCATAAAATAAACCAGAGAAAATACAACCTATAGGCGATGTTCGAGCTATTAATGCAACAAACAATCCGTTAAATCCTATATTTTCAAACATTGTAAGCTGATATATTGCATGCGGCGATGTCCCTGTTATTGTCAATGCCGCGGCTAATCCACATATTGCTCCAGATATAGTCATTGCAGCTACAATGTTCCTTTTTACTCCTATCCCCGCAAACTCAGCTGCATGAGAATTTAGTCCTACAGCCCTTACCGTGTAACCTAATGTTGTCCTATGTAGTAGAAAACTTATAACTATTGCCATAATTACTGCTATAATGATCCCGTAATTAAGGTCTGTTTTAAGAACTATATCAGAAAGCCATTTATTTTGCTTTAAACAGTTTATTCCCTCTTTAGTATTTTTCCACTTATATAGAAGCATGGTAAATCCTGATTCATTTATCGATACCGTTCTTGCTGAACTTGGTTTGTGAAATTCGCTGCTAGTAACAATAAAGTTACAAAAGTAAAATGCTATCCAGTTAAACATTATACTTGTTATTACTTCATGTATCCCAAATTTTGCCTTTAGAAAACCAACTATTGCTCCAAATATTGCTCCTGCTAATATGCCTGAAAGTATAACTACCGGCACTTGAATTACCGGAGGTAAGTTAAGTTTTATCCCAACTACTGTTGCAGCTATCGAACCCATTATGTATTGTCCTTCAGCTCCTATATTAAATAGGCCTGTTTTAAAAGCAAACGCTACACTTATACCTGTTAGAATTATTGGCGTGCTTTTTTCTATAACTTTAAAAATATATTTGGGTCTTGAAAAAATTCCTTTTATCAATGCACTAAAAGCCGCAAATGGATCATAGCCTGATATCGAAAGAATAATTCCGGCAACTAAAAGACCACATAAAATAGCTATTACCGTGGAGGTAAACGGCCTTTTAAGAATTTTTACTGTTGTCTGCATTTTTTTTACTACCTCCTGCCATTAATAATCCTATAGTATTCTCATTTACTTCTTTCCTATCATACTCTCCAACTATAGTTCCATTATATATAACAGCTATTCTATCTGATAAACTCATAATTTCATCAAGTTCCAGCGACACTAATAAAACCGCTTTGCCTTTATCCCTCTGTTCCACTAAAGTTCTGTGAACATATTCTATTGCCCCTACATCAAGCCCCCTTGTCGGTTGCACCGCTATTAGTAATTCGGGTTCGTTTTTTATTTCTCTCCCAATTATTATCTTTTGTTGATTCCCTCCTGATAACGCCCTTATTTTTTTCCTATGGCATTTCTCTGGTCTTACGTCATATTCTTTTATAATATTTTTCGCAAATTTATTGATTTCATCATAATTAAGAATTCCAAATCTTGAATATGGTGCTTCATTATACTTTTCAAGAATAGCATTTTGCGCTACTGAAAAGTCTAATACTAGACCCCTTTTTTGCCTATCTTCATGAATTGTTGATACTTTATTCTTTATTACATTTTTAGGTTTAGTATTTTGTATCTCTTTTCCGTTGATTTTTATGGTCCCTTCTTTTACCTTTACAAGACTTGTTATAGCTTCAATAAGTTCTTTTTGTCCATTTCCATCAACACCTGCTATACCTACTATCTCACCTTTCCTTACTTTTAAAGAAAGATTCTTTATAGAGTCTATATTGGCATGTATCTCATTTTGAACAGTAATATTATCTATTTCAAATACCACTTCGCCCGGTTTCGCCGGCGTTTTATCAACCACTAGATTTACACTTCTACCTACCATTTTATCTGCTAACTCAGATTCATCTACTTCACTAACATTTACAGTATCAACATATTTTCCCCTTCTTATTATACTGCAAACCTCTGATGATGCCTTTATCTCTTTTAGCTTGTGCGTAATAATGATTATTGTCTTACCGTCTTCTATTAGCTTGTGCATTATATTAATAAGGTCTTCTATCTCTTGCGGGGTTAGTACTGCCGTTGGTTCATCGAATATTAGAAGATCGGCTCCCCTGTAAAGTGCCTTTAATATTTCTACCCTTTGTTGCATTCCTACTGATATATTCTCTATCTTTGCTTTTTGGTCAACTTTTAAACCGTATTTTTTTATTATTTCATCTATTTCAGTCCGCGCCTTCTTCATGTCTAAAACACCAAAGTCTTTCGTTACCTCTCGGCCTAAAATAATGTTTTGAGCTACTGTAAAGTTATTCACTAACATAAAATGTTGATGTACCATTCCAATTTTGTTCTCTATTGCTACATTGGGATTCTTAATTTCTACCTTTTTTCCATTTAAGTATATCTCACCTGAATCTGCCTGATATAGCCCATAAAGAATATTCATAAGTGTAGTTTTTCCTGCTCCATTTTCTCCAAGCAATGCATGAATTGTCCCTTTTTTTACATCTATACTAACTTCATTCAATGCACAGAATTCTCCAAAGTTCTTGGTAATTGCACGCATTTGAACTGCATAATCAGAACTAATTTTCACTTTCATTAGTCCCTCCTTTTAAGTTTACTTTTTATTCTTAATAAAATAATCTTACTTTTAATTCAGAGACTAATTATCTGTCATCCTTTTCTCAAACTCCTTATAAGTTTCTAAATTATAAGGGACTTTTATAGTTCCATCCTTTATAAGTTCGGCTATTTTCATTGTATCTTGATAGACAATCGGATCTAAAATCTTGTTTGTCTCCGGAATCCCCACACAGTCTTCTTTTATTCCAAACTCGAAATTCATTCCCCCGATTTCTTCTCCATCCATCTTCTTCTTAGACACTATTTCCACTGCTGCTCCTACGTTCTTTATTGCAGAAGTTAAAACATTATCCGGCGCTATATAGGATTGATCTCTGTCTACCCCTATAACATACCTATTTGTGTCTTTCGCAGCCTCTATTACCCCATAGCCTACTCCTCCAGCTGCATGAAATATTACATCACATTTATCACTACTGTACATCTTATAAGCTATTGCCTTACCTTTAGCTTCATCTGAAAAACTATCCGCATATTGAACTACAACATCTATATTCTTTCCAAGTTCTTTTGCCGCCCACAAAAGTCCAGCTTTGTACCCTGACTCAAACTGATCTATAACCGGATTTTTCATTCCTCCTATAAATCCCACTTTATGCGTTTTAGTAGTCCTTCCAGCTATATACCCAACCATAAATGCTGATTCCTGCGAGCGGAAAACTACTCCCGTAACATTATTAAACTCTCCTTCTTCAAACGCATAATCAACTATAACGTAATTTTTATCAAGATTTAACTTTGAAACCTGTTCTATTGGGTCAGACATAACATATCCTATCCCTAAAATTAAATCACTGTTTCCATCAGAAAGTTTATCTAGATTCAGTAAAAAGTCTGAAGACTGTTTTGGTTCCATATAACTAACCTGTGCTCCGGTTTTATTGCTAAACTTTTGCAGCCCCTCCCAAGCAGACTGATTAAATGATTGGTCATTTACACCTCCTAAGTCTGGGACCATAGAAACTCTAAATACTCCATCATTCTCTATTGTCTGAGGATCGTCCCATGAGCAACCGGGTAGCATAAATATCATCAGTGATATAATAAAAAAAGATATAATTCTTTTCAAAAATATTCCTCCAAACAAAATAACAACTTTTTAATCCTTATTACTTACTTATAGATTCTACTGTAGATAATGCTAAAAGAACCATATCCTTTACTCCCTCTTGCCTCTCCATTGACGATATCATTTCTTTTTCAAAAATTCTATCAGATATAGTTAATATACATAGTGCATTCTTACCAGCCCTTGCTGCATTTAAGTAAAGAGCAACTGACTCCATCTCTACCGCCATAACACCAAATTTTGACCAAGGTTTTAACTTTTTTTCCGCGTCTACATAAAAAACGTCAGACGACAATATATTTCCTACCTTCACCTTCATGCCTATATCTTTGGCTGCTTTAACTGTTTGACTTAGTAAATCATAACTAGGTATTGGTGCATATGTACCAGGTAAATCAAACTGCATTGCATAATTTGAATCTGTACATACACCCATTCCTATAACTATATCTCTTAACTTTATGTCTCGTAATATGCTTCCTGCTGTACCTATTCTTATAATGTTATCAACGTCATAAAAGTTGAAAAGTTCATATGAATATATTCCCATAGAGGCCATACCCATGCCTGATCCCATAACTGATACTTTCGTACCCTTGTAGTATCCTGTATACCCATTCATATTTCTAACTGTATTAAAAATTTTTGCATTTTCCAAAAAATTTTCTGCTATAAATCTAGCCCTTAAAGGGTCCCCTGGCATGATAACCGTTTTTGCTATTTCTCCCTCTTTTGCACTTATATGCGGTGTTGGAACTTTAGCCATAAAAATATCTCCTTAAACTTATTTATCTATTTTAATTTTAATCTTAAATAGCCTAAAAATATAATTATTTATAAACTCCGACATAAATTGTATTATAGGCCCTCCTAAAATAGCTGTAGCTATTGTTGTGACTCCTACTTTTCCTCCAAGTAAGAATCCCACTATCAAAGCTGACATGTCTATTCCTACCCTAAATACTTTATATTGCTTATTGGTATTATCTTTTAAAATAAGTGCGCACCCCGTCCATGGGTCAACACCTATATCTATCGCAATAAATATCCCTATTCCAAAAAATAAAAGTATGCATGCTAATACAACACATAATATTCTTAATACCACATTATTATCTATTTTTAGAAATTCATATATAGATACACCCATGTTTATGAAATTTCCAAGTGGCAATGTATATATAAATGTACCTATGTTTATGTAACGTCTTCCAAAAATTAAAACTACCACAAATAATGTATAGTTGGCTATATTTGAAGCTGTCCCTATATCAGTCCCTAACAGCTTACTTAGTCCATCAAAAAAAACTGATATCGGATCATTTCCAAAGTTTGCACCTGTGTTTAACCCTATTCCTATTCCTATCATTATAGCAGCTAAGCATGCTAAAATTATCTTCTTTATAATGTCAGGTAAAGGTTGTTTAAATATAGACGTATCATAAGCAGACATCTATATTAACACCTCTTTTAGCATTGATTGCCCTTTTATTTTGATATCTATTCCAAAGTAATCAACTACTGTAGCTCCAATATCTGAAAATGTCTCTCTAGTTCCAAGGTTCTTGCCCTTTTTCACTTTTTCACCATATATTAAAATTGGAGTATACTCCCTTGTATGATCTGTTGATATGTCTCCAGGGTCACATCCATGGTCTGCTGTAATCATTAATATATCATCTTCTCTTAGCTTTGATATAATTAAAGGTATTTTATCGTCAAAATAAGATATAGCCTTTGCATATCCATCCACATCATTTCGATGTCCATATACCATGTCAAAGTCTACAAGATTTATAAAGCATAAACCTTCAAAGTCTCTCTCCAATACCTCCATTGTACGCTCTAGCCCATCTTGATTATTCTTAGTCTTTATAAAATTAGTTATTCCCTTACCAACAAATATATCATTAATTTTGCCTACCGCAATTACTTCCTTATTATTTTCAGAAAGTTGGTCTAAAAATGTAATACCCGGGGGAACAAGCGAAAAGTCATGTCTATTAGAAGTTCTTTGAAAATCTGGATAGCTCCCAACAAATGGTCTTGCTATAACTCTTCCTACCCCATGTTCACCTTTTAATATTTCTCTTGCTATTTTGCAATATCTATAAAGCTCTTCTATTGGAACAATTTCTTCATGGGCTGCTATTTGAAAAACACTATCTGCAGAAGTATATACTATAAGACTACCTGTTTTTATGTGTTCTTGTCCATAATCCTTAATCACTTCTGTACCAGAATATGGCTTATTACATATAACCTTACGTCCTGTTTTTTCCTCAAACTCGGAAATAATTTTACTCGGAAACCCATCTTTATATGTAGGTAATGGCCTTTTTGATTCTATTCCAGCGATTTCCCAATGACCTATAGTAGTATCCTTTCCTTTAGAAATCTCCTTCATTCTTCCAAACGTTCCTATTGGATTAGCATACTTTTCTCCACAACAAACTCCATCTATATTAAAAAGCCCTAGTTTTCTCATGTTAGGAGTCATAAAGTATTGACTTTTTGATATAGACATTAAAGTATTACAATCTTCATCTCCATACGCTTTTGCATCGTCCATAGCACCTATTCCAAAACTATCAAGAACTATAAGAAAAACCCTTCCTATTTTAATCACCTCTTTTTAAAACACTATAAACCAATACTATTTATATGAACAAAATTTAATATTTATTTTTAAAATAAACCTATATAAAACTAAAATTGCCCCTATATATTATAATATGTTGCACTAAATTCGTAAAGATAAATTCTACTACAGCGCAAAAAAATTGTTAATTTGCATATATTTATAATTAATTGATACAAAATAATAACAATCAATCTCCATGAAACTCATAGACATTATCGTATTAACAAAAGCAACCAATAAGTTTCACGAATATAAATATTAGCAAATCAACAACTTTTTATTTTTTTCTTCTCTTTATTACCTTTAATCTTGAAAATTCTTCCCTATCTTTTTCTTCAAGCGCATCAGTTATAAATTTTACATTTCTTTCAAATCTTGGTATAACTATATTCTTTAGTGCATTCGCCCTTTTCTGCGTTTTACTTATTGCATCTGCAAGCCTATATATACTATTCTCTACTTCAGATAACTCTGCTGTCAAATGTTTTACCTTTATAAAACGCCTATAAGCTTCATCTAGCATAGAATTAGAAGTGTATAGTCCAAATGGAAAGGTAGTACTTTCTTTTTCTCTTAAAGATACTATGGGAATCTCCACTCCCATTACACTCCTATAAGAAAGTTTAAGGGTTTCATCAATCGGCACTGTTCCTGCTATTTCACTACATATTCCAAGCGTTATGTTGGCCCTTTTTAACGCCTCATAAGCACTGCTATAAGTATCGTCTATCTTGTCCTGTATACTCCCCGCATGCTTTATTAGCATCATTAATTCTCTTATTAATATATTTCTCTTCCTATCAAGTAAATCAAACCCGCCCTTTGCAAGTTCTAAAGACTTTTTTACTGCTATAAGGTTACCTTTTGTAGGTACCACAGGTGTGCTCAATTGACTTCACCTCCTAAATTTTTATATAAATTACTTATTATCAGAATCATCATCTTTTGTAGCAGTATCTAAAGAACGATAATACTTATCTAAGATACTATCATCTATTCTATCAAGGTCTTTTCTTGGTAACAAAGATAAAAGTTCCCACCCTAATTCCAAACTCTTAGTTATAGGTCTATCTTCATTAAAACTTTGATTTACAAACCTTGATTCAAACTGTTTTCCAAATTCCAAAAGTTTTTTATCGTCCTCAGAAAGTTCTTCTTCTCCTATAACTGAAGCTAAAGACCTTGCCTCCATTACCTTTGCATAAGACGCAAAAAGCTGATTTGCAAGAGGTGAATGATCTTCCCTTGTATACTTTTCACCTATTCCATCCTTCATAAGTCTTGAAAGAGACGGTAAAATTGATACCGGCGGATATATCCCTTCTCCAGCTAAAGACCTATCAAGCACTATTTGTCCTTCTGTTATATATCCAGTTAAGTCCGGCACTGGATGCGTAATGTCATCATTCGGCATGGTTAATATTGGTATTTGAGTGACCGACCCCTTCTTACCTTTTATCATTCCTGCTCTTTCATATAGTGATGCTAAATCTGAATAAAGGTATCCAGGATATCCTTTCCTACCTGGGATTTCACCTTTTGACGAGCTAAATTCACGCAATGCTTCTGCATATGATGTCATATCCGTCATTATAACAAGTATATGCATATCTAGTTCAAATGCAAGGTATTCAGCAACAGTTAGTGCACACCTTGGTGTCAAAGTCCTTTCTATAACGGGGTCGTTTGATAAATTCAAAAACATTACAACCCTTTGCAGTACTCCCGATTCTTCAAAACTTCTCCTAAAATATTCTGCAACATCGTTTTTTACTCCCATGGCAGCAAAAACTATAGCAAAGTTTTCCCCTTCTTCAGAGGAAATCTTCGCTTGTCTTGCAATTTGAACTGCCAATTCATTGTGTTTCATACCTGAACCTGAAAAGATTGGAAGCTTTTGGCCTCTAATTAGCGTAGACAGCGTATCTATAGTCGATATACCTGTATTTATATAATTCTTAGGATAAACTCTTGCAACCGGATTAATAGGAGTACCATTAATATTCATTTTCTTCTCCGGAAATATCTCTCCTAGGTCATCTATTGGCCTTCCTGCACCATCAAAAACTCTTCCCAAAACCTCTGGTGAGAGCTTCATTTCCATAGGGTGCCCTTTTAATCTGGTCCTTGTATTTTCAAGTGAAAGCTCTTTTGTCCCTTCAAAAACCTGGACGACTATTCTATCTCCCTCTATTTGTACAACTCTTCCTTGTCGTACCGTCCCATTTTCTAAACGTATTCCAACTACTTCCTCATAAGATACTCCCAAAACTCCATCAATTACTATTAATGAACCCTTTATCTCCTTTACACCAATGTAGTCAATTATCATAGCTTATCACACTCCGTCCCCTGCCTTTTTCTCTTGTCTCAGTTATAACTATGACTTTATAATGTCTTCAAAAGCTTCATCTATCTCTTTTATATAATCATTAAATTTTTCTAAGTTATTGTTTGGCACATCATACTTCATCTTTGTAAGCTTATCAAACAATCCCCGTTCTATTATTCTTGATATAGGAATGGATGCTGATATTAATTGTCTTGCTTTATTTTCAAGGTGAAGTATAACTTTCATCATTAGCTCTTGTTTTTCAAGTGGAACAAATGTATCATCAGCATGGAAAGCATTTTGTTGCAGGAAACCCACTCTTATCACTCTTGCTATTTCTATTATCAGTTTTTGATCGTCCGGCAAAACGTCTGAACCAATAAGTTTTACTATTTCCATAAGCTTGTTTTCTTCATGGAGTATAGCATTTATTTTCTTTCGATATCTTACAAAGTTTTCTCCTATGTTTTTAGTAAACCAAGGATCTAAATCTGTAAAGTACTCACTATAACTTTGCATCCAGTTTATCGCAGGATAATGTCTTTCATAAGCTAAAGACTTATCAAGCGCCCAGAAGCATCTTGTAAACCGTTTTGTATTTTGTGTGACTGGTTCTGAAAAGTCGGAACCCTGAGGCGAAACTGCTCCTATTATTGTTACTGATCCATCAGTATTGTTAATATTCTCAACTAATCCCGCTCTTTCATAAAATTCCGATAATCTTGATGGCAAATAAGCTGGAAATCCTTCTTCTGCTGGCATCTCTTCAAGTCTTCCTGAAATTTCTCTTAAAGCTTCTGCCCAACGTGAAGTTGAGTCTGCCATAATCGCTACGTGATATCCCATATCACGGTAATACTCAGCCAAAGTTATTCCCGTATAAATAGATGCTTCCCTTGCAGCTACAGGCATATTTGAAGTGTTTGCTATAAGTACTGTCCTCTGAGTCATAGGCTTTCCCGACTTTGGATCTATTAGCTCTGAAAACTCATTTAACACCTGGCTCATTTCATTCCCTCGTTCTCCGCATCCAACATACACTATTATGTCTGCATCACACCATTTTGCAAGCTGGTGCTGAGTCATAGTCTTACCAGCCCCAAAACCTCCCGGAACCGCTGCTGCTCCTCCCTTTGAGATTGGGAATAATGTATCTATTACCCTTTGCCCTGTTATTAAAGGTATTGTAGTTGCAAGTCTTCTTTTTACTGGCCTTGGTGTTCTAATAGGCCATCTTTGACACAATGTTAAATTATGTTCTACTCCGTTTTCATCTTTTACGACTACTATTGTATCATTTATCTTATATTTGCCTGACTTATTTACCCCTACAACTTCTCCTCCTACGTTCGGCGGAACCATACATTTATGAGTTATTATGCTAGTTTCAGGACATTGCGCATAAATATCCCCTGGTGAAAGTTTTTCGCCAAGTTTTACTTTAATAGTTACGTCCCATGTCTTATTAGTATCAAGTGGTGAAACACTAGCCCCCCTTGATATAAACGCTCCTGAAATCTCTTCTATCGACCTTAATGGACGTTGTATTCCATCGAATATGTTGTCTATTATTCCAGGACCTAATGTTACAGTCATTTGACTGCCCGTTCCCTCAACGGGTTCATTTGGTTTTAAGCCTGTCGTCTCCTCATATACCTGAATGGTGGTAAACTCTTCTGTTATTCCTATTACCTCTCCAACAAGCTTATCATTCCCTACATATACCATTTCGAGCATTGAAAAAGAACTTGTATCTTTAATTGTAACTACTGGGCCATTTATCCCATATATAACATTTTGATTTTTCATAAAACACATCCCTATCAAGCACTCAAAACTTAAAATACATTTAGCTTTGAGTTTTCTGCAAACCATTCTCTTTGGTCTGTTAATTTTGAATCTAACGTCTCATCAATTATTATGTTCATGTTACGATTAACAGCTATTAGCCCGCCTATCTTTATTTCTTTGCTTACTAATACTTTGCAAAGCTTTCCAAAAGACTCTTTTAATTCTTCTTCCATCTCCATGTCCTTCTCTTGTACATACAGCACCGTACCAGGTTTTTTCAATACCTTTGAAATCTTAGAGGCATAGTTTTTCATTAGCTCTTTGTATTCACTTGTATTTGTAAACTCTAAAAGCCTTTTTTCACACTTTTTAAAGACTTCTTCCACTATAGTCTTCCTCTGTGCAAAAAGTTCTTTCCTCCCCTGCGTTTCTTCTTTGGATACCTCGCTTGATATCCCCTTCCTCATTTGTGCCATTTCTTTTTGTATTAAGTAATAAGCGTCTCTTAAAACTTCTGCCTCCGCCTTTTGCAACTCTTTCTTTTTAAATTCTTCCGCCTGATTTTTAAGTTCTCTTCTTTGCTCCGCTGCATACTTATTAATCGCTTTTAAAAAGTTACTAGTCCTTCCCGTATCTCGCATTTTCACACCTCCGCCTTTTATAAGTACACGTAAGTATAATTCTATATCTTAATTCCAATTGCATCTCTAACGTATTTGGTTATAGAGTCTTTCGCTCTTCCATTACCATGCCTATCTGGAATTTCAACTATAAGTGGCTTTTTTTGTTTAAGTTTAAGGTCATATACATATTCCCTACACAGCTTTACTAAATTCTCAGTAATTAATATAACTGCTATGTCATCATCTTTTGCTGCATTAGATAAAGCTTCACGTACCTCTTGCTCTTCATGTACAACTACTCCCGGTATTCCAGAAAGTCTCATACCTATCATTGTATCCATATTATCGCTAATAAGATGAAATCTCATAAATAATCTGACCTTTCTTTTTCCTTAAAACTATTCTAAACATTTTGAATTAATATAATAGCAATTAGCGCAAATATAGATACACCTTCTGCAAGTCCAACGAAAACTATAGACTTTCCAAATGTTTTAGGATCTTCAGACATAGCTCCAATTGCAGCTGGGGCTGCAGCAGCAACAGCTAAACCACTTCCTATACATCCTAATCCCATAACAAGACCCATTCCTAAAGCTTTCATACCAGTTGCAAAACCTTGCCCGCTTTGTTCTTCATCAGCAGTTTCAGCCACTGCTGTAGCTTCCACAGGTTCATTCGCAGCTGATGCTATAAAGCTTGTTGAACCAACACCCAAAAAGAACAATAAGGCAAATGTGCATGCTTGCATTAAAATTGCTCTAGCTGGTTTTACTCCTCTTTTTACAGCTCTCATTGCTACCCAAATTGATACTCCCATCAGGACAAATAATACACTTAAAATAATTACTGAATTCATAATATTTTCCCTCCAAATATTTTTAAATTTTAATTAATTTTACTATCTTCTCTTAAAATTACCGGACTAAAAGCTTTGCCCTGCCCTTCAAAAAATCTACTGAACATTTCATAAAAGTTAAGCCTTAAAACTTGTATATTTACAAGCAAACCCTCAAGTACTATTACAAAGATGTTCCCAATTAATATAACGAGCCCATAAACAAAAGGTGACCCCTCTCCAAATACTTCCGCCATGGTAAAAACAGCAAACATCATTCCAGCATGACCTAAATCATATGCACCCACCCTTAAAAAGGACATCGTATTTGTAAGGTAACTTAAAAGTATTTCAAATACCTCAAAAAAGTTTTGGAGTATAAACTCTCCCCATTTCTCCGGCCACACATGCGTTTTTTTTGAAACTATCGCTCCTAGTGGCTCTTTAAAAAATATAATCAGCAATGGTAAAACTATAAGTATTATTATATAAAAATTATTTACTATATTTATATTTAATAATACGCATACTGCCATAGCTACTACTGAAGAATAAAAAATTAGTCCTGCTAATCCATTTTGCCCAAACATGGCACTTTCATAGTCTTTTCTCTTAAATGAGGAATAAATATTTAATATCATAGAAACTGTGATAATAATTACTCCCAGACCAATTGACGCCAACATTATTAACATTACCGTATTAGGTTCCATTACCTTTATAGGCTTTTCTTCAAGATTAAACAGCATCCTATAAAAAGGATCTAATAAATGTTCAAATCCAAACACGGAGCCAAATAACACTCCAAATAAAGCTGATGAAATTCCACATCTTATCAATATTTTCCCTAGCATCATTCCTTTAAGCTTATACATTATTGCTCCAGCTATCGATAGGATTATACCTTGACCAACATCTCCAAACATTATCCCAAATAAAACTGTATACACTATCGACACCAAAACTGTAGGGTCTATTTCGTTATAGCTAGGTAGTCCGTACATGTCTACAAACATCTCAAAAGGTCTTGAAAACTTATTATTTTTAAGTTTTACCGGTGGAGAATGCTTAATCTCATTATCCGCCTTCTCTACGCTATACTCTATTCCATACACCTCACTTAATTTCTCAACTAATTCCTTCTCATTTTCTTCTGGTATCCATCCCATTAATATAAAACTGTCATTATACTTTGATGCATATTTCTTTATACCAAAGTATGTATTCATTTCCTCAAGCTTTGTATAGAATCTCATACATTGGTCTTTCTGTGACTTCCAAAAGTTTTCTATTTTCTTCTCTATCTCTGCTAGCTTTACTTCTTCCTGTTCTATAGATTCTTTAAGATAGTCCCACTTACTTTCTGGCGTTCCATCTGTTTCATTTATCCAAAGTCTTTCAAAATACAGGCTTGAAAATTTCATATCTATATCGGAAATATTTTCAAGTGGAGCAAAATACACTCCCCAACAAAATTCCTCATCACTTGTGCACGGGAAAAACAGCATATATGGATCATCTTTATATACACTAAGCTTTAGATAACTTTCCTTTGGAAGTTTCCCAAATCTTACTTTTATATATCTACATGCAAATATTTCACTTAAGTTTAAATCAAGACCTATAAAATGGCTTATATCATTAAGTGAATTCTTTTGATTGTGTATCTTTTCAATTATTTTCTCTTTCGTATTCAAGTAGTCCTCAAGCTTTGTGCAAAAGTAATCAACATAATCATTTACTTCTTTTTTATTAACTTCAAAGTCTCTATCTTTAACCATCTCAAGTTTTATATTAGTTTTTGAGATTACACTCTTCAGTTTCTTTAAAGGTTCCTTATAAGGACTGATTCCCGGAATAGGTAGAAAGTTTTCTACATTTGAATAAAAAGAAAGTACGCTTTCAGGGTGGAAAACCTCAGACTTTCCGCAAATCTTCACAACCTCATCAAGAGCCTTTAGCACTCCTATTATGCTTATAACTTTAACCTTTGAAACTGCCATTTTACGTCACTTCCTTTCATTACTAATTTTTGAGTATTAACAAATTCTTAATATCATCCTTAGGCATTCCATATCTTACGCCCTCAATTATTGTGACTAAATTACTAATCTCAATCTGCACCAAAAATATATATGACATCATTACAACAGAAGGATAATCTGAATATCTTATCCTCTTACGGCAGCCTTGATACAAAACCTTAACAGGCAATTCATCTATATAATTATAATTAACTTTTTCCATCTTCTTGCCAGGATTAGTTTTCCTCATTATTTCAAAAACTTCATCTTCATCCTTTGCTAAGAGCATTGCATTTATATATTTATCCTTTAGTGAGCCATTCTTTATTACTGCAAAATTTGCTTTGTTTTTGTTTCTTTTGAGTCTTACTATCCTTACAAAATTATTATAGTCTATATATATCTTCACCAAATTTTCAAGTTCATTCTTTACTCTCTTACTCGCAGACTTATCAATCGCCTCAAAAAAGGTCTTATATAAATAATTATATAAAGTTTCCTCGACTGCTGACATATTTACCATTTCATTCCCATTAGGATTAAATGGAACTAATAATTTATAATATGGTGAACCTTTTAAAACTTCTAAAAAGTCATCATAATCTTTTGCTTCAGCCAGTTTTAAAAGATTAATCTTAGTCCTTCTCTCAAAAAACATTGGTAACGAATATATATAATCTTTTGGCTTTCCCGATAAGATATACATTAAACTATGTATTATCTCATCTATCTCTGTCCTTACTGTTATATACTGCGCAAAGCTATCTCCTGTTGATATCTCATACCGGCCTAACGATTCAAGGTCCAAAAATAATTTTGTTCTTATTAAACTTTCAAGCTTACCTCTATGAATATCTCTTTCATTTATATTTGACAATATTAAAGAATACCCTGTACTGTTCTTTAAATAACCGGCTATCTCTGAAACACTATTGTAAGATACTAAGTCCTCATAATTTTTAGTACTTATTCTTCTTCCATACATAGCCCTAACTTTTGCCAAAATTACATTAGCAGCTGATTTAGAAAGCATAAAATCACCCCTCTAAAACCCGTTTGACAATCATATCAACCCATTCATCTGACATCTTTTCATATCTTTCTTTTAAGTTATGTGAAATTTCATTTTGATTATCCCTTATTTTTTTCATTTTTTCCTGTGCTAATTTCTTTTCAGTTACTTCATTTATGCTTATTCTTTTGCGAGCTCTTTCAAGGTACTGACTTCTTATTTCTTCTTTTTTCTTTTCTATTTCTTGTTCTGAATTTATTTTATCCTTCTGCGCCCTTTGTGTAAGTTCACGCGCTGCTGTATCCATCTCTATTATTCTTTCTATCATATCTTTCATATAAAACACCTCCCAAGTAAAGATCAAATTCCAACATGCATACAATTGATTATATCCACTAAAATTCAGTTTTTCAATAAAAATTTTAAAATTAATTAGCATATGATAATAAAAATATTTTTACACATACATTGTATCCTTTAGATTACTTACATAATAAATTATTAAATAAGAGATTTCAAGTATTTTTTTCATAAATTTCACTAAAATATTTTTAAATTTTAGAAATAAAACTATATTTGTTTAAAAATTTCCTTTATATTACAATTAATCAAAATATATCAAGATATGAATCATAAATTTATTTTTGACTTTTAAAACTCTAAAATAACATCTTTGAAACTTTAAATAAAATGTAAAATCACACTATTTTAAATCAATGCACCTTATTCAAAAGCTACACTTTTCATTTAACAGCCTTATGCTAAATATTTTGTTTGATAAATTTATATATATGTCTTAAAATAGTTATTATATAAAAAATATATTAAGGTGAAGTATAAATGAAAATGTATTTTTATTACGGTGTAATGGGGTCTAGCAAGACCGCATGCGCTCTTATGAAAAAGTTTAGCTTCGAAGAAAAAAACAGGCACGTAGTTTTAGCTAAGCCTAGTATTGATAACAGAGATGGTAAATCTTTAGTTAAATCTAGAATTGGACTTGCTTGTGAGGCTATTTGCATCGATAAAGATGCAAACGTAAAAGACACTCTTGCAGCTCTTGGAAAGATAGACGTAATAATAGTCGATGAAGCTCAGTTTCTAAGTTGTGAGCAGGTAAACCAACTAAGACGTCTTGCCGACAGCGGAGTTATGGTTATGTGTTATGGATTAAAGACTGATTATATGGGCAATCTCTTTGAGGGTAGCCGACGGCTTCTTGAAATATCTGACTCAATAAGAGAAATACAATCAATGTGCAAATGTGGAAAAAAGGCTATTATAAATGCAAGATACAACAATGGAAAAATAATATATACTGGAAATCAAATAGACATTGGCGGGAATGATAAGTATATTGCTCTTTGCCATTCATGTTGGGAGAAAGGAATAATATAAATATGTGTGTTCCTATTTTTATATTATATTTAATCTTTTCCTATTCGCCACTTATCTTTAAAGAGGTTAAAACAAATGTATAATAAAAAAAAGGCTATAGTGTTATTTGGTTCTCCAAATGAAAATGGATACACCGCAACGGCTCTTAATAAACTCATTGAATCACTTAAAGATCAGTATGACTTTAGTATTATAAATTCATATAAGTTAAATATACACGCTTGTATAGACTGTAAACTATGTTCTAAAGAACATAAATGCACATTCAATGATTTTAAAGATATAGATACATTAATAAAAAATTCCGAACTTATAGTAGTTGCTTCTCCTGTATATAATCTTAGTTTTCCGGCTCCTTTAAAAGCAATTTTTGATCGTATGCAAATATATTTTAATTCTAAGACTATTTTAAAGGTAAATCCCATAGAGAAACCTAAAAGTATCATACTTATCTTATCCTATGGGACAAATGACCATAATACTGTGGAATTTATATTAAAGCAGTTAAATCCTATAATGCTCCTGCTTAATTCTCGCTTAATAAGAAAAATAATAATAAAAAATACAGATTTAAATCCTATAATCGAGGATACTATATTATACCAAAATGACAACAATTTTATAAATTAAATAAAATATATAAATGGAACAAGCACCTCTTTAAAATAAAGAGGTGCTTGCTCCAATATTTAATTAAAAAGAAAAGGAATTAAAAAATTTATCGACGTACGTGGCGCGCCAGAAGGGATTCGAACCCCTGACCTTTTGGTTCGTAGCCAAACACTCTATCCAGCTGAGCTACTAGCGCGTATCTCAATATGTACATATAATACCACATAAATTATATAAAATCAATCCTTGAAAGATATTTTCGTACATGTCATCAAATTTTACAATACTTAAAATAAAAAAATAGTAATAACCACAATAAATGTGGTTATTGTTTTTTAATTATTTACAAAATAGAAATATAATATTATCAAAATTCCTAATATTATTCTATAATATCCAAATGCTGTAAAGTCATGCCTTTTTATATAATTCATAAGGAACTTAATTGCTACAATTGAGACAAAAAATGCTACAAGCATTCCTACTACAAGTATCGTAAACTCATTAGGAGTAAAGTTAAACCCTTCGTTAATAAAGTACTTTAAAAGCTTATATCCACTAGCTCCAAACATTACAGGTATTGCTAGAAAAAATGAAAATTCTGCCGCTACATATCTAGATGCCCCTAAAATTATTGCTCCTATTATTGTTGCTCCCGACCTTGATGTCCCTGGTATCAATGCAAGAACTTGAAATAAGCCTATTAACAGTGCTTTAGTGTATGTTAGTTTATTTAATTTATCAATCTTCGAACTTTTTTTCACTCTCTCTACTATTATAAATAAAACACCATATAAAATAAGCATTAACGCAACAGTTAAATAATTATAAAAAGTATCTTGTATTATGTCATCAAACATCAATCCTATTACTGCTGCAGGTAAACATGCAACTATTACCTTAAACCATAGACTAAATGTGTCCATTCTCTGTAGTTTAGTCTTATTTTTATCAAATGGATTTAATTTATTAAAATAAAGATAAATAACAGCCAATATTGAACCCAATTGTATTACCACTAAAAACATTTTTAAAAATTCAGTTGATACATCAAGGTGAATAAATTCATTTAGTAATATCATATGTCCTGTACTACTAACCGGCAACCATTCAGTTATTCCTTGTACTATACCAATGATTATAGCTTTAAGTAATTCTATAAAATCCATGTCTACCTCCTTATAATGCTTGATTTCTTTTTAATAATTATCTTATTTTTAGTCCACTTAGTCAAGACATTTAATAATATGTTTTGTCAAAAAATAATATTCTTTTATTGATTAAACAAAAAAAACTCATTATACTTAAATTAAATCTAATATATTTTAAAAGGGGTAATTAATATGAACTATTCTCCTGAAGTTGAAAGAATGTGTGCTGTAAGAAAGGGACCAAACCATGGACCTTCCCCTATACCGGAAGAAGGAAAATGGATTAAAGCTTATGATATAAAAGACATTTCCGGTTTATCTCATGGGGTTGGCTGGTGTGCTCCACAGCAAGGTGCCTGTAAACTTACATTAAATGTTAAAAATGGCGTTGTTCAAGAGGCCTTAGTTGAAACTATTGGTTGCTCTGGTATGACTCATTCTGCTGCTATGGCCGCTGAAATACTTCCTGGTAAAACTTTACTTGAATGTCTAAACACTGATCTTGTATGCGACGCTATTAATGTTGCAATGCGTGAAATTTTTAAACAATTAGCTTATGGAAGAAGCCAGACTGCATTTTCAGAAGATGGTCTACCAATAGGTGCAGGGCTTGAAGACTTAGGTAAAGGCTTACGTTCCCAAGTTGGTACAACTTATGGAACCTTAGCAAAAGGTGTAAGATACTTAGAAATGGCTGAAGGATATATATTGTCTTTGGCTCTTGATGATAATAATGAGGTCATTGGATATAAGTTTTTAAAAACAGGAAAGATGCTTGATGATATAAAAAAAGGCATTAATCCAGCTGAAGCTTATCAATCCAATATTGGAACATACGGCCAATATAACAATGCTAAAAAATATATTGATCCACGAAATGAATAAACTTTGGAGGTTTTTATATGTCCAATGATATATTATTTGAAGGAAAAGAAAGAAGAATTGAGAAAATAAAACGCTGTTTAAAAGAGTATAACATAGAGTCTCTTGAACAAGCACAAAAAATTTGTAGAACTTATAATATAAACGTTCGTTCTATAGTCAAAGGAGTCCAACCTATCGCATTTGAAGATGCTTGCATAGCTTATACATTAGGTTGTGCCATTGCCATAGTCAAACAAATTAAAACTGCTCCTGAAGCTGCTAAAGCCATTGGCATAGGACTTGAGGCTTTTTGCATTGAGGGCTCTGTTGCACAACAGCGTCATGTTGGTATAGGGCATGGAAACCTTGGTGCTATGCTACTTAACGAAGAAACTAAATGTTTTGCTTTCCTTGCTGGGCATGAGTCTTTTGCTGCTGCTGAGGGGGCAATAGGAATTGCCAACGCTGCAAACGGCGTGAGAAAAAATCCATTGCGCGTAATACTAAATGGTCTTGGAAAGGACGCGGCTTATATTATCTCCAGAATAAACGGTTTTACATATGTAAAAACTGACTACGACTTTTATTCAGGTGAACTAAAAATTTTAGAAGAACATCCATTTTCAAATAGTAATCGAGCTATGGTTAGATGTTTTGGTGCTAACGACGTTCTTGAAGGTGTTGCTATACTAAAGCACGAAGAAGTAGACATATCTATTACGGGTAACTCAACTAATCCAACACGTTTTCAACATTTAGTTGCTGGAACATATAAAAAGTGGGCATTAGAAAATGGTAAAAATTATTTTTCCGTTGCTTCAGGCGGAGGCACGGGGCGTACATTGCATCCTGACAACATGGCTGCCGGCCCTGCATCATATGGCCTTACTGATTCTATGGGACGTATGCATAGTGATGCACAGTTTGCTGGTTCTTCCTCTGTCCCTGCACACGTTGAAATGATGGGATTTATAGGAATGGGGAATAATCCTATGGTTGGTGCCACAGTCGCTTGCGCTGTTGCTGTATTTAATGCACTGAATAAAAATACTGTTGACTTACATTAAAATTTATCGTAACATAAAAGTAAAATAGGGTGCTGATAAAATCGGCTGAGAGCAAAATTTTGCAACCTTTGACCTGATCCGGATAATGCCGGCGTAGGAAAATAAATTCGTTTATTTATTCGCTGGCTACATTTGTCAGCGAATTTTACTTTAAGGAGTTTTTATGAAAATATTTATTAGCAAACATTTGGCCACACTTATATTACCTATATTTATTATACTGATCTGGCAAACTGTTTACATTTTTAAAGTCTTCCCTCAATTTTTGTTTCCTTCACCTAAAGACGTTTTATTGGCTTTTTTTAAAGATTTTCCCGTCTTAGTAAAACACGCATCATATACAGTTTCAGAAGCTTTATTGGGAATACTATTTTCAATTATAATATCATTTATAACTGCTATACTAATGGAACACTCCAAAACTTTATATAGGATTTTATATTCCTCACTTTTAGTAAGTCAATCTATCCCATCTATAATAATTGCTCCATTACTTGTAATATTCTTAGGCTACGGGATATTACCTAAAATATTTCTTGTAATTTTATGTTGTTTTTTTCCCCTTACTATTTCTTTTCTTGACGGATTTAATTCTCTTGACTCTGAATTTATAAATTTACTTAAAAGCATGGGTGCAAATAAATATCAAATATTCATCCATGCTAGACTACCATTTTCTATTCCATACTTTTTTTCCGGACTTAAAATATCAGTAAGCTATGCTATAATTAGTGCCGTAATCTCCGAGTGGATGGGAGGCAACTTTGGACTTGGTGTATATATGACGAAGGTTAAAAGTGCATACGCTTTTGATAAACTATTTGCCGTAGTTTTATTTGTTTGTATTTTAAGCTTAATTATGATAAGGGTGGTCTTTATTATCCAGAATAAAGTTGTCTTTAAGTTTTTTCCCGTTAAGGAGAAGTAGTTATGGTAAAGAAAATTGGTCTGCTTTCTTTCATTTTTGTCTTTATAAGTATGGCAGTTATTATATGTTTTAGTAAAGGAACTCAAAACGAAAATTCGCGAAAAATCACTATAGCACTTGATTGGACTCCAAATACCAATCACACTGGTATATATATAGCTAAACAGTTAGGATTTTTTAGTGATGAGGGCTTAGACGTATCTATAGTACAGCCTCCTGAAGGAGACTGTGCAAATTTAGTTGCTTGCAAAAAAGTAGACTTTGGCATAGATGCTCAAGATTTTTTAGCGCCGGCTTTTGCAGCCGAATATCCTCTTCCTATAAAGGTCATTGCTGCTATAAATCAACACAATACGGCTGGTATTATATCAAGAAAGGAAGTTGATATTAAAAGTCCTGGTGACCTTTCCTTTAAAAAGTATGCTACTTTTGATAATCCCATAGAACATTTTATTTTAGACTATTCTATGGCAAAGGAAGGTAAGAGATTTTGTGACTTAAATCTGATTCATGCCAAAATTGAAAATGTTCCTATGGCTCTTAGAAATGGCATTGACGCTTGTTTAATATTTTACGGTATAGAGGGAATTGCAACTAAGCTTTCTTCTATTGATTCAAACTTTTTCTTTCTTTGTGACATAGATCCATGTTTTGACTATTATACACCAGTCATTATTTCGAATACTGAATACATTGAAAACAATAGAGACACTGTGGGAGCATTCATTCGTGCTTTATCTAAGGGATACAATTATGCCACTGAAAATCCCCTTGTTTCTGCAAAGATTTTAATTAGTGCTGTACCGGAGTTAAATGAAAAACTTATAATTAAAAGTCAGGAGTTTATGTCAAAGCAATACAAGGCTGAATCCTGTCATTGGGGTTTTATCGACCCTGTAAGGTGGAATAGGTTTTACCAATTACTATTTGAAAAAAATATTATAAGTCGAGAAATACCGTCATCCTCTTTTACTAATGAATTCATTCACGCTTTTTAAGGAGACTATATGACTGAATTAAAATTAAGAAATATCTGCAAATCATACGGAGAAAAGGTAATACTAGACAGCGTAAACTTAGATTTACGTATGGGTGAAACCATTTGTATTTTGGGGAAGAGCGGATGTGGAAAGTCTACACTCTTCAACATCATTTCCGGGCTTATTTCTCCTGACTCCGGAAACGTCTATATAGATAAAAAGGAAATTACTAAGCTTCCCGGCTTTGTTGGATACATGCCACAAAAAAATGCTCTTTTTCCTTTTAAAACTATTCGTGAGAATGTATTGCTTCCAATTTTAATCCAAAATGGTAGTCATTTTCAGGCTCAAATTAATTTAGACGACTATTTTGATAAATTTTTAATTTCTGGTACTGAAAATAAATACCCTCACGAGCTTTCTGGAGGAATGCGTCAAAGAGCTGCATTTTTACGTACACTCATGTTTAATAAGGACTTCATGCTATTTGACGAGCCCTTTTCATCTCTTGACAACATTACTAAGCTTTATATGTATAAATGGTATAAAGACAATATAAAAGGTCTTGGTAGGGGTGTAATGTTAATTACTCATAGTATTGACGAAGCTATTAAACTTGGCGATAAAATATTTATTTTATCTGAGAAAAGTCATAGTTTTTTAGAGGTTAAAGACAGCGATGGAAACTTAGAAAGAAAAAGGAACTATATTTTAGATAAACTAAGTACAATATAAAAAATACTTGACATATGGTTTTTTATATGCTATAATCTGTAGCGTCATTGCATTGGGGTCTAGCCCTATAAGTTTAATTTCATAACATACAAGTAAAGAGTCCGGGTTTTCCGGGCTCTTTATTTATTTGAATTCTTTTTCGTCTTTTTTCCGTGTTCATGATTAAAGCTTTATTTGTTTATTTAATACAAAAAAAATAATTTTTTCCTAAATTATTAACACATCTGGAATAATATGATAAAATACATACAAATAACAAAAAGAAAGGATGAACACAATGGGAAAAAAATTTTTATCAGTTATTTTGTCTGTATTAATGTTTGCTTGTCCGCTTAGTATATTTGCAGCGGAAACAAACCAGTTTGAGGAGGTTTGCAACTTCTATGATTACGCAAACAAGGAGCTAATTAGTTCTAATAGTGATATCACTTTCGATGCTGCAAGTGAAAAGTTTATAAAATATTATGACAAAGCAGTAGAATATATTAAGGAACACCCTAATGATTTTGATCCTGAATCAGATATTGGTAAGATAGTACAGGCAGAAAGTTATTTCAATCTTCCTCAAAATAAAGATGCGGGAACATACATAGACCCGGATAACGAAGATTCTTGGAGAACGGCTAGTGGCTTGTTGGATAACTATGATTTTCATTTGATTAAAAGCACCCTGTTTCTCAAGCAAACTCTATTATATCTAAAGGAAAAAAATACTGATGTATTTGGCACTGATAACATAGAGGAGCTGAATAAGCTTGGAGACGCTGTAGCTTACCTTGAAGAAAACTTACCAGAAATAATATATTCTATTGAAGAAAGCCTTATAGAATATATAAAATCTTTGCCACTCTCTAACGTTGTGAAGGAGGATATGGAAAGAGAAATTTTTAAAACACAAGTAGTAGATTTTGGATTCCTAAGAAGCTACGATTATCTTTATGATGGTTTTACTTTAAAGGGTGTAACTTTAATTGATCAAAACATTTCTGTAGAAGAAAATATTAAGAAATGTTACAAATTATTCAATGAAATAGAGAAAAAGCGCAAAGCTCCAAGTTACTTAATAGAAGCTGCTGCTAACCCATGCACAGCAAATGCATTCAATACTTGGGATCTAAGTGACTGGGGAGAAAATGCAAAATATATGGATACAAGGGAAAATTTTATAGTCCTTTTCACACCTATTATAATTCCATTTACACTAAATGGACAAGATCTAGAATCAGATATTATTAATCTTAGTGAATTATTAGGCCATGAATTTGGCCACCTTGTTCAATGCTACAGTCCCTGTAACGTTGATTATGCTGGGGACCAATACTCTATATCTGACATAAGTTGGGCTTATAAGAATTATGGAATTTACAACGATAGTTACCATGGTAATTGGGATGATGAGGAAAAATATAAAGAAGCATTTAAGGAAGCGTTAAATTATTTTAAAAAAAGTAACCAAAAGTATGCTTCCATACTTCAGGCTGAAGATATTGCTTACTTTGATGATCTTCGTAATCAAATTAAAAATCATTTTGAAAGTATGCCTCTAGAGGATATGGGATACAGTGAAACAGAAAGAGTGAACGGTGATGCAATTTATAATGAAGTGTTCTGTGATATCTATGGATTGAATACTGCTATGAAGTATATGAAGCTTTGCGGAAAAACAGATTTTGAAAAATTATTCAGGACTTGCTCTCAATTCTTCTATGAACAGTCATTTGAAAAACAAGAACCAAATGAGGAGAAACAGCAAGAATTAAGAAAGAATCGATTGTATGGGGAAGAGGCTTGCTCTTACCCTGTTAATGGTTTTATTAGAGTAAATGGAGTATTAACCATGATACCTGAATATGTTGATTGGGCAAAAGCAAAAGCTAGGGCTTACCATCCTGAATTCTCGGCAACGGACCAAGCCACTGGAGTACAAATTCAAGCAGATATGGGTAAGCTTGTTGACGGCGTAAGCTTAAACGTAAGTAAGTTAAACAAGAACACTGATGCATATAACACCACGTTTTCTAATGTGGATAAGCACATAAAGGACCAAATTGAAAATATTGACATTTATAGCGTGTCCGTAGTAGACCGTAATGGTAATACTGTGCAACCCGAGGCTGGCGTCGGAGCTGTTAAACTGAGAATCCCTATTCCTCAAGGTTTCGACAATGCTGATCTCTCTGCATTGTATATAGCATATGGTAATTATAATGATGAAAAAAGTAAAGGTAATATAGTCAACTTAAACGGCACGGACTACTATGAGTTTGAGGTTACACACTTTAGTGACTATGCCCTAGTCGACGAATTAACTACATATGAGAAAATGTTTTGGCCTATAGTTTTGATTTCCGTCGTTGTTTTAGCTGTGATCATAATTAGTATCGTTTTATACAATAAGAAAAAGAAGGCTTCATTTAGCTCTAAATAATTTAGTTATCAAAAGTCTGTCGGGTAACGAGAATAGTTACTTTGGCAGGCTTTTATTTTCTACCCTTCTTAAAATAATAAAGTTATTAAGAGTTTTTAGGTGGTAGGTAACAACCGAAAATTAAAAAAATTATACTTTAAATAAACTAAGTATAATATAAAAACGCTTGACATAAAATTCTTTATATGCTATTATTTTTATTATTGGCACATAGGGGTATAGCTCAGATGGTAGAGCAGTGGTCTCCAAAACCACGTGTCGAGGGTTCGAGTCCTTCTGCCCCTGCCATTTTTGCTGGTATAGCTCAGCAGGTAGAGCGCATCCTTGGTAAGGATGAGGTCACCGGTTCAAGTCCGGTTATCAGCTCCATGATTTTAGCTTCATATTATATTAAGTAAAGAGTCCGGGTTTTCCGGGCTCTTTATTTATTTGAATTCTTTTTCGTCTTTTTTCCGTGTTCATAATTAAAGCTCTCTTCGTTTATTTAGTATAAAAAAATAAAAATAAAGAACTTTTTTTCATAAATTATTGACATATATGGAATAATATGATAAAATATATACTAATAACAAAAAGAAAGGATGAACACAATGGGAAAAAAATTTTTATCAGTTATTTTGTCGGCATTAATGTTTGCTTGTCCGCTTAGTATATTTGCAGCGGAAACAAGCCAGTTTGAGGAGGTTTGCAACTTCTATGATTACGCAAACAAGGAGCTAATTAGTTCCAATAGCGATAGCTTTGTAAAGGTTACATCAGAAAAATTCAAAAAATACTACGATAAAGCAACAGAATATATAATAGAACACGCTAATGATTTTGATCCTGAATCAGATATTGGCAAAATGGCACAGTTAATGAATTATCTTCATTCCACAGATGAAGTAACCGTAACCTTTTATGATGGAGGCAGTTGGACAGATTCTCCTATGCACTTCTTTAACGATAGTACAAATATTGTAGCTATTCAAAATATTCTATTTCTTAAGCAAACCCTAGCATATTTAAAAGAAAAAAATATTGATGTATTTGGCACAGACAATGTAGAAGAACTAAATAGACTGGGGGATGCTGTAGCTTACTTTGAAGAAAACTTATCAGAAATAATATATTCTATTGAAGAAAGCCTTATAGAATATATAAAATCTTTGCCACTTTCTAATGCTGTAAAAGAGGATATGGAAAGAGAAATTTTAAAAACACAAATAGTTGATTTTGGATTTTTAAGAAGCTATGATTACCTTTATGATGGCTTTTCTTTAAAGGATGTAACTTTACTTAATAAGGATCGTTCTATGTCAGATAATATTAATGCACTTGGTGATTTAGAGGATAAATTAAGAAAAGCACTTAAACTTCCAAATAACGTAATAGCAGCTGCGACGGATGTATGTAGTCTAAATGCATACAACACTAGTGATACAAGTGATTGGGGAGAAAATGCAAAATACATGGATACTATGCAAAATTTTGTAATATTTACTGTACCTTTGTTACTTGCATTCACATTAAACGGTGAAGACTTAGAATTAGATATTATTGATTTTAGCGAAACATTAGGACACGAATTTGGTCATCTCATTCAAAGATATAGTCCTGATAATATTGATTATTTTGAAGGGCAATATTCCGCATGCAACATAAGTAATGCATATTCAAGTATGGGACGTTGGGGAGAAACTTCATACTATTATCAATATGGTATAGATCTATATAATAGTTACTTTAAAGGGTATTTGAATAACCATAAAGAAGATAATAAAAAGTACACTTCTGTACTTCAAAGTGAAGATGTTCCTTATTTTGACGATCTTCACAATCATATAAAAAATCACTTTGAAAGCATGCCATTAGAAGATATGGGGTATAGTGAAACAGAAAGAATAGAAGGTGATGCAGTTTACAATGAAGTGTTCTCTGATATCTATGGATTGAATACTGCTATGAATTATATGAGGCGCAGCGGAAATACAGATTTTGAAAAACTATTTAAAGTATATTCTTCTTTTAACTATGAAAAGCCATTTGATGCGCAGGAACCAAATGAGGAAAAGTGCAAAGAATTAAGAGATAAAAAATTGTACGGCAGCACTAACTGCTCTTACCCAGTTGGTTCTACTAGAACAAACGGAGTATTAACCATGATACCTGAATATGTTGATTGGGCAAAAGCAAAAGCCAGGGCTTACCATCCTGAATTTTCAGCAACAGACGAAGCCACTGGAGTACAAATTCAAGCAGATATGGGTAAGCTTGTTGACGGCGTAAGATTAAATGTAAGTAAATTGGGCAAGGACACCGATGCATATAACACCACGTTTTCCAATGTGGATAAGCACATAAAGGACCAAATTGAAAATATTGACATTTATAGTGTGTCCATAATAGACCGTAATGGTAATACTGTGCAACCCGAGGCTGGCGTCGGGGCTGTTAAACTGAGAATCCCTATTCCTCAAGGTTTTGACAAGGCTGACCTCTCTGCATTGTACATAGCCTACGGTAGTTATGGAGATGAAAAAAGTAAGGGTACTATAGTTAATTTAAACGGCAACGACTATTATGAGTTCGAAGTTCAACATTTTAGTGACTATGCTCTAGTCGACGAATTAACTACATATGAGAAAATGTTTTGGCCTATAGTTTTGATTTCCGTCGTTGTTTTGGCTGTGATCATAATTAGTATCGTTTTATACAATAAGAAAAAGAAGGCTTCATTTAGCTCTAAATAATTTAGTTATCAAAAGTCTGTCGGGTAACGAGAATAGTTACTTCGGCAGGCTTTTTAAATTTAATCGTCTTCACTTTCCCTTCTAAAAGTGGTAAAATATGTATAAAAATTATAATAATCATATAAAACGCCTGTGCTTTGTTGTCTGTATAATTAATATTTTCTTTACCGTATTTACAAACAGTAGATTTTGTGATAAAGTTTATACTATAATTTATATCTTTAAGCAGGGAGTATCTTTATGAAACTAGCAGTTATCAAAAAATCTATCACATTTTTTATATGTTTTTTACTTTCTTTCGCATTTGTACCGCACATCCAAACATTTGCCTCATTTAACGAGCTAATGACTTTTTATCATTCTGGTGGATTTTATCAAGGTGTACAAATGGCAAAAAATGATTACCTATCAGACCACCCTGAAGACAAAACAGAATATGAGTGCCATTATTTAATGCCACAAGAGGCTCTTAACGAATGGGGACGTTACATTCGCCGGGTAAGAGCGGAAAATCATAGGAGTACAGTAACTATCAGTAATGCATTCTTAGTTAATGACCCGCAGCAAAATTGGGCACCTGCGATTATTATGGAAAAAGCTGACCATGAAAAAACCATCAGTCACTATGACTCTTCCAGTACACTTAAAAAACAGCATTTAGCTAAACAATACATTTGCCGTCAGGCTCAAGAACTTATTTTTAGAGGTGACGTTGTTGGTGTCGTTATGAATGAAATTAATTCCATACGCAAAACGTTTGGCAACAAATATGATATTGCTATAGGCAAAGCATTACAATATGTACAAAGTTTAAGAATACGTAGTCTAGATACATATACTCTTGTCATGGATAATCCTTATGATCCTCTTTGGTTTTTTAAATACTCCTTTGAGGGATAAAGTTATTTTATATTATGTAACTAATGTATTATATTTAAACTGTAAAATTATGGTTGATAATATCAATCCTTCATAATATAATAAATGTAACAATAGGTCGTCGTTTAAAAAACGGATGTCCAAATGATTTTTAGTTAAAATAACCGCAAACCTTTGGCAGAGGGCGGTTATTTTTTTGGGGTATATTTTTAAAGTTGAATTGAGTACTAGTAAAATTAGTAGTATTATTAGTAGATCTATATTCATGACTTTCACTCCTTTCTTAAGGAGTAACACCCCGCCCTTTGCCTGGACAAAACCTCTTGTTATAGAGTTTGATTATACAATAAAACCCCGAACAAATCAACATAAAATTCCAAAAAAGAAAGAGACTTAAGTAAGTCTCTTTTACTGTATTTCTTGTTCTAAGTTATTGAAGTCTTCAGTGTTAAAGAAAGCCCCAAGGGTAATTTCCAAACCGTCGCATAATTTTTTAATTGTCACGATGCCGGGATTTTTACTTTTTCCATACAAAATATTTTTCAAAGTAGAGGTTGGTATACCTGATACATTGGCAAGCTTGTTTATAGTAATTCTTTTATCATCACATAGCGCCTGTATTCTAAGCGCGATAGCCATTCTTGTGTCCATACTATCCCTCCTATAATTAAATTTAAAGAAAAGTATTGACAAATATGAGCTATATATGATACTATTTACATAATGTGTGAAATTTTTACAAAAAAATAAAATCAAGGCAACACCAAACCTTGATTTTATCATTTTACCTCTTGCCATAAAAAAGTCAAATATTTCAGTGCTAAAGAAGGCTATAAGAGTATTTTTTTTAAGCCGTCGTTTAGTTTTCCAACTATTACAATACTTGGATTATTGATTTTTATATAAAATATATTTTAATGTAGACTTTTAATTAATAAACCTGAAATTTCAGTATACTGCTTAGTGTGATCATTTGAGCGTCGCATAACAATTGTCAGCTAAACGCCACGGCTATAAAGTATAACAACTTACTTCCCTTCTCTTATAGTCTACTATAAATCGTGGACAAATGTCGTCTATATATGACACTTTCTACTTATTTTTTATTTAAATTGTTTTTTTAAGTTCATATTCCAATAAATCTCCTACTTCACAATCGAGTATATAACAAATTCTAGCTAATAAATCTAAGTCTAGCCTTTCAACTTCATTATTATACCACTTATCGATAACCTCAAATCTTGTGCCCACATAATCAGCTACACGGCTTCTTGTTAATCCTCTCTCATCCATTCTATCCTTTAATTTCAATTTTATTCTTCCATAATACTTGAATGAAAATATAGAATCATTATCTTTCATACCAATCCCCCCTAATACGACACTATAGCAATAGCGTCGTATTGACAATATACATATATGCCATTACTATATATAATGTAACTATATATGCGTGCTTTTAATTCTCTTCTCCCAACAGCCAGCTGGTACTTACATGTAATGCATCTGCAATAGCCAAAAGTTCTATGTCCGTTACTGGCCTTCTCCCTGATTCAATCTTAGATATAGCTGTCTTTTCTAAATATATTCCTCTCACTTCTAACCTTGCTAATAAATCAAGCTGAGTTATTTTGGGTTTGTTTCTTAGTCTTACCATCCTTACTCTTTTACCAATAATATTCTTAGACAAAATATCCCCTCCTAACCATTACTTGATTATAGATTAACTTTGTCTTGCAACTTGCTTATAAAGCAAGTTTATGTTATAAAATTATAATTATTAACGGAGGAAAAACTATGAAAATTGCAATTATTGGCTCTAGTGGCGTTAAAGTAAACATCGGCAGGGTTATTCCCCCTAATACTTCCACCATCGTTTGCGGCAGTGGCTCAGACCTCGACTCAATGGTCCAAAAGTACGCCATGACGCACAATATCCCTATGGACATCCTAAGTCCTCAGTTCTCTATATTTAACCACGGCGTCGTGCTGTTTAGAAACAAACTTATCGTCCAAAATGCCGATCTCGTTATCGCTATTTGGGACGGGGAGTCCGTCGGCACTAAACATACCATTAAATATGCAAGGGCTATTGGCGTGCCCGTTAAAGTGTACCTGGTAAAAAAAGAGACACCCCCCAGCCAAAGCTGAGGAGTGTCTTCCTCTTTAAATACTTTTTTAGTTTTAATACTTCCTAACCAAATGTTTTCCTAAAATTTCTATTGCGTTATCTTTTGCTATAACTTCCCCTTGCTCATAGAGCTGTGCTACCGACAATGAGTCCTGACCCACAAGATTCCCATATTCACTCATTATTGCCTCCAGCTTAGACGAGATTGAACCATTAATATTCAAAATTATATAATAATTATTCTTACATTTAACTATACTGCTACTAAAAATTGGATGACGTTTACTATATATACGTTCAATAGAACATAACAAATCTTCAAGACACTCAAAAGAAAAAACAAATGGCCTTCCAGGCTCCTTTACCTTATAAATTTTTCTCTTCCCATTAGCCCTTGCTAGCAAAGTTATCAAAACAAAACAACCGGCTTTTTGTGGTATTGCTTCAATTAGAATTTTATTGCTATCTATCGAAAAGTCCATCTCTTTTTTTGCTCTTAATAATAAATTTTTTATAATTTCCCTTGAATACTCATTTTTCCAGTCCAGTTGTTTAAAAGTTATATTTAATAACTCCATATCCTCGCTTGAAAGGGCAATCAACAAACGGTTTTCATCTATTTTATTTAAGATCACAGATAGCACCCCCCAATGCATTATAAAAAGTATCCTAATAACATAATATTATATAAACCCTATGTGTTGCAAGCGGATATTGCAGGATGGGGAAAACTACATCTTAATTTTAATATTTTTTTGTAGAACTCTTAAAAATTAATAAAAAATTTACATGTAATTTCATTGACTTAAACATAAATTTTATGTTAATATAAATACTATAGGAGTGATAAAATGTTTTTTTTCCCAACTTACGGATTTTGGCAATTTACCAGTGTTTTACTGTCCATAGCTTGCTCGATCTTCTTAGGTTTGGCCGTATACTACGACGCAAAACAACAAGAAAATAAAAATGCTTTAGTCTGGGCTATACTGACAGGATTTTTTAAAATAATTGCTCTAATCATTTATCTTATCGTAAGAAATAGAGATAAAAATCGTTTAGTTATCTGCGAAAATTGCCGTAAACTTACAAGCAAATCATTAGGCTACTGCATTCATTGTAAAAGTCCTATCATCAATCAGGATAACTCTAAAGAATATAAGGAAAAAATAAAAATATTCGCAACGTTGGCTATAGTGTTCTATGTATTAAATCTTATTATCCAAATCTTTCAAGGTGCAGCTTCATCTATATTTCTTATGAACATGTAAAGATAAAAACTCCCCGCTTGTGGGAGTTTTTGTCTTTATTTTAACTTTTAAATTTGACTTTTTATAGCACTTAAGTTTATTTTAAGTTATAATAATATAAAATAAATAATAGACGGGGGAAAATATGAAAAAATACTTTCTTATATCTTTAACTATCATTTTGTCATCAATTATATCATTAACCACCACTATTAACGCTCACGCAATCGAAGAGTATAACATCACAGAAGGAAAGTCTATGTATATAAAAACTGAGCATCTCGGCCAAGACTTTATATCCAGTCCTTCTAACGACCAAGTCCTAAAAACTAATAAAGGTCTACTTTTTGGTAGAAAAGTCGGAACCTCAAACGTTATATTTACAAACGGCGCAAATCAAGAAGTATTTAAAATAAATGTAACTGAACCTGAAAGCGTAAAGTGGCTATATCCCGTTCCCAATAATCCTAAGCAAGGTGATAAAGTAACCTTAGTTGCTATCGCTAATAGAGCTACACAAAAATTAGAATTTATAATAAATGAGCATGGTAATAAGAAAACAGTTGAACCCTGCGAAAAAATAGACGACGGTAAAAACCTAATATATAAAGCCCACACTTCCTTTGCTGACTCTGGACAAATTGAAATTACTGCAAATACATTGATGTCATCCGTAATTGGACCCAAAAGGTTTAGTCATAAAACAAATATATTTGTAAGTAAAAGCGATAGTACTAATTTATCTCCCCAGGAATTTAGAGCAAGCGATAAGTGCATAGAATTTATATCAAAGAAAGAAGGCTTCTCTTCTTCCTTGAAAGAAGACCCTCTCTCGAAAAAAACATATGATATAGGGTTTGGATTAGTAATACTGCCCCGGCATCAGTTTTACAATAATATAAATAGGCAGGAAGCATACGCTAAATTAGTAAATATAATCAATAATGGATTTTATACAAAAGCTGTAAATTCCTTTCTCTTAAAAAATAATATAATAGCTAATCAACAACAATTTGATGCTCTTTTAAGTCTTACTTATAACATTGGCTCTAGGTGGACTATAAATTCAAACTTATCTAAAGTATTTCTAAGCAATGAGTCTGAAGATATTGGAGCCGTTAATTCAACAAATGGACTTCGTCTTCGTACTCAACCTAACTTAAATGCTGCATGTATTCGTACATTACTTTTTGGCGAAGAAGTTTCCCTATTAGAACCTTATGACATTAATAAGGATTGGCTGCAAGTCTCCACCCAAAATGGTGAAACAGGATTTTGTTATAGAGAATTTATCAGTCTAAAGGGCAAAAGAATAAAAGGGACATCAGATCTTAATAGTATTGATAGAAACAAACTTATAAAGGAATTTTTAAAATATCATCATGCTGGAAATAAAAGATGTATAAAAGGATTATTAAATCGCAGAATAGAAGAATTACAAATATTTCTTTATAAAGACTACTCTAATGATGGATATCAAAACAAATATAAGTTTCCTCTACCCAGTTGTTACATTAATTCATTAGGAAAATGAGGTATGCTTTATGAAAAAAATATATGACTTGCAAGGCTATATTTATAATTTAATCAGCGATTATAAATTATTATTAATATTTTCAAGTATTAGTGACTTTCTTATTTACGCTTATGTATCTATAACTATAATAAGTAGAGTTTTAGTTTTAAGAGAAACAATCTTCTTAATAACTCCTCTTATTTGCTATACACTAATTCTACTTGCCTTTGCTTCAAGAAAACAGGTTGCATTAACAGTTTTGTTTACAACTAACAGTATAATTAGATTATACGATACTTTTGCTGTCTTAGTTTCTAATATCGAAACAAGTGACATTCTTGTTCCACTACTTTCCTCAATCGTAAATGCTATCTTAGCTATTTTCTTTCTTGCAATGATAAATTATAAAGGTTCGTCTACCTAACCTAAAAAATATCATTTTTAAAATTATAGATGTAACCTTGAATCATATCATAATATTTTTCATATGTGGAAATTATATGTCTTTGATATTGATATGCAACCATATAGCCTAGTACTGAAGAAATAAAAAACAATATGATTATTGTACTAAATTTTAAAAACTTTTTCAAATTATCCTCCAAATAGTTTTTTTAATATTATTAGGTACTATATAGATTATATTCATATTCTCCGGTACAAAATATTCATTATATGATAAAATACTTAAAGGAGGTAACTTAAAATTGAAAGAAATTTATCTTGACAACAGTGCAACCACTAAAGTTTGTGACGAAGCTGCAAATAAAATATACATGATGCTAACGCAAAAATACGGTAACCCTTCATCTCTGCATGGGAAGGGTTTTGAAGCTGAAAGAGAAGTAGAAGTGGCAAGGGAAATTATTGCAAAGGAAATAAATGCTGATTCTAATGAAATTTACTTTACATCTGGGGGAACTGAAGCTAACAACTTAGCAATATTAGGTTCTGTTGCTGCTAAGAAAAAACTTGGAAACAAGATTATAACTACGTCTTTTGAACATTCATCTGTTTATGAGTCATTTAAGTACCTCGAGAATAAGGGGTTTGAAGTAGTTTACATTAACCCTGACAAAAATGGTAACATATCTCGAGAACAAATTATAGAAGCTTTGGACGAAAACACTATTCTAGTTAGTATAATGATGGTAAATAATGAGGTGGGTAGTATACTGCCGATTGACTGCTTAAAGGAGTCCATTAAGGTTAAAGCAAAAAATGCGGCTTTTCACGTAGACGCCGTGCAGGCTTTTGGTAAACTAAAGATAAATGTTAGGAAAATTGGCGTTGACTTACTAAGTGTTTCTGCACATAAAGTAAACGGTCCTAAGGGTTGCGGAGCTTTATATAAGTCAAAGAATACAAGAATTGAACCTATTATGTATGGCGGAGAACAGCAAAGCAAAATAAGACCCGGAACTGAATGCGCACCTTTGATTGCAGGTTTTGGAGAAGCTGTTAAAAACTTTAACATTGATGACAGCTACTTATTTGTTAAAGAGCTAAACGAATACTGCAGAGAAAAATTGTCTTATATTGATGGTATTGGCTTTAATTCTCAAGATACAGCTTTACCTTATATATTGAATTTTTTCAATGGTAAAATAAAGTCTGAAACTATGTTACACTACTTATCAAGTAATAATATATTCGTCTCTAGTGGCTCTGCTTGCGCAAAAGGAAAACAAAGTCGGGTTTTAAAAAGTATGCAACTTGATAAAAAAATAATTGATACTTCCCTTCGCTTAAGTTTTTCACGATACAATACCAAAAATGATATTGATATCTTTATAAATAAACTACAAGAAGGCTTGCAAAATCTAGCTAAAGCTTAAAATATGAAAGGATCACTCTAAATGAAAGAAGTTATTTTAATTAAAATTGGTGAGATAGTTTTAAAAGGTCTTAATAGAAAAAACTTCGAAGATAAATTAATTAAAACTATTCGCTATAGAATATCAGATTTAGGTAAATTTGATATAAAGGATATACAGTCAACTATATGCTTAACACCCCAAAGTGAAAGCACTGATCTTGATGAACTTTGCAACAGAATAAGCAAAATATTTGGAATAACTAAATATTCAAGAGCAGCTCAATGTGAAAAAGAAATAGAAAAGATACAAAAAACCACTGTTAAATATCTTAAGAATCAACTATCTTGTGTTAAAACTTTTAAGGTTGAGTCTAAACGGAGTGATAAAAAATTCTCGTTAAAGTCTCCACAGATATCGGCTCTTGTTGGCGGTTATATATTAGAACATTTTCCTAATTTAACCGTCGATGTACATAATCCTGACGTAACTGTAAATGTAGAAATCAGAGACTTCGCCGCTTACATAAGAACTGACTCTTTAAATGGTGCTGGGGGTATACCTGTTGGTACCGGTGGACGTGCTGCTATTTTAATTTCCGGAGGTATTGACAGTCCTGTCGCTGCTTGGACTATGGCTAAGCGCGGTGTAGAACTTGTTGCTATACATTTTGCAAGTCCTCCATATACAAGTCCTCGAGCTGAACAAAAGGTCAAAACACTACTTTCTAAAGTTGCAGCATATAGTGGACGAATAGAAATGATCACAGTGCCTTTCACCAAAATTCAAGAGGAAATAAAAAATAAATGTGATGAAGACTTATTCACAATAATAATGCGAAGATTCATGATGAAAATTTCTCAAGCCATTGGAATAAATTATAGATGTCAGGCACTTATAACTGGTGAAAGTTTAGGACAAGTTGCAAGTCAAACAATGAGCGCAATATCTTGTACAGATGCAGCTTGTGATATGCCTGTATTCAGACCTTTAATAGGTATGGACAAAGATGAAATTATATTAATATCAAGGAGAATAGACACTTTTGAAACATCAATATTGCCATATGAAGATTGTTGTACGGTCTTTACTCCTAAACATCCTAAAACTAGACCTAGTTTAAGTGATGTCTTAGTTCAAGAAGAAAAACTTGACTGTAAAAAACTAATAGATGATGCGATTACAAATATAAATATAACTAAAATACAGTAAACTTAAAATGGAGAGTAATATGGAAAACAAAAAAAAATCTTCTTCAATAATAAGAAAAATTATATTTTTTGTAAGTTTAATCATTTTTATTGTTTCCTTAGTAATAATCTTGAATATTTTTTTAGTCGAGCCTTATACCAACAAGTCAAAAATGGATAATGTCAGAGAAATATATTATAGCGCTAACGCAAATGAAGAAAATAAAAATACCTTTGAAGATTTATGTAATCTTAATCCCGATATTACTGGATGGATTAAAATCCAAAATACTGTCATCGATTACCCTGTTTTATATCCTCCAAAAAACGATCCTTTATTTTATCTTTATAGGGATTATAATAAAAATTATACTAAATATGGTAGTATATTTATAGATTCCAGTTGCGATTTAGGGAATCCTGACTTAAAAAATATTATCGTCCATGGACATAGCATGAATGATGGAAGTATGTTTAAATCTTTAATAAGTTTTTCTAATTTAGATGTTTATAAAAACTCCCCTTTAATAGAACTTAACTTAAGGGAACAAAAATCTTTATGGAAAATTATTGCTATTATAAAAGTAAATACTCTCCCTGAACAAGGAGAAATATTTGACTATTTAAAAATATCTTTTAAAAATGATAGTAGTTTTTTAAATTATATTTATCAACTAAAACTTAGGTCTTTAATAAATACACCAGTAGACATAAATGAAAACGATAATCTCTTAACCCTTTCAACTTGCTCATATGAAATGAAAGACTTTAGAACTGCTGTTATTGCAAGGAAAGTTCGAGACCATGAGGATGAAACTATTGATACTAGTCTTGCAAGGGTAAATCCCCAACCACTCATGCCTCAAGCTTATTATGCTACTCATGGGGGCATCGCTCCACAATTTTCAACTTTTGAAGAAGACCTTGCCAAAGGAAAAATTAACTGGTATAAAAAATAGAAGGGAATTTCAATGTTTAAGGTAAACGAAACTAAAATTGATGATAAAAACTTTTATTTAAATGGACAAACTTATGAGAATAATAGAATGAAGGTTTGCGTTGGTGATCAAACAATCGGCGGTAATACATTGACAATGATTGCTGGTCCTTGTGCTATTGAGTCTGAAGAACAAATCAATAGTATAGCGGTATCTGTAAAAAAGGCCGGTGCGAAATTTTTAAGAGGCGGTGCATATAAACCAAGGACATCTCCATACTCATTTCAGGGTTTGCAAAAAGACGGTCTAATAATGATAAAAAAAGCAGCTGATAGTGTTGGACTTAAAGTAGTAAGCGAAGTTACTTCAGAAAAACAGCTGGATTTCGCCGCAAAATACTGTGACATGTTTCAAATAGGCGCTAAAAATATGCAAAATTTTGAACTTCTTAAAGCTGTAGGTAGATATAAAATACCCGTTCTTCTTAAACGCTCATTTGGTGCTAAAATAGATGAATGGCTAGCTGCTGCTGAATATATTATCGCTCAAGGAAATCGCAATATAGTATTATGCGAACGTGGCATTAGAACTTTTGAAACCTCTACTCGTAATACTTTGGATATTTCTGCTATTCCTGTGATTCGAGAAAAAAGTCCTTTGCCAATTATTATAGATCCTTCTCATGCCTCTGGAAAATCAAAATATGTACATCCTCTTTCTCTTGCTGCAATCGCTGCTGGTGCTGATGGTTTAATTATTGAAGTGCATAACAACCCTAAAGCTGCGCTTTGCGACTCAGAACAGCAAATTACACCTGACGATTATTCTTGCCTATTTAATGACGTAAAGAAAATTGCTAACGTTGTTGGCAGAAATATATAAAACAATCCGAGTAAATGTTTTTACTCGGATTATCTATGTCAAGCGGAAGTTCCTGCGCAGAATCCGCATTAACATAATATGTCGTATATCAAAATTTTGCGAATTTTCAAACTGTTATATATTATCAGTTCCCTTTTTGCCAAGATGCTTATAACAACAAATTAGTATATAACTACCAAGTATTATACATCCTATTAGATAAACTGTATGCATAAAATTTGATTCTGGCCATATTTCAGACACTGCGAAATTAATTATTGAAAAAATTCCTTCAAATAAAAAGTAGAACGAAAAACTTCTATATAGAAAAAAGAATCTCATTTGAGGGGTAAACATTATTACTGCCAATGCAAAGAATATTACTGATGAAATTATTGTCAACCACATGCTTCAAACCTCCTGCAATATTTATCATTTCAACTACAAATAGTAATTAAATTATTGTCAAAAAAATTAAAGTCTCTCAGACTCGTAAATAACAAGTGCCACCGAGATAATAGCAGCCGTCTCTGCTCTTAAAATCCTCGGCCCCATAGTTCCAACCTTCATTCCACACCTTTTCATTTTTTCTATCTCTTCTTCACTGAATCCTCCCTCTGGACCTATAAATATATTTACTTCTATAGTATCTCTATGTACAATATTTGAAATCTTCTCTCCTCCACCTTCATAGAATACTATCGAACAATCATTCTCCTTACATTTTTCTATAGCTTCTTCTAAACTAACCACAGATGAAACTTCCGGTACCATTCCTCTTCCGCTTTGCTTTGCTGCCTCTAATGAAATCTTTTGCCATCGCTTTATTTTCTTTTCAAGAGCATTTTTATCCGGACGTGATATACATCTACTTGTCACCATTGGAATTATTCTACTTACTCCCGACTCTATGGATTTTTGAATAATAAAATCCATCTTATCCCCTTTAGTTAATGCTTGGTATAGGTTGACACGTAATTTTGGTTCTGTTCTACATAAATCTCTTTCTATTATCCTTGCTTTTATATTCCCGTCTTCTACTTTTTCTATATTACATTTATAGTCAAATTCCCCATCACATAATATAAGCGTCTCTCCAACCTTCATCCTCAAGGACTTTAATATATGTTTTGCATCGTCTCCACTTATAATATGATATGGGAAATTTATGTTTTTAAAAAAGAATTTTGACATATAAATTATCCCCTAATCAAAGTTTATATTCACTTTATGTCCTATAAAGTTTTAATGCAATGTTACTGTACTACCTCACTTAAACTACACTTCATTATCTTTCTTTTGACCCTCTCCAGCCTAAACCTATTGTATCTTTGTATACAAATTATTGGTAAATGAGTAAGTATTACAAAAACTGAAACAATAAAAGATACAATCGTTTGATTAATAATTATTATAGGTAAAATAGCTGCTAGGCACATTTTATGACACCATTCTGCTCTACACGTTTCCATTATAAACTCATTTATATAATGTATTGATTTACTCTCAAAGCTTCTTTTAGAAAATCCATCCTTAGACACATATTGTGGAAATAAGTCTTTCCATTTTTTTATTTTTAACGTTTTACTGTAAAAATTCCCACCCTTCTCAAAATTCTTTTCCCTATAAGAATTCTTACTACTATCAAATTTATCACGTTTTACATGCTTACACAAAATAAATACAATAAAATCCCATAAAAGAACAAATACACTCATCAACAAAATGTTGTAAATCATTTCTTGCCTCCTGATCATAAAGTAGGTTATCTATAATTTAGTTTATTGACATAATGAAATATAAATTCTAAAATATAAGCAAATATATAATTATCGAGGTGAACAATGAGCTATATGAATACTCTAAAATCTAATATAAAATACTCGTCTTCAAAGCTTGTCGGTGAATTAACTAGAAAGAACTTAAAAATCGCCACAGCCGAAAGCTGCACAGGTGGCCTATTATCTAAATATATAACTGATGTACCGGGTTCATCATTAGTTTTTGAGTGTGGTATATGCTCTTATTCAAATCATATTAAGGAAAAAATTTTGGGTGTAAAAGCAGAAACTCTTAAAAAATATACGGCTGTATCGGCACAAGTTGCTAAAGAAATGGCACATGGCGTAAGAATATTAGCTAAGTCTGATATTGCTATATCTACTACAGGTTATGCCGGCCCTAAGTCTTCTAACCCAAATGAGAAAGTTGGACTAGTATTTATATGTATAGAGAGCGAAAATTTAAGCAAAATAATAAAATTAGATTTACATAGAAATATTAATAACGAACGTGAATATATAAGGAATATGACTGTTAATAAAGCTATTATTCACCTAATGAACATTTTAGCGAATAATATCTAGTCTTGTAATATAATAACACTAGGGGTGATAAATTGCAACGTTCTTCTGGAGTTTTAATGCATATAACTTCCCTTCCTGGGAAATATGGTATAGGGACATTAGGAAATCAGGCTTATAAGTTTGTAGACTTTCTAAGAAAAAGCGGGCAAACTTATTGGCAAATACTTCCTATTGGTCCTACTGGGTATGGAGACTCTCCATATCAGTCTTTTTCTACCTACGCTGGCAATCCTTACTTAATAGATCTTGAAATTTTATGTGATAAAAATTTAATTGATAGGTCCTATTTAGATAGTATCAACTGGGGCGATGACTATTTTAATATAGACTTTGAGAAAATATATTTAAATAAACTAAACGTTCTTAGAAAAGTTTATAATAAGTTTAAAGAAGGCAATACAGATGAATTCTGCGAATTTATAGATAAAAATAAATTTTGGCTGAAAGATTATGCTCTTTTTATGGCTGTGAAGCAACACTTTAATATGGTATCATGGCAACAATGGCCAGATGAGTCAATTAAGAATAGAAAAGAAGATAGTATAATTGAATACTCAAATAAACTTGCTGATGAAATTAATTTTTTTATGTTCGTCCAATTTTTATTTTATTCTCAATGGAATAGACTAAAGTCTTATGCTAATTCACTAGGAATAAAAATCATTGGTGATGTGCCTATATATGTTGGGCTTGATAGCTCTGACGTATGGGCAAACCCTCAAATTTTTTGTCTAGACGAGCAAAAAAGGCCTACAATTATTGCCGGTTGCCCTCCTGATGATTTCTCTCCAAAAGGGCAGCTATGGGGTAATCCCATTTATAATTGGGACTATCTAAGAGAAACAGACTTTGATTGGTGGATAAAACGTATCAAATGGTGTCTTAGCATTCATGATGTTGTACGAATCGACCATTTTAGGGGATTTGATTCTTACTACGCTATCGACTATAATTCTGAAGATGCAACAAAAGGACAGTGGCTTGATGGCCCCGGAATAAAGTTTTTTACCTGCTTAAAAGAAAAACTGGATAATCTAGAAATAATTGCTGAAGACCTCGGCTTTTTGACTCAAAGCGTCAAAAGTTTGTTGCTTCTTACAGGGTTTCCCGGAATGAAAATACTTCAATTCGCCTTTAATCCTAATCAAGAAGAAAACTATTACTTACCACATAATTACAGTGCAAACAGTGTTGTGTATACAGGTACGCATGATAATGATACCATAAGGGGATGGTTTGAGTCTTGCGATGAAAATACTATTAAGCATGCTATAAAGTATGGTGCTTTAACAAATGAAGAAGGCCTTAATTGGGGTATGATTAGAATGGCATATTCAAGTATAAGTGACCTTGCAATAATTCCTATACAAGACTTTCTAAATTTAGGCACCGATTGTAGGATGAATACTCCTTCAACTATAAATGGCAATTGGCGTTTCAGATTGTCTGAAGACATGCTTACAGATAAATTGGCATCTAAAATAAATGAGCTTACTAAACTCTATGGAAGGATGTAAAAATTTTATGGATAAAACCCTATTAAAAGAACTTGACATTATTTCTAAAGCCAACTATTTAAAAAACTTAGATAAATTAACATCAAATGAACTGCATAGTGTAATATCTAAATTTGTAATGGGGAAAATAGCAGAAAACTGGTCCAAAAGTAAATTAAATTACCTAAATAAAAGAAAAGTATGCTATTTCTCCGCCGAATTCTTAATTGGTAGAATGATTCATAATAATTTATTTGCATTAGGGATTTTGGAATCTATTAGGAAAATTTTATTAGAGAGTGGTATAGACATAGATATTTTAGAAGACGTTCAAGATGCTGCTTTAGGTAGTGGCGGATTAGGGCGTCTTGCTGCCTGCTTTTTGGACTCTGCTGCAACTCATAATATACCTCTTTACGGATACGGTATAAGATATAAATACGGGCTTTTTAAACAAGTATTTGAAGATGGAATTCAAAAAGAAATTGCCGACGATTGGCAAAAGTTTGGTGATCCATGGTCTATTCCACAAGATGAGCAGTATGTAATCGTCAATTTTGCTGATTATAAAGTAAAGGCTGTCCCCTACGACTTGCCCATCATTGGATTTAATACAGACAATATTAATACTTTACGTTTATGGCAAAGTGAACCTATAAATAAATTTGACTTTGAAAAGTTTAATAATCATCAGTATAGCGAAATAATGAATGATAAAAACAAGGCCGAAGAAATATCTATGGTCTTATACCCGAATGACTCTACAATTAATGGTAAGAAACTAAGATTACGTCAGCAATACTTTTTTACAAGTGCCTCAATTCAAGATATAATTAGACAATACAAAAGTTTATACGGTAAAGACTTTAGTAAATTTTCAGAGCTTTATGCTATACAGTTAAATGACACTCATCCTGTTATCTCCATCCCTGAATTGATTAGACTTTTAATGTTGGATGGATTGTCTTTTGAAGACTCATTTAAAATCGCTCAAAATACGTTCTCTTACACAAATCATACCATCATGGAAGAAGCCATGGAAAAATGGAGTTCATCCCTAGTTCAAGAAATATTACCTGATATTTATGACATCATTATAAATATTAACGAACGTTTAATAAGGGAAAATTCAAATTTAGAAAAGTCTAAAATTGAGCACTTAAAGATCATATGTGATGACCTCATTCATATGGCAAGACTTGCTAACTACGTTTGTTCACATATTAATGGAGTAGCTAAGGTTCATACTAATATATTAAAGTCTGATGTGTTTAAGATATGGTACGAGCTTTACCCTCAAAAGTTTCAAAATAAAACTAACGGTATTACTCAACGCCGCTGGCTAGGTTTATGTAATCCTCATTTATCAAGTTTAATTACTGAACTTATTGGAGATGGCTGGTTAACCGAGCTATCGAAAATAAATAAATTAGATCAATATTTAAATGATGAATCTATAATAAATAAGATTAACTCCATAAAACTTGAAAATAAGAAAACTTTATGCGACTATATCCAAAAAATAGAACACGAATTTATAAACCCAAACTTTATTTTCGATGTTCAAATAAAAAGACTTCATGAATATAAACGTCAACTTTTAAATGCTTTTTCTATCATGTATATATATTTTAGAATAAAAGACGGAACCTTAAAGGACTTTCCTCCCACTGCTTTTATATTTGGAGCTAAAGCTGCTCCTGGTTATCGACGTGCAAAGACTATTATAAAGTATATAAACGAGATTAAAAAGTTAATCAATAATGACCCTGAAGTCAATGATAAAATGAAAGTAGTATTCGTTTCCAACTATAACGTCTCCTACGCTGAAAAGATTATCCCGGCAGCTGATATATCTGAACAAATATCAACAGCTGGAACTGAGGCTTCTGGGACTGGTAATATGAAACTTATGCTAAACGGCGCCGTTACCTTAGGGACTCTTGACGGTGCTAATATAGAAATAGTGAATCTTGCAGGTGTTGAAAACAATTATATATTTGGGGCTAAGGTTGATGAGATTAATAATTTAAAACATAATTATTGCCCGGAAACAATTTATGAAAATAACGAGTATTTAAAGCGTATTATTAATACTCTTATTGACGATACTTTTTCACTAAAAAAGAGTAAAGACAAATTAGATTTTAAGGATTTATTCGATTCCCTATTAAATAATGAGCATAATAATAATCCTGATGCATATTTTGTTTTATATGATTTTGAGAGTTATGTTGAGTCTAAACTCAGAGCTATTTACGATTATAATGACAGAACAAGTTTTGGCAAAAAATGTTTAAAAAATATAGCTTCAGCTGGTTTCTTTTCAAGTGATAGGACTATTCGAGAATATGCGAAGGACATTTGGAACGTATGGTAAAAATTGTAATATTATTATAGGTAGTAAAAATGTTCAAGGTTGATGATGAAATGAAAAGTGTAAATATTGCTCGTATTATATGATTTCCCGAGCCTTTATTTGAAAAGTTAAATAAAAACTCTTCAAAAAATAATATTTTTTAATTGATTAATCCTTCAATACTGTAAGCATTGGATAATATGAAATACTAATATAGCATAGAAAGAACACCATAGACCCTTTTGAGTCTATGGTGTTCTTATTTTTTACTAAAACCAAATGAGGTACTTTCTAGTCCTCTTTTTTTCTCTCATCATTTGTTCTATTCATGTTCTTTTTTTCATGGCTAACTTCCGGCTTAAGCCCATCTATTTCAATTAATGCTGCTCTTCTTGATAAGTTAAGTCTACCTTTATCGTCTATACCCGTCACCTTTACAAGGAATTCATCCCCTACTTTAACAACGTCCGAAACCTTATTCGTCCTCTTTACATCAAGCTGCGATATATGACATAACCCCTCCTTAGAAGGAGCTATTTCAACAAATGCGCCAAAGTCCATAATTCGTGTAACTTTACCCTTATAAAAGGCTCCTATCTCTGGGTCCTTTGCTATTGCTTCCACTAAACTCAATGCTTCACGGCATTTACTATCGTCTACTCCAGAAATATATACATGCCCATCTTCTTCGATGTCTACCTTTACATCGTAATCGGTACATATCTTCTGTACAACCTTTCCTCCGGCACCTATAACATCCCGAATCTTTTCAGCGTCTATTACCGTTGTAAACATCTTTGGAGCATACTTAGAAATCTCTTCTCTTGGCATATCAATTGCTTTTAATATTATATCATCTAGAATATAGTCTCTTGCTTTGTGTGTTTTGTATAGGGCTTCCTTTATTATTTCAGGCGTTAGTCCATCAATCTTTAGGTCCATTTGTATTGCTGTAATTCCTTTATGCGTTCCTGCTACTTTAAAGTCCATATCACCAAAGAAGTCCTCTAGCCCCTGAATATCAACCATCGTCATAAAACGGTCTCCCTCAGTAATAAGACCACAAGAGATTCCTGCTACTGCTGACTTAATTGGTACTCCGGCATCCATCAATGCAAGAGTCGATCCGCAAACGGACCCTTGAGAAGTGGAGCCATTAGATGAAACTACTTCTGATACCAAACGAATTGAATACGGAAACTCATCAACCGACGGAATAACAGGCACCAATGCCCTTTCTGCTAATGCTCCATGTCCTATTTCACGTCTTCCAGGGCCTCGGCTAGGCTTAGTTTCTCCAACTGAGTATGATGGAAAATTATAATGATGCATATATCTTTTTTCCGTTTCTCCATCAAGACCATCTAAAAGCTGTTGTTCACTTATTGGTCCTAAAGTTGCTACTGTTAATACCTGCGTTTGGCCTCTTGTAAAAAGACCTGAGCCGTGTGCTCTTGGTAAAAGTGCAACTTCCGCGGCAAGTGGACGTATTTCATCCATTCCTCTTCCGTCCACACGCTTTTGCTCATCTAGCAACCAGCGCCTAACTACATATTTTTGCGTCTTATACATACATATATCTATTTCTGATTCTTTTCCTTCATAAATGCTATCAAATTGCTCATGTACCTTCTTATATATTGGTTTTAGTCTCTCTTCTCGCACAGTCTTATCATTGGTGTCAAGCGCAAATTTAATATCACTTAACGCAAAATCCCTTATTGCCTCAAACATCTCTTTTTCCGGCTCACTGGTTTTATACTCAAATTTCTCTTTTCCAATCTTGCTTTGAATATCTTTAATAAACCTTATAATTTCTTGGTTTGCTTCGTGTCCTTTCATTATTCCATTAAACATAGTTTCATCATCTATTTCGTTTGCGCCTGCTTCTATCATTGCTACGCGACTTTCAGTAGATGCAACTGTTAAACTCATTTCGGACCTTTTTCTCTGTTCTTCTGTTGGGTTAATTATAAACTCTCCATTAATCAGTCCTACGCTAACACCTGATATTGGTCCATTCCAAGGAATATCCGATATACTAATCGCTATTGACGTTCCAACCATTGCAGCTATTTCCGGGGAACAATCTTGGTCTACAGACATCACAGTACATACAACTGATACATCATTTCTAAGATCCTTCGGAAATAAAGGACGTATTGGTCTATCTATAACTCTAGAAACTAAAATTGCTTTTTCACTAGGTCTTCCCTCTCTTTTTAAATAGGAACCCGGAATTCTACCTACAGCATATTGTTTTTCCTCATAGTCTACCGATAGAGGGAAAAAGTCAATACCTTCACGTGGTTCCCCGGACGCCGTTACAGCTACGTTTACCACAGTATCTCCGTATCTTACAAAGCATGAACCATTAGCTAGCTGTGCAATTTTTCCCGTCTCTACTATTAAAGGCCGCCCTGCAAAATTAGTTTCAAAGACCTTATAGTTTTCAAACATAAAACTTCCTCCAATAAATATATTTAACAACTGAGGATGGTTTAGCAATAAAACCGATGTCCAAACAAAGCGCATTAGGCACCCGTTTAACTGCTAAATCCTCTAGTAATCCTCATTGTTACCAACATGTAAATAAATTATACAAATATTGCTCCTCAAAAACCATAAGCAGATGACTAATGCCATCTGCCTAAAAATTGTTGCCCAATCTAATAATAGGTTATAAATTATTATAACATAGTTTAACCCTGCTGTAAAGTTGAATTTATTAAACTTTTCGATTTTTGTAGTCCAGGAGAAAGCAACTTCATTGTTCTAGCATAGGAACGATTAGCATTTTCTACGTCATTGTTTCCATAAATTAAGTTAAAGTTTTCATTAAAGTCAGTTTCCTTATCAAGGGGAACAATTTGGTATATAATCTTTTGGTTCATTATATATCGACGCGTCCATGTGGGTAAAACACTTATGTCACTAAGTCTTACATTACCATTGCTATACTTTTCAAAAGATACTCCAAACAGTACTCCATCTTCCGTATGCCCGGTCTTTAAATCCATTCTATCGTGAAGCTGGTTTGATATTGCATTGCCCATTGAATATAAACATATTGTGTCTTTGGAGGCAACATCTGAATGTAAAACGTCCAAAGGCTGTATTACGTGAGGGTGTCCTCCTATAATTACATCAACGCCAAGGTCACAAAGCCTTTGGGCTATTTTTACCTGAGCCATGCTTTGTTTAGTTTCATATTCGTTTCCCCAATGCATGTAGTATATTATAACTTCTGCGCCTTCTTGTTTCATTTTATTTATTATGTCTTGCTGCTCTTTATAGAAGGACTCTAACTTTTCATAGTCAAATACATTTATAAGCTTACTTGTCTCCTTAGAGCCGGGAATTCCATTTACATATATTATTCCGGACTCATTTATCTCCCCATAAGTATAATCAACCATTCCAAATTTTATTCCATTTACGTCTTTTACAAAATATTTTTTATCATCTATACCTTGTCTTGTTCCTGTAAAATCGACGCCCTTTTCGTCTAAGACTCTAGTGGTTCTATAAAACCCTTGTACACCTCCGTCATTTGAATGATTGTTTGCTGTTAAGAAAAGACTAAATCCTCCCTTCTTAGCAGAGTCCACAATACTCTCAGGGTACTTAAAGCAAGGGTATCCGCTAAAGATTTTCTCTCCTATTGTCCCTTCAAAATTTATTGCTGCATAGTCAAACTTCTTTACATATGGTGTAATAAACCTAAATATATTATCAAAATTATATGTCCTTGATTCAGAATCATAGCATGCCTTTAGAATTGGTTCATGCAGGAGAATGTCTCCTGTACTACATATAGCAGCGCAGTTTAATAAGCGAACCTCCTTTAAGGACTCACTATTTTCAGGGGTGGCAATAGGATTGTCATTCATTTTTTGATTATTAAGATTAATGAACGTAAAAGAGGCAACCAGCGCAAAAAAGACTAAAGCAAAAGCGGAAACACCAAGAATAAATCCATTTTGATACATCTTCTTATTTACTTTTTTCATATTAAACATCCTTCTATATTTTTCAACATAAAACTATATATTTACTAATATAAAGACATTTTACTACTTTTTATTCCAAAATAAAATACCCTTTAAAAAAATTGGTGTAATGTATTTATTTTACATTACACCAATTAAATTATTTCTTTATTCTAGCTGCCCACTTTTCAATTTCCACTAATATAAGTGGAGATATAGAGAATGCCGCAACAATTAGCCATTGCACTGTATTTAAACTTGTTGTTTTAAATATGACTGATAAAAACGGAATTGATATAACTGATACTTGCAGCAAAATACAAAATATAAAAGAATACACTAGTTTTAAATTTGAAAATATTCCATACTCAAATATTGATTTCTCACTCTTCACATTAAAAGAATGCGTAAGCTGGGCTAAACTCAAAACTGCAAATGCCATTGTTCGACCTATTATTGGATCTTTAGTGGAGTCAAAGAATATTGTACCTATGGTAAAAGCAAGTAATGATATAATGCCTATATAACATCCCTCTACTATTATTCTTCTCCATATTGCTCTTGAGAATAGAGAGGAATCCTTTTGAGGTGGCTCAGTCATTATATCCGGGCTTACCGGCTCGACTCCTAAGGCAAGTGCTGGGAATGAATCTGTTACTAAGTTTACCCAAAGAAGGTGTATTGCAAGTAATGGACTTGGTAAATTTAAAACAAATGCTGTTAAAATTGTAAGCACTTCACCTATATTACTAGCTAAAAGAAAATGAACTGTCTTTCTTATATTTTGAAATATTCCCCTTCCTTGGCGTACGGCTTCTACTATAGTAGAAAAGTTATCGTCAGTCATTATCATGTCAGCTGCGCTTTTAGCTACCTCTGTTCCTGTTATGCCCATTGCACAACCTATGTCTGCAGCTTTTAAGGCCGGCGCATCATTTACTCCGTCACCAGTCATAGCAACAATATCACCATGTTTTTTAAAAGCTTTTACTATTCTAACCTTATGTTCCGGAGACACCCTTGCAAATACTGAATACTTAAATATATTCTTTTCAAGTTTTTCCTGACTCATATTTTCAAGCTCTGCACCGGTAACTGCACTGTCTTTATCTGATAATATAGATAAGTCTTTTGCTATTGCCTTTGCTGTTGCTATGTGGTCACCCGTTATCATAACAGGACGAATAAATGCTTTTTTGCATTCTTCAACTGCACTTTTCACTTGTGGTCTTGGCGGGTCTATCATTCCTATTAGCCCACAAAAGTTTAAGTCCTTTTCAAGATTTTCTCCTTTCTTGAAAGTATCCACGTCTTTGTAGCCTATTGCTAAGACTCTCAGTGCATCTTTGGCCATACTTTCATTTTGTATATTTATAGATCTTTTAAGGGAGTCCGTCATTGGCTTGCCATTACAGCTTTTTGATATTTTTACTAGAAAATCAGGTGCTCCTTTAGTTATTACTCTATACTTACCATTCTTTAGTCTATGCACAGTAGTCATAAGCTTTCTTGCAGAATCAAAGGGTATTTCATAGACTCTTGGATATTCCTCTTCAAGAGTCTTTTTATTCTGCCCGTTTTCAAGTGCTGCTACTACTAATGCTGCCTCTGTTGGGTCACCTGTTGTCTTATAGCTCTTTCCTGACTTTGCAATACTTGAGTTATTACACAAAGCTCCAAAAATTAATATGTTTTGTCCTTCCTTAGATGAAAAGTTTATTTTACCTTTTTCAGAAGATAATCTTGTTACAGTCATTTTATTTTGGGTCAAGGTACCAGTTTTATCAGAGCAGATAACTGTAGCATTACCCAGTGTTTCAACGGCTGGCAAGCGCCGAATTATAGCTCTATTTTCAGCCATTCTTTGCACTCCTATTGCAAGAACAATAGTAACAACTGCTGGCAGGCCTTCCGGTATTGCCGCAACAGCTAAGCTTATTGAGATCATAAACATCTCAAGTGGATCAGACTGTTCTATAATGCCCAGAACAAATATAATAGCACATATAATTATAGCGCCCACACCTAATATCTTGCCAACCTTATCAAGTTTTACCTGAAGTGGAGTTTGGGCTGACTCTTCTGATATTATCATACCCGCTATTTTTCCCACCTGGGTATCCATTCCTGTTGCCACGACGACAGCAAGAGCGTGCCCGGCTGTTACTATTCCTGTGGAGAAAACCATATTTCTTTGGTCAGCTATTGGAGAGTTTTCTTCAAATGTTTCGTCGGCGTCTTTCTCTACTGGCACTGATTCACCCGTAAGTGATGACTCTTCAACCTTAAAGTTTGAAGTTTCTATCAGTCTTGCATCAGCCGGAACAAGGTCTCCTGTATCAAGGAAAAGTATGTCTCCCACTACTATTTCTTCCGACGGTATTGTAACTTTCTTACTATTCCTTATAACCGTCGCTCGAGGAGACGAAAGCTTCTTTAATGCCTCGAGTTCCTTTTCGGCTTTGCTTTCTTGCACAAGACCTATTATCGCGTTCACTACCACTATGAATAGAATTATAATTGAGTCAATGTAGTCCTCAGTTCCCTCAACAGCCGACGTTATGAACGATATTACAGCCGCTATTAAAAGTATTATTACCATGAAGTCTGAAAACTGGGCTAGAAATCTTACAATGATTCCTTTTTTCTTTTTTTCTTTTAAAATATTTTTCCCGTCATCTATAAGTTTTCTTTTTGCTGCTGCACTGCTAAGTCCTGCATCTTTTTTAACTTTAAAATATTCAAGCACATCCTTCGACGACATATGATGCCAATACACTCTGACCACTCCTTTTTATTTGTTGTCCATAAGCTAATATATATTCAAGTGCATAGAGAGTATATTACTATAATCGCCTCAAATCAGTGCAATAAATTAAAGAAACCATATGCTATTTTATGGCATATATTGATAAAAATAAAGCAAAAGGTGAGGGATTATGGGTTTATTTGGAATTATACTTCTAGCTATGTCACTTAGTATGGATTCAATGGGAATTGGAATATCCTATGGACTACGAAAGGTAAGAATATCTCTTATAGTTAAGATTATTATAAGTTTAATATCTATAATATTTACAGCTACATCCATATTTATAGGAGAGCTTATATTGTTAATTATTGACAAAGACATTGCAAAGCTGCTGGGTTGTCTAATGCTAATAGGGCTTGGTGCATTTATAATTTACCAAGCATTGAGGAAAAACCAGAAGGATAAAAAGAGTATTCGCCCTATGACGCGGAGTTTTATGTTAAAGTCCTTTGGGATAACTATAAAGATTATAAGGGACCCTATAAGCTGTGACTTTGATAGGTCTTCTCATATAGACATAAAGGAGGCAATATATTTAGGCGTTGCCTTGTCTATTGACTCGTTTGGCGCTGGGATAAGCAGTGTAGTATCAGGACTTGACAGTTATTTTATTCCTCTTGCCGTTGGGCTTTGTCAGTTTTTGTTTTTAAGTGGCGGGATAATTTTGGGCAAAAAAATATCAACCTTAAAAAAGGTTGATTCAAAAATTTTTGTTGTTGCATCAGGGGTACTGCTTATAGTATTAGCATTTATAAGGTATTTTATATAGATTTACTTGATTTTTGGTTAAGTTTTATTTTACCATAAAATTTTTCAAGTTTTTCTATACACCCTATTTATTTGGAACAAAAATTCTTACGCGGACTCCTAGTTTTTTGCAGTTGTCTATTACAAACTTAGTCCCGCGGGACTTCCCGTCCCAAAAAGCTAATACAAGATCTGCATTTTTAATAATTGTAATGTTGCGCTTAAGGGGAGCTATTTTGCCGTACTTATCGTATTCGGGAAGGAACTCAGTAAGTTTTATGCCATGCAAAATAGCATATTCTCTTGCTGAGGTATCCACACCTTTAGCTCCGCCTGATATAATTTCAGTTACATCTTTAGGTAAATACTTTTCAAGATCTAAGACTTTAAGTCCCCTTGACCCTATCACAGCCACTTTCATCTTCGTCACCTCCAATGAACATATTTTGGATATATTGTGTATCTATTTTTACCACTTGGCTGCATAATCGCGCTAAAATGTATACACAATATATTTATTTTGGAGTGAGTTTATGGCTATTAAGAGTTTACCTATAAGAATCGATACTGAAATGCTAGATAAATTACATTACATAGCTAACTATGAAGGCCGTTCTGCTAACAGTCAAATCCTTTATTTAATACGTAAATGTATAGAGCAATATGAAAAAGAACATGGCGTAATCTTTAGTGAGAGGAAACCAAAGCAAAAAAAGACCCCCTAGCATCTAAACTATGCTAGAGGGTCTCTTCTTCTAAATTTAAGGGCTTTTTAAATTATTTTCTTATTCCTTAATTACCTCACACTCGCAGACATTTCATAAGTCCGCAAAGAATTCTTTAGTCACAACAATACCCAACATATGTAAAGCGTTGTTTCCGACTACTATAAAACATTTAAATGCAGGTTTATTCATTAAACTTGATTTGATCTGCCTCGTCTTCTTGCAGTATCTTGTTTAGGACCCACTTTCCTTTTTCTCTTGTAAATTGCCAGTATTCCACAAAGGAAGAAGCTTCGGTTTCTCCGCTGACTACCAATTGTGTTTTTGTGTTAATGATATAATCGACCATTCTTCCTTTTATATAAAACCAGATATAGCAGCAAGCGTCGTTGGAATCACCATGTACGGCAACGGGCAGGGCTTGTACTAATTTGATGTTTTTCAAAATATTTTTTTCATTTCTGCAAGCCATCCAGTTTAGCTTTGTTTGAAAGCTCTCGAACAAACTATCAGACATATATTGCGACGCTGGCGTCATGTCCATATTCGACCACGCAGTTTGAATCGCCATAAAGCTTTCATTTACGGTAGAATAAATGTCCTTAAGCTTCCAGGCATAATCGCTTCTCATTATTTTCTTCATTGCCTTTTTGGCTTTTCTTGAACGCCTCGTAAGCCTAAAATAATGACGAATTAAGGCATAAGATGATATGACCAGCATGATAATATATAGACCGATCGATTCAAACACCGTCAGCGGACGACTTGTATTGGTATAATGCGGATATTCTCTTTCATCGCTTCCTGCGGTATTGCCTCCCCCAGTACTGCCTCCTCCAGTACTGCCTCCTCCGGTACCGCCTCCTCCGGTACCGCCTCCTCCGGCGCGCAGTAGGATCACAGAGCTGTCAATATTCGCAGCATAAGCAGTAACGCTTAAGCAAGAAATGAGTACTAAACATACAATAGGTATGATACTTTTCATCATTATCACCTCATTTAAAATATAACATAAAATTATAGATCAGACAAGATGAACTGCTCATTCAGACAAGCTCTGTCTATTCCAACACAGATTGAAAGCCATGGTCAAAAGAAGTACGGATAATGCCGCGCTCTTTAATAAATGCGTTGATAAGTGTATGATCCGTCACATCAAATGCAGGATTGAGCACCTTTACTCCGCTCGTCACCATTGAACTTTTGTACTATAGCTATGTCACTTCAGAAGAATCCCACTATTCAAACGGGCTCTTTGCGCTATACGTACAAACCATATTAATGGTCACAAGAGCCTTGCATGCAAAAGAGATTTTATAGTGTTTGGCTAAGATCAATACACTGGACGTGCCGATTTTGTTTGCCGTATCGCCGGTCATGGTAACGCCGTCACTTAAAATAGCACATCATCGATCAATCCGTTCTTAATTGCGTAGGACGCCATATTGCCACAGAGGATGGGTCCATCAAGCCCAGCCTTGGCATATTCGTATATGGCTGAAGTTTAGCAACTTTAAAATAACATTCCATAACTCCAACCGTCATCTATTTAAATAAATGCCAACAGTACAAAATTTAAAATAAATAAGGCAGTTACAACCCAAACGGCAGGACTAATATCTTTAATTTGTTTTTTACAAATCTTAGTAATACAATAGAAAATAAATCCTGCCGCAATACCATAGGAAATACTATAGCAGAGCGCCATGAAAACTCCTGCAAAAAATGCTGGTATAGCTTCGTTGAAGTCTTGCCATTGGATTTCACTGAAAGCCGACATCATCATAACTCCAACTACTACCAATGCTGGCGCAGTTGCAGCAAATGGAATGGCACTTACAAAAGTGGCAAGCAAGGCGCTTATCGCAAAACAAATTGCTACTACTATACTTGTAAGTCCTGTCCTTCCCCCAGCGCCTATACCAGCAGCACTTTCTACATAGGTTGTGGTATTAGACGTTCCAAAAATTGCACCTATTGAAGTAGCTGCAGCATCAGCATACAATGCCTTATCAAGTTTGGATTTTGCACCACTGGTGTTTTTCATAACATGTTCATCATCAAAAATTCCACTTTTGCGTCCTGTGCCAATAAAGGTGCCTATAGTATCGAATGTATCTGAAATACTGAAAGCAAAAATTGTTACCAGCACCAGCGGAATTTTTGCAGTATCACTGAAAAGCGAACCTAATCCATTACTAGTAAAAATGGCGCAAAAAGTAGTAGGTAGCTGATTGCAGGCTTCAATAAAACTTATAGTTTCCGTAGTAGTCGTTACCCCCACAGTAATGCCTAACAAGGAAGTAACTATCATGCCTATCAATATTGCTCCTTTCACATTATAGATAAGCAGCGCTACCGTCAAAAACAAACCGATTAAAAAAAGCCAAAGCGACGGCTGATTCAAATTGGCTAACGCGGGTATGTTGGAATCAAAGTTGATAATTCCCACGTTTAATAAACCAAGATAAGCAACAAAAATTCCTATTCCTCCTCCAATAGCATTCTTCAAACTATTTGGAATGGAGTCGATAATAGCTCTACGGATTCTTGTACATGTAATAATAATGTTGATTATACCGCAGATAAATACCATAGATAAAGCCTGCTGCCATGTGAAACCCAGTTTAAAACAAACCGTATAGACAAAGAATGCATTGAGTCCCATTCCCGGAGCCTGTGCATAAGGGACATTTGCAAAAAGCCCCATAATTAAAGTTCCTATAATAGACGCAATAATAGTTGCTAAAAAAACTGCACCCCATTGCATGCCTGCTTGACTTAACAATGTCGGATTTACAACAATAATGTAAGCCATTGCAAAAAATGTTGTTAGTCCAGCAATTACCTCTTTTTTTACAGTAGTTCCATTTTGCTTGAGTTTAAATAAAATCTCCATAAAAATTACCTCTCTTTTATTTTATTGCTCACTTTATAATTTTATATACAAATTCTCAATAAAATAAGTTTTTAACATAATTGCACATAAAATTACCCCATAAGCTATTTTTTTATCATACCAAATTCAAATGATGAATGCAATAACATTAACAAAAATTTTGGCAAAAATTTTAAAATTTAGTTATGTTATAATAATTACAGCTCACCCGGACGTGCAAAGAATAGCTAAAGTCCATATTTTCGGGAAGGACAAAATCTAACTTCCACATGGTAGTAATCAAAAGTGCAACTCTGCATAAGTATTTTGTTTTTAAAACAAAGATCAGAGAAATGTGTAACCCATAATTTCTGCAAAAAAAAACTCGTCCCAAGCGATATCACACTTGTAACGAGTTTGGCGGAGACGGAGAGATTCGAACTCTCGTGCCCGTGAAGGCAAACGCATTTCGAGTGCGCCCCGTTATGACCACTTCGATACGTCTCCATTTATGTAAACTCAGTAAACTAAGTTTATTTATATATTTTTGTATTCGAACGGGGCGCCCCGTTATGCCCTGTTGCGGTTCCCGAAATTTTTTATACTCCCGTAAAAATTTCGACCGCGGCCACTCCTTTTTGCTCGCTTACTCTGCCACTGGCAGCGCTCCCAAACGTCCCCACTTCGATACGTCTCCTTACCACTTTACTTTTTTATTATAGTTCAACCTTTCTTTTTTGTCAAACCTATTTAATAAGTAACTGCATACACATCAAAAATACTGCACCCAGAAGTGCTGATACCCCCATCTGCACAAACCACTGGACTGTTAGATGTTGCGTCTTTAGCTTCGATGGTGTATCCATGTTCTTAAGTATCTTTCTTGCTTCTTTCTCAAGTAAGTTCTTTTGAGTATTTGCATACTCCGGTCTTAAAAAAAGTATTGCTCTATTATAATACTTATTCCCTATATCACTTACCTCTATCACACTATTATTTATCCCTTTAATCATTTTGCAACCTCCCGGTTCATATATATATACATAATCTTGTCAAGAAAAAGTTTTTATATTCACTCTATTAACTTTTATTTATTAAATTCTTATACTATATGTATTTTTTCCGTACTTTTGGGAAATAATAAAAGATAATAAGTGGAAAACTATGTTGAAAAGGTTGAAAACCTCGCATTATACGTAAATTTCTATTTTAACAACTTTTATTTAAAAATTTTTTAAAAAACTATATGTATTTTTTTTGTTTTAAAGTAAACTTTTAAATTTTCTTGTAAGGAACATTATGCTAAATTGATTTACTATTTGTCAAAATGTTGTATAATTAAGTTAATATACAAATAAAAGGGAGTATTCTATAAATGAATAAAAATTGTTTTGACAGCTCAGTAAAATTAACTACCAACAACTGTTTTGAACTAGATGAAACTTTTAATTGTGGACAATGCTTTAGGTGGAACCAATTAGAAGATGGTTCTTTTTCTGGTGTTGCATTTGGCAAGTACTTAAATATTTCCAAAGACCAAAACACTCTTATATTTAAAAATTCCACAAAAGAAGACCTTCATAACATTTGGTATGAATACTTTGACCTAAACTTAGACTATGAAAAAATTAAGCATGACCTATCCAATCTACATCCAATTCTAAAAGAGGCCATAAAATATTCAAAAGACATACATATCCTAAAGCAAGAACCATGGGAAGCACTTTGTTCCTTTATTATATCGCAAAATAATAATATACCTAGAATTAAAGGAATTATCGAACGTCTATGCCAAAACTTTGGGGAAGAAATTAGTGACGGTATTTTTTCATTTCCATCACACTCTGTTTTATGTAACCTTTCTGAAGAAGACCTTGCGCCTTTGCGCTGTGGATTTAGGAGTGCTTACATTTTAGATGCTGCAAGAAAAGTAGAAAGTAATGAAATCAATTTTGACAATCTAAAGAATATGCCTATAGAAAAAGCAAGAGGAGAACTTCTAAAAATAAAAGGAGTGGGACCGAAGGTTGCTGAGTGCACCCTACTTTATGGACTACATAAACTAGATGCATTCCCCATAGACGTATGGATGAAACGAGCTATGGAAACCTTTTTTGAAAATAAGTCTCCTGAATTCTTCGGTGAGTATGCCGGTATTGCACAGCAGTACATATTTCATTATATTAGAACAAAAAATAAATAGAACTATTGACTTTTTTGTTTAAACGATACATAATATTAGTATACTATAAACTAAGGAGGTAACAAAATGGATAAAATAAAAAAAGAGGACTCTAAAAATGTAAGTGGAGGTTATGTGGAGCTGGAAACTGACTTAGAAGGTAATAAAAAGATGATACGTGCCTTCGACAATGAGACTCACGAACAGCTTGCTGAATCAGTTTTATACGGTGCCAAAGCTAATGATATTGGTGCTCCTACTGACGATGAACTGATTTCAGCGTATCAAAAATTCGATAAAAATTATCATTCCAATAAACTAAAAAATAAATAATTATATCTAATATATAAATAATTTGTCAATAATAGAAGTTACATTATCTATAACTTAATAAAATTTATATACATTATTAAAGTAAAATATTAATTCAGTTAATACTTTTCATTTAATAAAATGTAAAAATAGCTGCAGGTATTTCTGCAGCTATTTTTATACATAAGACCTAAGTAATTATTTATTTGTCATTTCTCACTATTTAACCGCACTTACACAAATGAACTATTCTTTCACTAGGGTTTAACATTATGCAAAAGCATGTTTGTAGTTATATTGCAATAAAAATCAAAATATATCTTGATTTTTTTATTTAATTGTGATACAATAATTCTATACTTATAGAAAGGGGGACTTAAAATGGGTGAAAAGCAAAAATTAAATATGGATGATTTAAACGACGTAAGTGGTGGGTACGTTCAAATCGAAAAAAATAAAAGAACCGGACAAAAATACGTACGCGTTTATGACAATGAGACTAATGAGAGAATATTGTCGACACCAATATTTGGAAAAGATGCTGAAAACGTTGGTGCACCTTCAGATTCAGAAGTCATTTCAATGGCTAAACAATTCGATCTAGAAAACAATGCAGGTAAATCTCGAAATCGTTAATAAGTATAATAAAAATATAAAAAATAACAAAAGAGCTGCAGATATATGTCTGCGGCTCTTTTTCTTTATACATTAAATCTAAATAATACTACGTCTCCATCTTTCATTACATAATCTTTACCTTCTGAGCGAACAAGACCTTTTTCCTTTGCCTCTACAATGGAACCACACTTTATAAGGTCTTCATATGCTACTACTTCTGCTCTTATAAATCCACGTTCAAAGTCTGTATGTATTTTCCCTGCAGCCTGCGGTGCCTTGGTACCCTTAGTTATTGTCCAGGCTCTAACTTCCTGTTTACCCGCTGTTAAATAAGAAATAAGTCCTAAAAGCTCATAACAAGCACTTATTAGTCTATCAAGTCCTGACTCATTAAGACCCATCTCAGACAAAAATATCTCCTTTTCCTCATTATCAAGCTCTGAAATCTCCGATTCTATCTGAGCGCATATAGTTAAAACCTTTGCCCCTTCTTTAGCCGCTATTTCCTCAAGCACTTTTACATGTTTATTATTATTTATATCATGTTTAAAGTCAGCCTCACTTAAATTGGCAGCGTAGATCACCGGCTTATTTGTGAGTAAAGACACCGTTTCAAGTAAATTTGACTCCTCTTGTGTACATTCAATAGTTCTAGCAGCTCGCCCTGACTCTAGTACCCCTTTTACCTTTTCAAAAAACTCTAAGTCATCCTGATACTTTTTATCGGCCTTTATTAATTTTCGAGTCTTATCTATTCTTCGTTCCAGTACTTCTAAGTCAGACAAAATAAGCTCTAAGTTTATAGTCTCTATATCTCTTGCAGGGTCAATGTTTCCTTCAACATGTATTATATCATCATTTTCAAAGCAACGCACCACGTGCACTATTGCATCTACTTCTCTAATATTTGCTAAAAATTTATTTCCAAGTCCTTCTCCCTTTGAGGCCCCTTTAACAAGTCCAGCTATATCTAAAAACTCTATAGATGCGGGAGTAACCTTATCAGGATCATAAATTTTGGCAAGTTCATCCAGTCTCTTATCCGGTACTGCAACCACACCTACATTCGGTTCAATAGTACAAAAAGGATAGTTTGCTGACTGCGCCGATGCATTTGTAATTGCATTAAAAAGTGTACTTTTTCCTACATTTGGTAGGCCTACGATTCCAAGTTTCATATTTTCTGCCTTCCTATTTTAAGTTTTATATTTTCATTGTAAGAGAAATCCTTCTTTTATCCGGTTCCACTGACATTACCTTCACTTTTACTATGTCCCCAACCTTTAAAACTTCCGAAGGGTGTTTTATATATTTATTGCAAATTTGAGATATATGCACAAGTCCATCCTGATGCACTCCAATGTCAACAAAGGCTCCAAAGTCTATTACGTTTCTCACTGTCCCATCAAGTTCCATTCCCTCTTTTAGGTCTTTTATGTCAAGTACATCTTTTCTAAGCAGTGGCTTTACCAGTTCATCTCGAGGGTCTCTTCCCGGTCTTAAAAGTTCCGTTATTATGTCCTCTAATGTTGGAACTCCTATTTCAAGTTTTTCAGCAATCTTTTCCTTATCCATTTCGTCAACCTTTTGACGAAGGTCTGATATTTTGCAATTCTTTATATCATTTAAACTGTATCCACAAAGCTCAAGAAGCTTTTTTGCCGCCTCATACGACTCTGGGTGCACGGCTGTATTGTCAAGAATATTATTACTTTCTGCAACTCTTAAAAAGCCTGCGCACTGCAAAAATGCCTTTGGACCCAGCTTAGAAACCTTTTTTAGTTCACTTCTAGACTTAAACGCACCATTTTCTTCTCTATAAGAAACTATATTCTTAGAAACAGTTGCCGATATTCCTGAAACTCTTGAGAGAAGCGCTGGTGAAGCTGTATTGAGGTCTACACCCACAGTATTAACGCAGTCCTCAACAACACCTCCCAAAGCTTCGTCTAAACGCTTTTTGGGCATATCATGTTGATACTGTCCTATACCAATTGCCTTCGGGTCTATTTTCACAAGTTCAGCTAGAGGGTCCTGAAGACGCCTTGCGATAGATACCGCACTTCTTAGTGTAACGTCAAAGTCAGGAAATTCCTGCGCTGCAAGTTTCGACGCTGAATACACCGATGCCCCGGCTTCACTTACTACCATGTATGACACGTCTAACGACTCCTCATGAATTAAGTCAGATACAAACATTTCTGTTTCCTTAGAAGCTGTTCCATTTCCAATCGCAATAATTTCTACGCCATGTTTTTTTATAAGACCTACAATTATTTTCTTTGCTTCGTCAACTTTTACCTGAGAGTGGGTTGGATATATAACATTAGTATCAAGAACTCGGCCTGTTTCATCAACCACGGCCACCTTACATCCCGTTCTATATCCAGGGTCTAGCCCCATAGCTACTTTTCCTTTCACTGGGGGCTGCATAAGTAATTGTCTTAAATTTAAAGAAAACACCTTCATTGCCTGCTCTTGTGCTCTTTGTGTAAGTTCATTTCTTATTTCTCTTTCAATAGAAGGGAAAATCAGTCTATTATAAGCGTCTTCTGCTGCCATGCGGACTGTTTCTGTACATGGTGAATTTGGCTTTACATTTGTTGAGTATACTATATTTAAAGCCTTATCTATGTTAAAGTCTATAGACACCTTTAAAAAGCCTTCCTTTTCTCCCCTATCTATAGCTAAAATTCTGTGCCCGGCTATTTTGGATACAGGTTCGCTAAAGTCATAATACTGAGTATAAACTGAATCTTTCTCCTCATCTGCAGCCTTTGAGTTTATAACTGCCTGCGCCATCATGACAACTCTTAGTCTCTTTCTTATACTAGCGTCATCTGATATACTTTCTGCTATAATATCCATAGCTCCGGCAAGTGCTTCTTCCTCGTTTTCTACACCCTTTTCAGAGTCAATGAAATCTTTTGCCAACTCAATAGGTTCTTTTGAGTTGGGTAATTGCTCTAATATCATTAAAGCAAGTGGCTCTAAACCCTTTTCCTTTGCAACAGAGGCTCGCGTCTTTCTTTTGGGTCTATAGGGTCTATATATATCATCTATTTCTGCTAAAGTCATTGCTGCTTTTAGAGCAACATCTATTTCATCAGTCATGGCATCAAGACCTATTATTAATTCTCTTACCTCGTTCCTTCTTTCCTCAAGTCCTCTCAAGTATGAAAGCCTATCGCTTATTTCTCTTAAAACTTGATCGTCAAGAGAACCATGCGCTTCTTTTCTATATCTTGCAATAAAGGGAATTGTATTTCCCTCATCTATTAAAGATATAACATTTTCAACCTGCCAAGGTTTTAGTTTAAATTGCTCTGATAACACTGATACAAAATCCATATGAATCTCCTTATAAAGACCTTAAAATTAAAATATAAAATTAATTATTGATAAAATAGCACATATTATAGGTTGATGAACCAAATATATAATTAACGAATTCCTCCCACAAAATGAAAGGAATTTCACTTTATCCTCATAAAAAATTTGAGGTAAATTTCCACTTTTCAGAAATCTACCCAAAAATGAACCAAATAAAAATACAAATATCCAGGGGAATATTGGAAAATAATCTGCTGAAAAAAATTCATTTGTTGTTATTCCTAGTGGAAACAATACATTTATATTGTAAAGATAATCCGGTATGTAAACCTTAAAAAAAGAAATTCCTATAAATCCTTTTTCTATATTCATCGTTGCTAGAAAAAAGACCGCACTTAGTATTAATCCAATTTGAGTTGGAATATTTGATAGTGCCTTATCAAATATTCCATAAGTTATCATAGAAAACGATAGCATATGTAGTATTCCAAATACAATAATTTGTCTTGGCATTATAAAATAAGTAACAATAGTAATTACCAGGGAAATACCCATTAGCTTAAGGCCTCTTACTAAATTTGAATGTGAAAGCTGAGAAACAGCCCCCGATATTAATATAAAAAATGCTGCAAACAAGGGCTGCACTGGTTCAAAGAAAAAGAGTATAGACTTCATTTTATAAAAATTAAATAAAAAGCACATCGAATAAAGAGTATGATAAAATATCATACACAAAATAAGAAAGCCTCTTAGCTCATCAATAAGAATTATTCTTCTTTTGGTATCTGAATATTCAATAGTCTTAGCCTTTATCATATATAAGTCCTCTTATAAAAACGTCAATAAATTAATCAAAGAAGTTATATTCTATGCACTAAGATCTTTTTACCAATTGCTTCGCATTCTTTTATCACAGACTTCGTTCCTCTTGACAATCCATCCCAAATAGCTATAACAACGTCAGCTTGTTTTATTATCTCCGAATTTCTAATAATGGGGGCTGCTTTTTTAAATCTTTTATAATCGGGCTTAATTATCAATTTTTTTATACCATTTTTATCGGCATATTCTTCTGCTAGAGTATCAATACCCTTGGCTCCGCCACTTATGATAAGTGTAGTTTCTCTTGGTATATACTTTGATATATCAATATTTTCAATTCCCCTTGAACCAACTATAGCTACTTTCATATTTTTACCCTCCAATTAATAGAACTATCTATATTATACTATTAACAAGCCATTAAATCAAGGCATTTTGCCAATATTTACTTTTATTATTTTTGTATATCTACTTTAGTACACTTTTTTGATAATAAAAATAGATGCCTTATTGATATCAAAGCATCCATTTTAATGTTAGCATGCATCTAAGCCTTGTCTTTGCATCCCAACACTTTATTAATCTTGTGACAAACCATATTATATATAGCTTCTCTTGCTGGAGCTAAATACTGTCTTGGATCAAAATGACTTGGATTTTCAGCAAGGTATTTTCTTATAGTACCGGTCATTGCAAGCCTTAAATCCGAGTCTATATTTATTTTGCACACTGCCATTTTTGCAGCTTCTCTTAACATATCCTCTGGTATGCCAATAGCATCAGGCATCTGCCCTCCGTTGGCATTTATCATATCAACAAACTCCGGTATTACAGAAGATGCTCCATGTAAAACTATTGGAAAATTAGGAAGTCTTCTTTCTACCTCTTTTAGTATATCAAATTTTAGTTGTGGTTTTTGGCCCGGCTTAAATTTATATGCTCCGTGGCTTGTTCCAATAGCTATAGCTAGTGAATCAACTCCCGTCCTTGAAACAAAATCTTCAACTTGGGCCGGATTTGTATAAGACGCCTCCTCAGCTGATACATTTACGTCATCTTCTATTCCAGCAAGTTTTCCTAGCTCTGCCTCTACTGTTACGTTTCTAGGATGTGCATACTCAACAACCTTTTTTGCAAGAGAAATATTGTCCTCGTAATCAAGACTTGACCCATCAATCATAACTGAAGTAAATCCGCCGTCTATACAACTTTTACATAACTCAAAGCTATCCCCATGGTCAAGATGAAGTGCTATTGGCACAGGCGTTTCAATAACAGCAGCTTCCACTAGTTTTGTAAGGTATGTATGATTTGCATACTTTCTTGCTCCTGCAGAAACTTGTAGAATTACAGGTGCATTAAGCTCTTTGCACGCTTTAGTTATCCCTTGAACTATCTCCATATTATTGACGTTAAATGCGCCAATAGCATAATTACCTTCATACGCTTTTTTAAACATCTCTCTTGTATTAACAAGTGGCACTATTAATCACTCTCCTAATAAATTTATTTTTTATTATATAATAAAAAAACCTAAATATAAAGTTATTTATTGTTGTATACAAAAATTTTTCATTTTTTAAAATCTAGTATATAAAAGCAAATCAAAGAAAAACTTAAAAATAACGAGGATTTAAAGTCTAAATTAAAATAATCACAAAAACCCTTGACTCTCTCTTTTTCCTATGTTAAAATTTATAAGTGACACAAATACTAATTTTTATTATTTAGGAGGAATAGAGATGTCAACTTATATGCAAAAGCCGCATGAAGTAGTTCGTAAATGGTACATTATCGACGCTGCCGGCAAACCATTAGGTAGAGTGGCTGCAAAAGTTGCTACTTTGCTTCGTGGTAAACATAAACCAACATTTACTCCCCACGTAGACTGTGGAGATCATGTAATCGTTATCAATTGTAAAGACGCTGTATTAACAGGTAAAAAGCTTACCCAAAAATATTATTATCGCCATACAGGATATATAGGACACTTAAAATCAATAAGATATGATAAAATGATGAGAGAAAATCCCCAAAGGGCTATGTATCTTGCTGTAAAAGGCATGATTCCTAATAACACAATAGGAAGAAAAGCTTTAACTAGATTACGCGTATATGCAGGAGAAGAGCATATGCATAGCGCTCAACAACCTGAAAAATTTGATATGTAGGAAAGGAGCAATAAAATATGTATGATAAGGCACCATATTTCTATGGCACAGGTAGGAGAAAAAGTTCTGTAGCTAGAGTTCGTATATACAAAGGTACTGGTAAAATTACAATAAATGATCGAGATATAGATGATTATTTTGGCCTTGAAACATTAAAAGTAATAGTTCGTCAACCATTGGTTTTAACTCAAACTGACGGTAAATTCGATATTGTATGTAGAGTTAACGGTGGAGGAGTAACTGGCCAAGCTGGAGCTATTCGCCATGGTATCTCACGTGCATTATTACAATATGATTCTGAAAATCTTCGTCCTCAATTGAAAAAGGCAGGGTTCTTAACCCGTGATCCTAGAATGAAAGAACGTAAAAAATACGGTCTTAAAGCCGCTCGTAGGGCTCCTCAATTTTCAAAGAGATAGCAAGAAAAGCGTCAAGCCTAAAGTGTACTTGGCGCTTTTATGCTTCTTATTTAATTCTTTATTAACTAAGATAATATATAGTATAATAAAAAAGAAATTATTAAAGAGTTAAATGTAGGAGACTTCTAAAAAAAACTTACAGTCATATTATTCTATAATAGTAGATAAAAGAAGCATCACTAAAAACAAGATGTACTATTACAAACGCCACCTTAAGGAGAAAAATTATGAAAAAAGACTTAGTCCCCTTAGATGAAAAGCAATTATCAATGGTTAATGCAGGAGCTTTTCCTTCCGAACCTAGAATTTTTTTCTGTTCCGGTTTTAGACACAAACCTATTACTATAGAAGATTTTTATAGGGTTGCTGCACATCTTAGAATAGATTTTAAAAAACTTCACATTCTATTACATACAAGTATTAAAGCTATAGAAAAATTTATGGCAAAAGCAGAAGAACTAGGTTACTCTACACAAGAGGCCCGTGATATGTTAGCTTTGATAGATATAGCTGTAATGTTCTAGCTTATTATATATCTATTTCTATAGGACTAATTAAGGAGAAATATTTTGAAAACTAATTTTAAAAAATTGAATGACTTTGATTTAATAAATATCACTTGCGGAACCAGCTGCTGTAATGATAGTCTTGATGAAATAATCAGTAAAGTTGATTGGCTAGACTTAAAAAGTATTATAAAATTTATCCTTTTTCTTAAACAAAAAGGATACTCAAATGAGTCAATAAAAAAGATATTAAAGAAAGCTTGTCCGCCCGATATCTTTTCAATTTTGAAATATCAACTCTATTTATAAAAACAAAAAAGACTCTTTCATATTTTCAATGAAAGAGTCTTTCTTATTAATCTATCAATCCAATATATATATATTCATTTTTCTTCTTCCGAAATTATTGCACTTAGCTTCACTTTCATAAAATAAGTCTGCTAAAATTCTTCCACTCATAGCAGCTCCACCTGTATCTCCTGCAACTGCCTCACCATATACCCAGCTACCGTCTGGAGAAGCTATATATAACCTTTTTCCATAAGGTATTATTCGGGGATCTACAGCTACTATGCCTTCTCTTAACGGCATACCCGTTGATGTACGCGAGCCAGCTTCATATGAATATGCTGTGCATGTACCTGTAATAACTTTTGAATATTTTTCAGGCTTTCCATTAGAAGTCTTTATTGTCCTATTTACATCGTTTACCTCAGTCTTAGATATTGCACTTGAACGTTTTACTTTAGTTCCTACTTCCTTTATTTGTTTAACAGGTTCACTTACTACATTTTCTGACAAAACTTCAAAATCTGCTACACTGCCATTTACATACTTAACTCTCTTACTTAAAACCTTTTCTCCGTTTTTGCCTTCAGCAATTATCTTTGATTCACCTAAATTTAATGAATCAACTTTTCTTGTTTCGGTCTCAAAAGGTATTGCCACTGTTTCTTGTTCTTCTCTTATTTCAACTCTGTCTATAACAACATTCAGTCCATCTTCCACGATTCTATCAATCGGTTCATTAACTATATCATTTTCATTAATTACAACATTTATAAGAGCCATAGACTCTTTTAAATTAGTTCTTGGAGCTAAGACTTCATTTGTTGATCCATCAACAGTTAACATAATTCTACATAATTTTAATATTCTTATCTCCATGTCTTTTGACAAAACAGTATTCAGATCTACACACGACATATATTGGTCACCCAAATTAATTCCAAGTCTTTCAAGAAGTGACCCTAAAGTTTCATCATTTGCTTTAAATTCTTTTCTCTCTCCATCTATATTTAGTACAACCGGGAAAGCCCTCTTTATATCAATTTCTACATATTCTGGATTATCATTATTTACTATAACTTTATCGTCCTCATTAATCTCTATACCTGCTTGATTTAGAACTTTATTTGTATCATTCTGAAGAGTCCTTACTACAGTTTTCTCTTCTCCATCAGTAATCACAAAACTCTTGCTAAGCGCTGCGACCGATATTGCTGAAGAAAGCCCTATTGCTGACATCAAAGCTATTGCAATGATTCTTTTTACTCTTTTAGTGGATGATTTCTTTAATAATTCTATCCAATTGGTATCCAAAAAAATTCCTCCGTTTCATTCGTTTAGATTATAAAAAATTTACGACTTTTAACAATATGAATTCAAAGCATTTCACTTTTCAAATCTAAAGCCTTAAGCGTTGTGGAATCAACGTTTTTAATTATAGAATTAATTTGGATAATTGTCAAACTTCTCAAAAAAATGTTTTTATAGTTTTTGCATAAAAAATAAAAATTTATTCTTTTTAGCAAGGGGTATTATTTTTTTTAAACAGTCTAAAAATGTAAAATATTGTAAAATAAGTTGTGCAATAGGTAAAAAATGAATAGTTACATAAATATTACAAAATGTTACTATTTTAAGTTTTATTGACTTTAAATAATTATAATCTTGTAATTATTTATAAAAAAACATCTTTACAGGCTCCATAAATTTATCTGTAAAATATACAACTACAAATAAAGCTAGTCCAAATAATATCGCAGACATGATTCTTACCATATTCCTTTTTATTGGACTTAACCTTTCAAAGTCACTCATTTGTTCTTCTTCCAATATATCTTCAGTGTCCTTTACGTCCATAATCTATACCTACCTTTCTTTTAAAACAGGCACCCTAAATATGGGTGCCCTTATTTATTACCTTGCATATTCAATAGCTCTACTTTCCCTTATTATGTTGACCTTTATTTGCCCTGGATAATTAAGTTCATTTTCAATCTTCTTACAAATCTCTCTTGCAAGAGGTATCATTCTCTCGTCCCCTACAATTTCTGGTCTTACCATAATTCTAACTTCTCTTCCTGCCTGAATTGCAAAGCTACTTTCAACACCTTCAAACGATGAGGCCACTTCTTCTAACTTTTCAAGTCTTTTAATATAATTTTCAAGATTTTCGCGCCTTGCTCCAGGACGGGCAGCCGACACCGCATCTGCTGCTTGGACGATACACGCAACTATAGTCTTAGCTTCCACATCCCCATGATGGGCATGTATTGCATGGATTACCTCTTCAGATTCTTTATACTTCTTTGCAACTTCCACACCTATTTCAATATGGGAACCTTCCATTTCATGATCAAGGGCTTTCCCTATATCATGCAACAGTCCTGCTCTCTTTGCAACCGTTGGGTCAAGTCCTAACTCTGATGCTATTATTCCCGACAGACTTGCTACCTCTAAAGAGTGATCAAGTACATTTTGTCCATAGCTAGTACGATATTTTAAGCGCCCAATCAGTTTTATCAATTCCGGGTGGATTGAGGTTATTCCCGTCTCTATAACAGCTCTTTCCCCTTCTTCCTTTATCGTGTTCTCAACCTCTCTTTTAGCACGTTCTATCGTTTCCTCTATCCTTGCCGGGTGTATTCTTCCATCCGATATTAGGTTTTCAAGAGATATTCTCGCAATTTCTCTTCTAACAGGATCAAAGCATGAAAGGGTTATTGCCTCTGGTGTGTCATCAATTATTAGGTCTACACCTGTAAATGTCTCTATTGCTCGAATATTTCTTCCTTCTCTTCCGATTATTCTACCCTTCATTTCGTCATTTGGTAGCGGCACTACACTTACAGTTGCTTCAGCCACATGGTCAGAGGCACACCTCTGTATTGCTAAAGAAATAATTTCCCTAGCCTTTTTATTTGCCTCATCCTTCATTTTTTGCTCAAAGTCTAAAATCCTAACTGCTTTTTCATGAGTTAGTTCATTATGTAAGCTTGCTAATAAATACTGTTTTGCTTGTTCGACTGTAAAGCCTGATATTTTTTCAAGCTCTTCAAACTGCTGTTGCTTTATACCCTGAGCTTCATCTAACTGAGCCTCTACAATTTTAGTCTTTTTTGTAAGCTCTTCGTTTTTCTGGTCTAAATTATCAAGCTTTTTATCGAGCAGTTCTTCTCTTTGCTGTATTCTTTTTTCCTGCCTTTGTATTTCTTTTCTCCTGTCGGACACTTCTTTTTCCGATTCCAAGCGCATTTTATGAACTTCGTCCTTACCTTCAAGGATTATTGCATTTTTCTTCACTTGTGCTTCACTAATAGCGTCACTCAAGATTTTCTTTGCTTCCATTTCTGCAGAGCCCAAAGCAGTTTCAGCAATTTTTTTCCTATGAAATACGCCTGCTTTAAAAGATAAAGTTCCAACTATTGCGCATAGAACAATAACAGATAATATTATTGTCAAAGCTTCCAAATCTTTAAGCACCTCCTTTATTTAAAATATTTTAATATTAGCCTATATAGGAAAAAATAAAAATCTCCTATAAAATAAATTGAAAACTAAATATAAGATGAATATAACATCTCAAAGTCTATTTTATTACGTATACACTCATTATGTCAAGAAAATTATATATAAGAAAATTATCTTTAAGAGGCCTACACATATTGTTACAGTTGTACTAAAAAAGCATATATCAAAAAAAGTGTTTAAATACAGTTAGTAATATTTATTTAATTAATAAATAAATCAAAGATAATAAAAGCCAGTCGCTAAAAATTGCGACTGACTTTTTTACTTTTATTTTACAGCACCATCTGATATGCCCTTTATAATATACTTTTGTAAAAACACATAAACAATTATCACCGGCACTATAGATATCAAAACAGCCGGGAAAATAAGTTCCCAGGGGTTACCATACTGTGACGCTTGCATTTTGGCAAAATAGAGCTCTAATGTGAGTGTTTTTGCGTCTGAATTTGCTAATACCAGAAAAGGCAATAGGTAGTCATTCCATATCCACATAGCGTTTAATATTATTACGGTTATTGTTGTAGGACGTAAAAGTGGCATTACCACATGAAAAAATATTTGAAATATATTAGCCCCATCTATTATTGCGGCCTCTTCTATTGACTTTGAGATACTTTTTATAAATCCATGATACAAAAAAATAGATAGACTAAGTCCAAATCCACCATACATAAATATTAGTCCAAATATATTTTTTAAATGAATTTTATCAGCCATATCTATCAAAGGATACATCAAGGACTGAAAGGGTATTAACATAGCTGAAATAAAAAGTAAAAGTAAAAATTTTGACACCTTATTATTATTCCTTACCAGCATCCATGCAGAAAAGGCTGAAACTAAAACTATTATTCCTACTGATAACACAGTTACTAAAACTGTTATCAAAAGTGCTTTAAAAAAGTGTATGTCCCTCATAGCAGATACTATGTACTTTAAATCCCAGTTGTGTGGAAGAGCCATTGCAGAGGTATCTATTTCGTCCTGACTTTTAAAAGAGTTTATAAATAAAAACACTAGTGGCGCCAATGTATAAATAGCTAAGAATATCAAAATTATATATTTTATTACACTAGAAATTATTTTTTTCATCAGTTACATTTCTACCTCCTTCTTTTTGGTAAAATAGACCTGTAGTAAGGTTATTAATGCTATTACAATAAAGAATATTACCGCTTGTGCTTGGGCTTGCCCATAGTCCGGAATTAAATAGTCGGAAGGAGTTTTTAAAATCTGAAGAGCTAGTAGTCTTGTATTGAAAGCCCCATTAGTTAAAGCGACGTTTTGATCAAGCAATTTAAAGCAATTTGCTAGTGTTAGGAAAAAAACTATTGTAATAGAAGGCATTAACATTGGCAGCGTTATATCTTTAAACTTCCTAAACGCACCTGCTCCATCTATTTCTGCTGCCTCATATAGTTCTTCTGGAATGTTGTTAAGACCGGTTATAAAGATTATCATCATATAACCCGTCATCTGCCAGGCAACTAATATAACTAAAGCAAAAAGTGGTTTTATTGGACCTTGAGTCATGTTAGTTAAAAAGTCTATTGGAACAAGACCGTCCTTCCCAAAAAAGAACTTGGTGAATATTACCTCAAATATAAACTGCCATATAAATCCTAATGCTAAACCTCCTAAAAGATTTGGCATAAAGAATATTGTTTTAAATAAATTAGCTAGACCTTTTATATTAGTTATTAAAATTGCTAAAATCAAAGCTAGTAAGTTTATTACCACCACTGCTATTATAGTAAATTTCACTGTATATAAGAAAGCATGCTGAAAGCTTTCATTGTTAAAAGCTTTTTCATAATTTTCAAGTCCCACCATTGCCTGAAATGGGTTATCCGTTGCAACCCTATCCTTTAGAAAAAACGTACCTTTATACCCTGTAAAAGAATAAAAAATCCCCAATAAAAACGGAACAAGTATTACTAGAATAAATAAGAGCAATGACGGTAATACAAGTGCCCAAAACCACTTCTTATAGTATTTATTCATAAGATACCCCTTTTAACTCTCAAATTCAATTTACTTTACCAGAATTTCAATTCTTTAAACTTTTCTATTGCAAAGCAAGCTATATCATTATAGTCATTTTCTTGCCAGTCAGTTTTTGTTAAGTAGTCTTCCATTATTTTAAGCCCCAAAGTCTCCTTAGACCAATTTTCTCCTACTCCGTGATAAACTGCCGCCAGAGTGTCAGAAGACCTTTTATATTCTAATATTGAGTTATTTAATGAACTATCCAGTACTAAGTCGTCAGGCGCATTATACGGTATAAAGCCAAACTTGTTTATTATATAATCTCTTGCTACATCAGAAGTATTTAGCCAAACTAAAAATTCCTCAGCTAGTTCCTGTTCTTTTATATCAACCTTTGCATTTATCGCAAAGAAGTTAGGTACATATACCGGAATTGACCTATTAAACTTATCTACAGTCATGTCATCCCTCTTAATATCCTCACTTGACATATCCATCTTTACAGGGAAAACAACAAGTCTTTTAAGCATATCAGGGTTAAGTTTACTTATGTTTGGACCTATCCAGTTGCCCTGCTTAATAAAGACTGTCTTTCCATCTGAAAAGTCTTTTATTGCCCTGTTGTAGTCACCAGATGTGACGTTTATAAACTCAGGACCTCTTTTTACCATAGCATGTGATGTTTTTAAGTCTAAACTCTTTGCATATTTTTTCAGTGCTCCTTTCATAGAATCTGCTTGAGTATTATCGGCATTTAAGAGCTCAAACGGTGACTTAAAAACTGCTCCCAAGGCTATATTCACCATGTGATCACAGTAAGTCCAACGCTCCGCTCCTGCCACAGAAAATACAGCTTCCAAATTTTTTGCAAGACCCACTTTATCTTTTTGCGGCATATAAGTTCTTCCATTAAGTTCAAAGGACCTTACATTACCTGTCTTTATGTAGAAGTCTAAACTCTTAACAAAGTTCTCAAACTCCCCATAGGAAGAAACCTTTAAGTCCCTCATAATATCTTTTAAATTATTTTCCCCAAATATGTCACATAGCATTTGTTTATCAGCTATGTAGCCATATCCCTCTATACTATAAGGTATTCCATAATTATTTTTTCCATCTGACGTCAGTCTAAAATTTGGCGGTATTTCATTTGCTAAATTCTTAAAACTTTCAAGAGTAGAATTATTAAAGTCCAACGCTGTTTTGCTATACTGCCATTCTATTAGTTCTCTTAGCCCTTGTATTGAGAAAATGGAGGGTTTTTCTGAAGAACTCATCTGTATCCTAAGCGGCTCTAGATGATTAGTCCCCGACCCAATTTGCTGCAGCCTTATCCTTATTCCCCTCTCTTTTTCATATATATTACATAGTTCCTTAAAGGGCTGCGATATTTCGCCTTTAGAGCTAAAAATATAGAGGTCATATTTATTTTTTGATGAAATTTTTGTCGCGGATAGATTGCTATCTTGGGAGCAACCGTGAGCAAAAAAAATAGAAAGGCATAGTGTTATTGCAACACAAGCCACCTGCAATATTTTCTTCATGATATCCTCCACATAACTTACAAATTATATAAATCTTACTTTAAGTATACTTACACCATATTATAAATATAACACATAGCTTGTTTTTTACACAACATATAAAATTAACAAAAAAGTACCTAATAATTAGGTACTTTTAAAAAGACAGGTCGCTTATCCTTCTCACTGCCTCTATAGTATTTTGTCTATCTCCAAATGCTGTTAATCTAAAAAAGCCTTCGCCATTTTTACCAAACCCTGAACCAGGAGTCCCAACTACATTCGCTTCCTTTAACAAGTAGTCAAAAAATTCCCATGACCCCATGTCGTTAGGACATTTTAGCCATATATATGGAGAGTTTTTTCCTCCTGTATAATATATACCAAGTTCTTCTAGAGCTTTTGAAATAATTCTTGCATTCTCCTTATAATAATTCAAGTTTTCCTTGATTTGCTCCATGCCTTCTTTTGAAAACACTGCTGCTGCTCCTCTTTGAACTATATATGGTACTCCATTAAATTTAGTAGTTTGCCGCCTAAGCCAAAGTCTGTTAAGTTTTACTCCCCCAAACTCCAAGCTCATTGGCACAACTGTATATCCGCACCTAGTCCCCGTAAATCCGGCCATCTTAGAAAAAGAACAAAATTCAATAGCACATTTTTTTGCTCCGTCTATTTCAAAAATGCTCCTTGGCAGCTCCTCATCTTCTATAAATGACTCATACGCCGCGTCAAATAATATAACGGCACTATTTTCTATTGCAAAGTCCACCCACTGTTTTAATTGTTCTCTATCATAAACAGAACCCGTCGGATTATTAGGTGAACATAGATAAATTATACTTCCCCTTAAGTCTTTTGTAGGCAGCGGCAGAAAATTGTTTTCCTTGTTAGCACACAGGTACTCTATCTTTCTCCCGGCCATAACGTTTGTATCTACATAAACAGGATATACGGGGTCCGGAATAAGGACGCTATTATCCTTATCAAATATATCCAGTATATTTGCAATATCACTCTTAGCCCCGTCACTTATAAATATCTCTTCAACCTCAAGGTCCACACCTTTTTCTTTGTAATACCCCTTAACCTTTTCTCTCAAAAAGTCATACCCTTGTTCCGGTCCATATCCTCTAAAACTTTCCTTTTTACCCATCTCCAATACAGCTTTTTGCAGCTCTTCTACTACAGCCGTACACAGCGGTAAAGTAACGTCTCCTATACCAAGCTTAATAATATCGGCATTTGGGTTTTCTTCTTTAAAATTTGCAACCTTCTTTGCAACATTAGAAAAAAGATAACTTTCTTCAAGGTTAAAAAAATTCTTATTTAAGTTCATTGTACCACCTTCTTATTTAATAAGTGCAGCCTTTATAAATTCTCTAAATAGTGGGTGAGCATGATTGGGTCTACTTTTAAATTCCGGATGATACTGTACTCCTATAAAAAACTTATTCGACGGTAACTCTATTGCCTCCACCAAAAGTCCATTTGGTGATGTTCCTGAGAAAACAACTCCGTTCTCCTCAAAGGGCTCTCGATAATCATTATTAAACTCATACCTATGCCTATGTCTTTCCTCTATCTCTTCTTTTTGATATGCTCTTGACATTATTGTATCGGGTTTAATCTTGCAAGGATATGCACCTAATCTCATAGTCCCACCTTTAGGCAAATTCCCCTGCTGATCCTTCATGAGATCTATTACACTGCAGTCACCATTTGGCTTAAACTCTCCTGAATTTGCATCTTTAAGTCCCAAAACATCTCTTGCAATTTCTATTGCTGCTGTCTGCATGCCAAGACATATACCAAGAAAAGGTATATCATTTTCTCTTGCATACTTTATAGCGCATACTTTTCCTTCTATTCCTCGGTCCCCAAAGCCACCTGGTACTAGTATTCCATTACAGTCCGACAACAAATCATTTGCTGTAAACTCCGTAACAAGTTCAGCATCTATCCATTTTATTTCAACTTCCGCCTTATTTTCGTAGCCACCGTGACGCAAAGCTTCTGCAACTGACAAATATGCATCGTGCAGCTGCACATATTTTCCAACAATCGCTATTTTTACTTTCTCTTCAAGATTATTAATTCTGTCTATCATTTCAAGCCATTCTGACATATCTCCCTGAGCACAGTCAAGCCCCAGTTCTCGACAAACTATTTTAGAAAAATTACTTTCCTCCAGCATCAAAGGTGCTTCGTATAAAGTATTCACTGTTTTATTTTCTATAACACAGTCTATTTTCACATTACAAAATAGAGAAATTTTTTGTCTTATAGTGTCAGTAAGTGGTTCATCGCATCGTGGTACTATTATGTCGGGATTTATACCTAAAGACCTTAGTTCTTTCACTGAGTGTTGCGTTGGCTTTGACTTATGTTCCCCTGAGCTTTTTATATACGGTACTAGCGTAACGTGAATAAACAGACAGTTTTCTTTCCCCACCTCAAGGGACACTTGCCGAATTGCTTCTAAAAATGGTTGACTTTCTATGTCTCCAGTGGTTCCACCTATTTCTGTAATAACGACATCAGCTTTTGTTTTTTCTCCAACCGAATATATAAAGTTTTTTATCTCATTTGTGATATGGGGAATTACTTGTACTGTTTCTCCAAGATATTCTCCATTTCTTTCTTTTGTTAGAACATTCCAGTATACTTTGCCTGTAGTTAAATTTGAAAATTTATTTAAGTTTTCGTCTATAAACCTCTCATAGTGTCCTAAATCAAGATCAGTCTCAGCGCCGTCCTCAGTTACGAATACTTCTCCATGCTGAAACGGGCTCATAGTCCCAGGGTCTACATTTATATAAGGATCAAGTTTTTGTGCTGCTATTCTGAGTCCTTTTGACTTAAGAAGCCTACCTAAGGATGCTGCTGTTATCCCCTTTCCAAGTCCCGAAACGACTCCACCTGTCACGAATATAAACTTTGTCATACCTTTATTGCTCCTTTAAAAACTTTTTTCGCATTTCCCTTCATATAAACAGTTTCATCAGTATATGAAACCAAAAGAATTCCTCCCTTTAGGCATACTGAAACTTCCTGCCCTTTTTCGCAATGTCCATTTAATACTGCGGCAACAACAGCAGCACAAGCTCCTGTTCCACAGGCTAAAGTCTCTCCTGAACCGCGTTCAAAAACTCTCATTGCCAAAGTTCTCTTGTCAATAACTTGTACAAATTCTACGTTCACCTTTTCAGGGAAGATTTTATTTCTTTCAAAAAAAGGACCTACAAACTCTACATCTACATTGTCTATATTTGCGCAAAATACAACGCAATGAGGATTTCCCATAGACACACAAGTAATGTGATATAGGTTATCGTTTATTTTAATAGGATAATTAACAATTCTTTCTTCTTTTATATCAACAGGTATTAGCTCCGGTTTAAGTTCTGGTTTTCCCATGTCTACAGTTAAGAATTTAGCTTTTCCTTTTCTTTCTGTAACTTCTAAAAATTTAATTCCACTTAAAGTTTCAATAGATATTTCCTTTTTCTTGCAAATTCCAGTATCATATAAATACTTTCCCACACATCTTATTCCATTTCCACACATTTTTCCTTCTGTGCCGTCAAGATTAAACATTCGCATTTTAGCATCAGCCACATCTGAAGGGCAAATAAGGATTATTCCATCTCCACCAATTCCATAATGCCTATCGGATAATTTTATACTTAAATTTTCTGGATCCTCAATTTTTTGCGAAAAGCAGTCAAAATAAATATAATCATTCCCACATCCTTGCATTTTTATAAAGTCTAGCTTCATATTGACACTTCCTAACTTACTACATAAATATATAAGATCTATTATAACTCAAATTTACTTAGTTGACAAGTAATGCTGCAAATTTGGGCTACAATAACTAAAAACCGCCTTAATTAAAGCTATATATCGCATCTTATAACAATCTATGTAGCAAATATAACAATATTTAAAATATTTTAAAAAATAACTTGTACTATTTTAAATATTGTGGTATAATATATATAAATTAAATTAAAAGGAGTGATTTTATGGGTTTATTCAGTAAATTTAAAAAGAAAATGGATAATAATACTATTGCAAATAACTCAGATACCCTTTCTTCAGAAGAGAATACACTAAACGAAGATGAATTATCCAGTATAGCTGGTGGTATGAGTTTAACACCAGAAGAATTTGATAATCACATTAATACAGTAAATAACATTACAAATCTTAATAAAAGATAAATCCAATATAATTAAATAAAAAAGCTGTTATAAAACAGCTTTTTTATTTTTGACTTAATTTTAATGTACTTATAGCCTTCTTCACATCAGCAGCTTTATACACACTCGTCCCGGCAACGCAGATATCTACACCTGCTTTTTCCGCAATCTTCACAGTATTACTGTCTATTCCTCCGTCCACTTCTATTAAAGTACTAAAAGCGTTTTTATCTATCTCGTTTCTTAGGACCCTTACCTTACTCATCATATCTGCAATAAAGCTCTGTCCACCAAATCCCGGTTCTACAGTCATCACTAAAACTAAGTCAATAAAAGGCAAATACTCTAAAACATCATTTACGTCCGTTGCAGGCTTTATAGATATTCCGCACCGCGCTCCCCCCAACTTTATCTCACGAATGGTCTTATCTAATTCAGGTTCTGCTTCCTTATGTATAGTTATAATATCCGCTCCTGCATTTAGAAAGTCATTTATATATCTTCTTGGCTTTTCTATCATTAGATGCACGTCAAAGGGAACACTTGTGTATGGTCTAATTGACTTTATTACTCCTGCTCCAAAACTTATATTGGGTACAAATATACCATCCATCACATCAAGATGAATGTAGTCAGCTCCTGCAAGCGAGACCTTTTCAACTTCCCTACCAAGATTTGCAAAGTCGGCCGATAGTACCGAAGGCGCTATTTTCATTAAATCACTCCTTAATTTGTATTTTATTAAAAATTATTTATATTTTATTAAAAATTAGGCGATACATTCTCATTTATCATGAGTTTGCACCGCCTTTTTTTCAACATTCTTTAAAAAATCTGTTGAAAACTTTTCCCGTTTTATTCTGATTCACTTAATTCTTCGTCAGCTTCTAGTTCTTCAGTATTTTCCTCATGTTGTACCTTAGTAACTGCAACTATTTTATTTCCCTCTTTTATTCTCATTACCCTTACACCTCTTGAATGTCTAGAGCACTTTCTTATTGTGTTAGCTTGTATTCTAATTATAATTCCGTCTTCAGATATTAGTATCAAGTCGTCGTCCATAGACACAAGCTTTACTGCTGCTACGTCGCCAAACTTTTCAGTGTGATAATTCTTAATGCCCTTACCGCCTCTTGTTTGCAATCGGTAGTCATTTATACTTGTAAGGCGTCCATATCCGGTTTCAGATACAGTAAGTATCAGACCATCTTCTATAAGCGGGGTCATTCCTGTTACAAAGTCCCCGGAATTCAGAATCATAGCCTTAACCCCTCTTGCAGTTCTACTTAAAATCCTTAAATCATTCTCGTTAAACCTAATAGCCATTCCCTTTTTTGTTGCTATTAAAAGTTCCGTATTTCCGTCTGTTATACTAACCCACGCAAGTTCGTCTCCATCATCGAGGTCTATTGCAATAAGTCCTCCTTTTCGTGCAGTGTCATATGCTGAAAGCAACGTTCTTTTTATAACTCCGCATCTTGTGACCATAACAAGATACCTATCTTTATCAAAAGTAGAAACCCTTATCATAGCCGTTATTTTTTCATCAGGCATCATATTTAGTAAGTTTGCTACATTGGTTCCCTTAGATGTCCTTGAACCTTCCGGTATCTCATAACATTTTAGCTTGTATACTCTTCCAAAGTTTGTGAAAAACATAACGTAGTCATGACTGTTTATTACAAACATCTCCGATGCAACGTCTTCTTCTCGCCTACTCATACCAGAGACGCCTCTGCCACCACGACGCTGTAATTTATAAGCATCCACCTTCTGTCTCTTTAAATAACCAAAGTTGGTTAAAGTGAGCACACATTCCTCATGCGGAATTAGGTCTTCTATATCAACTTCTCCGCTTACGGGCATTATATGCGTACGCCTTTCGTCGTTAAAACGTCGTTTAATTTCTAAAAGTTCCGTTTTTAATATGCCAGAAAGCCTCTCATCGTTTCCCAATATATCCATCAAGTCTTTGATTTTCTCTTCAAGAGCCTTTAGCTCATCTTCTATTTTTCCTCTTTCAAGACCGGTCAATTGCCCAAGTCTCATTTGAACAATAGCCTGTGCCTGAATGTCATCCAAAGAAAACCTTTCTATAAGTCTTTCCTTGCCTTCTGACACCGACTTTGATGATCTTAAAATTGATATTACTTCGTCAATATAGTCAAGCGCAATCTTAAGTCCTTCTAAAATGTGTTCTCTTTCCTTAGCTTTCTTAAGGTCAAAAGTTGTGCGGCGTGTAATTACTTCGATTTGGAAGTCTATATAGTTTGTAAGCATTTCCTTTAAAGTGAGTACTTTCGGCACTCCCTTTACTATCGCCAGCATTATAACACCAAAAGTTGTCTGTAATTGCGTATACGAATAAAGCTGATTTAAAACTATATTAGCCGAAGCATCACGTTTTATATCAATTCTTATATGCATACCATTTCTGTCTGAATGGTCTTCTATATTAGATATTCCTTCTATTTTCTTTTCTTTAACAAGCTCGGCTATACTCTCGCATAGTCTTGCCTTGTTCACCTGATAAGGTAACTCCGTAATAACTATTTTTTGTCTTGAATTTTTTTCTTCAATTATTTCCGCGCAAGCTCTAACTACGACTCTTCCTCGTCCCGTAGCATAAGCTGCCTTTATGCCACTATGTCCCATAATAAGGGCACCAGTTGGGAAGTCCGGCCCTTTTATATAATTCATAATTTCGGCTAAACTAGCTTCCCTGTTATCAATTAAGAAACATATAGCGTCTATCACTTCACCCAAATTATGTGGAGGAATATTTGTGGCCATCCCTACAGCTATTCCGGTGGAACCATTCACAAGTAAATTTGGAAATTTTGAAGGCAAAACCACAGGTTCAAGAAGCCTATCATCATAGTTTGGTGCAAAGTCCACTGTATCTTTTTCAATATCTGTCAGCATCTCAACAGACATTTTACTCATCTTAGCTTCTGTATAACGATAGGCAGCCGGGGGATCTCCGTCCACCGAGCCGAAGTTTCCATGACCATCAACTAAAATATATCTCATAGAAAAGTCCTGAGCAAGCCTTACAAGCGCATCATAAACAGAAGCATCACCATGAGGGTGATATCTACCTAAAACAGAGCCTACCGTATCGGCGCATTTTCTATAGGCTTTATCCGGTCCTAGTCCATTTTCAAAAAGAGTATATAAAATTCTCCTATGTACCGGCTTTAATCCATCCCTAACGTCCGGCAACGCTCTTGATACTATAACAGACATCGAGTAGTCTAAAAATGACTTTTGCATTTCTTTTTCAATGTCTACGTCAATTATCTTAGACTCCATTTTATTCATTTCATCTATACTCAAAAAAGCCACCTCTTTTTTTATTTAGACTTCCCTTTTTATCCAGTACTAAAACTTCAATCAAAATAAGTACCTTTCCTATCTCTCTTTACTCTTCTTCCACAGGACTTGTTCCCGCAACGATCATTCCATTTACATCCGCAATGTAATCAGGGTCTATAGCTCGGATTGGGATTATAAAAATTCTATCTTCCGGTAAATAAATCAACATCATATCATTAAATTCTTCAAATTTGCAAGAACCGTCAAGTTTTATTTTCCACTGTGAGTTCCCGCCATTAACTGAAATCTCATCTGGAAATATTTCAACGTCCAATTTCTTACGACTTGTAAGTTTATCAGCATTAATCCTTATAAATATCGTCGGAATTAAAGCTATTGCTATAATTATTCCTATTGATATAAAACCTGCAATTAAATTAAGACTATTGTTTGTCAGACCAAAAAGAATAAAAAATACTATTGCTAAAACAACAAATATAATAGTCTCAACTATGAACCTAACATTACTAAACCTATAAGAGCCATTGTGTCTTAAACAAGAAATTATCTCATCTTTGCTAATTGCATAGCTAAGCTTTACTCCTGAATACTTCTCTTCATATTCTTCTGCGTCATCGTCTTCAACAAAGGAAGATTCTGAACCGTCCCAGTCAGGAGAATCATCGTCTTTCTTTTCTTCTTCTATGTCCTCCTTGACCGTTTGCATTATAGCTTCTTCTATTGCCATTTCATATTCTTTGGATGCTTCATCAAGTTCATCACTACTATCGGCAACAGGTATACTGCCGTCAATATCTTTCATTATTGTCTCCTTTTACCTAAATGTCAAGATTTTGTACATATTTTGCATTCTTCTCAATAAAGTTTCTTCGAGGTTCCACTTTATCACCCATTAAAATAGTAAATATTTCATCTGCTGCTATTGCATCCACAAGCTCTACCTTAAGCATTGTCCTTGTTTCCGGATTCATCGTGGTTTCCCAAAGCTGCTCTGAGTCCATCTCTCCTAAACCTTTGTATCTTTGAATATCTGCGTTTCCGCCTATTTCCTTTAAGATTTGGTCTCTTTGAGCGTCAGAAAATGCATACATATGTTTTTTTGATTTCGTTATTCTATAAAGCGGTGGCTGCGCTATATATATGTGTCCTTCCTCAATTAAAGGACGCATAAATCTAAAAAAGAATGTTAATAACAACGTCCTTATGTGAGAGCCGTCAACGTCGGCATCGGCCATTATTATTACTTTGCCGTATCTTAATTTTTTTATGTCAAACTCTTCTCCAATTCCGCATCCTAAAGCTGTAATCACAGGAGTCAGCTTTTCATTGCCGTAAACCTTATCAATCCTTGCTTTTTCGACGTTTAACATTTTCCCCCATAAAGGTAATATAGCCTGAAACTTACGGTCTCTTCCGCCCTTTGCAGAGCCACCTGCTGAGTCTCCCTCAACTATATAAATTTCAGTTTCAGTCGTGTCACGGGACTGACAGTCGGCAAGCTTACCCGGTAGCGATGCTGATTCAAGTGCCGACTTACGTCTAATTAAGTCTCTAGCCTTCCTCGCTGCCTCCCTTGCTCTAGATGCTGCTAACGCTTTGTCAAATATTGCTTTTGCCACAGCCGGGTTTTCATCAAGGTAGGTTGATAATTTCTCGCTTACTAGATTGTCAACAAGTGTCCTTATTTCTGTATTTCCAAGCTTTGCTTTAGTCTGCCCTTCAAACTGAGCATCCTTAAGCTTTACGCTGATTATCGCTGTAAGTCCCTCTCGTACATCTTCACCGGAAAAATTCTTATCTCCCTCTTTTAATATCCCCTGACGCCTTGCATAGTCATTCATAACCCTTGTAAGAGCTCTTTTAAACCCCTCTTCATGAGTTCCTCCGTCTGTTGTGTGGATATTATTTGCAAATGACAAAATCAGTTCATTATAGCTCTCATTATATTGCATTGCCACTGATGCTTGCGCATAGCCGTCTTCCGATTCTCGAGAGAACGCTATAACGTCCGGATGCAGAACATCATGCCCGTGTTTTTTATGAATATATTCAACGAAGCTAGATAGACCTCCTTCAAAGTGGAATTTCTCTGCCGTAAGATTTTCTTTATCTCTTTCGTCTGCAAGTTCTATATTTACTCCCGCGTTAAGAAATGCTTGTTCCCGAAGACGTGTTGCTAAAACAGAAAAATCGTACTCATCTGTTTCTTTAAAAATTTCCTTGTCTGCTTTAAATGTTATTTGAGTTCCTCTCTTTGAAGTTTCCCCTATTACCTTCATATCGCAGGCCTTAACACCTCTTTCAAATCTTTGGTAGTATATCTTCCCGTTATTATGAACCTTTACTTCAAGCCACTGTGAAAGAGCATTAACTACAGACGCTCCAACACCATGAAGGCCTCCTGCAACCTTGTATCCTCCACCACCAAATTTTCCTCCCGCATGGAGAATTGTAAATACAACCGTCAATGCAGGGATTTTGAGTTTAGGGTGTTCACCCACTGGAATTCCTCTTCCGTTATCACTAACCTGAATTATATTATCAGGTAATATTTTCACTATAATTTTATCGCAATATCCAGCAAGAGCCTCATCAATCGAGTTATCAACAATCTCATAAACAAGATGGTGCAGGCCTTTTGGCCCTGTTGAACCTATATACATCCCGGGCCTTTTTCTAACTGCTTCTAAGCCTTCGAGAACTTGTATCTGATTTGCGCCATAGCTTTGAGATGTTCCCACTGTTTCAGATCTTTCCAAAATTAGCCCTCCGTTCTTTTTTTATAAAAATCATTTCAAAACTCTATTTCCTTCTATGTCATTACCTACTTCCCCAACATCCTTGCCCTTTGGAACAAGCTTAACTGCAAAAGGCACTATTGCATAAAACATTAAAAACCATGCAAGCACAATTGTTGCTCCTAAAAGATAAGCTTTTATAAATATCGAGAAAACCAGTACTGTTATAACCACTGCTATGGCCAGTACAGGAGCAATGTTTTGCAAGAGTTTATCAAGCTTTATGTAGGATCTCCTATGACAATTTTCACAGTAGTAGCTTTTGTTTGCCTTTATGTGAAATGCTGTAAGATATGTAAGATCCGTATCACAGTACGGACACCTCGGTAGACTTTTCTTCATAAAATTCACCTCTAGTTTCTTTAATTTTGGTATCTTCTTTATTAGATAGACTGTTTATTGAGCGTTTAGCAAGTGTCAGAGATAGAAGGGGACTTATATAAATAACATCCGCGTCTGAGTCATTGCAAACTACGAATGACTTTGGTAAATCATTTGAGATTTGTTTAACCTTTCCATCTTTCTCGGCTTTATAAAGGTATTCTCTTGTCATTTTACTTACAGTACTTGTGTCCATGTCAAAAAAGCCTATTATACTGTCTTCTTTTATTAACTTATTTTGTCCTATATGAAGATACATTGTTTACCTCTTTCAAAATTACTCTTCGTATATATTTCCATCTTCTATTCTAAATGTTTTACCTGTATTCAGTCTCCCGGATATATTATCCTCACAGCAAGTTATAAATACTTGCCAGTTGGTAATAGAATTCAGAATATAATCTTGCCTTTGCCTATCAAGCTCACTCATCACGTCGTCTAGCAATATAACCGGTTTTTCATCGATTGTTTTATCCACTATACTTGCCTCTGCCAGTTTCATTGCAAGAACTGCACTTCTTTGCTGCCCTTGCGAAGCATAGAAGCGTGCGCTTTTTTTGTCAATTTTTATCTCAAGCTCGTCTTTATGTGGTCCGTGATTCGTAAACCCCAGTGCAACGTCTTCTTTCCTAGTCTCTTCAAGCTTTTTTATAAGTTCGCTTTTTATGTTAGATAAGTCGCTAAGCTCTTTATTCACTCCCACAGCCTTATAGCTAAGCGACAGCTTCTCCTTCTCTTGCGCAAGCTCTCGATATATCTTATCAGCTATATTCTTTAATTTTTCTGTGTATGAAAGCCTTTGTGAAATAATCCTCGAAGCATATTCTGCTAAGCTTTCATCCCAAATATCAAGCGTTTTATCTTCTTTACCTGACATTTTTATTCTTTTTAAAAGAGAATTTCTTTGGGCTAATACATGATTATACTTTAGTAGATTTGCAGAATATGTCGGTTTTATTTGACATATCGCCGTGTCTAAAAACTTTCGTCTTAATGCTGGTCCGTCCTTTATTAGGGATAAATGCGTTGGGGAAAAGACAACAGCACAAAAATTCCCAACGAGCTTTGACGGCACAGATTGCTTTATCTCGTTTATTAAGACGGTTCTTTTCCCTTGTTCTATCTGAATTTTTAATCCCATTTCTCTTATGTTGTTTTTTATGTGCATTTCTACATTCGTTTCTGCTTTGCTGAATTTTATTAGGTCGGAGTCTTTTGTTGTCCTAAATGACTTTCCCCCTGTAAAAATCCATATAGATTCAAGAAGGTTTGTCTTCCCCTGAGCATTTTTTCCGTGTATAACATTAACCCTATCACTAGGTTCTATCCTTGCATCCTTTAAATTACGGTAATCTTTGTATGAAAGACTTTGTACTATCAAGCTTCTTTTTCCTCAATCACTTCAAATTCTTTGTCTTCAAATGTTACTCTGTCACCATCGAATAGTTTTTTTCCTCTTTTAAGGCAGACTTCTCCATTTACGTATACTTTGCCTTCTTTTATAATTCCCTTAGCTTGCCCTCCTGTAACAGTGACTCCTGCAAGTTTTAGGAAAGAGTCAAGCTTTATATAGCTTGAGTTTATATGAATTTTATTATACATCACTTGCTTTTAACCTCACTGGTAGAACTAGGAAAACAAAACTGTCTCCTTGAATTGGCACTATCTTCATTGGACTTAAAGGTCCTGAAACTTGAATTTTTACTTCGTCACTATCCGTATTCTTTAGAGCATCAAGGAGATATTTATTGTTAAATCCTATTTCAAGGTTATCTCCTTTCATTTGTACTTCAAGTTCATCATTGGCTTTTCCTATTGTTGTTATACAAGAAATTCTTGCTGAGTCGTTCTCAAAGATGCAACGTACAGGGCTTTTTAATCGATCTGTTACAACAAGCGATACGCGTTCTATGCATTGCATCATGTTTTTTACGTTGATTAGAATTTCTGTTGAGTAACTGGATGGAATTGCAGCTTTATAGTCAAGAAATTCTCCTTCCAGTAGTCTTGATATTATTCTGTATGAGCCGACAGCAAATATTATGTGTTTTTTGCCTATTGAGATATCTACCTCAGTTTCATCATCGGGGATTAGCTTTGATACTTCGTCTAAGGTCTTCCTAGGTACGACAAATTTAATGTCTTGTGAGTAAGTCACATTCTCTTTTCTTAGTGCAAGACGGAATCCGTCTACTGATACAAGTTTTAAGACTCCTTCTGAAAATTCAAATAGTATTCCAGAATTTATTGGTTTTGCGTCAGTTTCTGAGGCAGCAAAGATAGTCTGTCTTATCATACTTTTTAAAATGTTCCCTTGAATATTTATAGTTTTAGAGTCTTCAACTTTTGGTAATTCAGGATAGTCTTCTGTCGAAAGCCCTGCAATAGAAAATACGGCAGGGCCACTTTTTATTGTAGAGATTGACTGCAAATCTGTTGATATACTTACAGTTTCAGCAGGAGCTTTTCTTATAATGTCGGCTAGTATCTTCGCATTTAAAATGGTTGCTCCCTCTTCTTCTATCGTACAAGGAATTTCTGTCGTTATCCCAAGCTCAAGGTCATAACCACACAGTTTAAGTTTTTCTCCTTTTGTTTTAATAAATATTCCTTCAAGTGCTGCTAAGCATGACTTGGTTGATACCGCTTTTTGAACATTCATAACGGATTCAACTAAAGTTTGCTTATCACAAGTGATTTTCATACAAGATACCTCTTTTTCTTAATTATAATAGCAATATTAGCTTTAAATTTTAGTAATAATAGTAGGGGCTGTTAATTTGTTAAAACTTGCTTGAATCTTTAATGGACATGCGCTTTGTATTTTTTTTAAGGGATGTTTTTTTATTGTTGAAAGTTTTTTGGTTTTCCTCAGTCTGTTTTTATTTTCAACTGACCTGTTAAAAACTTTTTGTTGAATGTTGAAAATAAGTTAATATTTTTTATGTCCTGATTTTTTCTATTTAACAGCTTTTGTTGATATGTTGAAAATATTTTAACTATTCAACATATCTATCTATCTCTTATATTTTTTATAATGTCTTCTATCATGGCTTTTGTTTTTGGGTCCTTTGACATTGTTTTTTCTACTTGTTGTATTGCGTATACCACAGTTGAGTGATCTCTTCCTCCAAATTCACTCCCTATTGCGTTCATGGACATTTGGGTTATTTCACGTGTTACATACATAGCTGTTTGCCTTGCATTTGAAATGTTCGATGCCCTTCTTGATGATCTTATTTCACTTTGTGTTACTCCGTACGTTTTTGCAACTTCTTCGATTATCTTTTCTACTGTTAGTGGTGGTGGCTGATCATTATTTAGTATGTCTGATATGGCAGCTTGTGCTGTCGCCATACCAGGAGTGTCCCCTTGGAGCAGGTAGTAAGCTTTCATCTTTTTTACCGCACCCTCAAGTTGCCTTATATTTACTTTTAATTTTGTAGCTATATACTCAGATACATTGTTTGGTATTTCTATATCTAATAATTCAGCTTTCCTTTTTATTATTGCTATCCTTGTTTCAAAGTCTGGCGGCTGAATGTCTGCTATTAAGCCCCATTCAAACCTTGTTCTTAGCCTATCTTCCAATGTTTGAATCTCTTTTGGTGGCCTATCAGATGTTAATACTATTTGTTTATTTGCTTCATATAGGGTATTGAATGTGTGGAAAAATTCTTCTTGAGTAGAGTCTTTTCCCGCAATAAACTGAATGTCATCTACTAAGAGAATGTCAGTTTGACGATATTTTTGGTGAAATTCTCGCGTTGTTCCTTTTCTTATAGAGTCAATAAGCTCATTTGTAAACTCATCCCCCTTTATATAAAGGGTCTTCATGTTTGGATGGGACTTTTTTATATCATTGCATATTGCATATAATAAGTGTGTTTTCCCGAGCCCTGAGTTTCCATATATAAAAAGAGGATTATAAGACCCCGCTGGATTTGCAGCTACTGCCAAGGATGCAGCGTGCGCAAATTTATTAGATGACCCAACAATATATGTGTCAAATGTCAGCTCTGGAACAGCATCAATTGCTAAGCTATCGTTCTTTGATACTTTCTTTTCATGAAAGGAATTCGGAGTAACAAAACAAATATTTATTCCATTTGATCCAAATATTTCTTCAAAAGCACTGTTTAAAAGCGGTGTGTAACACCTTGTTAATGTCTGTTTGTGGAATTCATTAGGGACCATAAGTGTTGCGTCGCCTGTGTCAAAGTCGATTTTTACAGGTTCAATACGGCTTATCCAAGTTTTATATGCAACGTCTGTAATTCTGGTTTTACAGTACGAGCAAATTAGTTCCCACGCTTCATTAAAAGATTCCATACTTTGTTTATCCCTCCGGAAAATTTTTTGGTTCTTATTAAAACTTGCGTTGGTATTTACATTAATGCTAGTTTAATTTTATACTCCATTTTTTGAAAATCAAAACCAAGCCTTAGTATAGCGATGTTTTTTCGCACACCAAGACCTTTTTACTACAAGATAAAATTATACATCCTATAGCATAACACAAATTGCTTTACTTTTCAAACAAGATTTTTAAAGTTTATTATAAAGCTTTATAATAGTACAATAAATTCGTTATAAGTTTACGTTTAGAAGACAATGTATAGAATTTTTTTTGTTTTGGGTCCGTTGACAACCATGCATACTTTGATATATAATGTTAAACTGAAAGGTTATATTTTAGAAGGGAGGTACTTACTTTGTTAAGAACGTATCAGCCAAAAAAACGTCATAGAAAAAAAGAACATGGTTTTAGAAAAAGAATGTCAGACAGAAATGGTCGAAAGGTATTAGCACGAAGAAGAGCAAAGGGTAGGCATAAGCTGTCATATTAATAAAAAGGCCACTTTAGCTCGGTGGTCTTTTTTATTCATTTTTGTTTTTGGAGGCTACAGTTCTTTATATGAATAAGATTATTACCTTAAAGAAAAACAAAGAATTTAATAGGTTATATTCAAAAGGAAAAGCCTATGTATCAAAGTCTTTAATTTTATATGTTTTACCTAATAGATCTTGCGAAAAACGAATTGGAATTACTACAAGCAAAAAAATAGGAAAGGCTGTAGACCGCAATAGAGCACGACGTGTTATAAAAGAGTCGTATAGAGAGGTTTTGAAAAATATAAAACCGGGATACGATCTTGTTTTTGTCGCTCGAAAGAAAACTACACGCATAAAAAGTACAAAAGTTTTAAGTATAATGAAGGAACAATTAAAAGAAGCCGGAGTTTTTATTAGTTAAAGGAAAGGATGGAAGAATTATTTTAGATTCGCTTTTATGATACGAGATTTTTTTATTAAATGCATAGAGTTTTATCAAAAGAAAATATCGCCAATAAAATCACCTAGATGCAAATATTTTCCAACATGCTCAAGCTATGGAATAGAAGCTTTAAAAATACATGGAGTAATAAAGGGTGGTTTTTTGACGTTTTATAGAATTCTTCGATGCAATCCTTTTTCAAGTGGTGGATATGATCCTGTCCCTTTGAAAAAGACGAAGAAATAGCTTTATTTTAATATGGAGAAATATGGAGGACTTTCTAAAGTATGAATTTTTTACAAGGATTGGGAGACTTTTTAGGGCAAATTTTAGGATATGTCTTGTGGTTTTTCTTTGATCTTTTTGATAACTTTGTTCCGGCAATAGTTATTTTGACTGTAGTTTTAAGATGCATATCATTCCCTTTTGAACTAAAGTCAAGAAAAGCTATGGCCAAAAATGCAAAGATTTCAATTAAAACAAGGGAAATACAAAAAAAGTTTGCCAATAATAAGCAAAAGATGAATGAAGAAATGGCAAAACTCTATGAAAAAGAGGGAGTAAACCCCATGGGGGGATGTTTTCCGCAGCTTTTTCCGACTTTAGTGTTTCTTGGGATGTATGGAGCAATAGTTAGACCAATAACAAATTTATTTCATGTATCAAATGAAGTATTAAATTCTGCAATTAATGCAATAAGTACAATTCCGGGAATAAGTAATGCCTATAACTCGCAGTATATACAACTTGAGGTTATAAAGATCTTTCCTAAGATAAGTGAACATTTAACAATGTTTACGCCGGAACAAGCCAGCGATATAATGGACTTTAACAAGGGATTTAATTTTTTTGGACTAGACTTATTTGCAATACCAATGTCAAGCAGCTTTGAATCACTTGCTTGGATTTGGCCGGTACTTGCTGCAATTACTATGGTTTTAAATATTTTTATATCTCAAAGGAAAAATCCGGAAGTTCAAAATTCTGCACCTGGATGTATGAAATTTTTACCTTATATGATGTCTTTGATTTTTGTTGGAGTGGTTTTATATGCGCCTGCGGCTTTAGGTGTGTATTATACTTTAAATAATATATTAATGTTAATTCAGTCTCAGATAATATCTAAATTTTTTAGTCAAGAATCTATGCTGGTTCGAGAAGAAGCTGCCAGGATAGCAAGACTTGAAATAGATGAGGCTAAGGTATTAAGAGTTAATAGTCCTAAAAAGATTTCAGTTGACGACTCATCAAGGTCTAGAAAAAAGAAAAAATAAAGTTTTTATAATTAATTCTTAAATTAGGGGGACAAGGTCTTGATAAAGGAAGCTATAGGCGTAGGAGAAACAGTGAGTTTAGCACAACAGGATGCATGCCAAAAGATGGGTAGGATTTTAGGTGATGTACATTTTGAAGTTTTGCAAATGCCGGTCAAGAAGACGTTTGGTCTTTTTGGTGGAAAGTTAGCAAAAGTAAGGGCTTATGTTGAAGTTTCACCGGCAACGGTTGCAGCTAATTATTTGAAAGATTTGCTCAAGGCATATGGAGTTATAAATTTTGAAATTGAGGTAGAAGACATAGAAGGTGGAGCTAATTTGCATGTAACAGGAGAAAATGCAAAGATAGCGATTGGCCGAAGAGGGGATATACTTGATGCTATACAATATTTAGTGGGACTTGTTGCGAATGATGTAAGTGATAACTACTTTCGGCTGACTATAAATATAGGTGATTATAGGGAACGTCGCAAGAAGGTTCTGGAAGATTTAGGCAAGAAGCTTGCATATAGAGTTTTAAAGACCGGAGAAGCTATTACTCTTGAACCTATGACTCCTTATGAAAGAAAGGTTTTGCACTTATCTATAGAAGAAGTAAAAGGTGTTAAATCTTGGTCTGAGGGAGAGGATTTGAATAGACATTTGATAGTGGATTTAGATGAAGAAGCTAATCATAAGGATATAGTGAGCAAGAAGAACAGGGGTAATTTTAAAAAGGAAACCGGAACCTATAAGAATAATTTATAAAAATAAAAAGTTCGGTTGAATTTGAAAATAACTCAAATGATTAAATATTTGATGCGTTAAGGTGATTCAGAGATGGATCACCTTTTTATACAATAAATTTTCCACAGGTTTTTATTTTACAGTGGAAAGTTTTATAGGAAGGAGCAACCATGAAAAAAACAACTATAGCAGCTATAGCTACTGCGCAGGGACAGGGTGGAATAGGTGTAATTAGAGTTTCGGGAGAAGAGTCTATTGATATTGTGGACAAAATTTTTAAGTCAGTGTCTGGTAAAAAGGTATCTGACCTTAAAGGATATAGAGCGAGTTATGGAAAGATATATAGTGGAAAGGATATTGTGGATGAAGTTGTAGTGTTGGTATTTAGGGCTCCGCATAGTTATACGGGAGAAAATATTGTGGAGATTTCTTGTCATGGTGGACTTTATGTAACAAGACAAATATTAAATTTAGTTTTAAAAAATGGAGCAAGTATTGCAGAACCGGGAGAATTCACTAAGCGGGCTTTCTTAAATGGAAAAATAGATTTAACTGAAGCAGAAGCAGTTATGGGAATAATTGGAGCAAAGGGAAAAAGTGCTGCAAAGGCTGCAATTGCTGCTCGAGAAGGAGCACTGAGTAAGAAAATAAACTTAATAAAGGATGAATTGGTTAACTTAGCAGCATTTCTTTCTGTTTGGGCGGACTACCCGGAGGATGATATACCAGAGGTGGAAAGGGAGAGTATTTTAAAAAGACTAAATGTAGTTTGTAAGAGTTTAGAAAAAATGATATCCCAATATGACTCAGGTAAGGCTTTGATTGATGGAATTGAGACTGTAATAATAGGTTCACCAAATGTGGGGAAGTCTACGTTAATGAATTTGTTGTCGGGAACGCAAAGATGCATAGTTACGGATATTCCTGGCACTACGAGAGACATAGTGGAAGAAACTGTAATTTTGGGAGATATAACTCTTAGACTTTCAGATACAGCAGGAATTAGAGATACTAAAGATCCAGTTGAATTGATTGGTGTAAACTTAGCAAAAAGTAGAGTGAAAAGTGCGCAACTTGTATTGGTTGTATTTGACGGAGCTAAGGAGTTGAGTGAGGCGGACAAAAATTTGATTTGCTCTTTGGACTGTGCTAATACTGTAGCTATTATAAATAAGTCAGACCTGCCTATGAAAATAGATAGGTCCTTAATAGAGAAGAAAATTAATAATATAGTATATTTGTCGGCAAAGACGGGGAATGGACTAGAGTCGCTCGGTGAAGTTATAACAAAGGTTGTGGGACTTGCTGATATAGAGCCGTCAAATGGAATATTGGCAACTCAACGGCAATACTTTGCTGCAATTAGTGCTCTAGAGGGTGTAAAAGAAGCTATAAATGCTGTGACCGGTGGATTTACACTTGATGCTGTAACGGTATCAGTTGAATATGCAGTAGACGAACTATTAAATTTAACAGGGGAAAAAGCAACCAAGGTAGTGGTAGATGAAGTTTTTTCAAAGTTTTGTGTGGGAAAATAAAGGCTTTTTGGAGGTAATTTTATGAAGTATTTGGCAGGGACCTATGATATAATCGTAATAGGAGCCGGACATGCAGGAATAGAAGCAGCACTAGCAGCTTCTAGGATTGGATGTAAAACTGCGATTTTTACTATAAATATGGATGCTGTAGGGAATTGTCCATGTAATCCATCTATAGGGGGGACGGCAAAAGGACATTTAGTTCGAGAAATAGATGCGCTTGGCGGCGAAATGGGAAAAACAGCTGATGAATGTTTTTTACAAAGTAGAATGTTAAATAAAGGAAAAGGACCGGCGGTTCACTCTTTAAGGGTGCAGATAGATAGAGATAAGTATAGAAGAGTAATGAAAAGAAAGCTTGAGAGGCAGGAAAATCTTGATTTACGTCAAGCAGAAATTGTAGAGATTGAGAAAACAGATGACGGTATTTGGGAAGTGACTACAAGACTCAATGCAGTTTTTAGAACAAAAGCGGTGATAATAGCTACGGGGACATATTTAAGTAGTAAGATTTATATAGGGGAAGTTTCTTATGAAAGTGGGCCGGATGGAATTTTTCCGGCATCTTTTTTGTCAAAGTCATTAGTGAATTTAGGATTGAGGCTTAGACGTTTTAAAACTGGAACGCCAGCTAGGGTTCTGCGTTCCACAATAGACTTCTCAAAGCTTGAGATACAAGAGGGTGATGAGAGAATAGTTCCTTTTTCTTATCATAGTAGGGAAATAGGAGAAAATAAGGTAGTGTGTCATATTGGGTACACAAATGAGGAAACAAAGAGAATAATCCTTGAAAATATAAATCGTTCACCTTTATATTCAGGGGAAATAAAAGGTAAGGGACCTAGATATTGCCCAAGTATAGAGGATAAGGTTGTGAGATTTGCGGATAAAGAGAGACATCAATTTTTTGTAGAACCATGTGGACTTGAAACAGAAGAGATGTATATTCAGGGAATATCTTCGTCATTGCCGGAAGAAGTTCAAAATAAGTTATATCATAGTATAGAGGGTTTAGAGCACGCATTGTTAATGAGACCGGCGTATGCAATAGAATATGACTGTGTGGACCCTGTGCAAATGAACGCAACGTTGGAGTTTTCAGAATTACCTGGCCTTTATGGTGCGGGTCAATTTAATGGAAGCTCTGGCTACGAGGAAGCAGCGGCGCAAGGACTGATAGCTGGAATAAACGCAGCTTTAAAGATTAAAGGTGAGGAGCCTTTGGCGCTTGATAGGTCCACGTCTTATATTGGTACGCTTATTGATGATTTAGTAACTAAAGGAGTAAGTGATCCTTATAGGATGATGACGTCTAGGTCTGAATATAGACTAGTCCTTCGTCAAGACAACGCAGACGAGAGGCTTATGCCATATGGAAGAAAAGTGGGATTAGTGTCGGATTCGATATGGGAAGCTTTTAAAAGTAGGCAAGAAATTAAAAAAGAAGAGTATAAAAGGTTGAAAGATGTAGTATTTCAGCCGACGGAAGAGTTAAACAATATAATTGTTTCACGTGAAACAACGCCAATTATTTCCGGAATAAGAATGCTAGATCTCTTAAAACGACCTCAAATTACATATGAGTGTTTAACTCCTGTCGATAAGACAAGACCTAATGTTGATAAAAGTATATTTGAACAGATTGAAGTTGAAATAAAGTATGAGGGGTATATAAAGAGACAGCTTTCTCAAATAAATAATATGAGAAGACTTGAGGTAAAAAAATTACCTCATGATGTAGACTATAGCAAAATAATAGGCTTGAGGTTAGAAGCAATTGAAAAATTGAATTTAGTAAAACCTGAGAATATAGGACAGGCTTCAAGAATATCGGGGGTAAGTCCTGCGGACGTGTCTGTACTTTTAATTTGGCTGTCGCAAAATTCCAAAGGAGGTAAAATAAATGAATAACTTTTCTGAAATTGTAATGTATACGCTAAAAAAGTATAATAATGTGTTAAAAGACGATGAACTAAATAAGTTTAGTGAGTATGCTAACTTGCTAGTGGAGTGGAATAAAAAAATAAACTTAACTGCAATAACAGATCCTGAAAATATAGCAATAAAACATTTTTTAGATAGTATTAGTGTTTTTGAAGTGCTAAAGGTGCCTAAGCGTGCGAGGGTGATAGATGTTGGTAGCGGTGCTGGTTTTCCTGGTGTACCTATGAAAATTGTAAGGCAGGATATAAAAATTACTCTTTTAGATAGTCTTAATAAAAGATTACTCTTTCTAGATGAGCTATTATATTCACTAAACCTTAATGGAACTATAATTCATTCAAGAGCCGAGGAGTTATCTAGAAAGCCGGAGCATAGAGAAAAGTATGATATAGCAATTTCCAGAGCGGTTGCTTCATTAAATGTTTTATCTGAATATTGTATGCCTTTTGTTAAGGTGGGTGGAGTGTTTGTTGCTATGAAGGGGAGTCGAATCAGTGATGAATTAAAGGATGCTAAAAATGCTATAGATATATTAGGAGGAGAAGTAGATAGTGTAAATAAGTTTTATTTACCAGACGGAAGCCAGAGAAATATTATAATAATAAAAAAATTAAAAGAAACTGCAACCATTTATCCACGACATGGCTCAAAAATATCGAAAAAAGCTCTATAATTTTAAAGTTGCAACATAAATGTTGTTTTTTTACCCTCCATAAAACGGTATTTATTTCTGTTTTACTATGTTATTATTTTACTAAAGATGGACAAGTAGGAGGGGGTAATTTTGATTTTTGGTCAAAGTTCAGCAGATAAGGTTAAAAATATTCCTGTAATTCAGATTGAACCCAATAGAGCACAACCACGAATGTGTTTTTCTAAAGAGGAACTTCAGGGGTTATCTGAGAGTATCAAAGAGAACGGGATTTTACAGCCATTAACAGTGCGTAAAATTTTCGCGTCTAAATATGAACTGATAGCAGGAGAGCGCAGACTTAGAGCGGCAATAATGGCAGACTTTAAAACTGTACCGTGCATTATTGTTGACTGTGATGAGAAGCAGTCGGCAGTATTTGCCTTACTGGAGAATTTACAAAGGGCGGATTTAGGACCGTTTGAGGAAGCTGAGGGAATACAAAAACTTATAAATGACTGTGGAATAACGCAAGAAGTTGCAGCGCAAAAGTTGGGGAAAAAGCAGTCTACGGTGGCGAATAAATTACGTCTTTTAAAACTGAGTAAGGAAGAGCGTCAAATGATAATGGACGCAAATTTAACAGAGCGTCATGCCAGAGCTCTACTTAGACTTGAGACCCGAGAGCAGAGGGAAATAGCTTTAAATAAAATAATATTAAAGGGACTAAATGTGCAAAAATCTGAATTTTTGATAGATTCAATGATAAGCAATAGTGAAAATAAGAAAAGTTGTCATAATAGGACGATAATTATTAAGGACCTAAGGATATTTATGAATACAATAAATAAGGCTATAGACACAATGAAGTTGTCGGGTATACAGGCGGAGCGTTCTCAAAGGGAGACAGATGACTTTATAGAGTATATGGTTAGGATACCGAAGGGGGCTGCTGTGAAAACAAGAGCTAATGCATAATGTTTCACGTGAAACATTGATAATAAAAAATAAGTACTTACAATAGAAAGCTATGGTGTTTTATGAAAAATGCCATAGCTTTTTTGCGCAAAAAGTGTCGATTATATTTATTAGCGTTTTTTCTTGATTTTTAAAAATAATGTGTTATAATTTCATTATAATTGTAAAAAAGGTGGGATAAGGTGGATAAAATAATTGCTATAACCAATCAAAAGGGAGGCGTTGGGAAAACAACTACTGCGGTTAATTTGGCAGCTTCACTTGGAAAACTAAAAAAGAAGGTGCTTTTAATAGATGTAGACCCTCAGAGTAATACGACTAGTGGTGTAGGTTTGGACAAAAGAAAAATTAGTGCGTCAGTTTACGACATTTTTGCCGGGTCAAAAACAGCAGAAAATGTCGTAGTAAAGACTGAGTTTGATAACTTAGATATAATACCATCTAGTTTGTCTTTATCAGGCGCTGAAATAGAGCTTGCTAACTTAGAAAATAGAGAGTCGATTTTAAAAAAGGAAATAGGAAAAATAGTTGATAAATATGATTATGTAATTATTGATTGTCCACCTTCTTTAGGTTTAGTTACAACCAATGTTTTATGTCTTTGTAATTCAGTTATAATTCCAATACAATGTGAATTCTATGCTTTGGAAGGCCTTTCTCAACTGATTGGAACGGTTAGAAGAATTAAAAGAAGTTATAATCTTAATCTTGAGATAGAAGGAATATTATTTACAATGTTCGATAAAAGACTCAAACTAACTCAACAGGTTGCTGATGAGGTAAAAACTCATTTTCAAGACAATGTATTTAAAACGGTAATACCGAGGACAATAAGATTATCAGAGGCACCAAGCTTTGGAATGCCGATTATGTATTTTGATAAGCTTTGTAAAGGTGCAAGGTCATATTTAGCACTTGCGAAAGAAATAATAAAGAATAATGAGTAAGAGGAGAGTTGAGATGGCATTAAAAAAGGGTGGACTTGGCAAGGGATTGGATGCAATCTTTATAGAGAATGACACTGAGGATAATAATACCGTATTTATAAAAATTTCTGAACTGGAACCAAATAGAGACCAACCCCGAAAAGAGTTTGACGAAGAAGCATTAGCGGAACTTGCAGAATCAATAGCACAACATGGGGTATTGCAGCCGCTTTTAGTTAGACCTATTGCAGGAGAGTATTATCAGATTATAGCCGGTGAGAGAAGATGGAGAGCTTCGAGGATGGCAGGACTTACGGAAGTGCCGGTAATAATAAGAAACTTTACAGATAAGGAGACAATGGAAATTGCGTTGATAGAAAACTTACAACGTGAAGATTTGTCACCTATAGAAGAGGCTTTGGGTTATAAGTCTTTGATAGATACTTATGGCTTTACTCAAGAGCAACTGTCTAAAACGGTGGGAAAGTCAAGGTCAGCAATTGCAAATGCATTAAGACTTTTAAATCTGCCGGATAGTGTGTTAGACTTAATCTCAAAAGGAGAACTAAGTTCAGGACATGCAAGGGCCTTACTTACTTTAAATAACGAAAACGATATTGAAAGAATGGCAAAAATAACAGTCGAAAAGATGCTCTCTGTTAGAGAAGTTGAAAAGATGTGTAAAAATTTAAACTATATATCTAGTAGCGATAAAAAGGAAACTAAGGCAAAGAGTAAGAGAAATCCATTTTTTGATGAAGTTGAACTGGCTTTGAAGGAAAGTTTAGGCCGGAAAATAAAGGTTAAGGATAAAGCAAATAAAAATAAAGGAATACTTGAAATAGAATTTTACAGTGATGATGATCTAGCTTATATTGCAAAGTGTTTGGGTGAAATGATTTCCTAATATTAATTTTAAGGAGATGCTTAATTTATGCTTGATATTAAATTTATAAGAGAAAATCCTAGTCTTATAAAAGAAGCTATGAAAAATAGAAATAATGAAATGGATGAAAGAATAGATGAAGTTTTAAGTATAGATAAAAAGAGAAGAGAACTTACGGGGAAAGTAGAGTCCATGAAGGCAGAACAAAATGTTGTGAGCAAGAAGATACCGCAGATGAAGAAAAATGGACAGGATACGTCAGAGATAATGAGTCAGATGAAGAAATTATCGGACGAAATAACAGAGCTGAACTTAGAGCTTTCAAATTTAGAAGAGGCTCAAAGAGATATACTTTTATCTATACCAAATGTACCAAATAAAGATGTACCAATAGGAAAAGATGACGCTGATAACGTTGAGGTAAGACGATGGGGAGAACCAGTAAACTTTGACTTTGAACCTAAAGCCCATTGGACGATAGGAAAAGAGTTAGACATATTAGATCCAGAGCGAGCAGCAAAAGTTACGGGGACAAGGTTCCATTTTTATAAAAATTTAGGGGCTAGACTAGAAAGAGCACTAGTAAATTTTTATCTTAATACTCATACAAAAAACGGGTATACAGAGATAATGCCACCATTTATGGTAAATAGAGCATCTATGACGGGAACAGGGCAATTGCCAAAATTTGAAGAAGATGCATTTAAAGTATCTAGTGAAGATTACTTTTTGATTCCAACAGCAGAAGTACCAGTAACCAATTATCATAGAGATGAAATATTAGATGGAGAAAAGTTACCAATAAAGTATTGTGCATACTCAGCATGCTTTAGGGCAGAGGTTGGGTCAGCAGGAAGAGATACAAGAGGAGTTATAAGGCAACATCAGTTTAACAAAGTTGAACTTGTTAAATTTGTTGATCCTGCTAAGTCTTATGAGGAGCTAGAGAGTTTAACACATGACGCAGAGGTTTTATTGCAGAAGTTAGGTTTACCATATAGGGTAGTATGTCTTTCTACGGGAGACCTAGGATTTAGTTCAGCAAAGACATATGATATAGAAGTTTGGATGCCGTCTTATAATAGATATTTAGAGATTTCATCTTGTTCTAATTTTGAAGATTACCAAGCAAGAAGGGCATCAATTCGATTTAAAATGGATAAGAAGGAAAAAGCAAGGTTTGTGCATACTCTAAATGGTTCAGGACTAGCCGTTGGAAGAACAGTAGCTGCAATTTTAGAAAACTACCAAAATAAAGATGGTTCAGTTACAGTGCCGGAAGTACTAAGAGAATATATGGGGACTGATAAGATATCGTAGAGTTTTCAACATATTAAAAACATGGAGTTGATAACTTTTAAATACAAAAAGGAAAATAAGTCAGTAAGTAAAAAAATGCTGACTTATTTTTGTGTATTTCTGTGATATATGTGTGAATTTTGTTTGAAAATATTGACAAATATTAGTTTAATATGATAAAATAACTTTGTATGTGCAGGATTTTTTAAAATATTATTTTTATAAATTTCCGTGAAAGGAGGAAGAAAAGGCTTATTAAGGATACTGTCTGCACATAAATTAGTTTTTCTGTTGCCGATAAAAGAAAAACAATATTCTTTATTACTTAATTGAGTATTATTATAGAGGTATAAGTTTGTTGCATTAAAACGTTTAGAAAATTTATGCTTTTAGTTTTTTAACTGAATTTTTTTAGTAAAACTAAGGGATTTAAATATAGACTTTATTTTTATTAAATAATTTTTTCTTATTTACAGATTTTTTATATAAGAAGTAGTTGTATACCGAATTGTAGTTTATTTAATTAAGAGAGAAAATTGATTTTATTTAAAGTGATTGTGGAAAATAAAATTTTTAAGGCAAGATAAATTAAAAATTTTTGATTGCTAGTATAATAGGTTTTATCTAAAAATGAGTGTAACTTTATTTATTTCTAATATATTGTAATAATGAGTTAGTGAAGACTAAGATAGCATTTTTTGAATTGGATACAATTATAATAGCTTTGGTTTATATAAAATTTTTTGGAAGAAGGATATTGATGAAAAAAATAGTGGTTTTGTTTATGCTGTTTATACTTAGTCTTATGAGTATAAGTAGTAGTTTTGCAGATAGGTTTAATGTACCAATTTCGGGATTAGTAACTGAAAAGAATGAAGATGCTTTGATGGACCTAATTTTTGAGTTTTTTGGTAAAAGTAGTGAAGGACTAGATATATTTATCAGATCAGATAATTTTAATGACAATGATGAATTAATGATAATTTATAATCAGGTTACAAAGGAATATTCTCCAGTGAATATTGCGCAAATAAATACTTTAAGGTTTTTACAACAACAATTGGAAGATGGAAAAGAAATCTTAAATGCAAATAAGATTTTATTTATTGTACTGACTAAAAATATAAAAATATCCCCGTTCTTTGCAAGGGTTCTAATTGATAAGGCTAAAGAAGAAAGAAGGTTGATTAGTTGCTGCTGTCCATATTTAAGGGTATCTAAATTAATAAATGATCATTGTAGAAAATTAATACAATGTGAATATTTTTCTTTAGCATGTGGAAACGGATAATAGTCATTTTACTCTTGCTGAATTTTTTCTTTAATCATTTATGTTTAGACTGTATGGCAGGGAAGGGGCATATAGATTTTACTAAAGAAGAACTAATAAACAATTTTTTGTCATGTGAAAGATTAACTAACTTTGAGGTAATCGAATTAAGGGATGCTATTTTAGCAAAAAGATATAAAGATAATAATGATAAAGAGTATTATAAAATTTGTTTAGAGATGTCAGGGAAACATAAGGATTATATTGCAATGAAGATATTTTTATATTTATTAAAGAATAATATAAAAATATCTGAAAAAGAAGCCAATAAATTGATTTTAGTAGCGGAAAAAGAAAGAAAAAATTTAAGAGCAATGTATGGCTCTTTGTGTGATGAACATTTAGCTTTTTTGCTATATGAAATAATTGCAGGAATTTAATATATAAATAAAGAGGTAGTTATGAATAAGATATTAAAAAAATTATTAAGTATATCATTAATTTTAGTTTCAGTTTTTGGGACAACATTTAGTGCATTTGCAGATAGACTTTATTTTGAATCAGAGGTGCCCATAAAACAAAGGGCTATGAGTGTTTTTATAGAGAAAGAGACTTTAGATATAGATTCAGCTAATATAATTAGTGAAGCAATCCAATACAATGGTTTTGGAGAGAACAAGCAAGAATTTAGTCTAGCGTTAGGAATCCATGAATGGATTGAGAATAAGAATTCAAGCGGTGCAAATAAGCTACTTTACATGATTATAAGGAATGATATATCATTACCGGTTGATGATATATATAAGCTAATAGAGTTAGCAAACCAGGAAAGATGGTTTCTCGTTAGAGTAAGTTCGAGAAATGCATTAGCATTATCAGGATATGGAAGTGTTAAAGAGTTTTTGGCTAAAGAAGTGTTAATTGACTAGTAAAAAAGCGTTTCATTATTATGAAACGCTTTTTTTATTAACTTTTTATCTATTCAACATTTATTTTTCCAAAACCAGGAAGCACGCAGATATAGGACTGACCAGGAAGGATAGATAGAGGTTTATTGTCTAAAGTAGTATAAGTAAAGGGCATATTATCACTTTTTTTATGCCATTTGATATCTATAATTTTGCCATGAGACATATATTTTCCGGTTCCATTTCCATGTAGGTCAATTTTTAAAAGTTCAGTATTGTCAATTCTTTCAGCGTGCACGTTAAGAACGAATACATTGGGTTTAGAGTTTTGCACATTATCCATTGCGTCCATTTGAGGTTTTTTAAACTGTGATATGTAATATGTTTCTTTTTCTTTGTTATAGTCAAAAATAGTATTTTTATATCCAGAAAACGTAACAGTAAGTCTATTAGCGTCTGAACCATTTAAAACAGGAGAATTATCAGAAAAGTTATATTTAAATGAGGTATTAGATAGTTCTTTTGAAAATCCTTTTTTATTAATTCCTGCAAGTATTTTTTCCCCGGAAGTTAAGGCGCTATGTTCGAACCCTAAATTTTTACGTCTTTCTGGGTCTCTCCACATGAAAGCTTCATTACTTTTTAGATCAATAGAGTCTATGTATCCAGACTTTAAGATTTGGTATGCGATATCGCTACCCCCAAGGTGAATATATATAGATTCAAACCCTTTAGCAATATGTATAAAATAAGGTCTTGCACTTCTTACACTACCAATAGTATCAGCAGATGATATATCTTTAAAGACACTCATAATTCTTGTGATACCGCCTTCTATAGGACATTCATATAACAAGTCAGCTCTATTTACTCCGAATAAAGGTTGTCCTTTATGCATATTATTTATCATTACACATACAGGCCTTAAACTTATCTTCTCCTGGTCTATTTCAAGACCAGTGAGAGGATTTAAGTTAGCACTCATTTGTTGAGTTTCAGAAGCATCCATTTCAGGCGTTTCAGCAGTTTCATTTGAACATCCATACAATGTGAATATCGACATTAAACTTACTACTAAAACTAAAATTATTTTGTTTTTGACATTTTTCATCAACAAGTCCTCCATATTTTATAATAATTTACGATTTGTACTATGTTTTTTAATAAAATGATTTACAAAATAAATGTATGTGGTATACTATATTGTAGCATTAAAGGTGAACAGTTTTTGTAATATAATGAAAATGTACACTTAATTTTAAAAGGAGAGTTGATTGTCTTGAAGAATATTTGGCATGATATTGATGCTTCGAGGATTACTACCAAAGATTTTATAGTAGTTATAGAAATACCTAAGGCAAGTAAAACGAAGTATGAATTAGATAAACAAACTGGAATGTTAAAGCTTGATAGAGTGTTACATACGTCAACACATTATCCTGCAAACTATGGATTTATTCCTCGTACATATGCAGAAGATCTTGATCCACTTGATGCTTTGGTTCTTTGCTCTGAAAGAATTTTTCCTTCAACTTTAGTAAGGTGTTATCCTATAGGAGTTATAAGAATGGTTGATAATGGTGAGAATGATGAGAAAATTATAGCAGTACCATATAGTGATCCTGTATACAACTGTTATAAAGATGTTAGTGAATTACCTGCGCATATATTTGATGAAATGCGTCACTTCTTTACAGTTTATAAAGAACTGGAAGGTAAAAAAACTGCTGTAGAGAAAGTTGAAGGACTTGATAAAGCTTTAAAGGTTATAGATAAATGCATTGACTCTTATAAAGAGAAATTTGGATATAGCATGTAATGTTATTCCTTTTAAATTAGGACATTTCTAATATTAGAAATGTCCTAATTTTATTTATTTATTATCAAACATAGATGGATTATATTGGTTTATGGCAGAATTATTAACCTCAATGTTTAAACTGTCAATAGTCTGATTAATTTTGTTTTGGAACTCATCAGATTTCATGGTTTTTAATATGGATGAACGTTCAGTTTCATCATTTAAATCTAGAGCTGACTCATCAAGACTAGATCTAAATAGGAAGATGTATATATCATCAAACTTTAAGTAAGTAGCTTTACCAACTTCAAGAGACTTAGCAGCATTTCTCATTTCTTCTGCATATTGTTCGTCATTTGGATTAAATAGAAGTTCATGTAGTGGAGTATCAGACTCATCAAGTCCATCAACCTGTTTTATTTCCTGACTTATTTGGTCTATACTATTAGTGCCGGAATTAATTTCATCTGAGTATTTTTTAAATTGACTTTCTATAACTTCCTCAGTATCGTTTGTATTTCCAACCATTTGGTCGTCTGAATTTTCATTAGATGATTCATTTCCATCATATGGGGCTTTGGAGTACACCAAAAGTCTAATATAATTTTCTTTATAATAATTAACAATTTCTTCGTCTGATACAGGATTAGTTCCATCTTTTCCGTAAGTTGCTTCAAATATTTTCTCCGTTTTTATATCTATTAAAGTACCTGCCTCGTGGAAAGCATCTTTACTTATACCATACTTAGTTTCTAAAGCTGTTCCGACTTCATTCCAAGTAGAATCAGTAATATTTTGAGCTTCTTCCGTTTCCTTATCAGTAAGACTTAGGTTTAAATCTTTAAATAATTTTTCTTTAGCAAGTTTCTCTTTAGAAAGCTGAATGGCCTTTTCACGAATCCAGTCAGAAGCGTTTTTATCTTCAATCTGTTCATTTGATATATCATCAGTAGCGATACCTTTGCTTGACAATTGAGTTATCGCAAGGTTGTGTGCTACTAATAAGTAGTATACGTATTCACTAGAGGTTACATTATCGTCTTCAGTTTTCAAAGCCCATGAATTATTAGAACAAGCCGATGTAGATATAGCTAAAGTTATACATAAAAATAGCGCTAATATTTGTTTCACTCTTTTCATTTTATTAGAGCCTCCAATTAAAATTTTTTTTAATATACACTCTCAAATTATACACTCAAACTGAGAACTTGTCTATATTAATAAAATAACAAATATAGATAATATTTTGTTGAATTTAAACGAATAAATTTTTATTAATTTAGGTTTGGTGATTAATAGATAAGATATCATTTAAGTTTTCTATCAAAGATTTTTGACTGTCAATATCAATACTTATGTGAGGGGATTTACCTGAATTAATAGAAATATGCTTGTCTTTCTTACTTATAAGTTTTTGAAGTAAGACCTGATCAATATTTTTAGAAAACAATAAAATTTTATCTCTTTGCTGTCTTATTTCATTAATGCCCAATGATGCAGCACTTGTTCTAACTAAAGCTATATCAATTAAAGCTTTAACTGAAGTTGGGGGTTCTCCAAACCTATCAATTAGTTCATCTATGACGTCAGTAGAGTCCTCGTAGCTTCGAATGCTCGATATTCTTCTATAGATATCTAGACGCTGATTAACATTTTTTATATAGTTTTCGGGAATATTTGCGTTAATTTGGACGTCAATTAAACAATCGAGTTCGTACCTAGATATATCTTCGCCTTTTTCTTCTTTTACAGATTCGCCAAGCATACGTAGATACATATCGTATCCCACGTCTGCCATATGTCCATGCTGGTCACCACCTAATATATTTCCGGCACCACGCAATTCAAGATCTCTCATTGCAATTTTGAAACCGGAACCAAATTCAGTGAATTCACGTATAGCCGCAAGTCTTTTTTGCGAAATATCGCTTAAAATTTTACTTGGCTTATATGTAAAATATGCAAATGCTCGCCTTGAAGAACGTCCAACACGTCCTCTTATTTGATGCAGCTGCGAAAGTCCAAGATGGTCTGCGTTTTCAATTATTAAGGTGTTTACGTTTGGTATATCAACGCCTGTCTCAATTATAGTTGTACAAACAAGCACATCTATTTCTTGACTAATCACCTTTGCCCATACGTCAGAAAGTTCTTTTTCAGACATTTTACCATGCGCATATCCAACTTTAGCTTCAGGAATAAATGCTTGTATTTTTGCAGCAGTTTGAGAGATGGTACCTACATTATTGTGCATATAGTATACCTGTCCCCCACGCCTAAGTTCTCTTCTAATAGCTTCGTTTATTATTACTTGGTCGTGCTCTAATACGTAAGTTTGTACAGGATACCTATTTTGTGGGGCTTCCTCGATTGATGACATATCCCGTATTCCGGACATAGCCATATTTAATGTCCTTGGAATAGGAGTAGCCGAAAGAGTTAAAACGTCGACATTTTTAACTACATTTTTAAAATTTTCCTTTTGAGCAACACCAAATCTTTGTTCTTCATCAATTATAACTAGTCCTAGATCGTAAAAAGAAACGTTCTTTTGAACAAGCCTGTGGGTACCGACTATTATATCAATTTCTCCACGTTTTAGTCTTTTTAAAATATCAGACTGCTGTTTAGGAGTCCTAAACCTTGATAGCAACTCAATTCTTATTGGGAAACTTTCAAATCGTTTAAGAATATTTTGAAAGTGTTGCCAGGCGAGGATGGTAGTTGGGACTAAGATAGCACACTGCTTTGAGTTAGATACGCATTTAAAAGCAGCCCGAAGGGCAACTTCAGTTTTACCAAAACCAACGTCTCCACAAAGAAGTCTATCCATAGGAATATCTCTTTGCATGTCGTGTTTTATTTCATCAATGCATTTAAGTTGGTCTATGGTTTCTTCGTATTCGAAGTGAGACTCAAAGTCGCGTTGCAATTCGTTGTCCTCAGAGAAAGCATAACCTTTAGTTTTCATACGTTCAGAGTATAGTTTTATAAGCTCTTTTGCAATGTCTTTTGTAGCTTTTTTTACTTTAGCTTTTGACTTTTGCCAGTCGTTCGACCCCAACTTATTTAATTTAATTCGTGAATCAGCTCCGGGGCCAATATATTTATCCACCATGTCAAGCTGCGTTACAGGAACATATAAAATATCACCCTTAGCGTATGATATCTTTATATAGTCTTTTTTTATGTTTTGTATTTCAATACTGTGGATACCATTGAATATACCTATGCCATGTAGTGAATGAACGACATAGTCGCCAATATTTAAGTCTGATATACTATAAATACTTTTAGCGCCTTTAATTTTTCTCTTAGTAGCTTTTTGATTTATGTTTGTATGCGAATGTGTAATGAGAGAAAATTTTATATCAGGGTATTCAAACCCTGCTGATAGGGAACCTGTAGTTATATATTTTGTACCTTCAGTTGTATTTTCAAGAGTTTCAACGAATTGTAGATTAAAGTTTTTATTTTTTAGGTCTTCAGATAAGGATAAAGCTGCCCTGTTGGTTCCTGCTAGTATGACCAAAGTAGAAGCATCAGGGACTGAAAGTAAGTCCTCTTGCAAAAGAGATATACTTCCATTCCAAGTAGGCAACTGACGAGCATTTATTGAGAAATGTTTATGCACGTCAGTAAAGTAATCGTGACCTAAAAACGTATCCATATAGACGGTGTTGTGCTCCGACAATATATTTAATAGATAGACCTTATCCTCAAAGAATGTATCAGTCAATGGAGACAAAACGCCGTCTTCCAAATATGAAGTCAGATCTTCGTTCCACTGGAATGACATAGACTTTAATCTATCTGCAACCTTAGCTTCTTCAGAGACAAAAAAGATAGTATCACTGTCAAGATAGTCGAATAAAGTATTTTTTTCATAAATTAAACTAATAAATTTATCATATGAACCCAAGTATCCAATACTTTCTAGTTGGTTTAATTCTTCTTTTAGTATATCTATAGCTTTTTGATTATATTTTTGACCTTCAAGTTTATCTATCATTTTATTTATATCACTAGCTAAACTTTTTTTATCAGGTACGATTATCTCACATGCAGGTGTAATAGTAATTTCGTCAATTTGCTCTTCGCGCCTTTGCGTTGATATGTCAAAATAAGATATAGAGTCTATTTCGTCTCCCCAGAACTCAAGTCTAATAGGCCTTTTACTATGAGGAGGAAAAAAGTCAACAATTCCACCTCGTATTGAAAATTGCCCTGCACCCTCAACCTGATCGAATCGCTCGTAACCACAATTTAAAAAATTAATATTTAATTTTTCTATTGATATACTTTGAGAAACTTTCAGTGAAAATGTAATATTTAAAAGGAGACTTTTGGGTATAGTATATTGAAGAGCAGCGTCGATGCAAGTAATTACCACGTCGATATTTTTGTCTAATATATTCGATAAAGCAAATAGTCGCTTGTGTTCGTATTCCTTAGACTGCCCTGAAATATTATTAAAATTAAAATCTCTGAATGGATATATACATACGCTAGAACCCATAGCCTTTAAGTCTTCTGCAATCTTTTGTGCACTAGACTCATTTTGTGCTATAAGCAAAGCAGTTCTTTTTGTTTTTCTGCTTATTGTGTGTATAAAGTGGGCCTTATGTATATCAGAAAGACCATTTATACATATTGTTTTATTTTTTATATATAATTCATTTAGTATATCATTGAAATAGGATGAATTATTTAAAATGTTTTCAAAAAAGTTCATTTTTATAGCCTCTTAGGAATTAAATTTATTCATAGCTTCGTCTGTTTTACCAGATATCATTAATTTTAATGCCTTGTATGCATTATCACTTGCTATACTTAGCTTTTCAAAGTCACTCTTAGAAAACTCAGAGGTTACCCAAGAAGCTAAGTCATAGCCATGAGTAGGAGCACCTACACCTAGTTTTATTCGTGGAAAATTATCAGAGCCAATTGACTCTATTATACTTTTTATACCATTATGTCCACCAGCACTTCCCTTGCGTCTGATTCTAAGTTTACCGGGTTCAAGAGATATGTCATCGTATATAACTATTACTTTTTCAGGTGGAATTTTATAGAAAGACGTTATCTCTTCTACTGCTGTGCCACTAAGATTCATAAAAGTTTGAGGTTTTATTAATATAACCCTATGTTCATCGATGTAGGTGTCTACTATTAAGGACTTATATTTTAATCTTTCGATACTTACACCTAAGTTTTTTGCAATATAGTCTATAGTTAAAAAACCTGCATTATGTCTTGTGAATTCATACTTAGGTCCCGGGTTTCCAAGACCCGCTATAATAAAGTCTATATTTCCTTTTCTTTTTAAAGAACCAAATTTTGTTTTATTAAGTAAATTAAACATTTTTCCTCTCCATAATTCAAATCTAATAATAAAAAGAAAAGCACTGATAGATTTACTCAGTGCTTTACTATTCGTATAAGATAATCTAATAATACAGTAAGTTTTAATTAAACATAGAAGAAACAGGCATATCTTCGTAGATTCTTTCGATAGCTTCAGCAAAAAGCGATGCAACAGATAGAATATTAAATTTATCTATGAGTTTATCTTTTGGAATAGGAATAGTGTCTAGTAAATAAATCTCATTTATAGGACTCTGTTGAATTCTCTCAATAGCTGGACCGGATAGAACTCCATGAGTTGCACATGCAAATACTTGCGTAGCTCCACCTTTCTCAACAACAGCCTTAGCAGCATTACATAGAGTACCAGCTGTGTCTATCATATCGTCAACTAAAATGACCTTTTTGCCTTTCACGTCACCAATGATATTCATAACCTCAGACACATTTGCCCTCTGACGTCGTTTATCAATGATTGCAATAGGTAATGAAAGCCTTGAGGCAAATGTACGAACTCTTGTTACAGAACCCAGATCCGGAGACACCACAACGTAATTATCTTTATCATTAGCTATTCTATTTTTTATAAATGAAGCTAAAAGAGGTGCACCTACAAGATGGTCAACAGGTATATTAAAAAAGCCTTGTATCTGAGGTGCGTGCAGGTCCATTGTTAAAACGCGGTCAGCACCGGCTGTTGTGATAAGATCAGCGACAAGTTTTGCAGAGATTGGATCTCTAGCTTTTGCCTTTCTATCTTGACGTGCATATCCAAAGTATGGTATAACAGCAGTAATCCTTGCAGCTGAAGCCCTCTTTATGGCATCTATCATAATTAATAGTTCCATAATATTCTGGTTTACAGGATTGCATGTAGATTGTACTATAAAACAATCAGATCCCCTGACAGATTCGTTTAAAGATACGGAAATTTCTCCGTCGCTAAATGTTTTAACATCTGCTTTCCCAAGTGGCAAGCGCAGAGCATTAGCAATGTGTTTTGCCACAGTGATATTTGAATTAGCTGTAAATATTTTGATTCCTTTACCATGAAAGTTCATAATTTTTCCCCTCAGTTTTTATTGTTAAACGAATTTGTTATTATAAATAACAGAAAAAGGCTTTATGCTCTTATTAGCAATGACATTTGAGCTTAGACAATGAATAGAATTTAAGGATACATTATTGTCTACAAAACTGTTATCTATAAAAGTATTTGGGCCAATGATACAATTATGCCCAATGGAGCTTTTGCCTTTTATTATAGTGTTTGGTAAAATGCATGTACCACTTTCTATATTAACGTCATCAGTTATTATGACACCATCGATACAAGGGATATCAACACCATTCTTCATTAGCTTTAATAATACTCTTTGCCTTGCAATGCAATTAAGCTTATTTAATTGGACATAGTCGTTTGCGCCTAAGACAATATCTTGAGAATCGGCTTTAAACGCATTTACTTTATATCCTCTTGATAAAAGAAGGGATATTGCATCGGGAAGGTAAAATTCCTTTTGAGAGTTGTCGTTTTTGATATCGTATATAACACTTAGAAGAGCTCTTACATTGAACCAATATGCACCGGAATTCACCTCGTTAATTTTTTTAATGCCATCAGTTGCGTCTTTTTGTTCAACTATTGCAGCAAGACTTAAAGTTTCATCGTTTCTTAAAATTCTACCATACCCGGTGGGATCAGTCACTCTAGCAGATATAACAGTTGCAGCATTTTCTTCCTTACGATGTAGTTCTAATGATTCTGATATAGTTTTTTCATCTATAAATGGAGCGTCCCCGTTTAATATTAAAACATCCTTTTCTATGTTTTCACGAAGGAAGTTATCAGCCATAGTGACAGCGTGGGCCGTTCCAAGGCGCTGCGTTTGAAGAACAGTCTTAAGACTGTAGGGAAGAGTATTGAGATAAGATAATAAAAGTTCACTTTTATAGCCGGTAACAATACAAGTATTATCAATGTTTAGTTTAGATATAGTTCCCAAAACCCAACCAATCATAGGTTTAAATAATACCTTAGATAAAACCTTAGGCTGATTGGATTTCATTCTGGTACCCTCACCAGCTGCGAGAATAATAGAGCAAGCATTAACCATGGATGACCTCCGAAAAAAATTGTAAATTACTTGATAAATTGAATATTATAACTAATACTATTATCTCATAAGTAAGAAAATTTTCAAGGGATAAATTATAAATTTATTAAATTATAAGACTAATTCGTGCAAGAAAAAATAAAAATTATGTAAAATATTCGACAAAAAACAATAGATTTTTAAATATTGCTTTAGTATGATATATTTAGGGCAATATAAATTTTTATAAATATTCTATTATTGAATTTTTAGGAGGTTTATTGTATGGGGCAAAAGTATGTATACCTTTTTTCAGAGGGAAATGGCTCGATGAAAGAATTGCTTGGTGGAAAAGGAGCAAATCTTGCAGAAATGACTTGTCTTGGGATGCCGGTCCCACAAGGATTTACAGTTACAACAGAAGCGTGCACTAAGTACTATGAGGATAATAAAACAATTGCACCTGAAATAGAAAAGGAAATCTTTTTAGCACTTTCTAAAATAGAAAGAATGACGGGAAAAGTTTTTGGAGATCAACAAAATCCACTTCTAATTTCAGTAAGGTCAGGGGCAAGAGCCTCTATGCCCGGAATGATGGATACTATTTTAAATTTGGGACTTAATGATACAGTTGTCAATGGACTTGCATCAATAACTAATAATGAAAGATTTGCATATGACTCTTATAGAAGATTTATCCAAATGTTCTCAGATGTAGTTAAAGAGTTGCCAAAGTCAGCCTTTGAAGCAATATTAGACGATGTTAAAGGACAAAAAGGATATAAACTTGATACCGAACTTACAACAGAAGACTTAAAGGATATAGTTATAAAATTTAAAGGGTATTATAAAGAGAAGATGGGTTCAGACTTCCCCGACGATCCTCGTGAACAACTTATGGAAGCTGTAAAGGCCGTCTTTAGGTCCTGGGATAATCAGCGTGCTAATGTATATAGGAGGATGAATGATATTCCTCATAGCTGGGGAACTGCTGTAAATGTGCAAACGATGGTCTTTGGAAATACAGGAGATAATTCGGGAACAGGAGTTGCATTTACTAGAAATCCAGCCACAGGTGAGAAAAAGTTATTTGGTGAATTTTTAATGAATGCTCAGGGTGAAGATGTAGTTGCGGGTATTAGGACACCCCAAAGCATAGAAAAATTAAAAGAAATAATGCCAGAGGTATATAAACAATTTGCAAGCATAGCACAAAAGTTAGAAAATCATTATAGAGACATGCAGGACATGGAGTTCACAATTGAGAACGGTAAGCTTTATATGCTTCAAACGCGTAATGGTAAGAGAACAGCAAGAGCTGCTATTAATATAGCTGTTGATTTAGTCAATGAGGGAATGATAACTCAAGATGACGCTTTGCTGCGAATAGAGCCAAAGCAGCTTGACTCACTGTTGCATCCTCAATTTGATGGGGAGGCACTAAAAAAGGTAAAACCAATAGGAAAAGGGTTAGCAGCATCACCAGGCGCTGCATGTGGAAGAGTAGTATTTTCAGCCAGCGATGCAAAGGCATGGAGTGATAAAGGGGAAAAGGTTGTTTTGGTAAGACTTGAGACGTCACCGGAAGACATAGAAGGAATGGCAGTTTCAGAAGGTATTTTAACTGTTCGTGGTGGAATGACTTCACATGCAGCCGTAGTGGCAAGAGGCATGGGGGCGTGTTGCGTTTCAGGATGTGGAGACATAAAGATTAACGAGGAGAAAAGAGAGTTCACGTTAGGCGGTATGACCATAAAGGAAGGGGACTATATTTCCATAGATGGTTCTACAGGGGATATATATGGTGAAAAGTTATCAACAGTTGATGCTGATATAACAGGAAATTTTGAAATCATAATGAAGTGGGCAGATACAAGAAGGAAGCTAAAGGTGCGAGCAAATGCAGATACTCCGCAAGACGCAAAAAAAGCAATAGCATTTGGTGCTGAAGGTATAGGGCTTTGTAGAACGGAACATATGTTCTTTGATAAGAATAGAATAATGGCAATTCGTGAGATGATTGTAGCGCAGACAAAAGAGGGAAGAGAGAAGGCCTTAAATAAACTATTGCCCTACCAGCAGAGTGACTTTGAGGAAATGTATGAAGCAATAGGCAAAAGACCAATGACAATTAGACTATTAGATCCGCCACTACATGAGTTTTTGCCAAAGACACAGGTGGAAATACGAGAGCTTTCAAAGGACCTAGGAATATCACCAGAAGAACTAAGGGCAGTAGTAGTAAAACTGCATGAATTTAATCCAATGATGGGGCATAGGGGATGTCGACTAGCCGTCTCATATCCGGAAATAGCTAAGATGCAGACAGCAGCAATAATAAATGCAGCACTGTCGGTTTTAAAAAGACATCCAGAGTATGCAATAGAACCGGAAATTATGATACCTTTAATAAGTGAGGAAAAAGAGTTTATATTTGTTAAAGACATAATAACAAGCACAGCAGACGAAATAATAGCAAATTCAAAGCAAAACATGAGATATACAGTAGGAACAATGATAGAACTTCCAAGAGCTGCAGTAACAGCAAATAAAATAGCAAAGGAAGCAGACTTCTTTAGCTTTGGAACAAATGATCTTACTCAAATGACCTTTGGTTTTAGTCGTGATGACGCGGGCAAGTTCTTGGAGTATTATTATGATAAAAATATCTATGAGTTTGATCCGTTTATAAAGCTAGACCAAGAGGGTGTTGGGGACCTTATAAAAATAGGAGTGAATTTAGGCAGAAGTACACGCCCAGACATAAAGCTGGGAGTTTGTGGAGAGCATGGTGGAGATCCATCATCCGTCGAGTTTTTCAATTTATTAGGGCTTGATTATGTTTCTTGTTCTCCTTTTAGGGTGCCTGTTGCAAGGCTTGCAGCAGCACAGGCTGCAGTTAAAGACAAATAAAAAAGATGGCATTTGCCATCTTTTTTTTGTCTTTAAACCCGATTTCATCGGGTAGTCGATATAGCTTTGCTTTATCGACTCTGCAGCCTTCGCCTTTTATAGTCGCGCTTAGTATTAAGAAATATTTATATTTACCCAATTAATATACCAAGCATTATAAAAGAGAAGAGGCATTAAAAATGCAAGACATAAAGTCGCACTTAAAATTCTAAGCGTTTTTCAATATATTCACGCAGCTTTTCTATTTCTATTCTCTCTTGACTCATAGTATCACGGTCGCGTATAGTAACGCAATTATCAGTTTCACTGTCAAAGTCATAAGTTACGCAGAAAGGTGTACCAATCTCGTCTTGACGACGATACCTCTTACCTATAGAGCCAGAGTCATCATACTCAACCATAAAGTATTTAGAAAGTAGTTCATAAACCTTATTAGCACCCTCTGCAAGTTTTTTAGACAAAGGAAATACAGCAGCTTTATAAGGAGCAAGGGCCGGATGAAGCCTTAAAACAACGCGACTGTCTTTTTCATTGATAATTTCCTCGTCGTATGCATCGCATAAAAAGGCAAGAGCAACTCTATCAGTCCCCAAAGAAGGTTCGATAACATAGGGGATATAGTGCTCATTAGACTCTTGATCAAAGTATTCAAGACTCTTTGATGAATGTTGCTGATGCTGCTTTAAGTCAAAATCAGTGCGATCCGCAATTCCCCAAAGTTCTCCCCAACCGAATGGAAACAAAAATTCTATGTCAGTGGTACACTTTGAATAGTGTGAAAGCTCTTCTTTAGAGTGGTCTCGCAGCCTAATACTTTCTTCTTTTATTCCAAGACTTAAAATCCAATTTTTACAAAATTCTTTCCAGTAATTAAACCACTCAAGATCAGTACCAGGTTTACAAAAGAATTCAAGTTCCATTTGTTCAAACTCTCTAGTTCTAAAAGTAAAATTACCAGGGGTTATTTCGTTTCTAAATGATTTTCCAATTTGTGCAATCCCAAAAGGTATTTTGCGACGAGAGGTTCTTTGAACATTTGCAAAGTTTAAGAAGATACCTTGTGCCGTTTCCGGGCGGAGATATATTTCGCTTTTAGCGTCTTCAGTAACCCCTTGAAAGGTTTTAAACATTAAATTAAATTTGCGTATATCAGTGAAGTTACTAGAGCCGCACTCAGGGCATTTTAAATGATTTTCTTTTATATAGTTTTCCATTTGGTCAAATGTCATGCCATCAGCATTTCCACCGGCTTCTTCAATGAGCTTGTCAGCTCTATGACGGGTTTTACAGTCTCGACAGTCCATAAGAGGGTCGGAAAATCCTCCAACGTGTCCAGAAGCTACCCAGGTTTGAGGGTTCATTAAAATAGCAGAGTCAAGACCAACATTCAATTTACTTTCTTGAATAAATTTGCGTCTCCAGGCATTTTTGACATTATTTTTAAATTCAACACCCAATGGACCATAGTCCCAGGTATTTGCAAGCCCACCGTAAATTTCAGAACCTGCATAGACAAATCCCCTATTTTTACAAAGTGAGACGATTTTTTCCATACTTTTTTCTTGATTTAATAACATATGTGACCTCCACTTTTCATAAGTTTACCTAGATTAATAGTAAAATACAAAAGAATGGATGTCAATCTAAGAATTTTATAATAGCTGTAATTGGCTCATTCCATATAATCGTTTATTCTTTTTGCAGGAGGAAGGAATACTTCAGCTTGATAAGAGAAAGTAAAAAATTTAAGGTCAGTTTCAGTTTGTGTGGACTTATTTTTACGAGGACAATGTGTCTGAGTTGAATCATTTTTATATATTTCTTTTGTTATAAAGTTTAACTTATGGCAGTCTTTTTCTATAAGCTTTTGTTTGAGTTTTGAGCTTTTTACAGTTGGTAGAATAACAAAATTTTTCCCAAGTTTCATTTGTATTCCTTTTTTCTTTTCTTTAACTTTTAAAGAACAAATATAACTTTTAACTTGGGCAATGCCCTTGTCATATATATGATCTTTATTAAGGTTGTTATTAATATAATTTAACTCAAATTTTAAAGGTGCAATAATTTGTGAATGAAAAAGTAGACTACATAATTGCATACTATTATATGCATCTGAAGTTTGTGACATGTTTGAAAGTGTACGCAAGTGATCCTCTTTTAACATTAAAATTGCCGGTGCCCATAATTGAAGTTTATTAAATATGAATGAGACGTCATCGTAATATCCATAGTTAATTTTAATAAAAGATCCCCAATTATTGAGTGTAGATCTTGATAGAAGATGATGGACGTCGTACTTTGAGTGGTCGTATGACTGCTTAAGAATTTGCTTATAAGGTCCGCCAAGGATTTCGACATCAGGAAGTGTTTTATTATAGATGGAATTAGTTGAGTTTTCTGCATAAGAAGTGTTTGGAAAAGCGGAAAATGTTAAAAAAAAACTTAAAGTTAAAAGCAATAAAAACCTACTATAATAAAGAAATTTCATAATACTCCTCCTCTAATTTGAGTTATTTTGTTAAATGATAACATTAATAATATAAAAAGTCAATAATAAACTAACTAAGTTTAACAATTAAATGTTAAACGCTTGACATATCAGCATTTTAGTCATATAATAAATTATGCTGTATGAGTACAGAAGGTTTAGTTTGATGACGCAAACTAAAGTTTAGCGAATTTTGCAGCGCTAATCAGCACAATGTTTTTTGAGGAATTTGATTGTGCTTTATCGTCAACAACGAGGTGTAGCTCAGTTTGGTAGAGTGCTTGGTTTGGGACCAAGATGCCGCAGGTTCGAGCCCTGTCACCTCGACCAAGTAGCTCCTGAAGGCAATTTGCACACGAGTTTAAAAAGTGAATATCTTTATATTATGCTTGCGCTTTGAGCCTTCAGGGCCCTTATAACTACTAAGACCATTTAGTTAGGACAACAATTTTAATTAATTAGTTGTCTTTTTTTATTTAATTTTCGCTTAATCGAGAAATATTTATCATATTTTATTTTTAAGTCTTTGCTGATAATTGTCTATTTTAAGGAGTTTTTAATATGGAAAAAACTAAAGTTAAATTAAATATTTGTGGATCGGATTATACAATAATCTCTGATGAGAATGAAGAATATGTTAAAGATATAGCGCAGAAAGTTGATAACAAGATATCAGAAGTTTTAGAACAAAATACAAAGATCTCTATGGCTACAGCTGCAGTGCTTGTTGCTTTAGATTATTGTGATGATTTTAGTAAAGTGCAAAAAAGAGAAGATAGCTTAAAAGAGAAGATTAATAAGCAATCTGAAGAGCTAAAAGCTTGCAGGGAACAAAATGAGAAGGCTAAACAGGAAATTAATAATTTGCTTAATCAGTCAGAAAACTTATATAAGCAGATTGATAAAGACAAAAAGGAAATAGAGCAATTAAAAGAAAAGTGCCAAATGGGTTTTAAGGAAACTGTGAATGATGTAATAACAGAGTCTAATTTAAAAGACGAAGTGGCTTCTTTTTAAAGAAGAATATGCCGTTTTATTTTGCATGGTTTAGCTTACGCAAAATAGCGGCTTTTTGTATGTTTAAGGGAGATAATAGATGAAAAAGATTGAAATACTTGCGCCTGCTGGCTCTTTAGAGTCGATAAAACCTGCTGTTAGATGTGGTGCGAATGCGGTTTATTTAGGGGGAGAAAATTTTAGCGCTAGAGCTGGAGCTAAGAATTTTAGTAGAGATGACTTAATAAAGACTATAGAGTATTGCCATGCAAGAAGAGTTAAAGTTTACATTGCACTAAATACTTTGATATTTGATTATGAGATGGAAAAAGTGGTGGACTATGTAAAGTTTGTTTGTAATTTGGGAGTGGACGCATTAATTATACAAGATGTAGGACTTGCAAAGATTATAAAAGATATGGCTCCACAAATGCCGCTTCATGCTTCTACTCAGATGTCGGTTCACACACTATCAGGGGTTAAAGCTTTACATGACGCTGGATTTAATAGAGTTGTATTAGCAAGAGAGTTGTCTTTAGAGGAAATGAAAGAAATTTCTAAAGATTCACCTATTGAACTTGAGGTATTTGTTCATGGAGCACTTTGTATGTCGGTATCAGGACAATGCTATTTTAGTGCAATGCTAGGTGGAAGAAGTGGAAATAGAGGAAGGTGCGCACAACCTTGTCGGTTACCGTTTTTTGCAGACGGGGGAAATGGGCATGATCTAAGTCTTAAAGACATGTCAATAATAAGGAATATAAAACAACTTCAAAGTATTGGCATAAAATCAGCAAAAATAGAGGGGCGCATGAAGAGACCTGAATATGTAGCTACTGCGGTAAGGGCTTGTAGAGCAGCAGTAGACGGTGAGGATCTAGAAGAAGTTATGGGAGAACTTAGGGCTATATTTTCGCGTTCTGGATTTACTGATGGATATTATCAAGGGAATCGCGGAAAACATATGTTTGGCATACGAGAAAAGGAAAATGTTATAGAAGCAAATAGGAAGGTTTTTGCAAAAGCACACCAATTATATAAAAATGAAAGACAAGTTATACCTATAGATATGAATTTTATTGCACGAAAAGGTAGGCCTACAGAGCTAGAGGTAAGTGATGGTAATGGGCATAAATTAGACATTTTTGGGAGTGTGCCACAAGAGGCTGTATCAAAAGCTATAAGTGAAGAAAAATGTGAAGAGCAACTTTCTAAGACAGGAGGAACGCAGTTTTTTTGTAGTAGTTTAAACTGTGACTTAGATAAGGGTTTAGCGATAAGTTCTTCTGACCTAAATTCTCTTAGACGAAAAGCTCTTTCTTTAATAGAAGAAGAAATAATAAAAGATAGAGCAAAAATAAATGTGTCTGATTTAGACTTAAAAAGACCTAAACCTTACACCAGTGGAGAGACATCCATAAGAGCGAGGTTTATGACTTCTAATGTTCCGAAGGAATTTTCAAGTTGCGAATTTGTATATGTACCTTTAGACACGCAGTTAAATGAGCTTAAAAGGCTAAAGGACATGGGGTTAAATATAGCTGTTGAAATTCCAAGAGGGATATTTGGAAAGGAAGTTTGGTGTTATAAAAAGCTAGAAGAGGTAAAAGGCATTGGTATATATGACGTCTTAGCATCTAATATAGGGGCAATTAAAATTGCTAAAGACTTAAGTATGAATATACATGGAGGTTTTGCTTTAAATATTGTAAATACATATTCACTGCAATTCATGAAAGATATAGGACTAAAAGATGCAGAGCTTTCATTTGAGATGACCCTTGGAGACATAAAAAATCTAAGAGGAGATATCAAAAGAGGTATTATAGGCTATGGAAGGCTTCCTTTAATGCTTACAAGAAATTGCCCGGCAAAGAATATAAAAACAGGATGTAAAGGCTGTAAGAAAAGTTCTGTGATACGGGATAGAAAACAAAAAGAATTTCCGTTAATGTGCCAGTTTGGATGCACGGAAATTTTAAATAGTGTACCTTTATATTTAGCAGATAAACAAAGTGAAATAAATGGCATAGATTTTATGGTATTAAGGTTCACTGTTGAAAACTCTGTTGAAAGTGTTGAAATATTAAATCATTTCAACAACCATGCTAAAAAAGCAAATGGCATAACAAGAGGACTTTATTATAGAGGTGTTGATTAAACAGTGAATTGTTAATAAGTCGTTGATATATGTTGAAAGGATGATTATATATGAGTTGTAATAATATGGTTAAATTATTAAAGGTGAGGGAAAATGCGCTTGTTCCGAGCAGAGCTACCTCCGGTTCAGCCGGGTTAGACTTATATGCATGTATTGATGAGGATATAGTATTGGAACCCGGGGAGTCAAGAATGGTGCCAACAGGGATAGCAATAAGCTTACCTGAAAATTTAGCTGCTTTTATATTTTCAAGGAGTGGACTTGCAGTAAAACATGGGATTTCTCTTTGTAATACAGTGGGAGTAGTGGACAGTGATTATAGAGGAGAAGTATGTGTTGCGCTTTATAATTATGGGAAAAATGCTTATAAGGTAGAGGTAAATGAAAGAATAGCACAAATGGTAATAATGCCGGTATGTAATTTTGAATTTGAATTAACTGACAGGCTTGACGAGACAGAGAGAAATAAAAAAGGATTCGGGTCAACCGGGCGTAAATAAAATGAGTATTTTTTATAAATAAGTAAAGTAATACATAAAAATTTTATTATTTCTGTAGATAATTATTTTTAAAGATTTTTTTGTTGAGAAAACATACACAAATATAGTATAATATAGTTTAAAATGTACTTAATTATGGACGTAAACTTTTATTTTATGTTTGTTAGGACTTGAAAGGGGAAAAGTTTTAATGTTTTCTAGAGATATTGGAATAGATTTGGGGACGGCAAATACTTTAGTTTTTATGAAAAACAAAGGGATCATATTAAGAGAACCATCTGTTGTGGCTGTTGATGTTAATACGGATACTGTTTTGGCGGTTGGCTCAAAGGCAAAGGAAATGGTGGGGAGGACACCGGGCTCGATAGTAGCTGTTAGACCTTTAAGGGATGGAGTGATTGCAAACTTTGATGTAACAGCAACTATGTTAAAGCACTTTATAAAGGCCACGGTTAAATCAGGGTTTCTTACTAAAAAACCCAAGGTTGTTGTGTGTGTACCATCTGGTGTTACAGAGGTAGAGAGAAGAGCTGTTGAAGATGCAACACGTCAAGCGGGAGCAAGGGAAGTGGAATTAATACAAGAACCAATGGCAGCTGCTATTGGAGCTGGACTACCCGTATGCGAACCTACCGGAAGCATGGTTGTTGATATTGGAGGAGGAACTTCAGAGGTTGCTATAATATCGCTTGGGGATGTTGTTACATCACAGTCAGTAAGGGTAGCAGGCAATAAATTTGATGAGTCAATAGTTGCATATATAAAGAGAAAGTATAGTCTTTTAATAGGAGAGAGAACAGCTGAGAACATTAAAATACAAATAGGTTCTGCATTTCCATATGATGAAGAAGGACAGATGGAGATAAAAGGTAGAAATTTAGTAGATGGGTTACCTAAAAATATAACAATATCTTCAGAAGAAGTAAGGGAAGCATTACAAGATGCTTTAGACGCAATTGTTGACGCTGTTAGGACAACTTTGGAAAAGACCCCTCCGGAGTTAGCAGCAGACATAATAGACCATGGAATTATGTTGACAGGAGGAGGAGCACTTTTAAGAGGAATGGATAAGCTCATTGCACAACAGACTAAAATGACAGTACATGTAGCTGAAAATCCACTTGACTGTGTGGTTGATGGAACAGGAAAAAGATTAGAATTGACTCTGCCAAAGGGTTATTATAAAGCTAGGGAAAAGCAAGATTAGAAATAATTAATTTTAAGAAATTATAGGCGGAGCCAATAATTGGTCTCCGCTTGTTTAGTAGGTCCGGAATGAGGGGTGAAGGTTTGGGTGAAGTTTTTTAAGAGTAATAAATTTAAAATATTGATGTCATGCGTTCTTATAGGGGTTGGAGTATTTATCTTAAGATTTGTGCCGGGGGCGGCTATATTACCTTCCTTTGTAGATTTTATTTCAATACCTATGCAGGAGATATCAAATAAGGTGGTAGATTCGGCGAGTGACGTTGTAACAACGAATGAAAAGACAACGGAGGAATATGAAAAAGAGATAGAAAAATTAAAAGCAGAAAATAGAAGAATGCGTACAATAATGATAGATTATTATGACATGAAGAGGGAAAATGCTCAGTACTTAAAATTTTATAGTTTAAAAAAGCAGAATAAAAGTTTGTACTTTAAAATGGCCACAGTAGTTTCAAGGGACCCAAATGAACTATTTTATGGATTTACATTAGATAAGGGTAAAAATGAAGGGATCAATGTAAATGATCCAGTTATAACAGAAAATGGACTAATTGGGCGAGTATATTCGGTTACAGCTAATTCTTGTAAAGTAAAGAGCATACTGTCTCCGGACTTTAAGATGGGAGTATTTAATACAGCCACATTGGATAGTGGAGTAATTTCGGGGAAGAAATCTTTGGCGGATGATAATTTAACGGCAATGATGTATATATCATCGCAAAATAAAATGAATGTAGATGACATAGTTGTAACGTCTGGTTTAGGCGGAATGTGCCCTAAGGGCATGGCAGTTGGAAAGGTTAAGGAAATAAAGCAAGACGATTATGATTCGTCGTTTTATGCTGTGATAGAACCTTTTGACGATGTAAGGAATATTATAGATGTTTTTGTAGTTACCGGTTTTTCAGGAAAGGGAGATATAGTAACAGATGCGCTAAGTTAATTTAAAAAAGAGGTATTGATTAAAGTAATATGGTATTAGAATTGATGAGTTGCTTTAAGTAGGGAGAGTTTATATGCAATCTTTTTATACAGTGGTAAGATATTTAGCATATTTAATAGAAATATTAGTTTTTTTCATAATTGAGCAATCGCCTACATTTCCATTAAAAACGAACGGATTATTTCCTACACTTCTTGTGCCGGCAGCGGTGGTTATAGCATTGTTTGAAGGAGAGAAAGTAGGGACTATCTTTGGATTAATTATAGGAGTTATATTAGATATAGGATATTCAGGTACTCTGGGAGTTTGTTCAGTGCTAATGGCTTGTATGGGATTTTTTGTGGGGACATTGTCAAGGAAGGTTATAAGATGTAACTTTTTTACATCTATGATAACTTTATGTATATCAACATTAATATTTTATCTTGTACATTTTGCATTTTACTATTTATTACAGGGTTACAGCGATATACTTTATACTCTTACAACGCATTATTTACCAAGGTTTTTTTATACAATACTTGTCTCACCAATTATTTATTTCTTTAATAGGTCATTTGCTATTAATATTAAGGGAAAAGAAGCTTAAAAGAGACTCTAAAAGGTGGTGGCTAAAATAAAAATAAGAGGGTATTTAAAATATATATTTTGTGTAGTGTTTGTTGTAGCGATTTTCTCAGTGTATGTTGCAAGGCTAGTAAATTGGCAGATTGTGAATGGAGAGGCATACAGGGAAAGAGCAAACAAAAGTAGTATTAGTATAAATAAGACTGACGCGTTACGTGGTGAAATATTAGACATAAATGGAGAACCGCTATCTGTCAATGTTACGGGACATAAGATAGTGTTTGACAGATTTTCTTTAGAACAAGATAAGGAAAATAAAGTAATACTAAGCCTTATAGAACTTATGGAATTAAAGAAAGAACCTTGGATAGATGAGTTGCCAATATTTATTAATAAAGAAGGGCAATATGAGTTTATGCAAGGAAAAGAGAAAGAAATAAGAGAGCTAAAATCAAAAGGACGTTTAAATGTAAATAGCTATGCCACGGCGGAAGAATGTATGGATAAGCTTATAAATAAGTATAATTGCAAGGAATACGATAAGGTTGATAGCAGGAATATAGTAAGTGTAAAATATAACATGTCATTAAATGGATATTATGATTCAATGGCGAGTTCATATACATTTGCTGAAAAAATAAGTCCGGAGTTGATGGCGATAGTTTCGGAGAGGTTTCAGGACACACCAGGAGTTAGAATAGGGTTATATGTTGAAAGGCAACCGATTAATTCTGACTTAGCGCCGCATATAGTTGGAACAGTTGGAAAGATGTCAGAAGAGCAATATGAGAAGCTTAAGGACCAAGGGTACTCTATAGAAGATATAGTTGGTAAAAGTGGGATAGAGTACGCCTTTGAAGAACAGCTGCGGGGATTTCCGGGATCTAAGAAGGTTGAACTGTCAAGGGATGGTTCGGTTTTGAGTTTATTAGAAGCAGACGAAGCAAAGCCGGGGCACACTATTTACTTAACGATTGATTCAAAGGTACAAAAGGCAGCTAATGAAGCGCTTGAAAGGGCGATTAAGACGTCGGGACGTCCTGACTGTGTAGCGGGTGGAGTGGTAGCATTGAGGGTAAAGGACTTTTCAGTACTAGCCGCAGCTACGTATCCAAACTTTGATCTTGCAAAAGTAAATGAAAAAGGGTACTATAGTGACCTCATGAAGGATAAGACAAACCCACTTTTTAATAGAGCATTTAATGGAGCATTTGCTCCAGGTTCAGCGTTTAAACCGTTGGTGGCGTATGGAGCCTTGGAAGAGGGAGTATTGACAGGCGAAGAAAAGATATATTGTAGTGGAATTTATCATTATCCAGGAGTACCAAACTTTACAACTAAATGTTTAGGGGTCCATCGCGGTGCTAATTTAGAATATGCAATGGCAAAATCGTGTAACGTATATTTCTCTGAAGCAGGTAGAAGACTTGGAATAGAGAATATGAACTTATATTCAAAGAAATTTGGTTTAGGAGTAAAGACGGGTATAGAGCTTCCGGAGACAGCAGGAACACTTGCAGGTCCTGAACATAGCAGAGAGATAGGAGCAAGATGGAGCAATCTTGTAACGATAAAGGCGGCGATAGGTCAATCGGACAATGCTTTTTCACCATTACAACTAGCAACTTATGTTGCTACAATGTCTAATTATGGATATAGATATAAAACACATTTAGTCCGAAAGATTACGGATTATAAAAGACAGAATATAATTAGCGAAAATAGCGAGGAGAGCCCTGAACTAGTAGATAGAGTAGGGGGTTCGGAGAATAACTTTAATTTAGTACAAAATGCAATGAGGCAAGTAGCAATATATGGAACAGCATCTAACTTTAGCTCGTATAAAGTGCCACTGATAATAAAAACAGGAACAGCGCAGACAAATGGAAGTGATACAAGTACAATTATAGGTGTATCGTATAAGGATGGGCAACCTGATATAGCAGTAGGAGTTGTAATAGAACATGGAGCTAGCGGTATGTCATCTAAGATGGTTTTGAAAGCGATATTAGATGCGCATTATGATGAAGGAGATGTTCAGGATTCTACAAGTGAGTAATTTTAAGAATATTAATAATTTTATAATAATTTTATTAAAGTTTTGTGCTATAATTAATTGAGGTGAGATATTAAATAATTTTTTGTATCAATATATAAAAAAGCATTGAATTTTGATTTTTATTATGATATAGTATAAATTATTGGTGGAAAATAATGGTCGGGGGTATACTTAATCCCTGAGGTTTATATAGTATTTTTTAGGAGTGGTTTTATGAATATAGCACTTATAGCACATGATGCGAAGAAGGAATTAATGGTTCAATTTTGTATTGCATATTCGGGAATATTAGGAAAACATAATCTATGCGCTACAGGAACTACGGGAAAAATTGTATCTGATGCAACAGGGCTTAGGATTCAGAAGTTTTTAAGTGGAAGTCAAGGCGGAGCACAACAAATTGCAGCAAGGATAGCATGTAATGAAATAGATATGCTTTTGTTTTTCAGAGATCCTATGAATAAAAGAGTAGAGGAATCAAGCGACTTAAACTTATTAAGACTTTGTGATATGCATGGAATACCATTAGCCACAAACGTAGCAACAGGTGAAGTGCTGATACATGGTTTAGACAGAGGAGATCTTGAATGGAGAGTTCTAGTTAATCCTCACGCATAAAATTAATTTTAAAAATAATTTTTTATCTGCCAGCATTATTGCCGGCAAATTTTTTGTTTACATATTGGAGGGGAACATGTGGAACTGTTAGCTAAGTGCCCAAGGGGGACGAGGGATATATTGCCAGAAGATAGCTATAAATGGAGATTTTTAGAAAGTATAATGCTTAACGAAGCAGAGTTATATGGTTTTTCAGAGATAAGAACTCCTGTATTTGAACACACAGAGCTTTTCAATAGAATTGTTGGAGAAGATACAGACATAGTGCAAAAAGAGATGTATACTTTTAAGGACAAAGGGGGAAGATCAATAACTTTGCGTCCGGAAGGGACAGCAGGTGCTGCAAGAGCAATACTGGAACATGGTTTACATAATGAAACTTTGCCGATAAAAGTAAGCTATCTTACTTCCTGCTATAGATATGAGAAACCACAGTCGGGGAGATATAGAGAATTTCACCAGTTTGGTGTAGAGTCTTTTGGGACACAGTCGCCGGCGGAAGATGCGGAAATTATTTGTATGGCAGATTCTTTGTTTAATAGGTTGGGTATAAAAAACTTAACCCTTGAAATTAACTCTATAGGCTGTAAGAAGTGCAGGAAGGAATACTATAAGGCACTGAAAGAGTATTTAAAAGAAAATATAGATAAGCTATGTGAGACATGCAAAAAAAGGTATGAAACTAATCCAATGAGGATAATTGACTGTAAAAATCCTGAGTGTAAAGATATAGTTAAAGAAGCGCCGAACGTAATAGATTTTATTTGTGATGAATGTAGAGAGCACTTTAACCTGTTAAAAGACTACCTTGAAGTGGTAGGGGTTAAATATGAAATAAATCCTAGGATAGTAAGAGGTCTTGACTATTATACAAAGACTGTATTTGAATTTGTGTCAAAGGACGAGAAAACAGAAGGACTAGTGTGCGGAGGAGGCGGACGTTATGATGGACTGATTGAGGAACTATCAGGTAAATCAATGCCGTCTATTGGATTTGGAATAGGAATAGAGAGAATAATGCTTATACTTGACTCCCAGGGAATAGAGTTTCCAAATACAAGTAAATGTGATCTATACATTGCAACGTTAGATAAAGACTCGTCTAAAATGGCGTTAAAACTTTGTAAAGAGCTTAGGGAAGCAGGGTTTATGTCTAGTTTTGATGTAGTGGGTAGAAGTCTTAAGGCACAGATGAAATACGCCGATAAAATAGAAGCTAGCTTTAGCATGGTTTTAGGAGAGTCAGAGTTAAAGACTAATGTTGCAAGAATTAAGGATATGACTACAGGTAAAGATTATAAGATTAATTTAGGAGAAAACTTTTTATCTGAGTTTTTTGAAATAAAGTCTAATATAGAACTTGAATTACACAAGAACTTAACGAAAAATAGGACATAAATAAAAAGATAGCTATCAAAATATGAAAAATAGATAGCTATCTTTTATTTTTTTGAAGGTGAAATAAGATTAAAGTCAAATCTATTATTTTTTATATCGTAATATAGATAAGAGGCATTAAAAAAGGTATAGGAGATAGTATTTTGCTCGTCCCTACAGTCTTGAATGATGGTTGACAATACGGATAAGACAAGACTCTTAGATATTCCTAAGAGTCTATATTTATTAATTAATCGACGTCGTTGATTGTATGATAAATTAAATGAATTTGCTCCAATTTCATCAAATTCCTGATAAATATCAACCCAAGTTTTATCCATAGCTTAATTCACCTCTTGATAAATTATATATATATTACATTGTTTTATAAGAATGGTCAATAGCTTTTAGTATATAGATAATAGAAAACAAAGCAATTTTAAGAGGTAAAACGTAAGGAATTAAAGTAAATATATAAGAAATGCAGATATTATTTAATTTTATAACATGGTTATTGTTTGATATTAAATTAAATTTATTAATATAGAAAATTTTATAATTGATTATTTTTAATATATTTAAGTAGTACAAATAAATTATAAACTTTAGAGGTATGTTATTAGATTTTTCTGTGGTAAATGAGTGAGAATCAATTTTGGAACACATAAAGTGACAGAGAGTAATATACAACATATGTAGAAAAATATCAAGTTTTATTAAAAGATTCAATAACAAAAATGGCATAAAATTTAGAAAAATTAAAAAAAGCATTGACCTTTTAAAGTTTATATGATATTATACTTTAGTGTGACTGCACAAAGATATGCGTTGAAGCGGGAGGTTGCGGCAGTTAGTCGGTTTTTCCGTGGAGTATGTCCGATTTTAAACCGGGCGATTAAAAATTAAATAAATGACTTAATTTTAATCAAGTCATTTGTATTCTTTTTTACCTTTCCCGGAGCTTTTTAAAGCAACCGGTTTTTTAATTTCAAACTATGAAACACCCGGACGGGTATAAGGTTTTGAAGGAACGCCCGCCAACTACAAGAAGGAGGCGATTATATTGGCAGTCAAGGAAAAGATTAGGATAAGGCTTAAGGGTTATGATCATCAGTTGGTAGATCAGTCGGCTCAAAGGATAGTTGAGACAGCTTCTCGAACAGGAGCTAAGGTTTCAGGTCCAGTCCCGCTACCAACAGAGAAGCAAATTATCACAATTTTAAGAGCTGTTCATAAAGATAAAGACAGCCGTGAGCAATTTGAAATGAGAACTCATAAAAGACTTATTGATATCTTAAGACCATCTAATAAGACCGTAGAGGCTCTTATGGGTCTAGAACTCCCTGCTGGTGTTGATATAGAAATAAAACTTTAATCAACGAACAAGTAGTCGGGGTCAAGTTGAGGAAACTCAACCAATAACCTAACTAGGAGGTATAAAAATGCAAAAGGCAATCATTGGAAAAAAGATTGGTATGACACAAATTTTTGACGAAAATGGAAAAGTAATTCCAGTAACAGTTATAGAAGCTGGCCCATGCGTTGTATCACAGAAAAAAACGATAGAAAATGATGGCTATAATTCTATCCAAATGGGATTTGGAGATATAAAGCTTAAATATAAAAAAGGGACCAGAGCAGCAAAATTTGATGAAAAGCCAATCAACGTAACTTTAGCAATGCAAGGTCATTTTGAAAAGGCTGATGTTGCACCAAAAAAAGTTCTAAAAGAATTTCGCTTTGAAGACATAAACGCTTACAATGTAGGAGATGTAATCAAGGTTGATATTTTTAAACAAGGGGACAAAGTTGATGTCACAGGGACTAGCAAAGGAAAGGGCTATGCAGGTGTTATTAAGCGTTGGAACTTTAGACGTTTAAAAGAGACTCATGGTTCAGGACCTGTTGTACGTCATGGAGGTTCTATAGGTGCATGTTCAGACCCGTCAAGAGTATTTAAAGGGACGAAAATGGCAGGACATCTTGGAGCTGAGAAGGTAACCATTCAAAATTTAGAAATCGTTAAAATTGATAACGAAAACAACTTACTTGCCATTAAGGGAGCGATTCCAGGAGCAAATGGTGGTACAGTAGTAGTTAAGCAAAGTATTAAGGCTTAGAGGAAGGGGGAATTATAATGCCAAAAGTAGAAGTACTCGATGTAAAAGGCCAAAAAGTAGATGAAATAGAGCTTTTAGATACTATATTTGGAATAGAGCCAAACAAGGCCCTTCTTCATGAAATGGTTGTTAATTTTTTAGCGAATAGGCGCCAAGGAACTCAGTCAGCGCTAACGAGGGCTGAAGTATCCGGTGGAGGACGCAAACCATGGAGACAAAAGGGAACTGGTCATGCAAGGCAAGGTTCAATACGAGCACCACAGTGGAGACACGGAGGAATTGTATTTGCGCCAAAGCCAAGAGACTATAGTTATACAGTTAACAAAAAAGAAAGAAGACTTGCAATGAAGTCAGCATTTTCGTCTAAAGCCATTGAAAATAATATAATAGTTATCGATGGTTTAAAGATGGATGAGTATAAGACAAAAGAAATAGTAAATATGTTGTCTGCAATTAATTCTAAAAAGAAAGCATTAATTGTACTGCCAGAAGTAGACAAAAAAATTATAAATTCAGCAAGAAATATTCCTTCAGTTAAGACAACGCAAGTCAATAATCTTAATGTTTATGATATTTTAAATTGCGATAGTCTTATTATAATTAAAGAGGCAGTGGCCAAAATTGAGGAGGTGTATGCTTAAATGGTAGCTCAAGATATAATAATTCGTCCTATAATTACAGAGAAGAGTATGAGTGGGATACCCATGAAAATGTACACTTTTGAGGTTGCCAAAAATGCTAATAAAATAGAGATAAAAAAGGCAGTTGAGGAACTTTTTGATGTTAAGGTTTCAAAGGTAAATACATTGAATGTAAAAGGACATTTAAGGCGTCAAGGAAGAACTCAGGGCTACACTTCAGATTGGAAAAAGGCCTATGTTACACTAAAAGAAGACAGCAAACCTATAGAGTTTTTTGAAGGTATGATGTAATTTTACTTAGTCAAGGTTTCAAAAGCTGCTTGAATTAGATGATAAATAAAATAGCAAAGTATGGGAGATGTCCCGCAAAGCTATAAAGAGGAGATGAATCAAGATGGCTATTAAGAATTTTAAACCGACCACTCCGTCAAGGCGTAATATGTCGGTTATAGATTATTCGGAGCTTTCAAAGGTGGCACCTGAAAAGAGTTTACTCGAGCCAATGAATAAAAAGTCCGGACGAAATAGCTATGGTAGAATAACAGTTCGCCATAGAGGCGGTGGAAACAGAAGAAAATATCGTATTATAGATTTCAAACGTCAAAAGTTTGATATTCCGGCGAAAGTACTGACACTAGAATATGACCCAAACCGTTCAGCACATATTGCTTTAGTTCAATATGAGGATGGAGAAAAGGCATATATAATTGCACCAAATGGATTAAAGGTAGGAGACACAATAGTTGCAGGAGCAAATGCAGACATAAAGCCTGGAAATGCATTACCGCTATCAAACATACCTGTTGGTACGTTTATACACAATGTAGAGCTTTATCCAGGAAAAGGGGCACAGTTTGCAAGAGCAGCAGGGATAATGGCTCAGCTTATGGCAAAAGAGGGCAAACTAGCTCTTTTAAGGTTACCGTCAGGGGAACTTAGAAATGTTCCAGTTGAATGCATGGCAACAGTTGGGCAAGTAAGTAATACTGATCATGAGAACGTCAAAATAGGAAAAGCAGGACGTAAGCGCAATATGGGAATAAGGCCAACAGTTCGAGGCTCTGTAATGAATCCATGTGATCACCCACATGGAGGAGGAGAAGGAAAGAGTCCGATTGGACGTCCAGGACCTGTTACTCCTTGGGGCAAACCAGCACTTGGTTATAAAACAAGGAAGGCACACAATAGATCAGACAAATTTATTGTCAAACGTAGAAACGGTAAATAAGCAACACAGAAAGGAGCTTAGTTTATATGGGAAGAAGCTTAAAAAAGGGTCCTTATGTGCAGCCTGTGCTGCTTAAAAGGGTTCAGGAAATGAACAAGAATGGCGAGAAGAAAGTCTTAAAGACTTGGAGCCGTTCATCGACAATTTTTCCTGACTTTGTAGGGCACACATTTGCCGTACATGATGGACGAAAACATGTTCCGGTATACGTAACAGAAGATATGGTTGGACACAAATTAGGAGAGTTTGCGCCAACGAGATTATTCAAAGGTCATGCCGGATCAAAAACAACGAAATAACAGCCGAAAGGAGTGTGTAGCAATGGAAGCTGTGGCATATTTAAAGTACGCCAGAATATCTCCGCGCAAAGTATCAATCGTATTAGATTTAATAAGAAATAAACCGGTTGATGTTGCAGCGGCTATCCTAAGGCATACCCCAAAGGCTGCCTGTGAGGATCTAACAAAGCTTTTAAAATCAGCAGTAGCAAATGCTGAAAACAACCACAATATGGATAAAGATAAACTTTATGTAGCAGAGTGTTTTGTGTGTCCGGGACCTATATTAAAGCGTATTCGTCCAAAGGACCATGGAAGAGCACATAGAATAGAGAAAAGAACATCTCATGTAACCATAGTGCTCAGGGAAAAAGAATAACTAAAGAGGGAGGTAAACTATGGGGCAGAAAGTAAATCCACACGGAATGCGTGTAGGAGTAATAAAGAATTGGGATTCACGCTGGTTCGCAAAAGACAAAGACTTTGGAGATTTACTGGTAGAAGACTATAATCTACGTAAATTTCTAAAAAAACAACTTTACGCAGCAGGAGTACCAAAAATAGAAATAGAGCGAGATGCAGCTAAAGTTAGAATTAATATCCATTGCTCAAAGCCTGGAATGGTAATAGGTAAGGGCGGAGCAGAAATAGATAAATTACGTGTTCAGTGTGAAAAGATGCTAAATAAGCCTGTATTAATAAATATAGTAGAGGTTAAGTCTCCAGACATGGATGCACAACTTATAGCAGAGAATATAGCAGTGCAGTTAGAGAAGAGAGTATCTTTTCGTAGAGCAATGAAGCAGTCTATAGGAAGAGCAATGAGATTTGGAGCAAAGGGAATAAAGGTACAGGTTTCAGGACGTCTAGGTGGAGCAGAGATAGCTCGATCAGAACATTACCATGAAGGAACGATTCCACTACAAACATTAAGAGCAGATATAGACTATGGCTTTGCAGAGGCAGCAACGACATATGGCCGAATTGGAGTAAAAGTTTGGTTATATAAAGGTGAGGTTTTAGGGAACGCAAAAGCAGTTCAAGAGAAGAATGAAAAGAAAGAAACGCGTCGTCCAAGAGAAAACCGTGCTCCTAAGAGGGAAGGGGGCAGGAAATAATGTTATTACCAAAGAGAGTAAAACATAGGAAAGTGCATAGAGGGCGAATGACCGGAAAAGCGATGAGAGGCAATAAGGTATCAAATGGAGAATTTGGGTTGCAAGCTTTAGAGCCGGCATGGATTACTTCGAATCAAATAGAAGCTGCCCGTGTTGCTATGACAAGATATTGCAAGAGATTTGGTAAGGTATGGATCAAGATATTCCCTGATAAACCAGTAACGAAGAAACCGGCAGAAACTCGTATGGGTAAAGGTAAAGGTGCACCAGAATTCTGGGTAGCGGTAGTAAAGCCAGGAAGAGTAATGTTTGAAATAGCAGGGGTGTCTGAAGAGACTGCTAGAGAAGCAATGAGACTTGCAGCAAATAAGTTACCAATAAAATGTAAATTTGTTGTGAGAGAAGAAACGGATGGTGAGCAATAATGAAGGCTTCAGAAATGAGAAATTTGTCAAATGCAGAACTCGAAAAGAGGCTAAAAGACTTAAAAGCTGAATTATTCAATCTGCGTTTTCAACTTGCCATCAATCAACTAGAAAATCCAATGCGTATTAGTTCAGTAAAAAAAGACATAGCAAGGGTATTAACAATTCTACGAGAGAATGAAAAAAAAGCTGATACTAAAGCGTAATGGAGGGAGGATTAGTTTTGAGCGATAGAAATATGAGAAAAACCGGGGTTGGAAAAGTTGTTAGCAACAAGATGGATAAAACTATTGTAGTTGCTATAGAAGATAGTGTAAGGCACAAACTTTACAACAAAATAGTAAAACGTACAGTTAAATTTAAGGCTCATGATGAAAATAATGAGTGCTCAATAGGAGATCGTGTACGTATAATGGAAACCCGTCCTCTAAGTAAAGATAAGAGATGGCGATTAGTAGAGATAATAGAGAAGGCAAAGTAATAAGTTTAATATTTGTCTTTAAAAAGAAACTAACAAGGGTTAGGAGGAACGTACTGTGATACAACAGCAAACTTACCTCAAAGTTGCCGACAATACGGGAGCAAAAGAATTAATGTGCATCCGTGTTTTAGGAGGGACGAGAAGAAGGTATGCTAATATAGGTGACGTTGTGGTAGCTTCAGTGAAGAAAGCGGCGCCAGGCGGAATGGTAAAAAAAGGCGATGTAGTTAAAGCAGTAATAGTTCGATCAGCAAAGGGAGTAAGGAGAGAAGATGGAACTTATATCCGATTTGATGAGAATGCAGCTGTTTTAATAAAAGATGATAAAAATCCGAGAGGGACTCGTATTTTTGGGCCGGTAGCAAGAGAGCTTCGAGACAAAGAATACTTAAAAATATTGAGTCTAGCTCCGGAAACGCTTTAATGGAGGTGTTCACTAATGATAAAAAAAGTTCATGTAAAAACGGGTGACACCGTAATCGTATTAAGCGGCAAGGAGCGTTCAAAAAAGGGGAAAGTTTTAGCAGTAAGCCCTAAAGAAGGAAAAGTTATAATTGAGGGAATAAATATGGTTTCAAAACATATCAAACCTCGAAAGATGGGCGAAGAAGGCGGCATAGTAAAGGCAGAAGCAGCTATGTATGCATCAAAGGTCCAAATAATTTGTCCTCATTGTGGCAAGCCGACGCGTGTCGCCCACGAGATAGCTGAGGACGGCACAAAGAAGCGCATTTGCAAGAAATGCTCAAAGACGCTATAAGGGGGATAGAACATGGCAAGATTAAAGGATCTATATAAAAGCGAAGTAGCCCCTGCACTAATGAATAAATTTTCTTATAAAAGCGTAATGCAAATACCAAAGCTAGAGAAGATAGTAATAAATGTAGGAGCTGGAGAAGCTCGAGACAACTCGAAAGTTATAGATGCGATATTAAGGGACTTATCAGCTATTACAGGTCAAAAGCCGTTAGTATGTACAGCAAGGAAGTCAGTAGCGAACTTCAAGCTAAGAGAAGGCATGAAGATAGGAGCGAAAGTAACTTTAAGAGGCGACAGAATGTATGAATTTTTAGATAGACTATTCAATGTCGCACTGCCTCGAGTAAGAGACTTCAGGGGAATAAATCCGAACTCATTTGATGGCCGTGGAAATTATAACATGGGTATTAAAGAGCAACTTATTTTCCCGGAAATAGATTATGATAAGATAGACAAAGTTCGAGGAATGGACATTTGTTTTGTAACAACCGCAAAAACTGACGAAGAAGCCAAAGAGTTATTGACTCTAATGGGCGCTCCGTTTGCGAAATAAGGAGGGATTATTGTGGCCAAGACTTCAATGAAAATAAAGCAAAAGAGGACGCCAAAATATTCCACGAGAGAATATAACAGGTGTAAAATCTGCGGCAGGCCGCATGCTTATCTTCGCAAGTTCGGAATTTGCCGTATCTGCTTCAGAGAGTTAGCCTATAAAGGTCAGATTCCTGGTGTAAAGAAGGCCAGTTGGTAAATTAGCTAAGGAGGATAAACGGCATGCAGATTACAGATACAATTGCAGATTTGCTTACGAGAATACGTAACGCAAGTAAAAGCAGGCATGAAACTGTAGATATCCCAGCATCAAATATGAAGAAAGCAATAGTGCAAATTTTGCTTGATGAAGGATATATTTCAAGTTTTACAATTAATGAAGATGGCAAGCAGGGAGTAATAAAAGTTGTCTTAAGATATGATGAAAATAAAAAACCTATTATAACAGGTCTTAAGAGAGTATCAAAACCAGGCTTGCGCATATATAGCAATTTTGAGGATATGCCAAGAGTAATGAAAGGCTTAGGTATAGCTATCATATCAACATCTAAGGGAGTAATGACAGATCGTCAAGCCCGAAAAGAACATGTTGGTGGAGAAGTCCTCGCATTTGTATGGTAGGGAGGTTAGAGAATGTCTCGAATTGGAAGAAAACCTATAAATATTCCCGCCGGAGTAGAGGTAAAACTCGATAACGGTGTAATTATAGTTAAAGGTCCAAAAGGAACTTTAACAAAGAGTATTCATCCTAATATGGCAGTAGCTATAGAGGATAATGTGATAACAGTAACTCGGCCTAATGATGAGAAAGAAAATAGAGCGCTGCATGGTTTAACGCGTTCTCTTATATTTAATATGGTTGAGGGAGTAACAAATGGGTTTAAAAAGGAGCTAGAAGTAAACGGAGTAGGTTATCGTGTACAGAAGCAAGGGAAAAACCTTGTTATGAACTTAGGATATTCACATCAAGTTACAGTTTCAGACACAGAAGACATAACAATAGAAGCTCCAGCACAAAATAAGATTATAATTAGCGGTATAGATAAGCAAAAAGTAGGTCAATTCGCAGCACAGGTTAGAGAGAAGCGCCCACCAGAGCCATATAAGGGTAAGGGCATAAAATATGCTGACGAACATATCCGCCGTAAGGAAGGTAAAGCCGGTAAGGGCGGTAAGAAGTAATTAAGGAGTGAATGAACTATGGTGAACAAAGCTGATAAAAACATTGCCAGACTTAGGCGTCACAAAAGAGTTCGTGGCAAGATAAGTGGCACAGCACAGCGCCCACGCCTAAATGTTTTCCGCTCCACAAGTAACATCTACGCCCAGTTGATAGACGACGTTGCAGGAGTAACACTAGCATCAGCATCAACACTGGACAAAGAGTTTAATGGTTATGGCGGAAACAAAGAAGCAGCGCGGGAAGTGGGAAAACTAATAGCAAAGCGTGCTGCAGAGAAAAACATAACAGAGGTCGTTTTTGACCGCGGAGGATACATTTTCCACGGACGCGTCAAAGAATTGGCTGAAGGCGCCCGTGAGGGCGGCCTCAAATTCTAAGAAGGAGGAGTACTTTTGGCTAGGATTGACGGTAGTACAATGGATCTTAAAGAGCGCGTAGTAGCTATAAATCGTGTATCAAAGACAGTAAAAGGTGGACGTATATTTAAGTTTGCGGCACTAGTAGTCGTTGGAGACGGGAATGGTACAGTAGGCTTTGGAATAGGGAAAGCAGGAGAAGTTCCGGATGCAATTCGTAAAGGTATAGAAGATGCAAAGAAGAACTTAGTAAAGATTTCGCTAAGGGGCTCAACGATACCACATGAGATAATAGGTGAATTTGGTGCAGGAAGGGTATTAATGAAACCTGCAGCACCAGGTACAGGAGTTATAGCCGGAGGGCCAGTTCGAGCTGTAGTTGAAGCAGCTGGAATAAAGGACATAAGAACAAAGGCACTTCGTTCCAATAATCCTTGCAATGTAGTAAGGGCAACAATGCAAGGGCTTGAAAGTCTAAGGACGGCTGAGCAAGTAGCGAAATTACGCGGCAAATCAGTCAAGGAAATTTTATAATTAGGGGTGTAGCAAGATGGAACAAATAAAAGTAAAGCTAGTAAGAAGTCTTATTGGCAGTAAAAAAGACCAGATTGCAACTGCCCACTCGCTTGGTCTTAAGAAGATCGGTGACGAATCGATTCAACCTTTAAATGACCAAACTAAAGGTAAGGTGGCAAAAATTAACCATCTCATCGAGGTCGTAAAGGCATAAAGAGGGGGTGTAAGAATGAATTTACATGAACTATCACCTGTTGCAGGTTCAAAGAAAGAGCCAAAGCGTATAGGAAGAGGTCACGGTTCAGGTCAAGGGAAAACAGCAGGCAAAGGGCATAAGGGCCAGAAGGCAAGATCAGGAGGAAGTATTAGACCGGGTTTTGAAGGAGGCCAAATGCCGTTACAAAGGAGAATTCCAAAAAGAGGATTCAACAATATATTTGCAAAGAAGATAATTGCTATTAATTTATCTGATTTAAATGTATTTGAGGATAATGAAGTAATTGATGCAAAGGCTCTGATCGATAAGGGCATAATAAAAAAAGAATACGATGGTATAAAGATTCTTTCAAATGGCGAGATGTCAAAAAAATTAATCGTTAAAGCCAATGCCTTCTCTGAGGCAGCAAAGCAAAAGATAGAGGAGGCAGGCGGAAAGGCTGAGGTGATTTAAGTTGTTAAAAACAATGCTCAATGCCTGGAAGGTACCAGATTTAAGGAAGAAAATACTTTTTACTCTTTTTGTTGTTATTGTTTTTAGAATAGGTTCAGTAATACCTGTACCATTTTTAAATATGGAAGCACTTCAAAGTTTAATGGGGGGCCTGGAAGACGGTTCATTATTTTCATATTTAAATACAATTTCTGGAGATTCATTTTCAAGAGCGACAATGTTCGCAATGAGTATAACACCATATATAAATGCATCTATCATTATGCAACTTATGACGGTAGTTATCCCTGCTTTAGAGCGAATGACTAAAGAGGGAGAAGAAGGCCGAAAAAAGATGAGTGCAATAACTAGATATTTAACGGTAATTTTAGGGCTATTGCAAGGTACAGCGTTTTATTTCTGGTTAAAGAATAATACATCAAATAATGGCACAAGGATTACAATGTATAATCAAGGTTTTGAAGGTGTATTTTCAGCAATAGTAATAATATTAACATTTACAGCTGGAACAGCGCTAATTATGTGGTTAGGAGAGCAAATAAACCAAAAAGGTGTAGGAAATGGTATATCAATAATCTTATTTGCGGGAATAGTCTCAAGGATGCCAACATTAATATCAACCTTATGGGGATATTTAGAGTTAGCAATGAGATATCCGAATGGAAACATTTCAGGTTTGACTTTATATACATTACAAAATTGGACTTTCTATATATTTGTACCGCTGTTTATAGTACTATTCCTTATAGTCATGTGGGCAATTGTTTTTATGAACGATGCAGAACGCCGAATTCCTATCCAATATGCAAAGCGAGTAGTAGGAAGAAAGATGTATGGGGGGCAAAATAGCCATATTCCTGTCAAGGTAAGCGGTTCGGGAGTAATGCCGATTATCTTTGCAAGCTCAATATTGTCATTACCAGGGACAATAAGGATGTTACTAGGGAGCAATTCACCTGGATGGTTAAATTCAATAAGCGAAGCGTTATCACCTAGAGGATGGGTATATCCCACTGTATATTTTTTGTTAATTATTGCATTTGCATATTTCTATTTAACAATACAATACAATCCAATTGAAATGGCAAATAACCTTAGACAAAGTAATGGTACGATACCAGGGATAAGGCCAGGAAAACCAACAGCCGAATATATCCAAAAAGTTTTATCAAAAATTACACTTATAGGCTCTTTATTTTTAGGAGTAATAGCAATTATACCGTTCTTATATAGTGATTTTACAGGAATGCATCAAACGACATTCCTAGGAGGAACATCAATAATAATTTTGGTTGGAGTAACGCTTGAAACAGTAAAGCAAATGGAATCACAATTAATGATGAGACACTATAAAGGATTTTTAGACTAGTATAAAAAGTAGCGGTATTTTACGCTGTATAAATAAGATACCGCTATTTAAAATAACTATAAATTTAGTATAGAGCATAATTATAATTGGTTTATAAAGATATAATTTTTGTAATATTCTTTTAAGAGATATAGTTAAGCTGGAGGAAGTGCAAAAAATAAGGATTAGTAAAGTATATTGTTTTAATATATAGCTACTTTTAAGTTATTTATCTAAAAGGGAGTTAATGCTTATGAAAATAATACTTCTTGGAGCGCCAGGAGCAGGAAAAGGGACACAAGCCGAGCTTTTATCGGAGCATCTTTCAATTCCAACTATATCTACTGGGAATATAATTAGAGAAGAGCTGAAAAGCGGTACTGAGATAGGGTTAATAGCTAAAGAATATATAGCTAATGGGGGACTACTACCAGATGAGATAGTAATAAAGATAATAGAGGAGCGAATAAGCAAAGAGGATTGCAAAAATGGCTTCATATTAGATGGATTCCCAAGGACTATACCTCAGGCTGAGGCTCTTGACAAAATAGGAATAATTATAGATAAGGTCATAGATTTAGAGATAAAAGATGAAACGATTATAAAAAGAATGTCAGGACGCCGTGTCTGTGAAAAGTGTGGAGCAAGCTATCATCTTAAGAACAATAAGCCGAAAGAAGATGGAGTATGCGACAAATGCAAAGGCACCCTTGTTCAGCGAGAAGATGACCATCCTGATACAGTAAAGAATAGGTTAAAGGTTTATCATGAGCAAACGGAACCGTTGAAAGATTACTATAAAGCTCAAGGTAAGCTTAACATTTTGGAAGTGGACGGAAGGAGTATAGAAGATACTCAACAGATGGCACTTTCAGCTTTGGAGGCATAGAAATGGTTATAATAAAGACCGAGCGAGAAATAGAGAAAATGAGAGCAGCCGGTCAAATAGCCGCTAGAGCATTAAAGCTAGCAGGTGAAGCTGTAAGACCAGGAGTAGACACATTTGAAATAGATGACAAAGTAAGAAAGTATATAGAAAGTCAAGGAGCAATTTCATCAACTCTTGGATATGGAGGATATCCTGCGAGCACATGTATTTCTGTAAATGATGTTGTCATCCACGGCATACCTAGTAAGAAATGCATTCTGAAATCAGGCGATATAGTTAGTATAGATATTGCTGTTAGCCTTGAAGGCTTTCATGCAGATAATGCTGCAACTTTTGCTTGTGGAGAAATTAGCGAAGAAGCAAAGAACTTATTAGAAGCCACAAAAGAAAGTCTTTATGAAGGAATAAAGAAGGCAGTAGTAGGGAACAGAATCGGAGATATAGGCAATGCAATTCAGCGGTATGTTGAAGCACGCAGTTACTCGGTGGTACGAGATTTTGTCGGTCACGGAGTAGGTGCGAAGCTACATGAGGATCCGAGTGTACCGAATTATGGCACGCAAGGTAGAGGTGTGCGGCTATTACCTGGTATGACTATAGCCATCGAACCAATGATAAACCAAGGGACACATAGAGTTAAAGTTTTGGGGGACGGCTGGACTACAGTAACTCAAGATGGAAAGCTCGCAGCTCATTTTGAACATAGTGTCGCAATTACTAAAGATGGGCCTGATATACTTACTCTTTGTGAATAAGGGGGCCGAAATGGAAATAAGTAAGGGTTTAATAGTAAAATCTATAGCAGGGAAAGATGTAGGGAAGTTTTTTGTGGTTTTTGACTATGATGATAAAGAAGTTGTGATAAGCGACGGGAAGAAAAGACCGATAGAGCATATGAAGAAAAAGAACAAAAAGCATATATCTTTAACTACAAAAAGATTAAATGAGAGATCGATGGAAACCAATCGTGAAATTCGTAAGGCTCTTAATGAACTTATAAGAGCATAGATTTTTACAAGAGGGGGTAATTATTTTGTCAAAACAGGATGTAATAGAATTAGAAGGTACAGTTAAGGAAGCTCTACCGAATGCGCAGTTTATGGTTGAGCTACCGAATGGAAAAGTTATAACAGCGCATATTTCAGGAAAGCTTAGAATGAACTTTATAAGGATTCTACCGGGAGATAAAGTTACATTAGAGATTTCACCATATGATCTTACAAAAGGTCGAATAACATGGAGAGCAAAATAGTTAAAAGTTTTTAAAGGAGGGCATACAAATGAAAGTCAGACCTTCTGTCAAAAAAATTTGTGAGAAATGCAAAGTTATTAAGCGCAAGGGAAAAGTCATGGTAATATGTGAGAATCCCAAGCACAAACAACGTCAAGGTTAAGGCGTAATTTGATAAAATGGAGGTATAGCTATGGCGCGTATAGCAGGTGTTGATTTACCTAGAGACAAGCGCATAGAGGTAGGTCTTTCATACATTTATGGTATAGGAAGAAAGACAGCTAGTGATATAGTAAAGGCAACGGGAGTAAATCCTGACACTAGAGTTAGAGACTTAAGTGAAGAAGATATATCAAAATTAAGAGAATATATAGACAAAAATTGCCGTGTAGAAGGGGATTTGCGTCGAGATATAGCATTTGATATAAAAAGGCTAATAGAGATAGGGTGCTATAGAGGAATCCGTCATCGTAAAGGTTTGCCAGTAAGAGGTCAGCGTTCAAAGACGAATGCAAGGACAAGAAAAGGTCCAAGAAAAACGATGGCAAATAAGAAAAAGTAGGGAGGGATTTTATTAATGGCAGCACAAAAGGGAGCAAAAAAGTCAACAGGAGCACGTAGAAGACGAGAGAGAAAAAACATAGAGCATGGGGCTGCACATATACAGTCTACCTTTAATAATACAATAGTAACGATTACTGATGTGCAAGGGAATGCAGTATCATGGGCAAGTTCAGGCGAATTAGGCTTTAGAGGATCGAGAAAGTCCACTCCATTTGCAGCGCAAACAGCAGCGGAGACAGCGGCAAAGGCAGCAATGGAACATGGAATGAAGTCGGTAGAAGTTTATGTAAAAGGGCCAGGAGCTGGAAGAGAAGCAGCAATAAGAGCGTTACAAGGTGCAGGTCTTGAAGTTAGCATGATAAAGGATGTAACACCAATTCCTCACAATGGATGTCGTCCACCAAAAAGAAGACGAGTTTAAGAAAATATTTTAAATTAGGAGGTGTAGCCGATACTATGGCAAGATATACAGGTGCTGTTTGCAGACTTTGCCGAAGAGAGGGTCAAAAGCTTTTCTTGAAAGGCGAAAGATGCTATACAGATAAATGTTCAGTAGGTCGCAGAGCATATGCTCCAGGGCAACATGGTCAAGGCAGGAAAAAAGTTTCAGAATATGGTCTTCAGTTAAGAGCGAAACAAACTACAAGACGTTATTATGGAATACTAGAGAATCAATTCAGACATTATTATGAATTGGCAGAGAAGAGAGAAGGCAAAACAGGTGAGCAACTATTGTCTATACTTGAGACACGTTTAGACAATGTCGTTTATAGGCTAGGTTTTGCAAGTTCACGTCCAGAAGCAAGGCAACTTGTAGTGCATAATCATTTCTCGGTAAACGGAAGGAAAGTAAATATACCTTCATATTTAGTAAAACCAGGGGATGTTATTTCAATCAATGAGAAGAGCAAGAGCAGTGAAAAGATAAAGTCAGTATTAGAAATGAATGCATCACGCCCAATTCCAAAATGGTTAGAGATAAATCGAGAAAAATTAGAGGGCAAGGTATTAGCTCTTCCTGAGAGAGAGGATATCGATTTAGCTGTTGAAGAGACTCTCATAGTTGAGTTATATTCTAAGTAATAATTTTTATAAAGTTTATGAAGAAGTAATTGCAGAAAGTTACCTAGAATTCAAGGAGGGTCACTGATGATTGAAATAGAAAAACCGAGAATAGAAATAGTTGAAATGTCTGAAGATGAGAATTACGGTAGATTTGTTGTTGAGCCTCTAGAACGTGGATTTGGAAATACTTTAGGAAATAGTTTAAGAAGGGTTCTTCTTTCATCGTTACCAGGTGTTGCCGTAACGAGCGTAAAGATTGATGGGGTTGTACATGAATTTTCTACAGTACCGGGAGTCAAGGAAGATGTAACTGAGATAGTTTTAAATTTAAAGAGTCTTATAGCAAATATACTTTCGAATAATGGTCCGAAAACAGTTGAAATAGATGCAGTGGGTCCATGTATAGTTACTGCAGGAGACATAAAATGCGATAGTGAAGTTGAGATTTTAAATAAAGATTTAAGAATAGCAACATTAAATGATGATGCAAAGTTATATATGGAAATCACATTAGATAAAGGTAGAGGTTATGTATCTGCAGATAGAAATAAACAGGCAATGGCTCAAAATATTTTGGGAGTAATACCAATAGACTCAATATATACACCAGTTTTAAAGGTAAATTATAATGTAGAAAATACAAGAGTAGGGCAAATAACCGACTATGATAAATTAGCATTAGATGTATGGACAAATGGAGTCATAAATGCACAAGAAGCAGTATCACTTGCAGCGAAGGTATTGACGGAGCATTTAAATTTATTTGTTGATTTGTCAGAGAAGAGTCAAGAAGTAGAGATAATGATAAAGAAAGACGACCAAGGTAAAGAGAAAGTTCTTGAGATGACGATAGAAGAACTAGATTTATCAGTGCGTTCATTTAACTGTTTAAAACGAGCAGGGATAAATACAGTTGAAGATTTACTTGACAAGTCCGAGGAAGATATGATGAAAGTTAGAAATCTTGGAAGGAAGTCTTTAGAAGAGGTTATACACAAATTGGAGTCTCTAGGATTTAAGTTAAGTAAAGAGGAAGAATAGAGTATTTATGTTTGAGATAAATAATTAGTAAGGGAGTGAATTTCGATGCCAGGGACAAGGAAACTTGGAAGAGATACAGCTCACAGGACAGCGATGTTAAGAGCGATGGTAACGTTTCTTTTAGAGAATGGAAAAATAGAAACGACAGTATATAGAGCAAAAGAGGTACGATCTCTAACGGAGAAAATGATCACATTAGCAAAAGAAAATAGTCTTCATAATAAACGTTTAGCGTTAGGTTTTATAACTAAGGAAGACGTGGTAAAGAAGCTATTTGATGAAATTGCCCCTAAATATAAAGATACTAATGGTGGGTATACACGCATTACAAAGTTAGGTCCTCGTAGAGGGGATGCAGCTGAAATGGCTATAATAGAGCTAATATAAATAAAAAGGAGTGAATCTATAAGGTTCACTCCTTTTTTGTTATTAAATAACCCTAAGTCTAATGACATTATCAATTGAAGATATTTTTTTGGCAACAAGGTCTTCAAAATCACCAGTGATATCAATTATAGTGTAGGCAAGATTACCCTTGGACTTACATTGAATGTTTTCTATGTTAATGGAACAATCAGATAAAATAGATGTGAGAGTAGCGATCATATCGTTGGACTTATAATAGAATATACAAATACGTTTATCTCCGGCACGGTTCATTGATATATCAGGAAGATTTACTGAATTTTTTATATTACCATTTTCTATAAAGTCACGTAATTGAGAAGCAGCCATAATTGCGCAATTGTTTTCGGACTCCTTAGTGGAAGCACCAAGATGAGGAGTTACAATTATACTTGGATTTCCCATGAGTTCTTTATCAGGAAAGTCAGTTGAATATGAGGTCACCTTACCGGAATTTATAGAATCTAGTAGGGCAGAATTATCAACAATACCAGCTCGTGAGTAGTTTAGAAGATGGACGCCCGGCTTCATTTTTCTAAACTCATTGTAACTTATTAAATTTTTAGTACTTTCATTTAAAGGGACGTGAACAGAAATATAATCACATGTTGATAGTAATTCATCCATAGTAGTTACGTGGTTAATTCTCCTACATAGCTCCCATGCTGAATCGATGGATATATATGGGTCAAAACCAAATACGTCCATATCGAGAGAAATAGCAGCATTAGCAATTTTGCTACCAATAGAACCAAGTCCAATAACACCCAGCTTTTTTCCTTTTATTTCAGAACCGGAGAAGATGGACTTATATTTTTCTACAGTTTTAGAAAAGTCACCAGATTTTGTACTAATGCTTTGCAGCCAACTTATAGAAGGAAATATCTTTCTAGAGGAGGAAATTAAAGAAGATATAACTAGTTCTTTAACAGCGTTTGCATTAGCCCCGGGTGTATTAAATACAACAGTACCGTTTTTACTGCATTTTTCTATAGGAATATTATTAGTTCCTGCCCCTAACCTGACTATAGCAAGTAAATTTTCATTTAATTTAAAGTCGTGCATAGGCTGAGAACGAAGTAGTATAGCATCGGGATTTAGAGTGTCACTTGAGCAAATATAGTTGTTCTTTAATAAATTAGTGCCCACTTTAGAAATGTTATTTAGGGTAAGAATATTGTACATGATTTTCTCCTTTAGTCTAGATATTTTTTTCGAACTTCTCCATAAATTCCACTAAAGACATTACACCTTCAATTGGCATAGCATTATATATTGAAGCTCGCATACCTCCGATTTTTCGGTGGCCATTTATATTTATGATATTAAAATTTTTAGCTTTGGATATAAATTGCTTGTCGAGCTTATCACTTAAAGTAGAAAAAACAACATTCATAATTGACCTATCCTTAGGTTCAGCAAACCCATGAAAAAGTTTACTGGAATCTAAGTAGTTATATATAAGTTTGGCTTTTTTGTAGTTGACTTTTTTCATATTTTCAAGTCCACCCATTTCGTTTTTTATCCATTCAAGAACTAACATACACATATATATGTTATAACAAGGTGGGGTATTATATAGTGAGTCAGAACTAGCATGTACCTTGTAATTAAACATAGTAGGTGTAAATGACATAGGATTTCCAATTAAGTCTTCTCGTATTATTACGATAGTCAGTCCTGCAGGGGCTAAATTTTTTTGTGCACCTGCATATAAAAGACCAAATTTAGATACGTCTATTGGCTCTGACAAAATACATGAAGATATATCAGCAATAAGAGGGATATCTTTAGTATCAGGTATTTTATTAAACTTAGTACCATATATTGTGTTGTTGAGACAAATGTGAACGTAGTCAGCATCTTTTGAAAAGGCTTCCGAATTTAAATCTGGAATATAAGAAAAGTTTTTGTCTTTAGAAGATGCGATAATGTTACAATTTCCAAAGTTAGTGGCTTCCAAATAAGCTTTTGTAGCCCAATTGCCAGTGATAACATAATCAGATTTATTGTTTTTAGTCATGAGATTTAAGGGAACCATAGCAAATTGTGAAGAGGCACCGCCTTGTAAAAATAGGACTTTATAGTTTTCAGGTATATTCATAACCTCACGTAATAAAGTTTTGGTCTTAACTAAGATGTTCTTAAATTCAGTGCTCCTGTGGGACATTTCCATAACAGATTGCCCTGTATTGTTATAATTTAATAATTCTCTAGCAGCCTTTTTAAGTACTGTTTCAGGTAACATAGATGGGCCGGCTGAGAAGTTGAAAACTCTTTCCAAAAAAACTCCCTCCATTAATATATTAATCTTTAATGTTAAATATTTGATGTATTATGATATGTTGGAAAGTAAGTATATGTTTATAATTTGTTTGTTCTAAAAAGTATATATAATAGAGAAAAATGTAGTATATAGTGAAAAACGCTTGGTAAATGTTCAGTTTAGTAGATTTTATAGATGCAATACTGTATAATTATTAATTAGAAAAAAACTTACAAGCGTTAATTTCATAAAGGGGGTATTTAAGTGAAGAAGAAGTTAAGTAATGTACCGTTTAATGGGACTGAAGAACAAAAAGAGAAGTTGTTGTCTTTTATTAAGGATAATAAAGATGAAAAGGGTTCAGTAATAAAAATTTTACAGTATGCCCAAGATCTATATGGCTATTTACCAATAGAGGTACAAGAAATAGTTGCTGATGAACTTAATATGTCACTTGAAGAAGTATATGGTATATCTACTTTTTATGCACAATTCTCCTTAGTTCCAAAGGGAAAGTATAATATATCAGTATGTCTTGGAACAGCGTGCTATGTTAAGGGGGCTGATAAAATTTTAAATAAGGTAAAGTCCATTGTGGGAATAGAACCTGAAAGCTGCACACCAGACGGAAAGTTTTCACTTACAGCATGTCGTTGCATAGGAGCATGTGGGCTAGCACCTGTTATGACCATAAATGACGAAGTATACGGGAGACTAAAGCCTGAAGACGTCGAAGGTATACTAAAGAAGTATCAGTAGCTAAAAACATAAATTTATTGGAGGCGATATTAATGATAAAGTCTTTAAAAGAACTAGAAGAAATAAGAGAGAAGGCACGTGAAAAAATGAAGGTAAGACTTATTAAGGAGGTAAAGAATAAGGTAGAGGCTAATAAAATAAAAAAATAGATAGGAGGGATAATTTATGTATAAATCACATGTGTTGGTTTGTGGAGGGACAGGTTGTACTTCATCTAATAGTAATGAGATAATACTTAAGTTAAAAGAGGAAATAGAAAAGAGTGGAATTAATGAAGAAGTATGCATAATAAAAACCGGATGTTTTGGTTTATGTGCACAGGGGCCTATCATGGTGGTTTATCCTGAAGGAAGCTTTTATAGTAATGTGAAGGTAGATAATATCCCAAGAATAGTTAGAGAACATTTAAAATGCGGTAACCCAGTGCGTGAACTACTATACGAGGAAACAGTTAAAGGAGATGAAATAAGATCTCTTAATGAAACGCCCTTTTATGCGAAGCAAAAGAGGATAGCTTTAAATAATTGCGGATTTATAGACCCTGAAAATATAGAAGAATATATAGCTATGGATGGATACATGGCCCTTTGCAAAGCTATTACTCAGATGAGTCCTGATGAAGTTATAAAGGAAATTAAGGACTCCGGTCTGCGTGGCAGAGGAGGTGGAGGTTTTAAAACTGGAGTAAAGTGGGAAAGGGCAGCTAAAAATAAAGATGACCAGAAGTATGTCTGCTGTAATGCGGACGAAGGAGATCCTGGAGCATTTATGGATAGGTCAATATTAGAAGGAGACCCACATGCTGTTCTAGAAGCTATGGCAATAGCTGGGTATGCAATAGGAGCTAGTAAGGGATACATATATGTAAGGGCTGAATACCCAATAGCTGTAAAGAGGCTTGAAATTGCGATTAAGCAGGCAAGAGAATATGGGCTTTTAGGTAAAGATATATTGTCATCAGGCTTTGATTTTAATGTAGATCTAAGACTAGGAGCAGGAGCCTTTGTGTGCGGGGAGGAGACGGCACTATTAACATCAATTGAAGGGAAAAGAGGGGAACCACGTCCAAGGCCACCATTTCCAGCAGTGAAAGGACTATTTAAAAAGCCCACTATTTTAAATAATGTTGAAACTTATGCTAATATTCCCCTTATTATTTTAAAAGGTGCAGACTGGTTTAGTTCTATGGGCACGCAAAACTCTAAAGGCACAAAAGTTTTTGCTCTTGGAGGAAAGATAAATCATACTGGACTAGTTGAAGTTCCAATGGGAACAACTCTAAGAGAAATAGTTGAAGAAATAGGTGGAGGTTTGCCGGATGGCAAAAAATTTAAAGCAGCACAAACGGGAGGGCCTTCGGGAGGATGTATACCTAAAGAATATCTCGATGTAGGAATGGACTACGATAATCTAATAAAAATAGGATCCATGATGGGTTCCGGGGGACTTATTGTAATGGATGAGAATACATGTATGGTGGATATTGCAAAGTTTTTCTTAGAGTTTACGGTAGATGAATCGTGCGGAAAATGTACGCCGTGTAGGGTGGGAACCAAAAGATTGCTTGAGTTACTTGATAAAATAACTCAAGGGAAAGGTACTCTTGAAGACTTAGACAAGATGGAGCAACTTTGCTATTACATAAAAGACAACTCTCTTTGTGGGCTTGGACAAACAGCCCCAAATCCTGTTTTATCAACACTTAGATATTTTAGAGACGAATACGAGTCACACGTTAAGGAAAAAATATGTCCTGCAGGAGTCTGTAAGTCATTACTAAAGTATATAATCGATAAGAATAAATGTAGAGGTTGCACAGCCTGTGCTAGAGTATGTCCTATAGGTGCCATTTCTGGGGAAATAAAGAAGCCTCATGCTATAGACCAAGATAAGTGTATTAAGTGTGGTGCATGTATGAACACATGTAAATTTGGAGCAATTGATAAAATGTAGAAAGGAGGATTGAAAATGGAGAAAGTTAATATAAAAATTAATAATGAAAGTTTTAGCGTTCAGAAAGATTTGACTATTTTACAAGCAGCAAGAAAGGTTGGAATAAAAATACCAACTCTTTGCTATCTAAAGGAAATAAATGAGATAGGTGCTTGTCGAATGTGTGTGGTTGAGGTTAAAGGCTCAAGGAATTTAGTGGCCTCTTGTGTTACACAAGTTAGCGAAGGAATGGAGATATTTACAAATACAAAAAGGGTACGGGATTCAAGAAAGACAACACTAGAGCTACTACTTTCAATACATGATAGAAAATGTTTATCCTGCTTAAGAAATGGCAACTGTGAGCTTCAGGCACTTTGTGCTGAATTTTTAATAGAGGATGACGGAAAGTATGACGGGGAAAAACCGGGCTATGCTCTTGACCAAAGTAGCTCTCATCTAATAAGAGATAATAATAAGTGCATTTTATGTAGAAGATGTGTAGCAGCCTGTGCAAACCAACATGTGGCAGTTATAGGAGCCAATAATAGGGGATTTGATACACAAATAGGATGTGCCTTTGAAAGAGAGCTGAATTTCGTACCTTGTGTATCTTGTGGTCAATGTATAGTAAACTGTCCAACAGGAGCGCTTAGAGAGCGTGACCAATGTGATGATGTTTTAGATGCATTAGATGATGAATCTAAACATGTTATAGTACATACAGCACCGTCAATAAGAGTTACATTAGGGGAAGAGTTTGGTTTGCCTATAGGTACTAATGTTAAGGGCAAAATGGTGGCAGCCTTAAGAAGACTAGGCTTTGCAAAGGTATTTGACACAGACTTTGGAGCCGACCTTACAATAATGGAAGAAGCTAATGAATTTGTAGAAAGACTTAAAAATAAAGGGGAGTTACCAATGATAACTTCTTGCTCCCCGGGATGGGTAAAGTTTTGCGAATATTACTATCCAGAGTTTATAAAGAACTTGTCAACATGTAAGTCTCCACAGCAGATGATCAGTGCAATGATAAAAACTTTTTATGCAAAGGTTAATAACATAGACCCCAAAGACATTGTAGTTGTAAGTATAATGCCGTGTACAGCAAAGAAATTTGAGATAACTCGTGAAGACCAGGATGCAGCTGGGGTAAGTGATACGGATATAGTACTGACTACAAGAGAACTCGCACGACTTATTAGACGTTCAGGAATTAATTTTAATGAACTTCCCAACGAGGACTTTGATGAAGCAATGGGAATATCAACAGGAGCAGGAGCAATATTTGGAACCACAGGTGGAGTTATGGAGGCAGCACTTAGAACGGCTGCAGATATGCTTTCAGGGGAGTCGCAAGCAAATGTAGACTATGAAGAGATAAGAGGGCAAGATGGCTTTAAAGAGGCGGTTTATAATATAAATGGTATAGAAATACGAGTGGCAGTTGTAAGTGGTCTTAAGAATGCGGCTAAACTTTTAGACCAAATTAAAAATGGAGAAAAAGATTATCATTTTATAGAAGTAATGTGTTGTCCAGGAGGCTGTATAAATGGAGGAGGTCAACCCATACAACCGGCTGAGAAGAAAAATTTTGATGACATAAAATCAATAAGAGCAAAAGCACTTTATGATGAAGATAAAAATTTACCTCTAAGAAAAGCTCACGAAAGTCCTATAATAAAGAAGGTCTATAGTGAGTTTTTAGAGAAGCCAGGAAGTTTAATAGCGCATAAAGTTCTCCATACAAGTTACGTAAAGCGTGATAAATATTAATAAAGAGGCATCGCTAATATAAGTTAGCGATGCCTTTTTTGTAAACCAAGATTCAACATTCTTTTTTAAAAAATAAGGATATAATTTATGTGTTTATAGAACATAAGAATGGAGAATTTTAATGATGAAAAATTATGAGAATAATGTTAACGAATATTCAATGGATTACCGTAATTCATCATCGAATAGAACAATAACGAAAGAAAAACGGCAAACACAAAAGGTGGTTGGAAGTGTTAGAAATAATAAGCCTTTAATTTATGATAAGGATCATCAGGATAATAGAATAAATAAAGATACTGAAGAATACGAAGGAACTTTAAAAACAAAGAAAATTAAGAAAAGGAAGGTAATACTTTACCGTTTGACATTTGGTTGTATAATATTATTTTTGTCATTGGTTGGCGTAATAATAGTGACGTCTACGTTTAATAGGACGGCAAGCGTAGTTTCAAATTCAGATTTAGATAAATACAGCAGCTTTATTGCACCTGTGGTTATGCATGATCCAGTGCCCTTTGATAGCATTGAGAATGCAGATAAGCAAATGGTTATATCTTCTTCTATATGGAGAACAATACTACAAAATGGTGTAGACAATTATAATTCGTTTGATGATGCAGGTATGGTGTTAATTCCAGTTGAAGATATAAATAAGTCTTGCGGTGAACTTTTTGGGCCTAATTGTAAGATAAATACGCAAGAAGAAATATTCGGTCCTTTTTTCTCATTTAGCAAAGGAGAAGAAAATTTTCATATAGGCGCTATTAGCAATTTGGGAACGTATATACCTCGAGTTGAAAATATAAAAGAAGAAGGTGACTTAGTTGTACTTAAAGTTGCTTATTTATCTCGTGATGAAAAGAATATAGAAAGTCCGGAAAAGCATTCAGAACCCAATAAATTTATGACCTATAAATTAAAACTGAATGAAGAAACGGATAAGTTATATATTTATTCAATTGAGGATACATAGTGACTTTACATAATGAGGTACATTAAAGATAAAACTAAACTCATATCACAACCCTCGTCGGAAAGAAGTAATATTAAAAGTATAATTAAGCACTTTTCACTATCTTGGATAAGAGAGTCAAAAAAATTACGACTACTGTGTGCTTTATTAAGTTTAATTGCAGCGTTTGCTTGTGGAATAATAGTTTCAGGCTGAATTTCAATAATTTCTTCTTTGACTTCATTTTTAATTTCTTCTGGTTTTAATTCAATACCTTCAGTATCGGTTTTAGTGAGTATTTCTTTATTTTGTGAGTTTAGATTTTGTTCAGTACTGTATTGTCCTTTTGCTGTAAGGGTCTGCTTAGCTCTTCTCTGCATCTCTTGTACTCTTCTAACAGCCTCTTGTTGCATTCTTTGCATGTCTTGTATACTTTCATAATTATTTTTCATATTTAGCCCTCATAATGTATTAGTAATATTATTATATAAATTATAGTATGCCTTGCCCTTTAAGGACGGGCAAAATTTTAAACATTTGAACCATTTTAATAGACTCATCTATTTTTACTTGTCTTTTTGAGCTTAAAAGGGGTTTAAGAGCATATAAAAAACGTGTGCTTTCATCTTCTTTATTCATGGAAGACAAGATAGGCATAATTTTTGTAACTGTTTTTAATACGTCAGTAGGTATAGGTTCAGACTTAGCTCCAATAGGCTCTTCTCGTTTTGGTGGGTCTATATTACCACTGGGATTACTTTGATTATCAAGCAAACTTGATAAATTTTTTATAGTGTCCATGTTTTCCTTGTTACCAAGGATTTCTGCAATTTTCTCAGCTAAATTATCCATAGGCCATTATTCTCCTAATAATTTTTTTATTAATTTTTGTGCTTGCGGAGAGGACAAAAGTTTATTAGCGGCGTCTTTGTCCGATAAGACTTTTTGTATTTTTTGAGAGTCGTTTGGGTTTAGGTTACCAAGAAGATTATTAAGGTTTCCATTCTGAGCCGCAGATTTTAATTCTTCCGGGTTTTTGCCAAGATGTTTAGAAACGGAATTTAAAAAATTATCAACATTATTATTTTGATTTGACATAAAGCTATCACCTCTGTAAAATATATTATGTTGGGAAAAGATAAAGTATGAAAATAAAAGAAAGGGAGTAGTTAATTTGAAAGCATTAGTAGTGTCTGACACTCATGGGGACTTAGAAACATTAAAAAAAGTAATTGAAAGGGAGAAAGACGCAAATATAATTTTTCACCTTGGTGATGGGCAGGAAGAAGTCAAAGAAATAAAAAAGCTTTATATAAATAAAACTATTATAGATGTATGCGGAAACTGTGACATTGGTTCTAATAGGCCGTGCATAGTTGAATATAATCTTAATGGAAATAAGATTTTAGCAACGCATGGGGATCTTTTCAAGGTAAAGTTAGGAATGACAATGCTTCTAGATGAAGCTATGAAGAGGAATGTTGATATTGTACTTTATGGCCATACACATGTCCCTGTGATTTGTGAGTTTAACAAGATAAAGTTTATGAATCCGGGAGCATTATCATATTGTTATAAGACGTATGGAGTTATTAATTATGATGACGATGAGATTAAATTAAATATAGTTGAATTTTAGTATAGAAATGTATTTTTTAGGTAATACTTATCTTAGAAAAATGGATTTCCATTTTTAATTCATAAGGAGGTATTATTTTGAAAGAGACAGTTAAAGATATAATGACTAAAAATATAGTAGCAGTATTGCCAAGTGACACAGCAGAGGATGCTGCAAAGCTTATGAGTGAACATGATATTGGCTCTGTGCCAGTGGTTTCAAAAGGGGAATTAAAGGGATTACTTACTGATAGAGACATAATAGTAAGGTGCGTTTCTAAGGGAAAGCCGGTGAATTCAACAAAGGTTTCAGAATTAATGACGACAGATGTGGCCTTTACAACGCCAGAGCAAAGTATTCATGATGCAATAAGCATGATGGCTGCAGAGAGAGTACGTCGATTGCCGGTTGTAAAAGGTGGATATGTAGATGGGATGGTAAGCTTAGCAGATGTAGCTAGGATTCACTCAGGGCCTGAGATAGCATCCGCATTGTCTGAGATTAGTTGTTCATCATGGGATAGTAAAAAGTAAGAATTATAGTGTAGTGAAGCTTTAGAGCAAAATAAAAGCTTCACTGTATTTTTACATAAGGAGGGCTAGAAAATGTGTGAAACTCCTCTATATGAGGCATTGATGAATCATAAAAATAAGGATATGTCGTCTTTTCATACTCCTGGACATAAATGTAGAAGTTATTTAGAAGATGCCGGGCTATATATGCTTGACTATACAGAATTAAAAGATACGGATAGCTTATTTGAGGCAAAGGGAGTTATAAAAAAAGCAGAAGAAAAAGTGGCAGAACTTTATGGTGCAAAAAGTACACTATTTTCAGCAGGTGGCTGCACGCTTTGTATACAGGCAATGCTAAGGTTGGCTGTTTTATATAATGGGAAAGTGATAACGTCTAGAATGATACATAAAAGTGCTGTGAATACAATGGCCCTATTGGGTGCAAGGCCTTTATGGATAACACCAAAATTTGATGAAGAAAAACATCTATTTAGGCAAGTAACCTCCCATGAGATAAGGGAATGCCTTAGTCAAAATAAGGACGCGCAGTGCGTTTATATAACGAGTCCTAACTACTATGGGGAACTAGCAGACATAAAAGCCATATCGTCAGTTTGTAAGGAATATGATGTTCCACTTTTAGTTGACAACGCACATGGAGCACATTTAGGTTTTCTTTCAAGCAATCAGCATCCAATATATTTAGGAGCTAGCATGGTGGCAGATTCAGCACATAAAACTTTACCAGTTTTAACAGGAGGAGCTTTCCTACATATAAAAGATGAAAGGTTTATAAAAGAAGCAAGATATGCAATGGGACTTTTTGGGTCAACAAGTCCTTCTTATCCTATTATGGCATCTCTCGACTTATGTCAGGACTGGGCTAGAAAAAGGGGAAAAGAGGAATTTATAAGGCTTGAAGGCAGAGTGAAAGAGATTAAAAATTTGGCTTTAAAAAAGGGTTTTATAAAAGAGGACCAAGGAATATTCGACCCTTTAAGGATATGCTTAAATACAGGCAATTTTGGAATAAGTGGTGAAGAAGCTGCTGAGTATTTTAGAAAAAATAAAATTGAACCTGAATTTTCTGATGGAGGCTATGTTGTTTTAATACCGAGCCCTATGAACACTGATAGGGACTTTGAACGTCTAAAAGATGCTATTCTAGGATTTAATATGAATGGCACTTTTGTAGATTCAAATAGACCCTTTCCAACACCAAAAATAGTTGTTTCACTACATGAAGCTATTTTTATGGATAGGGAAACAATAAATGTAAAAAACGCTGAGGGTAGAATAAGCGCTATAGCAATTTGCCCTTGTCCACCAGGAATACCAGTACTCGTACCTGGAGAAGAAATAAATAGTAATGCTATTAAAAGTTTGGAGCACTATGGTATTTTTGAAATAGATGTGATAAAATAACAGAATATAAATGAAAAAATCTTTTTGTAGAGGTGAGTATTATGAAATTAGTACTGGCGATAGTGAATAGTGATGATGCACCAAGTGTATTAAATTCGCTTACAGAAAAGGGTTTCCAAGTTACAAAGCTTGCAACAACAGGTGGATTCTTAAAGGTTGGCAATACCACTTTTATAACAGGTGTTGAAGATGATAAGGTTGATGAAGTAATTAGCATAATATCAGATAAAAGTAATAAGAGAACTCAGGCTGTACCTAGTGCTACAACGGCAGAAATGGGAATGTACAGGCCTATTCCATTCGAGATTACAGTAGGTGGAGCCACAGTTTTTGTACTTAATGTGGACAAGTTTGAAAAGTTATAAGAGAGAAAATAATATGAGTTTTAGTAGTTTTATAGGCAACGAGGCAGCAAAATCTCAAATAGAAAGTTTTATAAGTAAAGATAAAATTCCTCATGCTATAATATTAGAAGGAGCAAGAGGACTTGGGAAACGTACGCTAGCAAAACTTATAAGTAAGGCATGTGTTTGCGAAAAGACTTGGGAAAAACCTTGTGGCAAGTGTATTCATTGCAAGAAAGTGGATAGGGAAGTCCACCCGGATGTGATTTATCCTGAAAAAAGTGGAGCACTTCATACTTATAATATAGAAACAATAAGAGAAATGCGGGAGGATGCATATATAATTGCAAATGAGGCGCAAAATAAGGTTTATGTTTTAACTGAAGTTGACAATATGGGAATACCGGCACAAAATGCACTACTTAAAATTTTAGAAGAACCCCCGGCAAATGTTATTTTTATATTAACGTGTATATCATCGATGAATTTATTGCAAACTATACGTTCAAGGATGCAAATAATATCGTTAGTGCCGGTACACTTTGAAGAGGCGAAACTATATATAAGAAAAAAGTATAAAGAGCTACCCGATGCAAAGATCGATGAGGCTGTTAAGATTTCATATGGAAACATAGGGCTAGCTATTGAAATGTTAACTTCAGAGGGGCTTAAAGAGACTATAAGAATAGCAAATGATATAGCAAGTGTAATTGTATCGCCAAGACCTTTTGAACTATTAAAGGCCACAAGTGGACTAATTTCAGACAGAAAGAAATTTAAGGAAGTATTAAACTTTATAATAATATTTTTGAGAGAAGCACTTATTTTAAGTTATACAGGAAAGAGTAATGGATGCAGTTATAATGTTATTAATGAACTAGCAAATAATTTAAGTGGCAAAAAAATTATTGATATTATAGAAGAAATAAATAAGACAGTAATTTACATTGACCAAAATGTCAATTTAACGTTGTTATCGAGTAATCTTTGTATAAATTTGCAAAGTATAGTATTTTAATTTATTGGGAGGCTGTAAATGGCTCGAGTTATAGGGATTAGATTTAAAAGAGTAGGTAAAATCTATTACTTTGCTCCTAATGATCAAGAACTGCAATGTGGAGACAAAGTTATAGTAGAGACATCCAGAGGAACGGAATGTGGAGAAGTAGTATTGGAAGAAAAGGAAATTTTAGACGATAAAATTGTATCTAGTTTAAAAAAAGTAATAAGAAAAGCTAATAAAAAGGACTTAGATAAAGTAGATAAAATGCTGCAAAAGGCAGAAAAGGCAAAAGAGATATGCGAAGAAAAAATAAAGTTACATAAATTAGACATGAAATTGATAGACGCCGAATATACATTTGATGGTAATAAGATATTATTTTACTTTACATCAGAAAGCAGAATTGACTTTAGGGAGCTAGTTAAAGACTTAGCGGCTATATTTAAGACACGAATAGAGTTGAGGCAAATAGGTGTTAGAGATGAGTCTAAGGTTTTAGGTGGACTAGGAGTATGCGGAAGACCGCTTTGTTGTTCAAGTTTTCTAGGAGAATTTCAGCCGGTGTCAATAAAAATGGCAAAGGAACAAAATTTATCTTTAAACCCAACAAAAATATCAGGAACCTGTGGGAGACTTATGTGTTGTCTTAAGTATGAACAAGATGCATATACAGATTTGTTGAAGAAAGCACCAAAGATAGGTGCAATTGTTGATACTAAAGAGGGACAGGGGACAGTAATAGACCAAAATCTTATTACAGGTAAATTAAAAGTACGTCTTGATAGAACACCAGAAGCTGCTCCGATTATTTTTGAACTTGGGGATGTTAAGATAATAAAGGACGGAAAAATAAAAATGAAAAAGGAGGAACTAGAAAATTTTAAAGAGATTGAATAGAGTCTTTTCATAAAAGATAAAAAATGTTACAATAAGAATATCGTCGATAAGGAGGTGTAGTAAAAGTGGCATATAAGATTAGTGAGGACTGTATATCATGTGGAGCTTGTGAAGCAGAGTGCCCAGTGTGCGCTATTTCGCAGGGAGATAGTCAATATGTTATTGATCCTGAAAAATGTACTGAATGTGGTGCTTGTGCAGGAGTTTGTCCTGTAGGAGCTCCAAGTATGGAATAGTTTAGTTTTTTTTGATTTTGTGGGCGCCAACATGGCAATAAGTAGCTGTTGGCGTCTACTTTATTTTTAGATATATAGGATGGTAAAATAAATGGATCTAAGTTTTGAGAAGGTAGAGAATCTTAGTAAAAGTATAAAGGTAATAGTATCAAAAAACCATACCTTTGGAACAGATACAATTTTGCTTGCAGATTTTTCAATGCCCAAAAAACATGAGATAGCCCTTGAAATAGGGACAGGCTGTGGAGCAATACCATTTTACTGGTATAGTTTTTCAGGACCTAAATTTACAACAGCAATTGATATACAAAAGGAAGCATGTTCTATGGTAGAGCGCTCCATGGAAATTAACAATCTAAAGGATAAAATGGAAGTCATATGTGCTGATATAAGGGGACCTATAGATGGTTTAAAGTTAGAGGGGTATAATTTAGTTGTATGCAATCCACCATATAAAGCAAGTAACTGTGGGCCTGTTAGTGTATCTAAAGAGAGAAGAATAGCAAGACATGAACATGAGTGCACAATTGATGACGTGACTAAGTTTGCCTATAGAGTGCTTTGCTATGGTGGAAGACTTTGTATGTGTCAAAGGTTTGAGAGACTATGCGATGTAATAGTGTCTATGAGAAAGGCAAATATAGAACCTAAAAAGATTAGACTGGTACAACAAAGAAATAATAGTGTACCAAAGCTCTTTTTAATTGAGGGGAAAAAGGGAGCAAAACCTGGAATATTAGGAATGAGTACACTTCTAATTGAGGATGAACTTGGTAATATTTCTGAGGAAATGAAAAGGATTTATAAATTTTATGGAGAAGATAAATATGGTAGGTAAACTTATAGTTGTAGGTACTCCAATTGGAAATTTGGGTGATATGTCTGATAGAATGAAAGAGACACTATCAATGGTGGATTTTATAGCAGCAGAGGATACAAGAGTCACGGTTAAGCTTTTGAATCATTTAGACATAAAAAAACCAATGATAAGTTACTTTGAACACAATAAGAATCAAAAAGGAGAATATATTTGTAATAGAATTATGGGAGGAGAAACGTGTGCACTTGTTAGTGATGCAGGTATGCCGGCAATATCCGATCCGGGGCAAGAACTAGTATCACAATGTGCCGAAAGGGGGATAGAGGTAACGGTTATACCGGGTCCTTGTGCATTTGTTTCCGCCTTAGCTGTATCGGGTTTAAACTCAGGTAGGTTTACGTTTGAAGGTTTTTTAAGTGTTACTAAGAAGAATAGATTTACTCACCTAAATTCACTTAAACATGAAGAAAGGACAATAATATTTTATGAAGCTCCACATAAGTTTTTAAGAACTATTAAAGACCTATTTGAGGTTCTAGGAGACCGAAAAATAGCAATAGTTAGAGAACTTACTAAAGTACATGAAGAAGTTGTTAGAACGACTCTAAAAGAAGCGATTGAAAAGTATACAAAGTCCCCTATAAAGGGAGAAATAGTTTTAATAATAGAAGGGTATAAAAATAATAAAAAGGAACAGTATACGCTAAATGAAGCTGTATGCATAGCAAGTGGACTGATAGAAAAAGGGTATACAATTTTAGAAGCCTCAAAGATAGTTGCTAAGGATACAGGAATAAGGAAAAGTGACATATATAAAGGACTAACTGAAATATAAAATTTTAGTTAGTCCTCGGTTTTTTATAAGAAAATTAATTTAAAGATATTTTATTGTTTTTGATTAAAAAGTAAGTTTTAAGTATTGCCACTTGAGATTTAGCATCTGATATTTCTCCATTTAGTACCATAGATAAAGCCTTTTCTATAGGAATCTTTTCAATAGTAATAAATTCATCTTCGTCAAAATTTGTCTTTCCAAATTCTTTAACTCTACAAAAGTATAAGTATATTATTTCTTCGCAGTATCCAGGACTAGGGTAGATTTTCCCCAAACTCATATAATCATATCCAATAGCGCCGGTTTCCTCCTTAAGTTCGCGTATTCCTTCACTTAAAGGGTCATTGCCGGGGATTAAAGTACCAGCAGGAAGTTCAAGCAATGTATCTTTAAATGCATATCTGAACTGACGAACAAATAAAAGCTCATTATTATTGGTCAATGCACAAATACATACGCCCCCAGGGTGCGACACTATCTCTCGCGTGGACTTTTTACCATTTGGCAATTCTACAGTGTCAACATGTACATTTAGTATTCGTCCATTTAAAACGTCTTTCTTTTCTAGTATTTTTTCAGATAAATCCATAAATAAAATCTCCTTTAATCAATTTATATTTTTGTGAATCTAAAGCTAGTTGCACCATATCATATATTATTAATAGAACCATCCCGTTTAAGTATGTTTATATTAAATGAGGTGTATAGTATATGCTTAGTAATTTTATTCCTTGTTCGGAGTTTGATATGAAAATGAGAGAAAAACTCATTAATGCAATAATTGAAAAGTACCCATTTGTTAAGAGTGGTATATTAGCTAAAAGTTTATGTGGAAGAGATATTCATTATATGAGATTAGGAAATAATGAGTCTCCAGTATTATTTGTAGCTGCTTTTCATGGGATGGAATGGCTAACGAGTTTAGTTGTACTAATATTCTTTGAAGACATTTGTAGTGCTGTAGAATCTAACGCTGATATTTGTGGGATAAATATATCCAGTTTTCTAAAGGAGCAGGGCTTATTTATCATCCCCTGTTTAAATCCAGATGGAGTAGAAATTTCACTACATGGAGCTAATGCAGCAGGAGCCTATAAAAACCTAGTGCAAAGTGCCGTAGAATATAAAAACACTAAACACTGGCAGGCAAATGCGCGGGGTGTAGATTTAAATCATAACTTTAATGCAAACTGGGATAATTTACACAAAATGGAAGAGGAGGCATCAATATTGGGTCCGGCACCCACTAGATATGGTGGCCCAGAGCCAGAAAGCGAACCTGAGAGTAAAGCTTTAGTAAATTTATGTAGAAATAAAGCTTTTAAGCGAGCCTTAGCATTTCATAGTCAAGGGGAAGAAATCTATTGGGACTATGGAAAGAATACGCCAAAGGACTCAAGACTAATAGCCAATGTTATGTCTATAGTGAGTGGTTATAAAGTATCAGAACCTGAAGGACTGGCAGTTGGAGGAGGATTTAAGGATTGGTTTATAAGTGAACTTAAAAGGCCAGGATTTACAATAGAAATAGGTAAAGGACAAAATCCACTTCCAATAGATGATATAAGTAGCATATATAAAAAGATTGAAAAAATGCTTATTTTAAGTTTAATAATGTAAAAAATCCCCCGATAAAATCCGGGGGAATAATATTAATAATTTTCAGCTTTAATTTCAAAATATGCTTGAGGATGTTTACATGCAGGGCAGACTTCTGGAGCATTTTCACCAACATGAACGTATCCGCAATTGCGACATATCCACATAACTTTATTTTCTCTTTTAAATACTCTATTGTCTTTTATATTTTGTAAAAGAGCTCTGTATCTTTCTTCATGCTCTTTCTCAACTTGTGCAACGAGCTTCATTGTTTCGGCAATTTCTGTAAAACCTTCTTGCTGCGCAACTTCAGCAAAGTTTTTATACATCTCTGTCCATTCATAGTTTTCACCTTCAATGCCATCCTGTAAATTTTCAGGAGTTGAAGGAATAGTTCCACCATGTAGATATTTAAACCATAATTTAGCGTGTTCTTTTTCATTATTTGCAGTAGTCTCGAAGAAATCAGCAATTTGTTGATAACCTTCTTTTTTAGCAACAGATGCATAATAGGTATATTTATTTCTTGCCTGAGACTCACCGGCAAAAGCGGCTAAAAGATTTGCTTCTGTTTTACTTCCTTTAAGTTCCATAGTATTTTCCTCCTATAGTTTATAAAGAATAATAATTAATATTGTAATTCTACCTAATCCATTATAAGCCATTTTAAATATTTTATCAATAAAGATATTATATAAATAAAATATTTTAAAAATTTCACAAAACTTATTTACATATTAATAAAAAAGTGTTAAAATGTATTAAAAACGAAAAGGGGGAATTAATGTGTCAATAGAAAATGTAAAAAGGTTTTATGAGACTATTGTCATAGATAGTGACTTAAGGAATAAGATGATTGAAATTAATAGGAAGTATGAAGGACGTTCTTTGACGGATAAGGAACTTGAAATACTTATGGTTGAGGAATTTTTGCCCTTGCTAAAGCAAGAAGGATTTGATTTCTCTATGGATGAACTGTCAGAGTATCAAGAGCAACTTTATGAGAATGAGTTAATGCCATTAGAGACTGATAGTTTGGACAGTGTGTCTGGAGGAGGATCTCACAGTTTAGCCGCGATTAATTTTATTAATTCTTTATATGTTGTAGGCGAAAGTTAAAACAGTTTATGAATGAATGTTACGTTTATAGGTAGAGAAGAGTATAGTAATGTAATTTTTGAAGAGTCATGCATAAAAATATCCACCAATTAATTGGTGGATATTTTTATTAATTTTTATTTAAGTCTTCAATAATTTTTCCAGCAATATTTGTTGGAACAGGCTCATATCTTGAGAAGTTAAAAGAAAAAGTGCCACGTCCTTGTGTTGAACGACGCATAAAGGTTATAAAATCGTGCATTTGTGACATAGGCACTTGTGCCCTAATAGTTTGAACTCCGTCATCATTGAGATCAATTCCTAAAATGTGTCCCCTACGTTTATTTATTTCACCCATAAATTCTCCGGTATTAGCTTCAGGGATTGTGGCGATAAGATCACCTAAAGGCTCAAGTAATATAGGATCAGCTTTCTTAATACCGTTTTTATAAGCTAAGATTGCAGCCATTTTAAAGGACATTTCTGAAGAATCGACTGGATGGTAAGACCCATCATATAAAGTAGCTTTAACGCCAACCATAGGGTAATTAGCTAATGGACCGTGACATATAGCTTCACGTAGCCCTTTTTCAACAGCAGGGAAAAATGTTTTAGGAACAGCACCTCCAACAATTCTTTCTTCGAATATTAAATCATCTGTATCAGCTGGTTCAAATTCTATGAACACTTCTCCAAATTGACCATGTCCTCCTGTCTGCTTTTTGTGGCGCCCTTGGGCAGATACTTTTTTACGAATAGTTTCCCTATATGCAACTTTTGGGACGTCAAGTGTTACATCAAGTCCGAATTTATTTTTAAGTTTGGAAGTGATAACGTCTAAATGTTGTTCACCTAACCCATATAAAATCAATTGATGTGTTTCATTATTTGTTTGAAGTTTAATTGTTGGGTCTTCTTCACAAAGCCTGGTGATAGCTAGCACTATTTTTTCCTCATCCCCTTTATCCTTTGGAATAACGGCCATGGAAAATGTGGAGCTGGGGTAAGCAATGGGGTCTAAAATAATTTTCTGCGATAAAGATGAGAGTGTATCACCTGTTTTAGTATCGAGTAGTTTGGGAATGGCTCCAATATCTCCGGCACTTATTACATCTGTTTCTTCTTGTTTGTTACCAGACATAGTTAATATCTTACTTATTTTTTCTATTTTTAAAGTTCTCGTATTAAAAAGAGAAGTATCAGGAAGTATGCTACCGGATATTACTTTAATAAAAGACAACTTACCTATAAACTGATCCACTATTGTTTTAAATACAATAGCTGAAGCTTGCTTATCAGGGTTTGACTCTATTATTATAGGTTCGCCTTCTATAGTACAAGCAATTTCAGAGTTTTTTTCATTAGCTCTTGGTAGTAGCCATTTAAGTCCGTCTAAAAGTTGCTCAATGCCATATAAGTATTTAGCATCGCCACAAAAAACGGGAATAATTTTACCAGACTTAACGCCCTTACTAATCCCTACAATAATTTCTTCCGGTGTAAAAGCCTCACCAGAGAAGTATTTTTCAAACATTTCATCACTTGTCTCAGCAACAGCTTCGTATATAGCGGTTCTAAGCCCGTTGAATCTTGTACCCATATCGGGTATGGGAACTTCTTTACTTTTGCCGTCTTGATAAGAGTATGCCTTAAACTCAAGCATATTAACGTAGCAATCAGCTTTACCATCAGTTATATGTGGAACGACGATAGGACATATAGTAGGGCCAAATTCAGTTTTTAAAGCTTCAAATACACGGTAAAATCGAGAGTCTTCTTCACAAAGTCCATTAACGAAGAAGACTTTAGTTAAATTACGACTGTCAGCAGTTTTAAAGGCCTTATAAGTACCAGCTTCAATTCCGGATTTGCCAGAGACAGTAATAAGAGCAGTATCAGTAACCCTCATTCCTTCGCATAGTGCACCTTCAAAGTCAAATAGGCCTGGGACATCAATAAAGTTCATTTTTATTTTTTTCCATTCAATAGGAACTATTGAGGCAGCTATAGACAATTTTCTTTTAATTTCTTCATCATCAAAATCGCAAATAGTGTTGCCAGCTGCAATATCGCCTAAGTGAGAGCACTTACCAGATATAAATGCAAGAGCTTCTACCAATGAGGTTTTTCCACTACCATTATGTCCAGCGACGGTTACATTTAAGATATCTTTGGCTAAATATCGTTTCATAATATGCCCCCTTAAATTTAAATAAAAAATTCAAATATTTATATATAAGTTTGCTAAGTATCACTTGAGTAATTTAGTTAATTATATATTATTTGTATACAAATATCAACCGTAGTATGATAATAATTTTAATTACTTAAAATATTATTCTATTTCATAAAAAATTTGTAAATAAAATGTAAAAAATTACGATATTAAGACTATTTTAAAAGCTTGTACCATTTTTCCCTTGAATTTATTTATAATGACATGTACAATATAAATAATAGGAGTGTGATGTCACAATGTTAGGGAAAAAAGTTGAGGTGGTGATTGAAGGGTCTGCTTATGGAAATAACGCTAAATTTTGTGCTCCTCTTTATTGTGCTAGAGTGATTGATGAAAATAGTAGTTTATATAATAAAAATGTTTATGTTATAGCTAATAATTCTATTGATAAATATTTTAAAGGAACAGTCATAGCAATTGCCAATAAAGGCAAGGGAAGAGGCGAAAAAATAGTGTTGGCTCCGCCGGGTAGTATATATTATTCTCCGGAAATTAGAAGTAGACTATCACGAGTAAGAAACCAGGGTACTTATAAATTATCATGCCTTTATGAAAAGTCTTGTGGTGCAGTTATATTTTGTAATAAGAATAATAAAAGATATTTTTTGATTGTAAAAAATAAAAACGGTAAACACTGGGGGTTCCCAAAAGGACACATAGAGGTTGGTGAAACAGAAGAACAGACGGCGATAAGAGAAATAAAGGAAGAAACAAACCTAGACGTTAGTATAATTAAGGGATTTAGAAAAACGAGTATATATAGACCGTTTGGACATGTAAAAAAGATGGTGGTTATATTTCTTGCACAGGCTAATAGCATGAATGTAAGAATTCAGTGTTCAGAAATAGAATCATATAGGTGGATGCAATATGATGATATTGTAGAAGTGTTAAAATACCGCAATGATCTTAAGACATTTGAGTCGGCAATAAACTGGTTTAATCAGCTTGAAAAAAAATAGTCATATGAGAAACCTTTCTCATATGACTCTATTTTATTTATTCTTCATAATCCAACTTTTTACGGAGCTATTATATTGCTTATCGTTCACCAGACATAATAAAAATCAAAAATTCTCTTTTTTTCAAGATTGCACAAATGAGCAATCTCCTTAGGAAACTGCCCATCTTTATGCTGATTATATGATTTTTCAGAACCTGCACAATTTCTTGCATGATTTGATGTAAAGGTGTAACTTATAAATTTTTGAACAAATGAAGCACGTCACGTTTTAGTACAATTTTGCACCCGCCGGAATATGGTCATCCACCATTAAAAGATGGAGCTTTTCAGTGCCTTCTTCATGATGAACTGCGCTGATTAACATACCGCAAGAGTCAATTCCCATCATCTTCCTGGGTGGCAGATTTGTGATGGCGATGCAGGTCTTGCCTACCAGTTCTTCCGGTTCATAATACTCGTGAATACCGCTTAATATTATTCTGTCGGTTCCAGTACCGTCGTCTAAAACGAATTTCAGGAGCTCTTTGGACTTTGGAATTTCCTCACACTCTTTGACCTTCACTGCCCGAAAGTCAGACTTGGAGAATGTCTCAAAATCTACAAATTCCTCAAACAGAGGTTCAATTTCCACCTTAGAAAAGTCTATCTTTTCAAACTCTACAGGAGCTGCTTCGGTAAATTCAGAAGCCTCAGAGTTTAAATCTTTTTTCTGCTTTGCATCATTCAAAGGTTTCATTGTGGGGAAAATAATAACATCACGAATTGATGCACTGTTGGTAAATAACATGACTAGCCTATCAATACCTATTCCAAGCCCTCCTGTAGGAGCCATACCATATTCAAGAGCGGTTAAGAAGTCTTCGTCAATCATATTAGCCTCATCGTCTCCAGCATCGCGGAGAGACATTTGGTGTATAAATCTTTCACGTTGATCAATAGGATCATTTAATTCAGAGTAAGCATTTGCAATTTCACGTCTTGTTATATATAATTCAAAACGTTCAACTAACTGAGGAATATCTTTTTTTCTTTTAGTAAGAGGAGAGACTTCTACAGGAAAGTCGCAAACAAAAGTAGGCTGTACTAAAGTTTCCTCAACCTTTTCTTCGAAAACCAGATTTAATATATCTCCCCAAGAATTTTTGCCGTTTGTTTCGAGCTTTAACTGCTTTGCAATATCCATTGCTTTATCATTATTGCCTATAAATTCCCCAAAGTCTATGCCGGTAACTTCTTTTACAGCATCAATCATAGTAATGCGCTTAAAGGGCTTAGAAAGATTAATAGTTTCGCCCTGATAAGTAATTTGGTCTTGTCCACATACAGCTTTTGCACATTCATTTAGAATGTTTTCAGTATGCTCCATCATTGTGTTGTAATCAGCATAAGCTTCATATAATTCAATGGTAGTAAATTCAGGGTTATGCTTTATAGACATTCCTTCATTTCTAAATAGTCTACCAATTTCGTAAACCTTCTCCATACCCCCAACAATAAGTCTTTTTAAATATAGTTCTGGAGCAATTCTTAAGTAAAGGTCAATGTCAAGGGTATTGTGATGAGTTAAAAATGGCCTAGCTGCAGCTCCACCGGGTATGACATTTAATATGGGTGTTTCGACTTCTATATATCCAAGGTCATCTAAGTATCTACGCATAGTTTTTATAATCATACTGCGTTTTATAAAGGTATCCTTAACTTCAGGATTAACTATTAGATCTACGTAACGTTGACGGTACCTAAGGTCAGTATCTTTAAGTCCATGAAATTTATCCGGCAAAGGAATAAGAGACTTAGACAATAGTTCGATCTTTTTTGCATGTACAGATATTTCACCACGACGAGTTTTAAAGATAAATCCTTCAACACTTATAATGTCTCCAATATCGAAGTTATCAGAGATATTTTTGTAGGTTTCTTCACCAACATCGTTTATTTTTATATATATTTGCATTCTACCAGTTCTGTCATGAATATCCATGAAAGATGCCTTGCCCATATCTCTCCAATTCATTATGCGTCCAGCGATGCAGACATCTTTATTTTCCAAGGAATCAAAGTTTTCAATGATTTGACTAGAAGTAATGTTACGATTGCATGTAGTTATTTCAAATGGGTTCTTTCCTAATTCTTTTAAATTTTTCAGTTTATTACGACGTATTTTTAAAAGTTCCTTAGTATCGACGACTTCTTCAGAACTAATATTCTTAGAAGCATTTTCATTTTCTTTCATTTTAACAACTCCTAACTAAATGTAAACAGGGCGGCTAATAAAAAAAATTAGATCCGCCCGTTTAAAATTTTACTTAGAGATTTCCAAAACCTCGTATGATACAATTCCATTTGGCGTTTCAATCTCGACAGTTTCTCCGACCTTGTGGCCAATTAATCCCTTGCCCACAGGAGACTCATCTGAGATTTTACCACTTATAGGATCAGCTTCACTAGATCCTACAATTTGATATTCACATATGTCATCAAATTCTAAATCATGTACCTTAACTTTAGTACCGACATGAATAATTTCAGTACTAAGCTCATCCTTGTTAACAACTTGAACATTTTTAAGGATACTTTCAATGGATGCAATTCTAGCTTCTACAATAGCCTGTTCATTTTTAGCTTCGTCATATTCACTGTTTTCAGATAGATCACCAAATGATAAAGCTACTTTAATTTTTTCAGCGATTTCTTTACGTTTAACTGTTTTTAGCTCTTCGAGTTCTGCCTCTAGATTTTTAAGGCCTTCATCGGTTAGTAAAACTTGCTTTGTCATTTATAATACAAACCACCTTTTTATGAAGATTTTCCCGTAGCAACATAAACATTATAAAGTAGAGAAGAAAGGATGTCAAGTAAGATTTCAAAAGCGTAAAATATATCTTGAAATATTGTCAATTGTATAGGCTACTCCATCAGATAGGCATAAGTTAGGTATAGAGAATTTAAGATGTTCTATGTTGTATTTTTCCATGATAAGACCTAGAAAGGATTTATTGTCTATTTGGTTTGGTATAAGGTCAATATATTCGTCAGGAGTATCAAGGGAATATGAATTACAAACTATTCCCTTAACTGGGACACTATTTTTTGAACCAGTAAATACTACACATTTTGATGTTATAGGAAGATGCGTAGTAATTTTATTTGGAGCAATAATTACATTGCACGGTGAAATCCAACTTAAAGAGTCAGAGATAAGAATAGATACTCCGAACTGTTCCATTAAAAGCTCAGCTTGGGAAGTATATACAGCTACATTCTTAGTTATAACACGTATTTGATTAGAAAATGGAACTAGCCTTTTTAAGAATTCGTAGCAACTACCATCAAAATCTAATAGTGATACCTTTAATGAGGTATCAGAGATATTAGCTTTTTTTAAAGTTTCAATAGCGGCATTTTGACATAGTATTTTTTTAAATAAAATAGGTTCATATTTTTTTTCTTCTAATTCATCCGGTAAACTTATATTATCGGCACATAAAATGTCAGACTTACTGTTTTGTAATAGCTTATTAACTTTATTCCAAGGAATTTTTTGATTCTTTTTCATAATATTTATGTATCTAAACTGTATGTGGTCTTTTTCTTTTTCTTCAGTAAAAATGGACTTGCTAAATTTACTTAATAGAAAATGTTTAATAGGATTTTTTTCGTTTATGTCTTTTAATGTTAAAAGGTCAATCATTTATAAAGGCACCTCCCTTTTACATCTAAAACATATGTATAAGAAACAAAAAAAATGATACAAGTAACATAAAGTTACTCATATCATTCTTTTTATTTAACAAATGTATATTCACTCAGTGGATTGTATCTAATGCCGTTTAACCTTGTTTCAAAATGTAAATGAGGACCAGTTGAATGTCCAGTAGTCCCTACAGCGCCTATAATTTCTCCTTTCTTTACTACCTGACCTGTATGTACAGACACTTTTGATAAATGTCCATATATAGACATCTTACCATTTCCATGATTGATAAAGACATAATTGCCGTATCCACCACCACAACCACAACTTTTTAATTTTGCATAGTCATGGTGACACCCAGAGTAACAGGACATTACTATTCCGCTATCAACCGCAACTACAGACTTTCCATATATACTTCCACTATTTCTATCACTCGCAATGTCAATGCCTCCATGATATACATTACCTCTTTTTTCCATGTATTCAGAAGACCGACGCATAAATCCAGGAACTGGCCATTCATATTTTGAGCCCGATGAAAGAACAGGAAGATTTAAATTGTTATTGCTACTATTATTGCTATTATTATTGGATCTCTTTTGTGCTTCAAGCCTTTTACGTTCTTCTTCCTGATAAAAATTTTTAATTTCCTGGTCTATCTTTTGGTATTCAGCTGTATTTTCGTCTATCTCTACTTCAGCAACTTTTTTTTCTCCTTCAAGATCAATTAAAAGTTTTTCATTTTCTTTAAGAAGACCTTTTAACTCATTCTCTTTATCTGAAAGAGATGTTCGTTCAGAAGCTATTTGCTCTCTTTTAGATTCTATAGCATTTTTTTCGGTTTCTATTGAGGCAATATCAGATTTTAAAGTTTCAATTAGCTTACTATCATGACTACTAATTTTTTGTATAATTTCTGCTTTATCTATAAGCTCTGAAAAACTTTTAGAATTAAGAATAATATCTAAGACATGTACTTCCCCAGCCATATATATGGCTTTTAGCCTCTCGAGAAGTATATTCATGTTTTCATCAATTTCTTTTTGTTTATTAGCTATTTTGTCTTGCTTTTCAGAAATTTCTGCATCTAATGTTTTTATATTGTTACTAATTTGCTCTATCTGCTTTTGTAAACTGACTATTTGTGTATTCACTAAGTCACATTGCTTTCTTTTTGAATCAATTTTAACTTGAGTGTCCTTTAACACCTTTTTTAAATCATTATTTTTTTGCTTTATTTCGTTACGTCTATTTTCATGACTCTTAATATCTATTGCTCCATTAGCATACATTACAGGACTTAGACAGACTGTTGTAGTAAAACAAACTAGAGTAAGTAGAAGAAAAAGTTTTTTTCTACCAACCAAGTATCTCTCCCCCTTCTTTTTTTAGATATTTGCCTATTGAAATTAGACCACCAATTAAACCAAATCCAATACCTGCAGCTATAAATGATAAGAAAACTGGCAAGGAAACACTGCTAAATGAAATATGAGAAAAAGGAATAAGACTATTTATGTATGAGATAATGATATCATATAAAAACTTTAGTATTAAAGAAGATATAACCGCTGATATTATTCCAATAATTATACCCTCTACTATGAATGGAATTCTCACAAACCAATCAGTAGCACCCACAGATTTCATAATGCTAATTTCAAATCTTCGACTATACATAGTTAATTTTATAGTACTAGATATAATAAATAATGAAATAAGACCTAAAACTATTACTATAAATATTCCAGATATAGATATAAGCTTATCAAAACGAGTTAATTTTTCAAATAAATCACGATGGTTTGCTACTTTCTCAACACCTTCTATTTGCTGAATTTGTTCGGCTGTTTCTGGATATTTTGATATATCATTTAATGTAACATAAAATGTATGAGGAAAAGGATTCCTACTTTTTACACCATCGAATATTGACCCTAATTCATCTTTAAATTTTTCTACAACTTCTTCCTTTGAACGAAACTCACAATTTAGTACATTTGGCAATCCTTTTATTTGTTCGCCAATTTGTAATGCTTCTAATGTCTCAATGTCCTCATTAAGAAATACTGCTACACTATTTTGTGCTTCTATAGTATTTAAAGCATTACTTATATTCATTGAAAAAAGTGCAGCTGAACCTGTTAAAATTAAACAAATTACTAAAACACATATAGATGCAACACTCATCATCCAGTTTTTAAATACGTTTTTTAATCCTTCAGATAGTAAATATTTTAAAGAACTAATATTCATTTTTAACCTCCGACCTTTACCTATCTGATGTAATAACACCGTCATTTATTTCAATGACTCTTTTACCAAATTGCTTAACTAAATCATGTTCATGTGTTACCATCAATATTGTCGTTCCACGCTTGTTTATTTCAGTTAAAAGTTCTACAATTTCATATGACATCTCAGGGTCAATGTTACCCGTAGGTTCATCAGCGATGATTATAGATGGATTATTAACTAAAGCACGAGCTAAACTAACACGCTGTTGTTCTCCTCCTGAAAGTTCTGCTGGACGACGGATTTCCTTATTTTGCAATCCAACGAGCCCTAATATATAGGGAACTCGTTTTTTTACATCTTTCTCGCTTGCTCCAGTTACTCTCATAGCAAATGCTACATTGTCAAACACATTCATTTTGTCAATTAAACGAAAGTCTTGAAATACTATACCCATTTTCCTTCTAAGGTAAGGTACTTCTTTTTTGCTAATGCTAGTTATACGTATTCCATCAAGATATATGATACCACTTGATGGAAGTTCCTCATGCATAATAAGTTTTAAAAATGTACTTTTTCCTGCTCCAGAAGAACCAACTATAAATACAAACTCACCCTTTTTTATATGTAAGTTTATATTATTTAGAGCACTTGTACCATTTGAGTATACCTTTGACACATTTTTAAACTCTATCATACTTCTACTCCTTCTTAGTTTCACTCGATAGCTCTAAGCTTAGCTTTATTATATATATTAATACTTTACAGGATTTGAAGATAGATATTTTTTGACCATTAAAGCTACTTTGAATACTATAGCATCTTCGAATTCACGAAGATCTAACCCGGTTAATTTCTTGATCTTTTCAAGCCTATAAACTAAAGTATTTCTATGAACAAATAGTTTTCGTGAGGTTTCAGATACGTTTAAATTGTTTTCAAAGAACCTTTGGATTGTAAATAAAGTTTCTTGATCTAAAGAATCTATTGAACCACGTTTGAAAATTTCATGTAAGAACATTTCGCACAGAGTAGTAGGTAATTGATATATAAGTCTTGCTATTCCTAAATTGTCATAGCTTACTATAATTTTTTCTGTGTCAAAAACTTTTCCAACTTCAATTGCTATCTGAGCTTCCTTAAATGATAATGCTAAATCCTTAATATTTGATACTGTAGTACCGATACCTATGCAGCAATGAATATAAAATTCACTTGTAAGTGTATCTATTATTGATTTTGCAAGTTGTTCAAGGTCATTAGTATCTATGCCCTCTTTGACTTCTTTAATAAGAGCAATATCTGTTTCATTTATATTTACAACAAAGTCTTTAGTTTTATCTGGAAATAAATTTTGAAGAACATCATATGCAGAAACTTCAGTCTTAGAAGTTATTTTTACAAGCATACATACTCTTGAAGTATCAATATTAAAGTGTAGTTCACGAGCTTTAAGATAAATATCACCAGGTAAAATGTTATCTAAGATTACATTTTTAATGAAATTACCTCTGTCATACTTTTCGTCGTAAAATTGCTTAATATTTCCAAAAGAGATAGATAAAATAGATACATACCTTTGCGCAGCTTCATCGTCTCCCTTTACAAAGACAGCATATTCAGAATGGTCCTTGCAATCAAGAGATTTATAAGTGTAGCCGTTTATTATAAATGTAGAGGATGGCTTGAAGAAGTCTGCAGTAATATTTGCTTTTACTTCACCAATTTTGTCAAGGTCACTGCAAGCTACAACAACAGCTGATTCATCGACAACACCGATGGTTCTTCCAACTGCATCATGCATTTGATGTACAATACCTTGAAATAATCTGTTAGACATAAAAAAACTCCCTTACTGTAGAAAATTAGTATTTGTAACAATTTAAATTTTTACAAATAAACAGATGATTAATATAAACCTAACTATATTTTACATAAATATTGAGGATATTGCAACTATATTATAGAATATATTTGGTGATTTTTATAGAGCAAATATTATTTTTTACAAAAAATTAAAAAATTAATGAATTTAAATCCTTAATAACCATATATTTACATTGATAAATATAAAAATTTAGAAATAAATTTTAGGTGGAATGAATTAAAAGTATACGAAGATTTTTTATCTTCGTATACTTTTAATTTAAGATATTTTTTCCAGACTTAGAATCAAAAATATATAACTTTAGAGTATCCATATAAATTTTTATTTTATCACCTGTTTTTGCCATTGTATCAGACTTAACTTTTGCTGTTAGTGAATCATTATTGACAGATAAATATAAATAAGTATCAGCACCCATCAGTTCAGTAAGTTCAACTTGAGCATCAAAGGGGCTATATTTTTCAGAGTCAATATCTGATGGAAGAGAATCGTAATATAAGTCTTCAGGTCTTATGCCTATAACAACAGGTTTTTCAATATAATTACTTAAAACATCTGAGCTTATGTTTAGTATAGGAATGTTAAACTCTCCAAAACTTAACATGTATTTATTGTATTTTACTATTTTAGCGTTTATAAAATTCATTTGAGGAGTACCAATAAAACCAGCTACAAAGAGATTGGCCGGATTATTATATAGATTACTTGGAGTATCAACCTGTTGAATAATACCGTCTTTTATGACGACAATTTTATTTCCCATAGTCATAGCTTCTACTTGATCATGAGTTACGTAGATGAATGTTGCACCAAGTTCCTTGTGAATCTTAGATATCTCAATTCGCATTTGATTTCTAAGCTTTGCGTCTAAATTAGATAAAGGTTCATCTAATAAAAAAACCTTGGGTTTTCGTACCAATGCCCTTCCAAGAGCAACTCTTTGACGTTGTCCTCCAGATAAGGCTCTAGGTTTACGCTCAAGCAAATGACTAATATCAAGTTTTTCAGCGGCTTCTTTTACCCTTTGTTTAATTTCTTCTTTAGGAAGTTTTCTTAGCTTTAATCCGAATGCCATGTTATCAAAAACGGTCATATGAGGATATAATGAGTAGTTTTGAAATACCATAGCGATATCACGATCTTTAGGTGCAATATCATTTGAAAGGACGCCGTCTATATAAAGTTGCCCACTTGATATATCTTCAAGTCCAGCAATCATTCTAAGTGTTGTAGATTTACCACATCCAGAGGGTCCAACGAAAACAACAAAATCCTTATCCTCGACTTCAAGGTTGAAATTGTCTACAGCCTTTACATTACTTGGGTATACCTTACATACATTCTTTAAAGTTACAGTTGCCATAAAGATTCCCTCCCTAGATATATTTTAAGCTCATAAAATTTTTTAATTCTAATTATTTAAATGTATAACTAATGATATCAAATTTTAAACATTTTTTAAATATTATTTTTACATAAATATTAAACTATTACTTTGTATAGTTTTATTATTATTCCGGCTTAAATCCATGGATAAATCCATTTAGTTCAGTTGAACAAATGTCACCACCAATAACTTTATTATTAAGAACTAATATATTGGCTCTAACTGCGCCGGGATAATTTTTATAATTTAATATTTGGTATGTATATCTAGTACAAGGGGATTCTTTGTATTTTGCCAAGTTAAGCCCTTGCCCCTTCTGGATATTATTGTACTTTTCATAGGTTTCATTAAATATTGAGGGAATAATTACTTGTGATACTTCTATGGGTTCAGGATTTACTTCCCAGCCAAACTGTTTTAAGAATTGTACTCGTGAATCATTGTCTTTAACACAAAGAGTATATTTACCTATAGGGGAGTTTATAGTGGTTTTGTTGTTTTTTTGCATGAAAAAGAAGCAAGCAAGTACTGCAAGAGACACTGCAAATAGAATAAGTAAAATTTTACGTTTTGAAGTTTTAATAGAAAATATGAACATATGAAAATCCTCCTCGCGATAATCATATGCAATAGCAAGAGATAAAATGAAAAAAATAAGTACCCCGAAGGGTACTTATTACTAAAGAAAAGGAATTCATGAGAATGAAAAAGGTAAAATCAATCTCGAGTATTAATATAACATACTTTTTTTAATTTGTAAAGACTTTTTTTAAAAAATATTAAAAAAATATTTCAAAAATTAATTTTTAGTTAATAGGAATGAACTAGCCTTTCATTCCCATTGCTATAGGGTTTATAATGGGGTGTAAAATTAAGGAATGAAAATTTCACCTTATAAAAATGTAACATTTGATTTAAAAGTTACAGAAATGTGACAGCCAAGGCAATATAACTTATGTTTTATTATAAATAAGAATGTTTGCCAAGAATTTTATAGTTATATTTTAATGCTAGTATTTATTTTTTATATCTATGAATTAAAATTTTTAAAGATTTCTATAACCTGAGATTTTCTTTCTTGACGTTGCTCTGTATTTGTAATATCAGTATAGATCAACATAAACTTTTCATTATTAGATAGGTAAGCTTCTACATCTTTATCAAGCATTTTAAAGGTACCGCTTTCTTTTATGCTAGAGACTATATTAGAAGCAGTTGAATTTAAATTACCCGTATCAAATTCATATAGTTCTACTGTTATACTATCAAAATTGTACCTATATCCATCCTTTGCTCCAACTATTGCAAAAGACATTTGAATAGGCTCACCAGTGATGCAACCAGTATCCACTAAGTATTTTTTGAGGCCATTTATATCATTCTCATAGGAATTATCGCTGGCAGCCGAAGCATTGATATTAGGAAGTTCACTTTTGTCTTGATTAGATGAACATCCTGAAGTAGAAATCACAAGGATAGTAAGGAAAATAAAAGCAATAAACTTTTTCATTTTATGTCTCCAATCTTTATACGTAATTATAACTTGTATTATACTTCTTTTTTTGAAACATTTCAATTAGTTATTAATTTTATTTATTAAAAGGCCTGCTATGACTTTAGAATAGAAGAAAGTTGTTTTTTGGGGCATTATTTTTGAATGAATAGCACTTTGAATAATATCATTTATAGGCGTAGGGTTCAAGAGAAAAGCTATTGATGAAGATTCTTTTTTTGCAGTAGAAATAGCTAAATCCATATCTTTGGAAAATACTATTTGCTCTTTTTTTATGTTAAGACTATTTAGTATTAGCTCGTGTAAAAATGAAGTATCAGTTATGGCTAAATTAGTATTATTTAATTTTATATTGTCTTTTAGTTTTAATATATAGTAATTATTTTTTCCGAGGCACAGTCCTATTGTACACATGTTTGTGTAAGAAAAGAAGTTTAATTTTTCTTTCATTTGGTATTTTGAGTTGCACTTTATAACTATAAAGTTCTTTTTGCATATAGATAATACTTCTTCAAAGCTAAAATTACTTAAAGATTTTACTATTCTATGGGTTGGTAATATTACAAGACCCTTAGAATTCATATCTGTTAAAAACATCATTGTATATTTGCAATCAGGGTGAGATTTTTTAAAATTTAGGGCCGTCTCATAGCGGTGGTGACCGTCAGCAATAAATAGTTTTTTATCTTTAAATTTATTACATATTTCACCTATTAACTCTTTAGAACTTATTCTAAAAATTCTATGAGTGACATTATTTTCATCTACAACTTCAAATTCCGGCTCAGTTTTTGTATAGGGATAAAGTTTTTTTAATATACTAAAATTTTTATCACTATATAAGGAGAAGATTGGACTAAAATTACACTTTGTAGCTTCTAGTAAATTTGACCTATCTATTTTAGGAATACTAAGTGTCTTTTCGTGGCGCAAGATTATGCCAGATTCATATTCTTCAAGTTTTACAAGACAAATGATGCCTATCAATTTTTTAAATTTACCATTAAACTTGAATTCTTGTTCATATATATAAATATTTTCTTGTTTGTCTTGAACTAATATTTTTTTATTAATCCACTCATCTAAGGTCAACTTAGCATGTATATATTCTTTTTTAGTATCAGGCTTTTCAAGACGTATAATATTATACTTATTTTTATTTAGATATCTATTATACATATTCTCATCAATTACGTCGTAAACCGGACAAATTAACTCTGTTAAGTCTTTAAAAACTTCTTTATTAAAATGCATTGCTCTAAAGGGCATTATTATAGCCATATTATCACCTCAATAATTAGTGTTGCAATTTGATATATGATAGCATATAAGAATTTGTTACAAAAAGGTTCCTCAACAAAATAGTCAAGAAACCTTTAATCTACTTTATATTCAAAAGTTTTATACATCCTATTTTACAAACCTTAACACATTTTCCACAACCAATGCATTTATCTTTATCCACATAAGCTAAAGAATTTTTAATAGATATTGCATCTTGTGGACATTCTTTAACACATCTTTTACAAGCAACGCATCCAGCCTTACAATTTTTAAAAGTGTTAGCAGCAGCATCGTGATTTGAGCAGCTTACAATAGCTTGTGGTTTCACTTTAATAAAAGAGATTAACTTTTTAGGACAAGCGTCAATGCATTTTCCACAAGCAACACACTTATTTTGATCAACTTTTGCAACACCATCGCAAATACTAATTGCACCAAATTCACAAACATTTAAGCAGTCCCCAAAACCAATACATCCATATTGACATTTAGAGGGACCGGCAGATAACATATTTGCCGCAGAACATGAACTTATCCCATGATAGTCATATTTTTTAGAGGTTTTATCACTTGTTCCACAACAATGGATAAAAGCCACCCTGCACTCAGAGCTTTCTTCTTTTACGCCAAGTATTTTTGATATTTCGTTTGATACTTTTTGCCCTCCAGGAGAGCAAAGGCCTACTTTAGCCTTTCCCTCAGCTAAGGCCTTAGCGTACCCTTCACATCCAGAAAATCCGCATGCACCGCAATTGGCTCCAGGAAGTATTTCTAAAATTTTTTCAATTTTTTCATCTTTCTTAACAGACATAACAATAGATGAAATAGAAAGAATTATACCGCAGGTAAGACCAATTATACCAACTATTATTACAGAAATTACAATTTCATTCATAAAATAATTGCCCCCTTTTACTAAGCTAGAAGTCCGTCAATAAGACCCTGAAATCCTAAAAACGAAACAGCAACAAGTGAAGCTGCGATAAGTGTAATAGGAAGGCCTTGCAAAGTCTTTGGTATATTACATTTTTCAAGGCGTTGTCTAACACCGGCAAAAATAGCCATAGCAACAAGAAACCCAATTCCTGCTCCAAAGGCATTTACAAGAGAATTAATATATCCAAATGAGGGGTCAATAGAGCCTTTCTCAATGACTAGCATAGTTACTCCAAGCACAGCACAATTTGTAGTAATTAAAGGTAGATATATGCCAAGAGAGTTATAAAGTGAAGGAATATATTTTTTTAATATGGTCTCTACTAATTGAACCAAGGTAGCAATTATTAATATAAATACAACGGTTTGAAGGTATTCAAGCTTGTTAGGTAGAAGAAGATAAGTATATATAGGCCAAGTGACGGCAGTGGCCAGTACCATAACGAATGTAACAGCAGAACTCATACCCATAGCGGTATTCAACTTTTTAGATACTCCTAAAAATGGACATATCCCAAGAAATCTATTTAATATATAGTTTTCAGTTAGTATGGAGGCAAGAAAACAAGCAGCAAGAGCTTTAAACATTGCAGGTTCCCTCCTTATCGGAAACAATAGAACAAGATTTTCCCCGTGGACAGCCTGCGCAGCTATTCTTTTGTGAGTTGTCTTTATTGTCGGATAATTTATTTGCAATTGCAACTAATATACCAAATACAAAGAATCCTCCAGGAGGAAGAATAAATATTAAAATTGGGTCTATGAAGTTACTTAATATAGGTATGGAGAAAATAGTCCCATTTCCAAATAGCTCTCTAATAATACTCATACATAAAAGGGCAGCTGTAAAGCCTATACCCATACCTAGTCCGTCAAGAACGGAAGGGAGTACTTTATTTTTACTTGCAAACATTTCAGCTCTTCCAAGGATGATACAGTTTACAACAATTAGTGGTAAGTAAATTCCTAATGTACTATTTAGCTCAGGGGCAAATGCTTTAACTAACATTTGCACAATAGAGACAAATCCAGCAATAATTGTTATGTAGGCAGGTATTCTTACTTTGTCGGGGATAAACTTTCGTAACATGGAAATAACAGCATTCGAGCAAATAAGAACAATGGTAGCAGCTACCCCCATACCAATAGCATTTGATGCAGCAGTGGTTATAGCAAGAGTAGGGCATGTTCCTAAAACTAATCTTAAAACGGGATTTTCCTTTATAATTCCTTTTGTAATTTGATAAGTTAATTTATTACTCAAATTTTATATCCCCTTTCCGATTAAATTATAAAATTGTTCAATAGATTTATTAACAGCGTTTGTAACAGCTGTCGAGGAGATAGTAGCGCCGGTTATGGCACTTATTTCACTATTTTTATTAGACTCACCTTTAGTAATTGAGAATCCATTTTTAGGGGCATTAACTTTAAACTGTTCAGTAAATTTATCACTAGTTATATTTGCTCCAAGTCCAGGAGTTTCATTGTGAGAAAGAATAGAAATACCTTGAATTTGCCCTTCGACTGAAATACCAGTCATAACATTTATAGTGCCACCATATCCCTTATCTTCGTTAGAAAATACGTAACCAATTTTCTTATTATTTTTATCAAACCCAGTATAAAACTTTATTCCATCTTGCTCAGACTCAAGAAAGGAGACGGCACCGGGCAAGACAATACGTTGAGATGATTCTTGAGATTTTAGTTCTTGATTTAAAATGGCATCTTTTGTAAATACGTTAGTAAAGGCAAGTAGGAAGGTGACAATAAGACATATAATAAATAATGTTAAAGTAGGTTTTAGTATTTCAGTGGAATCAAATTTTTTCATTTACTTTACCCTCCCAGCCAAAAGCTTTCGGTATGGTAAGTTTCTCAATGTGAGGAACTAAAATATTCATAAGAACTATTGCAAAGCTTACTCCTTCTGGTAAGTTCCCAAATACACGTATTAAGACAGTAATAATCCCGCAGCCTATGCCAAATATAATTTTACCTTTAAATGTGACAGGAGAGGTTACATAGTCAGTAGCCATAAATATTGCACCAAGTAAAAGGCCACCTGAGAGAACGTGAAATATTGGATCTTTACCAAATATAAAAGTGAAAATAAACACTGTTCCAATATATGTAAGTGGTATAGTAAGACTTATTACTTTACGAATGACAAGATATACTCCCCCTAAAATTAAGGTAAGGGAACATACTTCACCTAATGAACCTGGTATATTTCCGCAGAAAAGGTCGGTGTAATTTGGTATAAATGAGGTAGAATGAGAAAGTGGAGTGGCATTTGTTGTTGCATCTAGTGAATGTGTTAAATAAGAAAATGGGAATGTGTAAGTACTCATATCCTTTGGAAAAGATATAAGAAGTATAATACGAGCACAAAGTGCAGGATTTACAAAGTTTTGCCCAAGTCCACCAAAAAGCTGCTTAACGACAACAATTGCAATAACGCTTCCCAAAATAGCTATAAAGACATTAATATTCACAGGAAGATTAAAAGCAAGTAAAATTCCAGTAACAATAGCACTTAAATCTGATGATGTGTCATTTCTTCGCATAATTATTCTACTTATAATCTCAGATAAAACGCAAGAAATAGTGGTTGTGCAAATCAATAAAATAGCCCTAGCACCAAATATGACAGATGTGGAAATAGCAGTGGGAATAAGAGCAATTATAACATCCAGCATGATTTTACGGGTGTTAGTTTTACTATGTAAATGTGGAGAACTGGAAATACAAAGTTTAGAATCCATGTGCATTTACCTCTTTTTAATAGTTTTAGAATTTCTTAAAATTTTCTTTCCGAGTCGTATAGACTGAACAAGTGGTCGATGTGCAGGACAGATAAAAGAACAACAACCACATTCCATACAATTCATAATATTAAGTTTATTAAGGGAATCAATGTCATTATTTTTAACACTTTGCTCCAAAAATAAAGGAGTAAGTTTCATAGGACAACTTTTAATACATTTTCCACAACGAATACATATAGAAGGCTCAGACAAATTAGATTCACGCTCGTCTAGTGCTAATATAGAATTGTTTTGTTTTAATATAGGAAAATTATCATCCGCTAAGCATATACCCATCATTGGGCCACCTAACAGTATCTTTTTAGGTGGCGATTTATATCCACCACAGAATTTAATTATGTCCTTTATAGAAGTACCAATAGGGACGACTATATTTTTAGGATTACTTATAGCCGAGCCATCAACAGTTATACATTTGCTAACAAGTGGTATACCAGTCTTAATATATTTGGAAAGAGTAGCAATAGTTGTAACATTCATGACAATACATCCAACATCAGCGGGAAGTTTACCAATAGGCACAACCCTATTTATGCAGGACTTTATTAAAACCTTCTCAGCACCTTGTGGATAACGTGACTCGAGTTTTATAACTTTTATATTAGAAAATTTTGAATTAATTCTTTTATCTAAAATCTTTATAGCTTCAGGCTTATTAGTTTCAATGGCAATGATTGCTTTTTCTATTTTTAAAGTCTTTACAATGATTTTTATTCCGTCAATTACATCATTTATATTTTCAATTATTGTTCTATTATCAGAAGTTATGTAGGGTTCGCACTCAGCTGCATTTATTATTAATGTATCAATATTCTGATTATTTTTTAAATCTAATTTTATATGTGTTGGAAATCCGGCACCGCCAAGGCCAACAAGTCCACAGTTGCAAGCAGCATTGACAAGGTCCTTTGGGCTTTTTATGCTGGGAGCTTTTAAGTTTGCGTAAAGTTCAAACTTTTTATCGGACTCTATAGTTATTGCTTTAGTGGTGGAACCGTCTGGCATTATGATGTTGTCTATTTTAGAGACAATTCCTGAAACACTTGAGTGAATTTTTGCAGAGAAATTATTTTCACTATTTGCAATCACCTGTCCCAGTTTAACATGCTCGTTAACTTTTACAATTGGAATACAAGGCGCTCCGATGTGTTGCTGCATAGGTATCAAAACAGACTCAATATCCTTTAAAATCTCACATTTTGAATTTGAAGTATTTTTTAAATGTGGTACCTTTATTCCTCCATGAATCTTAAATGGAGGTACACTTAAATTAAGAAAACCAGTTATATGCATGTAGATTGTCCTCTCTAGTGTAATATTTAATAGTTATATAAACCCAAATACTTTATATAGGTAAGGTGAAATACTTTTTATAAGTAAACCTGTTAAACTACCAGTAATTAGAGCAAATAATATTATACATGGTAAATAATAGTATACTGAAGGTGAGATAATTATAGAGGATACAAATAGTTGTATTAAGTTATGTGTTATAGCGCCCGAAATTCCTAGGAAAATGGATGAGATCTTAGTATTTCTTATTTTTAAGAGAAGATAGATAACAAAAGTACTGCCAAGTCCACCGCATAGACTCATAATAAACGCTATGGTTCCTTTGTTAAGTAAAACGAATAAAGACTTTATAGTTGTGATGACAATGGCAGGGAAAAGTCCAATACAATTAACTACAAACATAGTAATAATATTTGAAAATCCAGGTTTAAATCCAGGCGGCATAATAGGCAAAATAATTAATAATCCTTCCATAAATGAGATGGATATAGCTAAAGCGCAGAAGATAGAAATGAAACAAAGAGTTTGAGTTTTCTGCCTAATTTTTAGATTACTTTTTTTTAAGTAAATTTTTTTCATAAACTAACCCGTTATGCTATCTATTTTATCATTGGAATTTTCAATTCTTATTATTATACCGGAAGGTAAACAGATAGCATTTTGCCCTTTACGTGAAATTTTTCCATATTTTTTACAAAGTTTATCAGGACATTGAGCTTCATAGAAGCTAATTTTACCTTTTTCTACCAAAATTTTAGCAGAATACTTAGCATCTATTTCGACAATATAAGGAGAGTCCACTGCGGATAAATCTATTCTTTTTATTTGTTCTCCGTTTTTCTCTATAATAGCAATGTTGCCTAAGGGAGTTAGGAGGTGAAATAAGGCTATAAATAATGTGCTAAAAAGTATTATAAATAATAAGATTAAAATATCTTTTTTCTTAAATGTTATCATATTTTGTACCTAGTTGTCGATAAAAAATTTTTTGTTTGTGATTTTTAGATTATTTTTAAAAATCCCGGTTGTAAATACATGACGATTCTTGTCAACAAATACAGCACTAGCGTTATACTTATCTAAAAGACTTAAAGCTTCTTCTTTTCCTAGCACAAAGCAAGCTGTGGATAATACATCAGTTAAAGTACCGTTGCTGTTGTGATATATAGTAACGGACATTAAATCGTTTTCTACGGGATATCCCGTTTTAGGACAAAGTATGTGGTGATAAAATTTGTTGTCTTGAGTAAAATTTCTCTCATAAGCCCCTGAGGTGGAAATAAAACCGGATGCCACGTTGAATATAGCAAACTCTGATGTATCATCAGTTGAGAAGGGATCTCTTATGGCTATTTTAAATGGATCTGAGTTTTTTTTGTGTCCGTATAGGCCTATACTCCCACCGGCGGATATAATTCCGTATTCCAAGTCGTGAAGCTTGTATTCATTTACAGCATACTCACAAGCGGAGCCCTTTCCTGCACCGCCAAGGTCCAACTTAATGTTATCCTTTAGGAGTTTTACTCTATTTAGGTTTTTATCGACCGCTATGTTTTTGTAGTTTACGTATGGAAGCACTGACTTAATTTCATTTATATTTGGCAGACGCTGGTTTATTCCACCGAAGTCCCATAAATTAGAGAGGGGTAGGATAGTGGGCTCGAAGGAACCGTTAGTGTTTTCAGCGACGTCTAAGGCTATCGACAAGACGTCGAAGGTTTCTTTACTTAGTTGAATGTAGTCGCCGGACTTAGAGGAGTTTAACCTTGCAACGTCTGAAGACCCAATGCGCCAGGAGAGTTTTTCCTCTAAGGACTTAATAGAGTCAAGCGCGCATTTGCAAGCCGTCTGTGCGTCCTTACCGCAAGCCGTCTGATTTATGTATGTACCCATAGCGGTGGAGGAAAAGGTGAATGGGGGGTTGTTGTTATTTGTGGTGATGAGGTTGTTGTTGTTGCCTATACATATATATAAGGTTAGGAATGAAAAACAACAAACTGATGTAATTAAAAGCACCACACTTCTACCTTGAACGAACTTTTTTAAACTTTTCAATATTATTCTCCTTAGTAATTATTATAAGTAATTTTACCATTAATGCAGAAAATTATCAAATTTTAAGGGAATTCCCTTTACTACGAGCTCCGTTTATGATAACTTATTAATAAGGAGGGCGTTATATGACAAATGAAGAGCTGGGGAAACTTGCGATTGAGAGGTTAAAGGGTGAGTATAGCGAGGCTGAGTGTTCGCTTGACTACCAGGATCCGTTGCAGCTTTTGATAGCCACAAGGCTTGCGGCGCAGTGCACGGACGCACGAGTAAACGTAGTAACCAAGGAGTTATTTAAGAGGTTTAGGAGTTTAGATGACTTTGCCGACGCGGACGTATTAGAGGTTGAAGAGTATATAAGGCCGTGCGGGTTTTACCACACGAAGGCAAGGGACATAGTGGGCATGTGCCAAATGATGAGGGATAGATTTGGCGGGAAGGTGCCGGAAACGATTGAGGAGCTAACGCAGCTGCCGGGGATTGGAAGGAAGACGGCGAACTTAATAATTGGTGACGTGTATGGAAAGCCGGCTGTAGTGGTGGACACGCATTGCATTAGGTTAACAAGGCGACTGGGCTTTCACGACTTAAAGGACGCAGTTAAGATAGAGAATACGTTAAGGGAGGCACTGCCGCCGGAGGAGTCGAACAAGTTTTGCCATAGACTGGTGTTGCATGGACGTGCGGTATGTAAGGCGCAGAAGCCACGATGCGAGGAGTGCGTTTTGCGGGACATTTGTAAATACTATAATGAACAAAAAAAGTAGTACCAAAGTTTGGTACTACTTTTTTGTAGTGTAAAGCCACTATTCTTCCAAGTTTTCCAAGGCATAGTCGATGCATTGATTTATAAGTTTGTTAAAGGAAATGCCGTATTCCTCTCCTAGTTGCATTAGTTTGTTATAAGTCTCAGTCTTAATTCTTATTGTTCTACTAATCGAAGATGTTTTTTCAGCTTCCTTGTTTACTTTAAATTTATCCATACTATTACCTCCTGTAGCTGGTGGATAGGGTTTAGTTTCGTTGGTAAGCCCTAGAATATAATCGACGCTAGTATTATAAAATTTAGCCAAGTTTTTTAATACGTAAGTAGGAATATCATTAGAACCAGTTTCATATTGAGAATAGCCGGTTTGAGACATGTGGAGTAAATCTCCAATGTCACTCTGAGTTTTATCATGGTCTTCCCTAAGGTCTCTTAATCTTTTATTCATTTTCATCAATCCTTAATGTTATTTTCTAGTTTTATACAACTATCTATTATATCTTCAATGCACCTCACTTTACTGGAGGACAGAAGCTGCAATTTTTTCTGAAGGTATTCAATGTCCTTGTCAATAATTTCTCCAGTCAAAATGTAATCTGCACTTACGCCTAAAGCCATACTTATTTTGTATAGGTTTTCAGGCCGTATAGCTTTTTTGCCGAGTTCAGCAGATGAAATCATTTGTGGGCTTACGTCTATTTTCTCAGCTAACTCTTCTTGCGTAAGCCTTTCTTGTTTCCTACGATCAATAATTCTTTTTCCAATTTCTTTCAAAAATTTTTCGTTGTCCATAAAATAAATCACATCCCTTATTTTTAACTATAGTGATATTTTATCTACTATGAAGCAATTTATTAATAGACTATAGTTGATAAAACTCTTCTATAGTGTTATAATTAAATATAATTACAATTTTTGGTAGATAGGAGAAATAACATGGACAAAAAGAAATATGTAGAAAACTCTAAGGATTTGGCCTTTAAACTACGCAGGTGCAGACAAGAAAAGGGCATAATTCAAAAGGACATGGCCAAACTCTTAAATGTGGAGCGGTCAACCTACACATACTATGAGCTTGCAAAAACCACCCCAAGTATATTTACGCTTATAGAAATTTCGAAAGTTTTAAACATAGACCTAAACGAAATAATTTCAATCAATAAATAAAAAAAGCCCCCTGACTTAAGTCAGGAGGTCTTTCCCACCTTTTTACCTTATCTATATGGGCGCACAAGGGAGTATGGGGCTGGGTCGATGTTGTGGGTGAGCTTGTCAAACCTAAACCCTTGCTGCCGCAGCCCCTCTATCAACTTAGGCAGCGCCTCAACGGTGGTTCTCTTAGGGGCGGCGTCATGCATCAGCACAACTCCATGCGCACACTTAGACGAGTTTGACAGTACGTTCGAAACACACTTCTCAGCCGGAGTAGGCGTCCTACTAACAGCGTCTCCAACCGACAAGTTCCAGTCAAAATAGTCAAACCCACGCCTCGTCATCTCAGCAATAATCTCGCGATAGTTATGCTTGTTAAATCCGTTCTTAGACCCGCCAGGGAACCTAAATAACGTCGGTTTAACGCCAGTCGTCTCGTAAACTAAGGTATAGATTTTGTTAAAGTCGTCAAGATATGACTCAACGGTCTTATAAATACTTTTAAAGTCATGCGTATACGTATGGATCGCCAGGGTATGCCCTTCGTCAACGATCCTTTTCATCATTTTTTTGCCAAGTTCACCGCCGCATCCCGTGACGAAAAAAGTCGCCTTTATATCATTAGCCTTAAGTATATCAAGCACCTCAGCAGTGCGCTGCGACGGACCGTCATCAAAGGTCAAGAATATGGTTTTGTTAGGTGTAACCTGAGTCTCAGGCCTCGTGCAATAAAGCTCCGGGTATAGGTTGTCGTAGCTCTTGGTCTTATATGTGCCTTCATGAGACGTTGATGTTGTGCTTAGTATCTTACCCTTAGACTCGTCTGCGTCGTTAGCATAAGCCTTCTCCTCAGCCTCTTGAACGCTTTTAGTGGACTTGTCCACGGCTTTATTATACGTATCCTGGCTGTCGTTTCCCTCATCCTTAATTTTCTTTTCACTAGCTTTAGTTACATGAAGTTCTTCATCTTTGTTCTCCTTGACACTTTCCACTTGAACTTCATTGTTTCGTGCGACTATAAGGTTAGTTAAGGTTACAGTAGTAGCGCAAAGTATCACAACCGCACACACAAATACTTTAGTGTGCTTCAAAAATAAACTTTTTATATATTGAAAGATTTTCATATTTATATCGCCGTTCCTTCCGATTCATGTTTTTATACATTATATATTACATTTTTATTTTTTTCAACAAATCTTGCGTAAGTTTCGTAATTAATTATATTTTGTACATTAAAATGCATTTTAGAAATGATTTTTATACAAAATAACAAAATAAAATTTATCAAAAAAAGATGAAAAAAGTAGTTGACAAAGAAGAGAGGAGGTGATAGAATAGGAAGCACGCTGTTGATGAAAAGAGACAGAGAAGCGTGAGAGAAATCTTTGTTATACATTAAGATTAAGAAAAAGA
>CALWVR010000012.1 GCA_944385105.1 uncultured Clostridia bacterium
AATTCCTGGTGAAACATTTAGTGGGTGCACAAGTCTTAAAAGTGTAGAAATTCCAGCTTCTATATCAACTATTAATGGTAATGCGTTTAATGGATGCACAAATATTAAGTACGTATTAATAAATGGAACAGGTATAAAACAATCAGGGGGATATGGAGACTTATTTTATAACAATGCAATAGCAAGAGGAGAACCAGGAGCGGCAGTATATGTAAATCAGAGCGCTTACAATTCTACTGCTTTTCAATGGGCAGGAGTTCCAGAAAGTGTAGTACATATTATACCAACTTTATCAGAAGCAAAAGCACAATCTTCTTTTGAAGATGGCGTAGTTAAACTATCATGGGATGCGGTTGATGGAGCAAATTGGTATAATATAATGCGTACGAGTGAAGGAAAAGAGGAAATAATAGCTGAAAACGTAACTGGAACTACATATACTGACAGTGATGTAACGTCAACAAGAGCTTATGGATACTCAGTTCAAGCATTTGCTTATTATAATAAAAATGCAGAGTCAGATGACCCGTTTGGACACTTAATAGTGAAAAGTTCTTACACTCAAGGTGGAACAACTCATGCTTCCGCTTGGGGAGAATCAGTTAGGCATATTAATGTAGTAAATTATGTATCTGAAGACGGGACAACTAGTGTAGAGCTAGGAAACAATGGAAGATATTTTTTGAAAGAAGAGTCTGGAGGGACGAGCGCTTGGTATGCAATAGAGAATGCTGGTCAATTTAAAACAGGCTCACGTTTCTGGGTACGCTGGCTTACACAAAAAGATGACCCTGCAGAATTTGCAAAATATTACAATATGCTGGATGACGATGTTAAGTCTTCAGTTGACTCGGGTAAAATGTCAATATTTTTAACGGGAGTTACAGATCCAGATGGAAATGCTTATACAAATCTCTCGAGAAATGCGAATTTCTATGTTCAAATAGGGGAAGACTGGGACAAAGACGACATAAATGCTGTATTTATAAGCCAAGGAAAAGATCAAGTTGTAAAATGTGAATACATAGATTCTATGGCGTACCCAGGAGGAAGAGCTACCTTTGCAAAACTAACTTTAAGCCATTTTTCGCCATATGCAGTTTTTGATGAGCTAACTGAGGAGGAAAAAGCTGTAAATAACTTTGTACGGACGGGAGACAAGGATGATGTGTGGAGCATGATTGGACTATCAATTATGTTAATAATTTCAAGCTCTGCAATTCTAATTTTGAATAGAAAGCGTAGTAAATACGAATAAATTTATATAAAATAACCCCATAAGTTTTAAAAACTTATGGGGTTATTTGTGTATATTTAATGTTAAGTAAATATTTATGCATATTAAAGGCTTTATAGACAATAATTTATTTTAAAATTTGGAGTAATCCTCGTTTTTATTTATTAATATTGAGCATTATATAAATATATTAATTTATAATTAGTATTGCTTCAATTTATTTGTTTTACAGGTGTTTTAATTGTAAATATTTACTTAACTTTATTAGTGACATATGTTAAAGTAATAATGTATATATTAGTTATTCACATAATAATTATAATTTTTAAGCTGTTTTATGTGTATATATACAATTTTGAAAAGTTAAAAAAGGAGGCTAAAGTCCGTGGAAGGAAAGAAAAAAACAGAGTTGGCAAAAAGGTTGATTTTATTAGGGTTGACATTTGTAATGGCAGTGGTAGAGTTTACACTACTTTCAGGATGTGGGAATAGCATGGAGGAACAAGGTTATAAAATTACTAATTTAGTAGGAACTTCATCAGACTATTCTGATAAGAATAACTGGTTAAATATTCCTAATACAGATAAACCAGTTGATACATTTTACATTTATCCAACAGTTTATATAGATACCACCGAAGGTGCCCCAGACATAGCAGACATCAATTCTGAAATGATGAGATCAGGTGCCTTGCAACAGTATAATACACAGGCTACAGTGTTTGAAGATTCAACAAATGTATATGCTCCTTATTATCGTCAAAGTAATTTGGCCTCAGTAGTAGATTTGCCTTCGGAAGAACTAGAACAATGCTTGATGAACGAGCAAAGAACAGATATATATGGCGCATTAGACTACTTTTTTGAAAATTACAATAAAGGAAAACCCTTCATTCTTGCAGGGCATTCACAAGGATCATGTATATTAAGGATTGTTTTAAAGGATTACATGCAAGCCCACCCTGAATACTATGATAGAATGATTGCAGCATATGTAGTAGGTTATTCTATTACTAAGCAAGATTTAGCCGATTATCCCTACTTAAAGTTTGCGGAAAAAGCTGATGATACAGGAGTGGTGGTTAGCTGGAATACAGAAGGACCAGGTAATAAAAATGAGAACAATTTCGTTGTATTAGATGGTGCTGTTAGTATTAACCCAATTAACTGGAAGCGGGATAACACCTATGCCTCAGCAAATGAAAACCTTGGAAGTCGTATTTTGAATAATAATACAGGTGAATATGATATTAATAAACCAGGAATTGCTGATGCACAATTAGATACAGAACGAGGTGTTGTTGTATGTACAAATACGAATTATCCATATATTAATTTTGACAATTTAAATATCCCTTCTATTTTTGGGTCAGAAAGTTTTCATAACTATGATTATTCTTTTTACTATTACAATATTCAAGAGAATGTAGCATCTAGAGTAAAGGCATATTTTAATAAATAACTTTCATGGCTATGCTTTAGTATGCTTAAAGAATAGTTTTGACTTAAAAGGTACATTATTAAAATGTGTTACCGGTGCTATGACCGCATATTTTACTGAAAAGATTTTAAAATATGATATTGTTTGCATTTGAAAAGAAGACTACTTAATAGTGTAACCGGAGATAGTTAATATCTTGTTAAGTGATTTTAAATAAGATAAAATTTACTTCTTAATTAGAAAGTTTTTATTAAAAAACTTAAAAGCCGACCGTTTATTAAAACGAGCGGCTTTTTATTCTTACAAGGAATACTATTAGGGACTTGAAAATTAAATACACGTAATAAAAGAAAGCCCATTGGCTTTTACTCCTTTACGCAATTTTTTACCAAGTGTTACCTTGTGAGTGTGACTACAAGGACTTATGCTCCTCAAATAAAAATGCAAATTTTAGCCAATATTAATGTCTGCATTTTTATTCGCTACAGATCAAAAATTGACCACATATATTTTCACATGTAATATGGTAATTACGGGCTAAGTGAAGTGAATTAAAACAGCTACCACAATTAAAAGTACAAATTTACTGTCTTAGACTGTGATTTCTATATTAACATATGCTTAAACGTAATGAAGTAACTGTTTCATTTCAATTACCCCTTGACTTTGTGATCTAATAATTTTTTGAACTATGGGAATAAGTTTATAACAAACATTATAGTGCAGCAAATTTTGTGACATACGAATTGCCCCTTCATGGTGTGGAATCATTTCTAGTATAAAATTTCGATTTATGTTATTACTGACACTCGCGTCTTTCATTTGTGTAAACATTGTATTAATAATGCTTGTAAAATTTTTTTGATAACTGCATAAATCCGACCGTTTATTTGTTAATTTGGAACATCTATCTAATACTTGATTCATATTTTCTATGCTTTTAGTCTGTTCATTTATAATATTTAAAGCGACATTCTTAAGTGGGAAAAATTTTGTATATTGTAAAAGATTTTTAGACATTTTTATTGCTGCCATATGATGTGGGATCATTTGGACAATAAAGTTATGTGAAATGCTGTCTATCAATCTAGCGTTAACCATGCCTTTAATCATATTTTCTAATATTTTATAAAAACAATTCAAATAGGCAATTGTATCTGCGTTTAAATTTTCTTGATTATACATTTTTATTGACTCCTTCGACATAATTTAGCAAACTGCATATTAACATCTTATGGAGATAAAAAAGTTATGATACCAAAATCTAATCATCAAGGTTATTTTATTGTAAAATTTTACTAAAAAACACTTAATATTACAGCATTCGAATCATCCATGAGGCTTGAAAAGTCATAAAGAGCATGAAGTTAAAAAAGCAAACAATTAGTTTTATAAGAAGTGGACCCAATGAAACATAAGGCTAGATATTGCTTAGTATTAGTAGTTATAAAGGATTTGACTACTTGGATAACATAAACAAAATAAAACAGTATAATAATGTAACAACAATAAAGCTGTTTCTTGCACATTATTTATAGGCACAGGTTCCTGAATTGAAGTCCAGCATTTATAGGCACTTTAGAATGAATAATAATTATATCTGTCTTCTTTATATTCTATCATCTAAATTTAAACAAAATATAATTCAAAAAAGTATGTTTGAATTACAACTTATTTCATATTTTCTGCAATACTATCATAATCTGCGGGAATTCCACTTTCATTATAATAATAATCGTCTTCGTAGTTAGAACTCTCTTTATACAAGTAAGAATAATCCTTATGTGGAGTGTCATTAGGTGTAGTGTCGTTAGAAGGCTTTATAGCATTTACAAGGTACATGCCAGCAAATGTATACAATATCATGAATCCCACAAAGGCTGCCATGGCTGCAAAAGGAAGGATTTTATTTGTATTAAGATTATTAGAAAAAAAGAAGTATATTAATATACAACAAAGCAATATAAAAGCAATTTCTATACAAATACCTATATATTCATTTTTGGTCCAGTAGCCGATTACCAGCGTTTCCAACGCGTTAAAAAACGCTTTAATAACCATCAAAAAAGGCAAAATCCGTAATCTGAGATAGCTTAAATTTAACTTTTCCTATTTTAAGAATTAATTTAAATAAAAGTGCGATAATTAATGCAATAAGTGATAGAGATAAAAGAGCAAAAGAGAAGGAATTAGCATTTGGAAAATTAATTGAATTACTTATATGTTGATCTAACCAAATAAAAAACATCATCAGGACCACCATTACGGCCCCTATTTTTCCAGAGTTAGCTTTGTTAAAAACTTTAAATTTAGGAACCTCATTTATTTTATACATGCAGCATTTATAACATTTAAAACTCCACGACTAAACTTTAAACAAGACAAAATCTTTACACACTTTATACGTATATGTTTCATTACCATATAAGCGTTTTCTTTCAACATTTTCAAATGCGACTCTGATACGCTCGTGAAATTCTCAAGCTGTTTTACATCCAGTAAAATCTAATGTGATTACCTTTATACTTTTATTATTCTTGTCTATAGTTATTTCTCCCTAAATTACCTCATAAAAAGTTTTATAATGGTCATATGTTAAAACATAAGTCTATCATTAGACCATAATAAGCGATATATATTTCGTTTGCCTTCATAGTAATTTATATCAGCTTCACACCATATTCGACCAGGGGCATCTGGCAGATGTCTGTCCCTGTTTTCATAAATTTCTCTTGTAATCATTTTACCAGGCGCAAATTTTTTAGGTAATTTTCCTTGCTTCCACCCTAAGACTTTTAAATTTTCTTCAGAAATATAATAATCTGGTAGTTTACCAAGATGTTTAATCCACCAATCGGCACCATTCCGACCATCTTTAGTTCCATTTCCAGACTCTACCGCTCTCATTGGCTCTATAGAACACCAACAATTTGGATGTAATGGTGGTCCCATGATATAAATATCATTAATTCCATAAATTTGCCCATTTTGTTCTATACACAACTGGCACGTTGTGGGAGTTATATGGGTTACCCAATTTTTTTAGCGGATACTCTCTACCGTTGGAGGATTATATGTATCAAATAAGCCCTTATAAATTAAATCCAACTAATCATCTAATGATACATAACCATACAATTTTTCGATATGCATATATTTTTTAACCTCCATAATTGTGATAAGAGAAAATTTATCCATCACATATATGGAGAAAAAGCCTATTTTTTGCCCTCTATAAGGAAAGTTTATCAAAAAAAATCAATCAAATTATCATACAATAATTGACTGATTTATTAATTGGTACGGGTGACAGGACTTGAACCTGCACGGTTTTGCCACTAGAACCTAAATCTAGCGCGTCTGCCAATTCCGCCACACCCGCACATTTTACCCTCTTATTATATAACAAATAAAAGAAGAAATCAAGAAAAATTTTAATTTTTTATATTCCTAATTTAAGTAGTAGATATTGTAGGATTTTCATGTAATTACTCCTTCTATGTTTTTATTATTTATAATTATAATAATAAGTTATTAATATAAAAGTTACTAAAAATAAAAAAGAGTAGTTCAATTTTATTTAAACTACTCTTTTTTTGTTATTCTTCCATCTGCTTCCCTAGAAATACGGCGGCAGTTTGAACAAGTTTTACTTCAGCATTACCAGGAATGGTGTTTTCATCATTGTTTAGCATTATTACAGCTCCAGTTACGTCACCAGCTACAATTATAGGATATATAACTGCAGCAGCTTTCTCTATTCCTTCTATAGGATGAAAAAATGTGGTATCACCATTTTTTAAAACATAATTGCTTCTAGTCTCCATTAATTCTTCTAAGATTGGTGTTATGCGTCTTTCCAAATATTCTTTTTTAGATAGACCTGCAACAGCGACAACGTGGTCTCTATCACAAACAACTGTTGGAAAGTTTGAGGTTCTTGACAAAACCTCAACGTAAGTGGTGGCAAACTGAGATAGTTCTCCTACCGGTGAATATTTCTTAAAAATTACCTCTCCTTCTGTATCGGTATATATTTCAAGAGGGTCTCCTTCGCGGATTCTTAGTGTACGTCTAATTTCTTTAGGAATAACAACCCTTCCAAGATCGTCTATTCTTCTAACAATTCCTGTAGCTTTCAAAATCTTAACCTCCTATTTAGTTTTATAATAAAGTTGGTGAATGTTTTTAATTACGACAATATTGTCTACATATTTTGTGTTTATATACCAATATTGTCAAGGATTTATATGGAAATTAGCTTTTATCACCAGGCTTAGAAATTAAAGCAGCAATATATCCAAAAAAGACGGCTGCAGATATACCAGCTGCTCCAGCGGATATTCCTCCAGTTAAAGCTCCCATTAAACCTTTTTGCTTTACATATTCAAAAGTTCCTGTGGCCATTGTATAACCAAATCCGGTAAGAGGAACAGTAGCACCGGCTCCAGCAAAATCTACTAAGGGTTCATAAAGTCCTATGGCAGTTAAGATAACGCCTAAAGTTACAAATGAGACGAGAATTCTTGCTGGGGTAAGTTTGGTTTTATCTATTAATATTTGTCCCACAACGCAAATGAGGCCACCAATAACAAATGCCTTTAAATACTCCATTAAATTACTCCCCTTTCAAAAACTATTATTCCGTAAATAAATTATTTTATGTATATGTTAGGCAATTTTAGCTATAATCTATTGATAAAATTTTTATAAAAAGTTCATGAATTTATTTTTTAAATGAGTTATAATGATTTTACATTAGTATTTACTATTAGGAGGTGACTGCCATGTCAAAAATATTAATTGTTGACGATGATACTAATATTTGTGAACTCCTGCGTTTGTATATAGAGAAGGAAGGTTTTGAAACGGTTATTGCAAATGATGGAAAGGTAGCACTTGAAAAATTTAATGAGTGTAACCCGGAGCTTGTTTTATTAGATATAATGTTACCAGAACTTGATGGATGGCAGGTATGTCGTGCTATAAGGAAGGTATCAGATTGTCCTATTATAATGTTGACTGCTAAGGGAGAAGTTTTTGACAAAGTCCTAGGCCTTGAGTTAGGAGCAGATGACTATGTAGTAAAACCATTTGAAGCTAAAGAAGTTGTAGCAAGAATTAATGCAGTTTTAAGGCGCACTAATAAGACAAAAACTGATAAGAAACGAATAGTAAGTTTTGATAAACTATATATTAATCTAACAAACTATGAACTGAAGGTTGGAGGAGTAAAAGTAGATGCCCCACCAAAGGAGATGGAATTGATATATCATCTTGCTAGCAATCCGAATAGGGTTTTTACTCGGGATCAACTGCTTGATGAAGTTTGGGGGTTTGACTACTATGGAGATTCAAGAACTGTCGATGTTCATATAAAAAGATTGAGAGAGAAGCTTGAAGGAGTATCAGAGAAATGGTCATTGAAGACTGTTTGGGGAGTAGGATACAAATTTGAGGTATTAGAATAATGAAGCTACAGAAGACTTTATTCAAAAAGTATTTAAAGCTTATAATGCTCATAGTCCTTTTAAGTTTCTTAATCTTAGGAATGCTTTTATGGATATTTGTATCGAAATATTGGAAGGCGGAAAAGGAGGAGTTACTTACAAATAATGCGATTGCAATTTCAACAGTTGTAGCGCAAAATAGTATGGCGACTTTAAACAATGGGCTTACAATAGAAAATAAAGATTTAATAGAAAATTTTATTTATACTTTTTCAGTTAACATTAATTGCGATATATTTATAACTGACACTAAGGGAAATGTGTTATTATCATCAAAGTATGATACTGAGAATTACTATGGTAAAACAGTCCCTGAGACAATAATAGATAAAGCGATAACAGGTGATTATATAGGGACAGTTAATTTTGGAGATTTTTATAAAAATAAAAGTTTTGTTGTCGGTGTTCCTGTAATGATCAATGGTAAAGTTATAGCTTTAGTATTCACAGTTGTTGATTCCCATTTTCTTAATGATTTTATGTGGGATATTTTTAAAATCTTTATTTTTGCTGTAGTTGTAGCTTGTTTACTGGCGTTAATTTCAATAGGAATTTTCTGTTATAATATGGTTCAGCCGTTAAGGCAGATGTCTAGTCTTGCACATTCTTTTGGTAAAGGGGACTTTTCTAGAAGAGTTCCAGTGAAAAGCAGTGATGAGCTAGGGCAGCTTGCGATAGCTTTCAATAGTATGGCTGATTCACTTTCGGCATCAGAAGAAACTAGGAGAAGCTTTATAGCTAATGTTTCGCATGAACTTAAGACTCCAATGACAACAATAGCAGGATTCATTGATGGAATACTGGATGGAACTATACCAAATGAGAAGCAGAATTATTATCTTAAAATAGTGTCGGACGAGGTAAAAAGGTTATCGCGACTTGTAAGTTCAATGCTGAATTTATCAAGGATTGATCGTGAAAACTTAAAGGTTAATAGAACCTCTTTTGACTTACTTAATGTAGTTGTAAATATACTTCTTTCCTTTGAAAAAAGTATAAATGAGAAAAATATAAATATACTCGGATTAGATGGCTCAAGAAGTGTTTTCGTTTACGGAGACGCGGACATGATGTACCAGGTTTTATATAATCTCATTGATAATGCAATAAAGTTTGTTAATAAGGATGGATATATAAAGATTAGTTTAGAGGAAAAGAACAATTTAGCTGTATTTAATATTAGAAATAGTGGAAGTGGAATAAATAGTAATGATATAGGTAAGATTTTTGATAGATTTTATAAGACTGATAAATCAAGAAGCCATGACAAAAAGGGAATGGGTTTGGGTCTTTATATAGTAAAAAAACTCATAAGAATTCATGGAGGGGATATAAAAGTAGAAAGTGTATCGAATGAATATACAGAATTTGAGTTTTTTATACCTGTATCAAATGATATAGAGTAATTTATTTAGTTTTGGGAGGACTATTTATGAGTGATAAAGGTTTTAACTTTAATAATGATGAAAATAATATAAATTCATGGTATACCGATAAGGAGCAGGAACAGAACAATAGTAATAGTATGGCAGAGGAAGAAAGAAAGACGGAACTTTGGGAAAAAAGGCAAATCAATAACAATGAAGTACATGTATTTGATACAAGTTTAAATACGGTTAATTCTCCATATAATAGCGACTACTGTTCAAGACCAAGCTATGTAAATGTTAAAAAAGCTAAAAGTACGGGATTTTATGTTTTTACAATTTCCACAGCAATAATTTTAGCTGTTGTTACAATATTTTTTGGAACTACTATGATATTAGGGCAATTAAATAAAAAGAAGGTTCCGACTTTAAATGCTACCAATTCAGATATCAATTGTCCTGCTATTAATACTATTGACAGAACTGATTCGGGAGATACTCTGACAGCGGAACAAATCTATGTAAAAGTTGCACCGTCAATAGTAGGAATAATTACTTACGATCCCAGTGCAGGAATGATATCCTCATCAGCAGCCCAAGGTTCAGGAATCATAATGAGCGAGGATGGATATATAATTACAAATGCACATGTTATTGGGAATAGCAACAAATATAATGTTACCGTTGTAACTTCAGATAAAAAAGAATATACTGCGAAAGTAATTGGTTTTGATGTAAGAACAGACTTAGCTGTTTTAAAGATAGATGCAAGTGGACTTACACCGGCTGAATTTGGAAATTCAGATCAGCTAGCGGTTGGAGAATGGGTACTAGCATTAGGAAATCCGGGTGGACTTGAATTTTCAAATTCTTTAACACGAGGTATGGTATCAGCCCTTAATCGTTCTTTAGGAGATGCTAATAGTCTTGTAAAATACATTCAAACAGACGCTGCTATAAATCCTGGAAATTCAGGTGGAGCGCTTTTAAACATGCATGGACAGGTTATAGGCATTAATAGTTCTAAGGTAAAGGACTGTGAGGGCATGGGATTTGCAATACCTATTAATACAGCTAAGACGGTAGTAGATGATATGATAAAAACAGGATATGTATCAGGACGAGTACGGCTTGGAATTACTGTAAGGCAAATTTCAGCCTATGAGGCGCAAGTTAATAATGTACCACAAGGACTATTAGTTGTAGAGGTAAGTAACGATAGTGATGCTTTTGCGAAGGGACTAAAATCAGGAGACCTAATAACTAAAATAGACGGTGTTGACACTATGACGACTTCATCACTCTACAATGAATTATCAAAACATAAACCCGGAGATAGTATAAAATTAAATGTATATAGGATACCACTGAATGGAGGAAGTCCTACAAATTTAGATATGAGTATATCTTTAATTGAAGATAAAGGCCAACTTCAGTAAGAAATAAATCCCCTTTAGATAAATGCTAAAGGGGATTACTTATTATAAATAAAGTTCCATAGTTTTACTATGGAACTTTATTTATATTTCTACCAGAAGACCTCGTTTTAAAAAGGCTTGTCCTTGAGTCTTAGAATTACTTATAGTGCCAAAAGAGGTTAGAGCAGCACGTTTTATGGGAAGTTTATTTTGAAATCTATTACTTTTTTGCTTCCAGTTTATTTCAGACTCAATTTTCAACAGGCGATTGTATTTAGCCACTCTATCACTTCTACATGGTGCACCAGCTTTAATAAACCCGGCATTAGTAGCAACGGCAAGATCAGATATAAACGTATCTTCGGTTTCCCCTGAGCGATGAGAAATGATGGTATTGAACCCTGCCGACTTTGCATTATCTATGGTTTCAAATGTTTCAGTTAAAGTACCCACTTGATTTGGTTTAATCAATATGGAATTAGCTAAACCTTGTTTAATTCCCATATTTAACTTTTCTGCGTTTGTTACAAATAAATCATCACCAACAAGGTTAATGCTGCCACCAAGACTTTTTGTTAAAGACTGCCACCCACCAAAATCTTGCTCACTCATAGGGTCTTCGATTGAAATAATTGGATATTTATTACATAAATTAATCCAATATTTGATCATTTCACTTGAGCTAAAAGTAATTTTGCGTTTTGTCATACTATAACTTCCGTTTATCCACCACTCGCTACTAGCAGCATCTAATGCAATTTTAACTTGTTTAGTGTTATATTGGGCCTTTTGTATAGCACTAATAATTAATTCAATTGCCTGTTCATCGGAAGTAAGATTTGGAGCAAAACCTCCTTCATCACCAACAGATGTTTGAAATCCGTTATTTTTTAAAATTGAACCCAGCGTGTGATATATTTCACTGCACCAACGTAGACCTTCACTAAAGTTTTTAGCACCAATTGGTACAATCATAAACTCTTGTATATCTATATTGTTAGATGAGTGCATACCACCATTTAATATATTCATCATTGGTATAGGGAGTTTATATGCATTTATTCCACCTAGGTATCGATAAAGTGGAATATCAAAATGTTTTGCAGCAGCTCTTGCAACGGCTAAAGAGACTGCTAGTATTGCGTTAGCACCAAGTTTTTGTTTATCTCTAGTACCATCAAGCTCTATTAGAGTTTTGTCAACAATAGCTTGATCGAATGTGCCCAACTTTAAAAGAGTTGGAGCGATTATATTATTAATATTTTCAATTGCTCTTAATACGCCTTTACCAAAATATCTTTGATCATTAAAGTCGCGTAGTTCACGAGCTTCAAACATTCCGGTAGAAGCGCCAGATGGAATACTTGCAACTCCCTTACTTCCATCATTAAGAGTTACTTCTGCCATAACAGTGGGATTACCACGAGAGTCTAAAATTTCAAAACCATTAATAGACTGTATTTTTTGATTCATTTTAATTACCTCTATTCTAAGAATATAGTAAAATTATTTCCATAATAAAATAATTTATTCTTAATAAAAAGTGTTGACATTTGATACAAATAGTGATACAATACATATAAAATATTTATATATATTGCTAAGAGCAAAGAGGGGAGCATATGAAGTGTCTTAATGTTTATGCTAAAAAAGAGAATATAGACTTAGCGGTAAACTTTGTTGATGATTATATTTCTAAATTGCCTTGTAGTAATAGAAAACACTTTTGTATAGTTGTCGATGAGATATTTTCTAATATTGTAAAATATGCGTATGATAATGATCAAGGAAAATGCCAAATTATATGTGATTATGATGTAGGCTCAAAAACTGTAATACTGAAATTTATTGATTATGGCATAGAGTATGATCCACTAAAACAAATTGACCCCAATATTTTACTATCTGTAGAGGACAGAATGGAAGGAGGACTGGGAATTTTTATAGTTAAAAATTTTATGGATGAAATGATATATGAAAGGAAAGATAATAAAAATATACTTGTATTAAAAAAGAAAATAAATTAAATATTTATATGGAGGAAAAGTTATGGATATTTTAAGAAGAGAAGAAGGCAATAAGACGGTTCTTGAATTATCAGGTAGGCTTGACACTAATACATCAGAGAAACTCGAAAATGAACTAATGGATTTGATGAATAATAATGTAAAAAATATTACAATTGACTTAAAGGGCCTTGACTATGTTAGTAGTGCAGGGCTTAGAGTATTTCTTGGAGCCCAGAAAAAAATTAGTGCAGACGGTGGAAGTCTGACCTTATTAAATCCAAATGAAACCATAGAGGATGTATTTAATATGACGGGTTTTTCAAATCTTTTTAATATAAATTAAAACTTTATTAGGGAGGAAGGTATGAATTATGAAAGATAGTGTTTTTAGAAAGAAAAGTCTTGATAGGATATCGTCTCCTGAGCAACTTAATGACTATATAAAAGTATCTAACCCAAGTGTTTGGGTTGTTCTAATAGCACTTATTATAATGTTAGGAGCATTTATAGTATGGTCATTTAGTGGAAACATAACTAGCAAGGTGAACGGAACGGGAGTATTTGAATCAGTCGATGGAGCAAATACTCCAAACTCAGTTGTATGCTATATAAATGCAAATTATATGAATAAACTAGAAAGAGGTATGGAAGTACGACTATATAATAATGACGCAAATGAAAATACATATATATTAGGAAAAGTAGAATTTGTATCTCCAAACCCTGTTACTCAATCAGACATAATTGATAAGTATGATAACCAATATATAGCGGATAGCATTTTATCAGATGACTCTGAATATGCAGTAGCGGTATTGATTTCGCTTGACAAAGATAGTACTTCTGATGATGGATACAAGTGGGCAAATGGTGAAAAAGGAAATTCGGAATATATAAAGACGAATAACTTATGTAAGGTAGAAATTATTACAGAGGAAATTACTCCGATAGATTTCTTAATTAATCAGTCGCAAGCTTCTAATTAGAGGGGGTGTTTAATTTATGCTTAAGAGTAAAATACCAAAGGTTCCTGTAATAATGCAAATGGAGGCTCTTGAATGTGGAGCTGCATCTCTTGCTATGATATTAGCGTACTTTGGCAAGTGGGTGCCGCTAGAGAAAGTTAGAGCAGACTGCGGTGTTTCAAGGGACGGAAGTAATTTAAGAGATATGGTTAGGGCAGCAAATGCTTATGGACTTAATACTGAAGCGTACAAATGTGGACTTGAAGATATAAAGACTGTACAGCTTCCAGCTATAATACACTGGAACTTTAACCACTTTGTTGTTTTAGATGGATTTAAAAAGGATAGTGCAGTTATAAATGACCCGGCAAGAGGAACTGTTGAAGTATCTATGGATGATTTTGACAAGGCTTTTACAGGAGTTGTATTATGCTTATCCAAGGGCGAATCATTTGAAGCAGGCGGCAAGAGAAGAAGTATAATGGAATTTGCAAAGACAAGATTAAAAGGAACATTAGTTCCATTTATATTCGTTATATTAACAGGTTTACTTGTTACTATAATTGGAGTTATAAATCCTGTATTTACGCGTATTTTCTATGATAGAGTTCTATCACCGGGGCAAAATCCTGAATGGCTAATACCAGTTATCTCAGGAATGGCCTTAATTATCATATTCCAGATGGTTGTACAGGCTATAAATGCAGTTTACATGTTAAAGATAAGAGGAAAATTAGCTATAGTTGCAAACTCTATGTTTATGTGGCACGTTTTAAGGCTTCCGATGCACTTTTTCTCTCAGCGTCAAGTTGGAGATATAGCTATGAGGCAGTCTTCTAACGAAGGAATAGCAGAAACATTGATTCAGAGTTTAGCTCCTATTTTACTTAATTGTGTAATGCTTATATTCTATTTATTCATGGCAATTAACATTAGTTGGGAATTAACTATTTTAGGACTAGTTGCGGTTTTAGTAAACATGTTTTTATCTAACTATATATCAAAGAAAAGAGTGAACATAACAAGAGCTCAACTTCGAGATGCAGGAAAACTTGAATCGGCAACTTCATCAGGAATAGAAATGATAGAGACTATTAAATCTTCAGGTGCTGAAAATGGCTTCTTTGAAAAATGGTCAGGTTATCAGGCTTCAGTTAATGGCTCTATAGTTCAGTTCTCAAAATTAAATCAATATATAGGTGCAATACCAGGGATAGTACAAGGGCTTGTAGATATGGCTATATTATTGATTGGAGCTGCATTTATTATGCAGGGTTATGAAGGATTTACAGCCGGTATTTTAATGGTATTCCAAGGATATTTAGGACAAGTAGTAGCTCCATTAAATTCATTTATTGGAATAGGACAACAGATGCAGGAAATGAGAACAAACATGGAGCGTATTGAAGACGTAATGAACTACGAACCAGATGTTGAATATAAAGATGATGAAGATGACGAAAACGTTCAATATAGTAAGTTAACTGGTGAGATGGAAATGAAAAACGTTACATTTGGCTATAAGCCTCTAGGTGACCCTCTTATTGAAAACTTTAATTTGAAACTAAAACCGGGTTCTAGGGTAGCGTTTGTTGGTTCTTCAGGATGTGGTAAATCTACGCTTGCAAAATTGATATCTGGTCTTTATAAACCATGGTCAGGTGAAATCTTATTTGATGGAAAACCGATAAGTGATATAAAAAGAGAGGTCTTCACGGGTTCGCTATCTGTAGTTGACCAAGATGTTATAATGTTTGAAGATAAAATCTCAGATAATATAAAGATGTGGGACGATTCAATAGAAGATTTTGAAATGATAATGGCAGCTAAAGATGCCCAGATACATGATGACATAATGACAAAGGATGGCGGATATAGTCATGTGGTATTAGAGGGAGGTAAAAACTTCTCCGGTGGACAACGTCAAAGAATTGAAATAGCAAGAACCTTAGCACAAGATCCAACTATAATAATCTTAGATGAAGCTACTAGTGCACTTGATGCAAAGACAGAGTATGAGGTTATAAAATCAATTACAGATAGAGGAATTACATGTATAATAGTAGCCCATAGACTTTCTACTATACGTGACTGTGATGAGATTATAGTTATGGATAAAGGTAAAGTTGTGGAGAGAGGTACTCATGATGAACTATATGCCAAGAATGGTATGTACACGCAATTAATTACAACAGAATAAGAAAGGAGGATTTATATATGGGTTGGTTTAATGAACAGTTGAAAAGCAGAATAAAAAGAGACAAAAATGATTTTGAGAATTCTGTTATAGGCCTTTCCTCAGTTATTCTGGGAGAATCTGAAATGTCAAAGGCTTTAAACAATGATAGACAAAAGACTAAAAATGCAATTGAAGAAGTTTTGACTTATTACAAAGCAAAGATTATAGAGCTACCTAAAGAACTAGATGATATGAATGAGCAGCTTGAATATCTTTTAAGACCGACAGGTATAATGAGGAGAACAGTTGAACTCAAAGGTAAGTGGTGGAAAGACGCTATAGGAGCTATGATTGCTCAAACTAAATCGGGAGATACGGTTGCACTAATACCCAATAGTCTAGGCCAATATAGCTTTTTTGACTATGAAACAGGTAAGAGAGTTAAAGTTAATAGTAAAACTAAAGATATGTTAGAAGAGAAAGCATTCTGCTTTTATAAACCGTTTCCCCTTAAGAAATTAAAATTATTGGACCTTAATAAGTATATGTTTTCAACTCTTAATAAGACAGACTTTATATATATTATTTGCATGGCAGGACTACTTCAGTTATTTAGTATGATTCTACCACCTATCCAAAAAGCATTATACGCAGGGGTTATTCCAAGCGGTAATATTAGCCTTTTAGCTCCGTTTGCTTGTTTGTTGGTTGGTATGACGTTATCAAAACAATTAATATCAATTGCTAATAGTTTAATTGAAGCAAGAATTAGTACAAAAATGAATCTTTCTGTACAGGCAGCTACTATGAATAGAGTGATTTCATTACCGGCTACGTTCTTTTCAAAATACAGTTCCGGTGATCTGTCATCACGTGTTGGTGGTGTCCAGCAAGTATGTACAATGTTAAGTAGCACTATATTTGGAACAGGTTTAGCTACCTTGTGCTCGTTTGCGTATATATTCCAAATGGGAAGTTATGCACCACAGTTGGTAATACCAGCTATGGCTTACATTTTGATTCAACTTGTTTTAACAATATTCTCAACATTAATGGGTCTTAAAATTGGAAGGAAAAAAATGAATATAGGTATAAAGCTTCATGGACTCGTATATTCATTATTTTCAGGAATTCAGAAAATTAAACTTTCTGGTGCGGAAAGGCGAGCTTTCTCTAAGTGGGCTAATACTTATAAGGAAAGTGCAGAACTTAGTTATAATCCTCCTATGGCTTTAAAAGTTGGCTCTATGGTTCCTACAATTATATCGATGGTTGGAATGATTATTATTTACTTTGTTGCAGGGACGACTGGTGTTACACTAGCTGACTTTATGGCATTTTCAGTTGCCTTCTCAGGAGTTAGCGGTGCAATAATGGCTTTAGCACCATTAGCTACTAAATATGCTGAAATGAAACCTATGTTGGAGGTTATTGAACCTATATTAGATACTGAACCAGAAGTAAGTGAAAATAAAAAGATAATAACAAAACTTTCCGGTGGAATTGAAATTGATAATATATCATTTAGATATAATGAAAATTCACCTATGATATTAGATAACATTAGCTTGAAGATAAAACCTGGACAGTATGTTGCAATTGTAGGTAAGACAGGTTGCGGAAAATCTACTCTTATGAGACTATTGCTTGGTTTTGAGAAGCCTTTAAAAGGTGCAATTTATTATGATGGTCAGGATGTTAATTCGCTTGACTTAAAGTCTTTAAGACAAAACATAGGTGCTGTTATGCAAAACGGTAAGCTATTCCAAGGAGATATCTATTCTAACATAGTAATATCAGCACCATGGTTAAATTTAGATAGTGCATGGGAAGCTGCTAAGCTTGCAAGTATAGATGAAGATATAAAAGACATGCCTATGGGTATGCACACTATCATTTCAGAAGGTAGTGGAGGAGTATCTGGAGGACAAAAGCAAAGACTTATGATTGCTAGAGCTATAGCGCCTCGTCCAAGTATATTAATGTTTGATGAGGCTACAAGTGCGCTTGATAATATTACACAGAAACAAATTTCTCAATCCCTAGACGGCCTAAATAGTACAAGAATTGTTATTGCTCATAGATTATCAACAATAAAAAATTGTGATAGAATTATTGTTCTAGATAAGGGACACATTATAGAAGACGGTAAGTATGACGAGTTAATAGCTAATAATGGATATTTCGCAGAACTTGTAAAACGTCAACAAGTTAATCAAGAAAACTAGTATATTTCAAGAAAGGAGGTATTTACATGAACATCGAGCAATTTTTTGAAGAGACCGATCAGGAACTTATGAGTAAAGCTAAAGAATGTAAAGATATGAATAATTTTTCAAATTTTGCTAAAGATAATAATACAAAAATCAGCAATAGAGATCTTCAAGGTGAATATAACTTTGCATGCAAAGAAGATGGACTAGAAAAATTAAGAGAAGATAGCTTAGATATGGTTGCTGGAGGAAAAAGTGGACTTAAAGTTGTTGATGCTGAAGCAATCTGCTCTGAATTTGTTGCAGATAGTGCTTATTTAGAGCAAGAGATTTTAGATGACTGTTGCTGTGCTCGGTGTATACATAAAGTAATAGCTCCGAAAACAATCTTTTTTAAAGAAAGAATGGCATGCGAAATAGGCAAAGGAAAGGGGTACAAAAGTCCTAGCAATATAATTTAATTGAAAAGAAAAGTTGATAACATAAAAGTCCGATAATAAGCGTTAATGCTTATTACCGGACTATATTTTTTGCTTATGGCGTGCCTGAAGGGATTCGAACCCCCGACATCTTCCTTAGGAGGGAAGCGCGCTATCCAGCTGCGCTACAGGCACAAGACATAAACTAATTTTACATCATAAAATTCATATTGTCAATAGATTATTGACTATATGTATCTTTATTGTTAGTCTAAAAAGTCTTTAAGCTTTTTACTCCTACTTGGATGACGTAATTTTCGTAAAGCTTTAGCTTCAATTTGACGTATACGTTCTCTTGTTACGTTAAATTCTTTTCCTACTTCTTCAAGTGTTCGTGGTCTTCCATCTTCTAACCCAAACCGTAGTCTTAGCACTTTTTCCTCTCTTGGTGTGAGAGTATAAAGCACATTAGAAAGTTGTTCTTTTAATAATGTATGTGACGCAACATCAGCAGGAGCCAGAGCATCGTCGTCTGGAATAAAATCTCCAAGGTGACTATCCTCTTCTTCTCCTATAGGGGTTTCAAGAGACACAGGCTCTTGGGATACACGCATTATTTCTCTTACTTTATCTACCGGCATATTAAGCTTTTCTGCTATTTCCTCAGCACTAGGTTCATGTCCATTTGCATGTAGTAGCTGACTTGATACTTTTTTTACTTTATTTATAGTTTCCACCATATGAACAGGTATTCTGATAGTTCTAGCCTGATCAGATATTGCTCGGGTAATAGCTTGACGTATCCACCAGGTTGCATAAGTAGAAAATTTAAAACCTTTTGTATAATCGAATTTTTCTACAGCTTTAATAAGACCTAAATTCCCTTCTTGAATTAAGTCCAAAAAGTGCATACCACGCCCTAAATATCTTTTTGCTATGCTTACAACTAACCTTAAATTAGCTTCTGATAGACGTTTCTTTGCTTTGGGATCTCCCTCGGAGATTTTGACAGCTAATTCTATTTCTTCTTCGGAACTAAGCAAAGGTACACGTCCAATTTCCTTTAAGTATACCTTAACAGGATCATCAGTTGCAAGCACATCTCCACTAGAATAATCAATTGGTGAGTCTGTATGTTCTGAATTTACCATATCTTCGGTAAACTCTAGTTCATCGACCTTAAAGTCATTTAAATCTTCAATTATTTCTATGCCTGCAGCTTCAATTTCATCATAAAATTTTTCAAGTTGCTCTGGATCAAAATCTGCTTCACCCATAGCATCTAAGATTTCTTGTGTATTTAAATGTCCCTTGGATTTACCCAATTCTAATAATTCCTTCATTATTGTTTTTTTATCTTTTACAGCAGTCTGCATCATAAGTAACAATCCCCCTAGTTTTTGCTTTCTTTTAGTTTTTTCATATAATCCCTTATCTTTTCTTCTTCCAAAAGACTGACATTAAGCTTTTCTTTTTCTTCTATGATAACTTTTATATATTCATCGGCGTCCGCCTTTGTTGAATTTCTTTGACTTTCTTTTGCTAACATCTTAGCTATACTTGATATTTCATCGCTTGAAAGGTCCTGAGTAAGTGCAGTTAAAGATATTGATTTTCCTTCTTGATTTCTTAGCATAAGCATTTTATATATTTTTTTATTAAAACTAGTACAAAGATTTTCACATGGAAGTTTTGAAAATATATTATTAGCTAAATCTTGATTGTTTATAATATAGGCAATAATTGCTTCTTCTGCTATTGCGGCCCTTAAGTTATTCATCTTTTCTTTGTTTATTGAATCATTCCTTGAAGAAATGTCTTGATTTATTTTTTTTATATACTTCTTTTCATTATTATTTCTTTGTCTACGATATTCTTTTATTATTTGTTCCATGATTGAAGTTTTAGCTACTCCTATTATGTCAGAAATTTTGCTAGCATATACTTCCTGCTCAATTTTACTATCAATAGTTGCTAATATTTTTGTAGCTTCTTTTAAATATCCTATTTTTCCATCAGAAGAGGATAAATCAAATCCCTTCGACGCTTTTTGTAGTCGATACTCAACATCATTAGCTGAATTTTCAATAAGTTTCTTAAACCTAATTTTCCCTTCGTCACCGTAAGAACGTATAAATTCATCAGGATCTTTTCCATTTGGGACAGCTAAAACTTTTATGAGAAGTCCAGTCTCTCTTAATAAAGAAATAGCTCTTGAAGCCGCTTTTTGCCCAGCTATGTCAGAGTCATAACAAATCACGACTTCCTTTGAATATCGTGAAATTAGCTTTGCTTGCTCAGAAGTCAAGGCTGTTCCTAAAGTTGCTATGACATTTTTAAATCCAGCTTGATTTAAGGCTATAACATCCATATATCCTTCAACTAATATTAATGTATCACTTTCATCGTTTTTTGCAAAATTTAGTGCAAACAAATTAGAGCTTTTTTTAAATACTAAAGTGTCCGATGTGTTTAGGTATTTTGGCTTTTGATCAGACATAATTCTACCACCAAATGCTATAACATTACCTCGTAAGTCTATAATAGGAAACATTATTCTGTCAAAGAACCGAGAAGAAATTTTATTGTAAGAAGCATAAGCTAAATTTGCATTTATTATTTCACTTTGATTGAAACCTAGTGTAATTAAATGATTTATTAGTTCATATTTTGATTTAGGAGAGTATCCAAGACCAAACCGTTTTATAGTATTATCATTAAGTCCTCTATTATATAAGTATGATAAAGCTTCTTTACCTGCTTTACTGTATAGTGATCTATGAAAATATCTTGCAGATTCTCTATTAGCTTCGTATATTCTTCTTTTTAAATTGGAAAGCTCCTCACTTTTTTTATCATTTTCAGGCATTTGTATGGATGCCCTTGCAGAAAGAAATTTTAATGACTCAATGTAATCTAAATTTTCAATTTTTTCAATAAATGTTATAACGTCTCCTCCAACACCACAACCAAAACAATAAAATGAACCATTCTCGGGATACACGTTAAATGATGCAGTTTTTTCACTGTGAAATGGACAAATACCTACAAAATTTCGTCCTCTCCTTTTTAATGTAACGTATGATGACACTACATCAGTTATATCGTTTCTAAATTTTACTTCTTCTATAAAGCTGTCAGGTAACAGCATAAAATTCCTCCTGTATACTTAAATGTTCCATGAGCTTGGAATAAATGTATTTTCAAAAACGTTTATAGCAAAATGATCAGTCATACCCGCAATATAATCACAAACAGCTCGTTCTGGCCCTTCCTCTTCTAGAATTTTTTTCATACTTTCGGGCAACTTATTTGTATGCTCGATAAAATATTTATAAAGACTAGATATTAAATATAAAACTTTTGAGGATTCATTTTGATATCCTTCTTTTAAGTACACGAACTCATACATAAATGAGTGCAATGTATTAAATGCTTCTTGAACCTCATCTGACATACCTAAGTTATTTCCTTGAGTATTTTCTACTGTTGAATGAATCAATGTATCTATACGTTCAGCTTTAGTTTGTCCGAGAATTTTAAGAATACCTGACGGAATATCTGAAACATTGAGTATTTTAGCGCGAATGGCATCATCTATATCATGATTAACGTAAGCTATTCTGTCAGCTAACCTTATAATTTTCCCTTCCATAGTTTCAGGCCATTTCCCTTTTGTATGATTTAGTATACCATCACGAACTTCGACTGTTAAATTAAGCCCTTTCCCGTTTTTCTCAATTTTATCAACTACTCTTAATCCTTGTTCAAAGTGTTTAAAACCACATGATGATATCTCATTTAATGCATACTCACCTTTATGCCCAAAAGGAGTATGCCCTATATCATGTGCTAAAGCAATGGCTTCTGTTAGGTCTTCATTTAAAAATAAGGATTTAGAAATAGTTCTAGCAATTTGTGAAACTTCTAATGTATGCGTAAGCCTTGTCCTATAATGGTCAGATAAAGGTGAAATAAAAACTTGTGTTTTATGCTTTAAACGTCTAAATGCTTTACTATGAATTATTCTATCTCTATCAATCTGATAAACGGTACGTAAGTCACAGGGGTCGTCGTTATGAATTCGCCCTTTACTAAACTTAGACAAAGCTGCATTTTTACTTAGGGTATTTTCTTCAAGCATTTCGAGCTTTTCCCTTATATTCATTCTTATTCCTCCTTAAATCTAAATTGATATAATTAATTATACAATATAAAAAAGGAATTTACTTTTATTTTTAAATTTTATAAAAATTTTTTCCAATAATATCAAAATTTACGGTTCCGGAGGTGATTAAATTAATACTTTCTCTAATCTTTTGCAAGTTTTTATCTTGTGAGTAAAATTCTATGTCTATCTTATCAGTAAATTCTTCCTTTACTACTGTAGCATTGTTCTTTCTAATTGATGATATTATTTTTGGATATCTGTTATAGTCACAAGAGATTTTACATTTTTGGCATAAAGCCATAGTTATTACTTTAGCTTTTTTTGTAGAGAGGATAGCAGCTTTAGAGTAAGCTCTAACAAGCCCTCCTTTGCCTAATAATACTCCTCCAAAGTATCTTGTAACGACAATTACAGTATTTTTTAAATCATATTTGTTTAATATGCTCATAATTGGAAGACCGGCAGTCCCATGAGGTTCACCATCATCTGAGTACCTAGATATATTATCTTTTAGTAGTGTGTAAGCATAAACATTGTGTCTTGCATCTCGATGACTTGATTTTATTTTATTTATAAATTCAATAGCTTCCTCTTCTGACTCTATAGGACTTATGTAACCTATAAATTTAGACTTTTTTTCTAAAAACTCACTTATTGCTTCTTTTTCTACAGTTTTATACAAGTTCATAAGATTTAACTCTCCCGTTTTTTCTATAAACTTAACTTTATTTACAAAAAACGATAAGCGGTGCATAAAAATGCACCGCCAAGATTTTCATGTGGTTAATTATTTTTCATTGAAAAACGTTTATTAAATCTATCGACACGGCCACCAGTATCAACAAGCTTCTGCTTACCTGTAAAAAATGGATGGCACTTAGAACAAATTTCAACTCTGATATCTTCTTTGGTAGATGCTGTGTTTATAACGTTCCCACAAGCGCAAGTGATGGTAGTTTGCTTGTATTGTGGATGTATATTTTTTTTCATTAACGTCACCTCTTTCATTAAAAACGTAACCAATGAAAGATATTATAACACAGCAATTAATTTATTGCAATATAAATTTATAAAATTATTATTTCTTGTTTAAACCTATAGGTGGGTATCCATAAATTCCTATATCTGGAAATTCTTTAAAAAATTCATCTTTAGAAGAACGGTAGATTCTTCTTGATATTGTATCGACCTCATAAGGTGGTTGATTCTTTTTCTCCATGATACTTTCATTCATTAGCTCACCGTTAAACATAACTAAAGGATCATCTTGTACATTATCGAAGTTGGTATCAGGATTAATAGTATATGATATAGTATTGTCTCCTCCCGGTACTTGAGCTCCTCCTCCTACTTGATCTAAAAAGTCTGCATTATTTTTCTTTGCCAATTTAAACAGCTCCTATCTTATTAGTTGTATTAAGTGCATTATAAATGTTTTATAAATCATGAAATATAAAAAATTGTTAAATATTTAATAACGTAGTTGTTTGTAGAAAGTTGATGATGTTTTTAAATGATCTCAACTAAAATACTGCAGGACATTTTTGAGTACTATCATTTTTCATGATACGGTATTGCACTGCTTTATAAATAGACATAAATAATACACTTAATAATATTGTATCGTAAACTTAATAAAAAATTAATGGAAAATTAAGAATTTGTACCAATGATTCATTGTAATTTATAGAAAAATTTGTTTAATATTTAACAATACAATACATATAGGAAGTTGGCGATATTTTTAAATAATCTTAACTAAATAATGCAATATATTCTTGACAATTAAGCGTTTTCGTGATACAATACTACACTGCGTCATAATGCAGACATATGCGATAAACATGATAATAATATCATTAATTCGATAAAAAATCAATAGGGAAAATTAAAATTTATGTCGATACTTATTATGATTTAGATGCAATTGCATCTGATATAGATAGTGACAAATAGATGATTGGAGTTGGTTGAACCTATGCTAAATGTCAAACCTGTGCGTATTGGTAAAAATGTAAGAATGAGTTTTTCTCGTATAGATGAAGTACTTGAAATGCCAAATCTTATTGAAGTGCAGAAAAATTCGTATCAATGGTTTCTTGAAGAGGGTTTAAAGGAAGTATTTAAAGATGTATCAGGAATAACTGATTACACAGGGAACTTGGTTTTAGATTTTATCGATTATCATCTTGATACCGATAAGCCGAATTATAGCGTGACGGAATGTAAAGAAAGAGATGCTACTTATTCTGCAGCGCTTAGAGTAAAAGCTCGACTTTTAAATAAAGAAAGTGGAGAGATAAAAGAATCAGAAGTTTTTATGGGAGACTTCCCTTTAATGACTGATAGTGGAACATTCGTTATAAATGGAGCCGAGCGTGTTATAGTGTCTCAGCTTGTTAGATCTCCAAGCGTCTACTATGATATGGAATATGATAAAACTGGTAAAAAATTGTTTAGCGCTACAGTTATCCCAAATAGAGGCGCTTGGCTTGAATATGAAAATGATGCTAATGATGTTATGTACGTTCGAATAGATAAAAATAGAAAGATACCAATTACTGTATTTATAAGAGCGCTAGGTCTTGGAACTACAGATGAGATAATAGATTATTTTGGCAGAGATGAAAGAATTTTAGCTACGATTGAAAAAGACCCTTGTAATAATCAAGAAGAAGCACTGCTTGAACTATATAGAAAATTAAGACCTAGTGAACCACCAACTCTTGAGAGTGCAAAAGCTCATTTAGATGCTCTGTTTTTTGATGAGAGACGTTATGACATGTCAAGAGTAGGTAGATATAAGTATAATAAGAAACTTGGAATATCAGGAAGACTTTTTGAACAAGTTTTATCTCAGCCAATAGTCAATCCAACAACCGGCGAAATAATGGCAGAGGCTCTTGAAACAATTTCTTATGATAAAGCTGTTGAAATAGAAAATGCTGGTGTTTCTGTTGCTTATGTTAAGGTTGAGGATAAAGAGGTAAAAATCATATCAAATGGTATGGTTGATATAAGTTGTTATGTTAATTTTGATGCCAAAAAAGAATGTGGAATCAAAGAAAAGGTTCGATTCAACATTCTTTCAGAGATATTAGAATCTGCTAAAAATGATGAGGAATTAAAGGAAACATTAATTGCAAGAAAAAATGAATTAATACCAAATACTATAACTGTTGATGATATTTTTGCAACAATTAATTATATGAATTGTCTTGCAAATGATGTTGGAGCTACAGACGATATTGATCACTTAGGTAACAGAAGAATTAGATCGGTAGGAGAATTGCTACAAAATCAATTTAGAATAGGTTTTGCAAGGCTTGAAAGAGTTATAAGGGAAAGGATGACCCTTCAAGCTCAGGATTTAGAAATGCTTACTCCCCAATCTTTAATAAATATACGTCCTGTTGTAGCAGCAATCAAAGAGTTTTTTGGTTCTTCACCTTTGTCTCAATTTATGGACCAAACCAATCCTCTTGCAGAGTTGACACATAAAAGAAGGCTTTCAGCATTAGGTCCAGGAGGATTATCAAGAGATAGGGCAGGATTTGAAGTTCGTGATGTTCACTATAGCCACTATGGACGTATGTGTCCTATAGAAACCCCAGAAGGTCCTAACATAGGATTAATATCTTATTTAGCTACATTTGCAAGAATAAATGAATATGGATTCATAGAGGCTCCGTTTAGAAAGGTTGATAAGGAAAAGGGAGTTGTAACGGATGAAGTAGTTTATATGACAGCTGATGTTGAGGATGATTTTATAGTAGCTCAGGCAAACGAGCCTCTTGATGAAGAAGGACATTTTATAAATGCAAAAGTAAATGGTAGATTTCGGGACAATTTTGTTGAGGTCGAACGAGACAGAGCAGACTATATGGATATATGCCCTCGAATGGTTGTTTCAGTAGCTACAGCTATGATTCCATTCCTTGAGAATGATGATGCAAACCGTGCATTAATGGGATCAAACATGCAGAGACAAGCAGTTCCGCTATTAAAGACAGAAGCACCTATAGTGGGAACAGGTATGGAATATAAGGCTGGTGTTGACTCTGGGGTTTGTGTGCTTTCTAAGGAAGATGGAGTCGTTGAGAGTGTAAGTGCAGATGAAATCGTAGTAAGGTATGACTCAGGAAAAATAGAAACATTTAAGATAATAAAGTTTATGAGGTCTAACCATGGAACTTGTATTAATCAAGTGCCGGTTGTAGATAAAGGGCAGAGAGTAGAAAAGGGTGAAGTTTTAGCCGATGGGCCGGCCACAAGCAATGGAGAAATAAGTCTTGGAAAAAATGCTTTGATAGGATTTATGACTTGGGAAGGTTATAACTATGAAGATGCTGTCCTTATAAATGAGAAAATTGTTAGAGACGATGTATATACTTCGATACACATTGAGGAATATGAAATTGAGGCAAGGGACACAAAACTAGGTCCGGAAGAAATAACAAGAGATATACCCAATGTCAGTGAAGAAGTTTTAAAGAATCTTGATGAATCAGGAATTATTAGAGTAGGTACAGAAGTACATGCTGATGATATTTTAGTGGGCAAAGTTACACCTAAGGGAGAAACGGAGCTTACAGCTGAAGAAAGGTTACTCAGAGCAATTTTTGGAGAGAAGGCAAGAGAGGTAAGGGATACGTCGCTTAAAGTGCCACATGGAGAATATGGGATAGTAGTGGATGTCAAAGTGTTTACTCGTGAAAATTGTGATGAGTTACAACCAGGGGTAAATAAAGTAGTCAGATGTTATATTGCTCAAAAGCGAAAAATATCAGTGGGAGATAAAATGGCAGGTAGACACGGAAATAAGGGTGTTGTATCAAGGATATTGCCAGTTGAGGATATGCCTTTCTTACCAGATGGGACTCCGCTTGACATAGTGCTTAATCCGTTGGGCGTACCTTCTCGTATGAATATAGGTCAGGTTCTTGAAGTTCATCTAGGGTATGCAGCAAAGGCACTTGGTTGGAAGATTATGACTCCTGTTTTTGATGGTGCACATGAAGAGGACATATTTGAATGTTTTAGAAAAGCAGGATATAGTGAAGATGGAAAGACATGGCTAAAAGATGGAAGAACAGGTGAATATTTTGATAATCCAGTAACTGTGGGATATATGTATTACTTAAAGCTACACCATTTAGTTGATGATAAGATTCATGCAAGAAGTACAGGACCATATTCTCTTGTAACACAGCAACCTTTGGGAGGTAAAGCTCAGTTTGGTGGTCAACGTTTTGGAGAAATGGAAGTTTGGGCACTTGAAGCTTATGGTGCTGCTTACACGCTTCAAGAAATATTAACAGTTAAGTCAGATGATGTTGTAGGAAGAGTAAAGACATATGAAGCTATAGTTAAGGGTCAAAACATTCCAAAGCCGGGAATTCCTGAATCATTTAAGGTTCTAATAAAGGAATTACAGTCTTTAAGTTTAGATGTTAAGGTACTTGATAAAGACGATAAGGAAATAGATCTAAAACAAAATTTTGATGATGAAGATGATAATATGGGTCTTTCTCCTAAAGAAGGAAACTTTAAAGAGAATGAAGTTGTAACAACACTTGAAGGATTTACTTTAGAAGACGATCCTAACGAAGAAAATATGTTTGATGAGTCAAGTATAGTTAATGATTTGGATGATTTAGACGATTTAGATGATGGAAATCAACAAGAAGATGATGGAGACTTTGGTGCAGATGCTGAGATGGAAGAGAATTTTGATTTTTAAGGGGTAGTGGCAATATGGAATTTAATATTTTTGAGTCAATTAAGATAGGACTTGCTTCTCCCGATCAAATAAGGGCATGGTCACATGGCGAGGTAAAAAAACCAGAAACTATTAACTATAGGACTTTAAAGCCAGAGAGAGATGGACTTTTTTGTGAAAGAATCTTTGGTCCTCAAAAAGATTGGGAGTGCCATTGTGGCAAGTATAAGAGAATAAGATACAAGGGAAAAATTTGTGATAGATGTGGAGTAGAAGTTACAAGATCTAAGGTTCGCCGTGAACGAATGGGGCATATAGAGCTAGCGGCTCCGGTATCTCACATATGGTATTTTAAAGGTATTCCTTCAAGGATTGGATTAATGCTTGATATATCTCCAAGAATGCTTGAGAAGGTATTATATTTTGCTTTATATATAGTTACAGATCCAGGAGAAGCAAGAGAGCTTGTTAAATATCAGTTCTTAACAGAGAGAGAGTATAGGGACTTAAAAGAAAAATACGATGATGGATTTGAAGCTATGATGGGTGCGGAGGCCATAAAAAAGCTGCTTGAAGAGATTGACTTAGATAAATTGTCTAAAGAATTAAAGGATGAACTTGAGGCAGCAACAGGACAAAAGAGAGTAAGGATATTAAAGAGGTTAGAGGTAGTTGAGTCGTTTAGGATCTCAAAAAATCGTCCTGAATGGATGATTTTGGATGTTGTTCCTGTTATTCCACCAGACATACGTCCAATGGTGCAGCTAGATGGAGGAAGATTTGCAACGTCTGACTTAAATGATTTATATAGACGCGTTATAAATAGGAATAATCGTTTAAGGAGACTTCTTGAGTTAGGTGCACCAGATATAATTATAAGAAATGAAAAAAGGATGCTACAAGAGGCGGTCGATGCTCTAATAGATAATGGAAGAAGAGGCCGTCCAGTTACAGGGCCTAATAATAGACCGCTTAAATCACTTTCTGATATGCTTAAAGGAAAGCAGGGAAGATTTAGACAGAATTTATTAGGAAAACGAGTAGACTATTCAGGGCGTTCAGTTATAGTTGTTGGTCCTGAGCTTAAAATGTACCAATGTGGTTTACCAAAAGAAATGGCATTAGAGCTATTTAAGCCATTTGTAATGAAAAGACTTGTTGAGACAGGAGCATCTACCAACATAAAATCGGCAAGAAAGGCTGTAGACAGAGCAAAGCCTGAGGTTTGGGATGCATTAGAGATAGTAATTAAAGGGCATCCGGTATTGTTGAATCGTGCGCCAACGTTACACAGACTAGGTATACAAGCGTTTGAGCCAGTTTTAGTAGAGGGTAGAGCATTGAAGTTACATCCATTAGTATGTGCTGCATATAATGCCGATTTTGATGGAGATCAGATGGCTGTCCATGTTCCGTTGTCGGCTGAGGCTCAAGCGGAAGCAAGATTTTTGATGATAGCAGCGGGGAACTTGTTAAAGCCTTCAGATGGTCGTCCAGTTGCAGTTCCTACTCAAGATATGGTTTTAGGTTCTTATTATCTTACTATTGAAAAGGACGGAGAAAAAGGCGAAGGGAAAGTATTTAGAGACTTTAATGAAGCCTTAATGGCCTATGATGCTAAAGAGGTTACTCTACACGCAAAGATAAAGGTAAGAAGAGTTGTGAATGTAGGAGAAACTCAAATATCAGGAATTATAGATACTACTGTAGGCAAGATAATATTTAACCAACCTATTCCTCAGGACTTAGGATTTGTGGAGAGAAAAGTTCCAGAAGACTATTTAAAGCTTGAAATAGACTTTTTAGTAGGAAAGAGACAAATTCAACAAATTATAGATAGATGTATAAAAGTACATGGTACAGGACCTACAGCTGAGGTACTTGACAGTATTAAATCTCAGGGCTTTAAGTATTCAACAAAGGGTGCAATTACAGTAGCGGTTTGTGATGCGGTGATTCCACCTGCTAAAAAGGAAATTATAAAGGATGCAGAAGAGCAAATTGAACAAGTGTCAAAGCAATTTAAAAGAGGACTTATTTCTAATGAGGAAAGAGAAGCGCATGTTCTTAAAATTTGGGATAAGGCAACTAATGGAGTAACGAAAGCCCTTCAGGACAACTTAGATAGATATAATTCTATATTTATGATGGCAGATTCAGGTGCTCGAGGTTCCATGAGCCAGATACGACAATTAGCGGGTATGAGGGGACTTATAGCCAACACATCAGGAAAGACTATAGAAGTTCCTATTCGAGCAAATTACCGCGAAGGTCTTAATATTTTAGAGTACTTTATATCATCACGTGGAGCCAGAAAGGGTCTAGCCGATACTGCACTTAGGACGGCTGACTCTGGTTACCTTACAAGGCGATTAGTTGATGTATCGCAAGATGTTATTATACGTGAAGACGACTGCGGGTCTGAAGAAGGAATAAAGGTATTTGAAATAAAAGAAGGCAAAGAGTCAATAGAAAGTTTGCATGAGCGTTTAATAGGAAGATACCTTTGTCATGATTTTATTGATGAAAAAACAGGAGAAGTTTTAGTCTCTAAAGACAAGATGATGGATGATGATGATGCAGATATAATTATAGCTGCAGGTGTTGAAGAGATAGAGATTAGGTCTATATTGAACTGCAAAGCAAGACATGGGGTATGCAAAAAATGTTATGGTTCAAACTTAGCTAACGGAATGCCTGTGACTATAGGGGAAGCAGTTGGAATTATAGCAGCCCAATCGATTGGTGAACCAGGAACGCAGCTAACGATGAGAACATTCCATACAGGAGGAGTTGCGAGTGCAGAGGACATTACGCAAGGTTTGCCACGTGTTGAAGAGCTATTTGAAAGCCGTAAACCTAAACATTTAGCAATTATAAGTGAACTTAGTGGAGAAGTTTGTTTTGAGGAAATAAAGAAAAATAAGCATATAGTAATACGCAATAAAGAAACGGGAGAACAAGTTTCTTACCTTGTACCATTTGGATCAAGAGTTAGAGTTCAAGAAGGAGAATTTGTAGAAGCAGGGACAAGGCTTACAGAAGGATCAGTTAACCCCCATGATGTATTAGCAATTAGTGGAACTGATGCGGTGCAAAATTATTTAATTCAAGAAGTGCAAAGAGTTTATAGGATGCAGGGAGTCGACATTAATGATAAGCATATAGAAGTTATCGTACGTCAGATGATGAGAAAAGTCAGGGTTAAAGACCAAGGTGATACAAGTCTTCTTCCGGGATCAATGATAGACAAAACAGAATTTCTTGCAGCAAACGAGGAAATAAGAAGAAGAAAAGCAGAAGGAGAAGAAGGCTTAATGGAAGCAACTTGTATACCTACACTACTAGGTATAACAAAGGCTTCATTAGCAACAGATTCATTTTTATCTGCGGCCTCTTTTCAGGAAACAACTAGAGTTCTTACAGATGCAGCAATTAAAGGAAAAGTTGACCCGCTTATTGGATTAAAAGAGAATGTAATTATAGGGAAGTTAGTCCCTGCAGGTACAGGTATGCATAGATATAGTGATGTTAAACTAGAAAAAATTCAAGATACAAATGACTTGACAGAAGAACCTGCTTTGTGATAATATAATAAATCGTGGAAATATATTTCATGTAGGTCATTTTATTTGTTGACCTACATGAAATTCACATTAAGGCTTTATAAGTCACATAAAAAAAGGTTAAAGAATTTATAATATTTATAAATTTTTAACATATAATTTTTACCAAGGAGGTGTAATATGCCAACCTTTAACCAGCTAGTTAGAAAGGGTAGAGAAGTTTCAGAAAAGAAAGCAAAAGCTCCAGCACTTTTGAAGGGATGGAATTCTAAGAAGAGAGAGTCAATAGACCAAACATCGCCACAAAAAAGAGGAGTATGTACTGCTGTTAAAACTGCTACCCCTAAAAAGCCTAACTCAGCACTTAGAAAGATTGCAAGGGTAAGGCTTTCTAATGGAATAGAAGTTAGTTCTTATATTCCAGGAGAAGGTCACAACTTACAAGAGCATAGTGTTGTTCTTATCAGAGGTGGACGTGTAAAGGACTTACCTGGTGTACGTTACCATATAGTAAGAGGAACGCTAGATGCTCAGGGGGTTGCAAAACGTATGCAAGCACGTTCTAAGTACGGGGCAAAACGTCCCAAGGCAGGGGCAAATAAAAAATAGTAAAAGAAAATGACAAAACTTGAACTGCTGTATATTGCAGAAAAAAGCGATACAGAAGTATTTATATATAAATGCCTCTGTGTTGGCCTACGGGAGTTTGTCGCTTTCGAGTACCTATGATATCATCAATTAATGTGAAGGAGGGAAGAAAAGTGCCAAGAAGAGGCTCTATTGCAAAACGAGATGTTTTGTGTGATCCATTGTATAATTCAAAATTGGTAACTCGTTTGATAAATAATGTCATGTATGACGGTAAACGCGGGGTATCTCAAAAAATAGTATATGGTGCATTTGATATAATTAGAGAAAAAACAGGAAAAGAACCATTAGAAGTTTTTGAACAAGCTATGGAAAATATCATGCCAGTACTTGAGGTTAAAGCACGCCGAGTAGGGGGAGCTACGTACCAGGTACCGATGGAAGTTCGCCCAGAAAGGCGTCAAACATTAGGACTTCGTTGGTTGACAACGTATTCAAGAGCTAGATCTGAAAGAACTATGAAAGAAAGGCTAGCCGGAGAAATTATTGATGCTGTTAATGAAACAGGTGGAGCTGTAAAGAAAAGAGAAGACACTCACAAAATGGCAGAGGCAAATAAAGCTTTTGCGCATTATAGGTGGTAGTGATATAGGGGTACTTTTAGAATAATGTCAAAATTAAGGAATATATTCGTCTTGCTTCTTGCCTTTTCAGTTATTAATGGAACCTTATTAAGTCTTAATTCGAGCGCTGAATTTGATTTTCTTGAATTTTTAAGATCTTTGGAAACGGCAGAACCATCAGAAATGGGTGGAATTATAATGAGAAAACCTTCAGGAGAGACTAAGTATATTCCCGCACGTTTTTTAGAAAATAGTATTAGTGCTGTTATCCCAAAAGAATGCGGTGTAATTATACTGACTAAAGATGGCAAATGGTTTATGATACCAAAGAAAAAGGTTCTGGGAAATGAGAAAATTATAGAAAGACTTATGGGTTATTCTTATAGTGAAGAACAAAAAGAATGGTTATGTAATGAGGCGCGCGCTCATGATATGAACGGGTTCAATATAGACTTTATTGATATTGTAAAGATTTTTTTTGCAAGGAATATAACCGCTGAACGTCTTACGCGAAGTAATTGTAGGAAGGTAATTTGTAATTTATCCGAAAGTGATAAGAAAATAATAAATGAAATTTATAATATTATAATAAGGCGCCAAGGATTAGTTGATAAAGTTGTAGAAGCTGATGAAGCTGTTAGCGTTGGTAAGCTAGAATTTATAATGGAAAATATGAATATGTTTTATATTGACAAAATGTATCAAGATATGTTTTTCGAAATAATAGAAAAAACATTTGGATTTAGGATTAGTAAGAGACGTATTTAGCAGTTGCATGAGATAAATATAAGTAATTTAAATTAAGGTTTCGTACAATAAAGTCTTTTTATTTATTATTTTGCTTAAAGGTGATATTTTTAATTTTTATTTAAATTTTATAAGAAAGGAGATAGATTTAGAATATGGCAAGACAAGTTTCACTTGACCTAACGCGTAATATTGGGATAATGGCGCATATTGATGCTGGTAAAACAACAACAACAGAACGTATCTTATTTTATACAGGCGTTAATCATAAGATTGGCGAAACACACGATGGAGCAGCAACAATGGACTGGATGGAACAAGAGCAAGAAAGGGGTATTACAATAACATCAGCAGCAACAACTTGCTTTTGGAAAGATCACAGAATAAACATAATTGATACTCCTGGCCACGTTGACTTTACTGTTGAAGTAGAGAGGTCTTTAAGAGTATTAGACGGATCTGTTACGGTACTTTGCGCGAAGGGGGGAGTTGAGCCCCAGTCAGAAACAGTATGGCGACAGGCAGACAAGTATGGTGTACCGCGCATGGTTTATGTCAACAAAATGGATATAATGGGTGCAGATTTTTATAACGTAGTGAAAATGATGAAAGAACGTTTAAAATGTAATGCTGTACCAATCCAATTGCCAATAGGAGCGGAAGATACATTTAAGGGTCTTATCGACTTAGTTGAAATGAAAGCCTATGTTTACTATGATGATCTTGGGAAAGACATTAGGGTAGAAGAAATACCGGAAGACATGAAGGAACTTGCAGATAAGTATCATACTGAAATGCTTGAACATGTTGCAGAGCAGGATGAAACTTTATTTGAAAAGTATCTCGAAGGAGAAACGCTAACAGAAAAAGAAATAAAAGACTGCATAAGAAAAGCGACATTAGCAAATCAGATGATACCAGTAACTTGTGGAACTTCTTATCGAAACAAAGGTGTACAAAAGCTACTTGATGCAATAGTTGACTATATGCCAGCTCCAACAGATGTTCCAGCTATTAAGGGAATAAATCCTGAAACCAATGAAGAGATAGAAAGGCATTCGTCAGACGACGAACCATTTGCTGCATTAGCTTTTAAGATAGCAACAGACCCATTTGTTGGAAAACTTTGCTTTTTCCGAGTATATTCAGGAAGTATAAGTGCTGGCTCAACTGTATATAATTCAACTAAAGATAATAATGAAAGGATAGGAAGAATCCTTCAAATGCATGCAAACCATCGTCAAGATATAGATACAGTCTATGCTGGTGATATAGCTGCAGCAGTTGGGCTAAAGAATACTACAACGGGAGATACTCTCTGCACAGAAAAATCTCCAGTTATATTAGAATCTATGGAATTCCCAGAACCTGTTATAAGGGTTGCAATTGAACCTAAGACTAAAGCAGGGCAAGAAAAAATGGGTATAGCTTTGTCAAAGCTGGCTGAGGAAGATCCAACATTTAAAGCTTATACAGATGAAGAAACGGGTCAAACAATAATTGCTGGAATGGGAGAGCTACACCTTGAAATTATAGTAGATAGATTGCTAAGAGAATTTAAGGTTGAAGCTAATGTAGGTAAGCCACAAGTTGCATATAAAGAAACTATAAGAAGAAATGCAGAAGTAGATCAAAAATATGCAAGGCAATCAGGTGGACGTGGACAGTATGGTCACGTTAAAATAAAGATAGAACCTAACCCAACTAAGGGCTATGAATTTATTAATTCAGTAGTTGGAGGAGCAATACCGAAAGAGTATATACCAGCAGTAGACCAAGGTATAAAGGGAGCAATGCTTTCTGGAGTTCTTGCAGGCTATAATGTAGTTGATGTAAAGGTTAATTTATACGATGGTTCTTACCATGAAGTAGACTCTTCTGAGATGGCGTTTAAAATAGCAGGTTCTATGGCATTTAAAGAAGCTATGAGAAAAGCGGATCCAGTATTATTAGAGCCAATTATGAAAGTTTGTGTAACAGTTCCTGAGGAGTACATGGGAGACGTTATTGGAGACATTAACTCACGCCGTGGAATGGTTCAGGGAATGGAAGCCGTTTCAGGTGCGCAAAGAATAAATGCTATGGTACCTTTATCAGAGATGTTTGGATATGCAACAGACATGCGTTCAAAAACACAAGGAAGAGGACAATATACAATGGAACCAAGCCATTACGCAGAAGTTCCAAAATCGGTGTCAGAGAATATAATCTCATCTAGGAAAAAATCAGAATAATTTTAATTATTTTGTATTGATTTTTTAGTTAATACTTGTTAAAATGTGATTATTAGCAAATTATTTAAATTTTTATTTAGTGTAAATAAAGGGAGGAAAATCCAATGGCAAAGGCTAAATTTGAAAGAAGCAAACCACATGTAAACATTGGTACAATTGGTCACGTTGACCACGGTAAAACAACTTTAACAGCTGCAATTACTAAGGTTTTAAACTTAGGGGGAGCAGCAGAATTTGTAGACTATGCAAATATTGATAAGGCTCCAGAAGAGAGAGAGCGTGGTATTACAATTAATACAGCTCACGTAGAGTATCAAACAGACGCACGTCACTATGCTCACGTTGACTGCCCAGGCCATGCTGACTATGTAAAGAACATGATTACAGGTGCAGCTCAGATGGATGGAGCAATTTTAGTTGTTTCAGCAGCAGATGGTCCAATGCCACAAACAAGAGAGCACATATTACTTTCTCGTCAGGTAGGAGTTCCATATATTGTTGTATTTATGAACAAGGCTGACCAAGTTGATGATGAAGAGCTTCTTGATTTAGTTGAGATGGAGATTCGTGATCTACTAAATGAGTATGAATTCCCTGGCGATGATACTCCAATTATCCGTGGCTCAGCTCTTAAGGTACTAGAGTGTGATTCTAAGGATCCTAATGCAGAAGAGTATAAATGTATTCATGAGTTAATGGATGCTATTGATAAATATATTCCAACACCAGAACGTAAGGCTGATCAACCTTTCCTAATGCCTGTTGAAGATGTATTTACAATTACAGGACGTGGAACAGTTGCGACAGGTAGAGTTGAACGTGGCCAATTAAAAACAGGTGAGGAAGTTGAAATTGTTGGTCTTTCTGATGAAAGGAAGAAAACTGTTGTTACAGGAATCGAAATGTTTAGAAAGATTCTTGACTATGCAGAGGCAGGAGACAATATAGGAGCACTTCTTCGTGGAATACAAAAGGAAGATATCAAGCGTGGTCAAGTACTTGCAAAGCCAGGAACAATTAATCCTCATACGAAGTTCAAGGGTCAAGTTTACGTTTTAACAAAAGAAGAAGGTGGACGTCATACTCCGTTCTTTAACAACTATCGTCCTCAATTCTACTTTAGAACGACAGATGTTACAGGAGTTATAAAGCTTCCAGAAGGAACAGAGATGTGTATGCCTGGGGATAATGTTGTTATGGATGTAGAACTTATTACTCCTATTGCAATTGAAGAGGGTCTACGTTTCGCTATTCGTGAAGGTGGAAGAACAGTAGGCTCAGGTGTTGTAACAGCTATAAATGAATAATAAACTTTAATTAAATATAATAAAAACTATCTATAGTAAATATAGATAGTTTTTTATTTATATAATATAAAATTTTAAAAATAATAAAAAATAATTATTACTTTTATGACATTTGTTTTAGTATACAGCATATTTCACTTATAGAAATAATTTTCCCTGAACTATCCTTTATAATAGAAGTACCTTCTATATTAGCTATACCAGTAGGAACTGTTATTTGAGTGGTATTATGTGATATAGTTTGAACGAAATAGCCATTTTCCTGCAAATAAAATTTTTCTGAGTCAGATAATATGCAGCGGCAATTACTGTTATTAAATGGCTTTACCCCTCCAATGATTTGTTTTAAAGTTGTATTATTGAGTAGTTTTATATTTATCACCCTCTTATTATATGTTATTTTATAATTTAATAGTATCTTTTTGTTAAAGAGAGATATATAAAGCATATTACTTATAGTTAATTAAAATTTGTAATTACTTCGCCGTTTACAATAGAAGATATGTCAGCGGAGTTAGCTTCATCTGTATCTATGTGCATTGCAGGAGAGAAATTGTCACTGACACGTACGATGACATCTCCAAATGTAACAGCACGTTGTATTGAGTCTACTCTAACGGATACAATTTGACGATTAACTAAGTTATTTTCCTTAGCAGTTTTTGTATCTAAGTGTATATGCCTTTTGGCTACTATAACGCCAGACTTTAAATCAATACTTCCATGAGGGCCCACGAGTTTACATCCAGGAGTACCGTCTAAAATACCAGACTCTCTTATTGGAGCACTAATACCAAGTGTCCTTGCGTCGGTTAAAGATATTTCAATTTGAGTAGCTTTCCTTAAAGGTCCTAATATAGATACACCCTTAATTGTATTCTTAGGTCCTTCTATATCGACCCGTTGTTCACTAACAAATTGCCCAGGCTGCGATAATTCTTTTTTTATTATTAATTTAAACCCAGGTCCAAATAAAACATTTAAGTCTTCTTCTGATAGATGAATATGCCTAGCTGAAGTTTCAATTAAAATTTTCATAATAAACCTACCTTATTGTATAATACAATAAATCAATTATACTATATTTTTTAATAAAATTCAATTAGATATATATAAGTATTTACTGGAGACTGTTAATATGTTAAAATAAAAATAGTTATAATTAATTTGGAGTAGATTAAGTATGTATAATGATTGGGAAGACTTAAAGAGAGACTGTTTGGAGTGCCAACGCTGCAAACTTTGTGAGACAAGAAATAATGTAGTATTTGGAGTTGGAAACAAGAATGCAGAAATTTTGTTTATAGGAGAAGGTCCGGGGGAAAATGAAGACTTACAAGGAGAACCTTTTGTAGGCAAAGGAGGCATATTATTAGACAAAATGTTAAAAGCTGTAGATTTAGACAGAAATAAGAATATATACATAGCGAATATAGTTAAGTGCCGTCCTCCTAAAAATAGGGATCCACTTCAAGATGAGCAAGATGCATGTATAGGTTGGTTAGAAAATCAAATAAGTCTGATTAAGCCTAAAATTATAGTATGTCTTGGAAGAATTGCAGCAATGAAGTTAATAAAGCCTGATATAAAAATAACAAAGGAACATGGTACTTTTTTTGAGAAAAATGGGGTAATTATGATGCCGACGCTTCATCCTGCTGCACTTTTGAGAAATCCTAGTAGCAAACCTGGTGCTTTTGAAGATTTTCTTAAGCTTAGGGACAAAATAAAAGAAGTTTGTGATAGAACGTATTAAAAAAACAAAGACTTAATGTCTTTGTTTTTTATGTTTTTATGTATAATAATGTAAAGATTTGATTGTATTATAGGTATTGTAATGCAAAATCCTAAAGTCTATTTAAGTGTAGTGATCTTATTTTTTCAGGGTAGTTAATGTAGCAATAATTCATATCGACGTTTGTTCTTATACCATTTACACGTCCAGTACTAGAGTACTGCCATATTCCATAAGGCCGTTCACAACCACAAGTACTGTTCCAATGAGCAATCCATAAATCATGGTCTGCGAGTCTTGACATATCAAGTAAATTACGTTGATAGTTTACTGAAGAATATAATCCAGTATAATAACCCGCACTACGGATCTTATTTAAGAAAGTACGAATAAGATCTGTCTTTTGTTGTTTTGATAATCGCATTTGGCATTTGTCTTCAAAATCCATGTATACAGGATATTCCCAAGTAGCCCATTCAAGTCTAGCTAGAAAAAAGTCAGCTTCCATTAAAGCTTCATGAGGTGTTGTAGCATAACTGTAATGATAAGCGCCTATAGGCATACCAACGTTTCTAGTTCCATTTATGTTGTTAATTAGTTGCTGATCAGTAAATTTTTGTCGATTGGACCAACCAAAGCTTGTCCGTAATATAGCAAAGTCTATATTATCAGACTTAACAGCTTGCCAGTTTATTATACCATTATGGTATGAAACATCTATACCTCTTTTTACATAGGGCTGCGCGAATGAGTTTAAGGGACAAATAAAACAAAGGGAGAAAAGCATGAGCAACATGGATGTTTTAGATATTTTACACATTAATACAATCACTCCTGTCAAAAAAATAGTTTTACAGCCACATTATAACATAATTTAAAATAAAATCAATAAATATTTGGACAAAATATTATTAAATGGATTTTATTTTAATATTGATTTTATTTTTTATTTGTATTATAATAAAAGAAATTAAGTTTTTATAAAGCAAAGTAAAGTGTAATACATTTGAATATGTAGGCGGTTGGGCGCTGTGCGGTCTGGTCTTGCGAACCATGTCAGGCGGGGAACCGAGCAGCATTAAGCAATGTTACCGGGGGCGATGCAGTTAGTTTAGCCGCTTGCATATTCAAGTGTATTATTGGTTGTATGCTATTTACTTTGCTTTTAATTTATTTATGAAAGGTTAAGGCTTCTATGTATAAGGCTCTTTATAGAAAATATAGACCTCAAACTTTTGCTGACGTTATTGGGCAACCACATATAACAGTTACGCTGAAAAATGAGATAAAAAATAATAGAATAGGACATGCATACTTATTTATAGGTTCAAGGGGAACAGGTAAGACTACTTGTGCGAAAATTTTTGCTAAGGCAGTTAATTGTTTTAACAGCAAAGATGGTGATCCGTGCTGTGACTGTGATATTTGCAAGAACATGGTCAATGGTGAGGCAATGGATATAGTTGAACTTGATGCCGCTAGTAATAACAGCGTAAATGATATAAGAGAAATATGTGAGTCAGCACAATTTACACCGGTTAAATGCAAATATAGAGTTTATATTATAGATGAGGTTCACATGCTTTCACAAGGGGCATTCAATGCGCTATTAAAAACTCTTGAGGAACCTCCTGCACACGTTATTTTTATTTTGGCGACGACAGAAGTACACAAAGTACCAGCTACAATATTGTCAAGATGCCAAAGATTTGAATTTCATAGAATATCTGCAGAAGATATAGCATATAGACTTATATATGTAGCAAAATGTGAAGGGAGTGATATAAAAGAAGACGCGGCTTTATATATAGGACGTATTGCAGATGGAGCTATGAGAGATGCTCTTGCTATACTTGACAAATGTATTAGTACTGATAAAAATATTAATTTAGAGCTAGTAATGAAAGTACTGGGCTTAGCTAATATAGACTATATATTTGACTTAATACAAGCTATAATTGATAGTAAACCAGAAGACGCTTTAATGCTAATAGATAAATTAAATATGGAATCTAAAGACATGGTAAGACTATGTAATGAACTTATTGGTCACTTTAGAAATTTAATGCTTATAAAAACAGTATCAGCGCCGAAGAAATTGATTTTATTACCTGATAATGACTATGAAAGGCTACTTGATTTATCAAAGCATTTTAGTTTACCGAAAGTTATAGGAATATTGGATACCTTGCAGGAGTCTTTTGAACGAATGTCAAAGGGATGTAATGGTAGGACTGAAATGGAAATGAGTTTAGTTAAACTATGTTGTAATAAAGTTGACAATAATAATCTTCAATTAGAACAGAGGCTTGATAAACTTGAAAGCTTAATTGAAAATATGGAGTCAACTGTAAGTGTTAAAAAAAATACAAAGAATTTAAAGGAAAATGAGAAAAAAGAATTTAATTTAAATGATAAAAGTGATACAATAAAAAGTAGTGAGTCAGAAGGGCCGACATTTAGTACACAAGTAAATCTTGAGGACTTAAAGAAACAAGCAATTAAAATGCAAAACTGGAATGAAGTATTAGAAATTTTAAAAAATTATTCTAAAACTATAGCTATGGCATTTAAAGGTTCTATGGCCTATATAAGTGGTGATTTCGTTTTAATAGATGCTAAAAATGAAGTAGCATTCGAGCTTTTAAGGAAGTCGGCACAAAGAGATAAAATGAGAACAGCAATAAAGGAAGTAACAGGTAGACTTTATAAGTTAGGTCCTTATAAACCTACTATTGAAGATAAAGATGTTGACCCACTGGATGCACTTGCAGATATAGCAAGAAACTTTGGAATAAAGGTTAATGAAAGTTAAAATTATGTGGAGGTTATAGTTATGAAGGCAAGACTACCAAGAGGATATGGCGCATCAGGTGTATCTAATTTGCAGCAGTTGGCGGCTAAGGCACAGAAAATGCAAGAGGATATGGATAAGGTAACAAGCGAACTTGAGGGGAGAGAGTATAAGGCGACAGCAGGAGGAGGCGCAGTAGAGGTTACTGTGACAGGCAAGCTTGAGGTGAAGAATATAGAGATTTCTCCGGAAGTTGTGGATAAGGAAGACATAGAGATGTTATCAGATTTAATAATTGCAGCTACAAATGAGGCGATAAGAGCAGCTACAGAAGAAAAAAATACTGAGATAGATAAAATATCGGGTGGACTTAACATTCCAGGGATGTTTTAATTTATGGCAGAATATAATGTTGCCCCGCTATTAAATTTAATTGATCAATTTAATAGGTTACCAGGGATAGGAAGAAAGACGGCACAACGTCTTGCATACTTTGTTTTAAAGATGCCAAAAGATGAAGCAGAAAAATTTTCAAATGCTATATTGGATGCACGCAATAAGATAAGGTATTGTAAAGTATGCCATAATTTAACAGATGAGGAGCTCTGTCCGGTTTGTCGAAATAGCTCAAGGGATAAGAGCATAATATGTGTAGTTGAGGATCCGAGGGACGTAATGGCTCTTGAAAGAACAGGAGAATTTAATGCTACGTATCATGTATTAAATGGTGTTATTTCTCCACTTAATGGAATAGGGCCTGATCAGCTTTCTATAAAGGAGCTTTTAGATAGAATAAATAAAAGTAAGGTAGAAGAGGTGATTATGGCGACAAATCCAACAGTTGAGGGAGAAGCAACAGCAATGTATATATCTAAGCTTATAAAACCGTTGGGAGTAAAGGTTACAAGGCTAGCATATGGAATACCGGTAGGTGGAGACTTAGAGTATGCAGATGAAGTGACGCTATCAAGAGCACTTGCAGGAAGAGGAGAGATATGATAGCTGCTAAAAAACTGGCTAATCAAATAAAAATATGGTTAGTAAGGCGAGGAAATTTTATTGACATACATTCGAAAGTATATTGACATGGAGCTATATTAATGATATAATTTTACTTGCAAGGGGAAAAGGGTATGATGAGAAATGAATCTTTTAAGGTAATAGCACAAAATAAAAAAGCTTATTATAACTATTTTGTTGAAGAAAAAATGGAGGCGGGAATAGAACTCTTTGGAACAGAAGTTAAATCGATAAGGAGTGGAAAGGTTTCCTTAAAGGAATCATGGTGTTCTATTGTGGATGGAGAATTATTTATTAATTCTATGCACATTTCACCGTATGAGCAAGGGAACATTTTTAATAAAGATCCTATGCGAGTGAGAAGACTTTTGATGCATAAACGAGAGGTGATGCGTCTTTTTGGACTAGTTAAACAAGATGGTTACGCCTTAGTACCTTTGTCGGTTTACCTTAAGGGGTCGCTTGTAAAAGTGTGTGTTGGTTTGTGTAAAGGCAAGAAACTTTATGACAAGAGATCTGCAATGGCTTCAAGAGATGCACAAAGAAAAATCGAACGAACACTTAAAGAATATAATAAGTAATATCTTTAGCTCTTATGGGGATGTAAAGGTTTCGACAGGGATTGCAAGCCTTAGTAAGCGAGTAGTGGTGCAGACCCACTATAAAATCTGCAATTTAAAAATTAAACAACAATAATAAAGTTGAATTAGCAGCCGCTTAAGCGGGCTGCCGTCTTAATAAGGAGAACCACGGCTTTATTAAAGGCGTTGATTAGTGGTGAACGTGAACTATGCTTGCCTTAAGTATAGTCATGAAGAGAAGGCTACTTTTTGATGAAGTTTGTTATTGAACTTTATTAGAGAGGAAATTTAATCAATAACTATACTCGTAGAAAGCTTTGGTAAGTGGTTTTTGGACAGGGGTTCGATTCCCCTCATCTCCACCAAAAATAAAAAAAACTTTGGGGTGGTAAAATGACCGGTCTATATAAAATTACTAATCGTCTTAATAACAAGACTTATATTGGTAAAACAACGCAACTAGATTTTATTTGGAACAAGCATAAAGACCTTAATGAAACTAAGAATTTGAAAATAGAAAAAGAGATGGCGCTTTATGGAATAGACAAATTTGAATTTTCTATTTTAGAGGAGTGTAGTGAAGAGGAACTGGATGAAAAAGAAAAGTATTACATGCAAATGTATGATTCAGTTGAGAACGGATACAATGCAAACGGAGGACTTAATGAGGTCCCAACGGTTGTTTTAAAAAGGAAGAGAAGAGTTTCTCCAAATGTAGGAATAGGTCTTAGAAAACATACGGAAAGAATGAAGACGGATCCTGAGTATCGAGAGATGATGGTTCAGAAGTATAAGAAAAATAGGCCTAATGCTATATCAGTTGATATGTTAGATAAAGATACAATGGAGATAATAATGACATTTCCTAAAATAATGGATGGTGCAGCTTGGATACGAGAAAACACAAGTTATTCTAAGGCGGACTATGCAACTATTAATAAAATTTGTAAAGGTCAGGGAAGAACGGCATACGGATATAAGTGGAGATATACAAAAGATAGATAAAAGCAGCCTAATTAGGCTGCTTTTTATTTGTACATAATTATATATGGTAGAAATAGGAGAGTGTAACTGGATTAGGTTTTTCAGTTACACTCTTTTAGTATAAAGTATACTAAATTGACCTTTCGTATAGCTAATAAACAATTTGTACAAATATCACTATATTTTTTTATACACACAAAAAAATTATTAATAATTGACAAAAATGTTATTTTGTGATATAAATAAAAGTAGATTCTTACTTTTATTTATTGGTGATACATAAAAATATTTATTTTTAGGGAGGAAGTTTATATGAAGAGAGTAATGCAAGATACTAAGATAGTGTTGTTAATATCATTATTTATATGTTTATTTTCATTTATGGGTTTAGGGGCAAGTGCCGAGACACCATTGGCTTTAGAATCAGGCCAACTAATATCTAATGCATTTCCTGATGATGCTTTTAGAACGTATGTATGTACAGAAGTGCTGGGAAGGAGAGTATCAAGGGCTGATGTTGCATTTGCAAATGCAAAGTTTGAAGATGGAGATGCAGAAAAAATAGCTGATTGTCTTTATTTAGATGTGACAGCAATTTTGGAGATTGAAAATTTGAAAGGTATACAGTACTTTACTAACATGACAACATTGTACTGCGCTTGGTGTAGCAATTTAAAAAGTTTAGATGTAAGTGGATGTAGGTCATTGACCTCTTTGTATTGCCGCAATACAAAGATAAAAAAATTAGATGTGACAAATTGTAAGAATTTGTACTATCTGTCTTGTTGCTCCTGTGAGAATTTAGAAAAATTGAATGTAAAAGGATGTACGAAATTAGAAACACTAGACTGTAACACATGTAATAAATTAACAAACTTGGATGTAAGAGGCTGTTCCTCACTTAAGTACCTATATAGCTACAGCTGTAATAATTTAACAAGCTTAGATGCAAGTGGCTGTGAGGCATTGACATATTTAACATGCCGCTATTGCAGCGCTTTAACCAATTTGAATGCAAATGGATGCAGTATTATACTGTGATATTTGTTAACTAAATAATATAAGTACATTATTTTCTAAGAAAGTACTTATTAGTTTAAGTTTGGAAAATAATTTGTATACTCAATCAGCAAAGGGCGTTTATCCAAATTTGGAATGGGAGAGTGTACAAGAGGCTCCTTAATTTTTAATGGTAGAGGCTGTAGAAATATTGGCGCTTTTGAAAATATTGCTTCTATATAGGCAATATAAATCACATAATTGTAAAAAAACGTCAAGCAACTATAGTTATTAATCATAATTTTAGATTTTAATATTTTAAAGATTTATGGAGCTGTTGAACAATTTGTATAAATATTACTATATAAATTTTAAATCGAAAAAAGTTTGTAAACAATTGACAAAGTTAGTTTTTGTGGTATAAATAAAAGTAAGAATTTGTTTTTTTATATTTATAATCAGTAAAAGTAGTTATTTGGAGAAAGGGGGAACTAGATTGTATGGAGAGGAATATAAATTATGAGTTTAAAAGAATAGGAATAATATTTACTAATGTTGACAAGTATTATTTATTAATTTTATTTAGACTTAAGCTTCTGTTTCCTGCGTTAAACACATTTATTTTAGATTTAAGGCAAGTATTCAAAAAAAACAGAAGCTTTATGCATTTAGGAGAAAATTTTATTTTATGTAACCTTAAGAGACAACAACCGTACGTAGCGCGACGTTGGGAAAGCTCTAGTTAAATATAGATTGGGAATAAGTAAAGAGATGAAGTTTTGAAAGGAGAAAAATTTATATGCAAGAAAACTTAAAGCAGACACCTAAAATTTTTTATAAGAAAAGACTATTAATATTATTATCATTAATTATATGCATATTTTCCTTTATGGGTTTAGGAGCGAGAGCGGAAACACCAGCAGCTCTGGCTGCGGGGCAACCAATTGCTACTGCGTTTCCTGACGATAGTTTTAGAACTTATGTATGTGAGGATATCTTAGAAAGGTCAGTACCAAGTGATGACTCAACATTTGCAAATGCAATATTTGAAGAAGGCGATGCCGAAACAATAGCTGCTTGTACTGAAGTTAGTGTAAATAGGAAAAGTATAGCAAGTTTTGAAGGCATAAAATACTTTACGGGTATGACATCATTGTCCTGCGTCTACTGTGACGACCTAACAAGCCTAGATTTAAAAGAATGCACGGCGTTGCAAACATTGAACTGCAACCACACAGGAATAACAAGCCTAGACGTAAGTAGTTGCACGGCGTTGCAAACATTGGACTGCGACTCCTGTAAAGACCTAGAAGAGCTGAATGTAAGTGGTTGCACGGCGTTGACAGAATTGTCCTGCTCCAGCTGTGACGACCTACCAAGCCTAGATTTAAAAGAATGCACGTCGTTGCAAACATTGGAATGCGTCTCCTGTGAAGCCCTAACAAGCCTAGATTTAAAAGAATGCACGGCGTTGACAGAATTGTCCTGCTCCATCTGTGAAGCCCTAACAAGCATAGACGTAAGTGGTTGCGCGGCGTTGACAGAATTGTCCTGCTCCAGATGTGAAGCCCTAACAAGCATAGACGTAAGTAGTTGCACGGCGCTGCAAACATTGTCCTGCTACAGCTGTAAAGCCCTACCAAGCCTAGACGTAAGTAGTTGCACGTCGTTGCAAACATTGGACTGCGACTCCTGTAGCGCCCTAGAAGGGCTGAATGTAAGTGGTTGCACGGCGTTGACAGAATTGTCCTGCTCCTACACAGGAATAACAAGCCTGACTGCAAGTAATTGCACGTCGTTGCAAACATTGGACTGCTACGAATGTAGCGCACTAACAAGCCTGACTGCAAGTAATTGCACGTCGTTGCAAACATTGAACTGCTACAAATGTAGCGCCCTAGAAGAGCTGAATGTAAGTGGTTGCACGGCGTTGACAGAATTGTCCTGCTACAGCTGTAAAGCCCTACCAAGCCTAGACGTAAGTAGTTGCACGGCGTTGCAAACATTGGACTGCGACTCCTGTAGCGCCCTAGAAGAGCTGAATGTAAGTGGTTGCACGGAGTTGACAAAATTGTCCTGCTCCAGCTGTAAAGCCCTACTAAGCCTAGACGTAAGTAGTTGCACGGCGTTGCCAACATTGTCCTGCTACAGCTGTGAAGCCCTAACAAGCCTGACTGCAAGTAATTGCACGTCGTTGCAAACATTGGACTGCTACGAATGTAGCGCCCTAAAAGAGCTGAATGTAAGTGGTTGCACGGCGTTGACAACATTGAACTGCAACCGCTCAGGAATAACAAGCCTAGACGTAAGTAGTTGCACGGAGTTGCAAAATTTGAACTGCTACTACTGTAGCGCCCTAGAAGAGCTGAATGTAAGTGGTTGCCAGGAGTTGACAAAATTGTCCTGCTCCTACACAGGAATAACAAGCCTAGACGTAAGTAGTCGCACGGAGTTGCAAACATTGGACTGCTACTACTGTAGCGCCCTAGAAGAGCTGAATGTAAGTGGTTGCACGGCGTTGACAAAATTGGAATGCTACTCCACAGGAATAAAAAGCCTAGACGTAAGTAGTTGCGAGGCGTTGACAGAATTGTACTGCGGCAAGAGTGGAGCCCTAGGAGGTCGCCGTATCAGTAGAAGAAAGTTGTTGCGAACATTGTCCTGCTACAGCTGTAAAGCCCTACCAAGCCTATACGTAAGTAGTTGCACGGAGTTGACAGAATTGTCCTGCTCCTCCACAGGAATAAAAAGCCTAGACGTAAGTAGTTGCACGAAGTTGACAGAATTGTCCTGCTCCTCCTGTAGCGCCCTAGAAGAGCTGAATGTAAGTGGTTGCACGGCGTTGACAGAATTGAACTGCTCCTCCACAGGAATACCAAGCCTAGACGTAAGTAGTTGCACGGCGTTGACAGAATTGACCTGCAGCTCCACAGGAATAACAAGCCTGGATGTAAGTGGATACCAGAATTTGCAAAAATTGACCTGCTCTTCCTGTGAGGCCCTAACAAGCCTAGACGTAAGTAGTTGCACGGCGTTGACAGAATTGAACTGCTCCTCCACAGGAATACCAAGCCTAGACGTAAGTAGTTGCACGGCGTTGCAAAGATTGGACTGCAGCTACACAGGAATACCAAGCCTAGACGTAAGTAGTTGCAAACAGTTATACAGTTTATATTGCCGAGAGTGCAAATTAAATGGAATTGATTTATCATCGTTGAACAGATTATCTTATACAGATTTGGGATCAGTTAACACCAGCAATCAGTCAGTATCAGTAGCAGTCTATAATAAAGGAGGTGTTACTAGATATATAGATGGGCCAGCCATTCCTAGTTATGCATTTAGTGAACTTGAAATTTACAGGTCTTATAATGGTAGTTCGACTGTAAGCAATGGCGCTGAATATGACTCTGAAAATAATCGTATTAAAATATTATCTGAAGATGTAGATAGAGTAATGGTCCGCTTTAATGTAAAAGATGGTAAAGATAAAAAGTACAGAATGTATGTAGAGTATAATATAATAGGTGGTAAAATAGTCTATGATGCGAACGGTGGTACTTTTGTAAATGGGCAGCCAGATCCAATTATATTAGATTTTGAAGAAAGCATACCAACAGAGTATATTCCTACTGCTAATGAAGGAATATATGAAGTGCAGCTTAATACGGCAGACTTTGTTGAATGGGTCAAGGAACCAGATGTTGATGTAATGGGCAAGTATGGATTAAATGTTTACACTGTATGGAATTCACGAATAGGCTTGACCTTTGACCTTAACTACTCAGGAGATAACGCTGCACAACTTACTGTAAATGGCGGCACAGATACAAGCAGCGTGCTAGAAAACGGAAAACTAAAAGTCGTAGAGAATCATTTGCTTAAAGAAGTAATTGATGAAAACCAAATTTCTGCAACAAGACCAGGCTATACCTTTAAAGGATGGACTTTAGATTCCTTAGGAAAAAGGCCAATCACAGATGAGACTACTATGTTGGCAAGAGACATGACACTATTTGCACAATGGGAGGCAGATACCCATACCTTAACCCTTTTATCAAACGTAGACACTAGTGACGAAAATCAACCTTCTCAAGAAAGCTTAACATTAGAAGTTAAAACCGATGAAAGAATTATAGCTGCAATTGAAAGCAAATATGGTACTTCAGCTATTACTCGCCCTGAGTATAAGCTAAATGGTTGGGCAGAGGATGTTGCTGGGGAAAAAACGTTAAATACTACTAAGGTTATGCCTGCACAAGATTTAACTGTCTATGCTAAATGGAGAAGATTCAGCAGCACAATGAATGAGGATATACCTGTTTCTGATGTTTTTATAGACAATAACTTTAGAAGTTATATATATTCATCTATCTTTGGAAAAACAGAACCTGCAGAGGGCGAAAATTTTACACAAGAATACATGGATGCTATTAGAAACACTACATATCTTAATATTTCTAATAAAAGCATATCAGATTTATCAGGTTTATCAAATTTTGAAAATTTAATAACATTAGAATGTAAAGGAAATAGTATTACAGAATTAGATGTAAGTAAAATCAACACTTTAAAATATCTAGGATGTTCATCTAATCCAATTAAAAATTTAATTTTGGGAGAAGCACCTATTATAAATAGGCTCACAATTGATAGTTGTGGATTAAATGAATTAGATGTATCAAAGTGTACAGAGCTTACCAATTTATTATGTTATAGCAATAATCTTAATACACTAGATGTATCGAAGAATACTAAACTAAATCTCTTAGAGTGTCAAGACAATAAGTTAGAGGTTCTCGATTTATCTAATAACCCAGAGTTAACTAATTTAAACTGTAGCAATAATGCTATAAATAAAATAGACTTATCTTCTAATACAAAATTAACAACGACAACACTAGGTCCACAAAATCTTTACCTAGAAGTGTCTAAAAACGAGGGTGATTCAACTTATACAGTTTTATTAGGTCAAGGAATACCAATGGCTGAAGGAGATTCAATAGTTAGCCAATATTCAAGTGAAACAGGGAACGTAACATGGAATGACAGTAGTGAGGTTGATAACTTTACTTATAATTGTGACACACATAATGGTAACCTTACCATGCAGGTGAATGTATACTCCATGGTTCCAGTTGTACTAAACGTTAATGGAGGAACGTTTACAACTACAGGTGAAACTGACAATAAGACAGTTTTATATAAAGTTAAAACTCAAACTAGCGATATATGCAGTGAGATAACCAATAATTCAAACTATGCAGTGGATAGTGGTTCCTACATATTTGTTGCTTGGAGACCAACATGTGAATCACTTAATGGTGATGGCTGTGAATTAAAAGCTGACTGGGTTGAGACAATAGAGGGTCATACCTTTAAGGAAGTTTTTACTGACGTAAACTTTAGAAGTTTTGTTATTAATACAGTACTTGCAACTGAAGTAGGAATATCAGAAAACTCATTGATTACAGCAAATCATCAGCAAATGCTATTAACTGTTAGTCAATTAGATGTAAGCGGTAAGGCAATAAAGAGCCTTGAGGGTATTAAGTACTTTGCAAATTTAGAAAATTTAAAATGTGATAATAATAATTTACAAAAATTAGATTTATCAGGCTTTGAAGTGCTTAAAGAATGTACTTGTGAAAATCAAACTACAAATGTTATTTTAAGTAAAGATGAAAGTGATCAATGGCAGGTTCAATTGCCAGAAAATCTAGTAAATGTAAGTGGTTTAACAGATGGTAGCAGTAGCTATAATTCAATAACAGGATTGGTTACTTGGAATTCAGGAACAGATTATGATGAAAGTTTTACATATGAATATACTTTAAGCAATGACTTGGGAAATATGACTGTAACTGTAAAACCTTCAATGTCATTAAAGTTTGACGCAGATGGCGGTAAATTTAGAAATGGTACACCAGAAGATATAGCTGTTCCATATAATGCAAAAATCAAGGATTATATATCTGGTTATGATAGAAAAACATATGAACCTATTAATGATGATAATAATAAGTTATTTAGCGCATGGAGTAGAACATCAAGCTCAGAAGGAGAACAGACGAAAATTACAGATGAAGATTTAATGAATGCACAAGAAGTAACACTTTATGCAATATGGAAAAGTGTTGTGGAAAAAATAGAAGAGATTACAAGCAGTGATTTAAGTGCGGTTACATTAATACAAGCTAGTGATTCTAGTAAGGACGAGGAAGCCATAAATAACATGTCACCCGAGGACAAGACTGCTGCTATAGCAGAAACTTTAGGAAAGACAGAAAACAAAGAAACTTACACACAAGCAGTTGAAACGGTTTCTTTATATTTGAATAATAATACTACTGATTTGGATGAAAATGCAAAGGCACAAGTTGAAATTGTTAAAGATGCACTTGCACAAGCAAATCATAAAGATACTACCAACAATGTCTCAGTTTCAGCTGCAGATGGTAGCGAGCTTGATTGGAATATAAAACTTAATGTTGCGCCTAAAGAAATAGTTGAGGAAGACCTTCTAGGTCAGGACGAAGAGTTAGATGAAGTGTTAAGTAGCGGATCAGCACTGGTTTCTTTCGACATTTCATTGGCTACTGTATATGTAAATGAAGATGGAGTATTAGATGAAGAAAAGTATGAACCAGAGCAGGATAAAAGTGTAACACTTATAGTTCCAAGTCCTATTGATCAATTTTTGATAGATTTTGGTTTTGATGTTACATATATTCACTTTAAAGACGATGGAACAAAGGAATATTTCAGCATAAAAGATGGAACTCTTGAAGCAATAGGTAATGGACTCTTGAAATTAACAGTTTCCTCATTTAGTGAGTTTGTAGCAACTTCGGGTTTTATGAATTGTTATGTTACTTTTGATCTAAATGATGGCACAGAAGCCGCTTTTGCAAATAAAGAAGTACTTTATGTTTTAGATAATAATGGAATTTATGCCGTTACTGATGAATTCGGCATTCCTTCTACTCAAGGTGAGAATAATATAGATCAAAATCCAACAGTTAAAATGTTAATTGGAAAGATAGACGATCAAATGGCAGTGCAGGGACTATTTGATATGCTAAATAGAACAGCCATTGCAAAAAATTGTGAAGAAAAAATGTTCTATAAATGGAATACAAAATCAGATGGTACAGGCACATGGCTTGAACCCGGAGCTGAGGTAGATGCTTATCAACTTGTTAGTGCTTATGAAAAAGAGAATGGATCGGGTTCAGCTAATGAAAATGGAGGCAAAAAATTAACTTTATATGCAATTTGGGTATTACCTGGCGACTTCAATGGCGATGGCAAAGTAAATGAGGATGATTACGAGATTTTAAAGCAAACCTATGGAAAATACGGAAATAACTTACCGGCAGACGCTATGGGACTTGGCTATAATAATTTATTAAGTTATTCTGTATTAAAGCAATGTTACAAACCAACAAATACGGAGCAAGCAGAAGAAACAAACTAGAGGAAAATAATTAATTAAAAGGGGAGAACTAGATGGAAAAAATAAAAAGGTTATTATCAATGCTACTAGTAGTAGCATTGATAATAACAACGAGTTTAAATGTATCGATATATGCAGAAGGTGAAGAAACAGTAAATGGAAGCATAAAGATAGAATTTAGAGACAGCGACGAGGAAACAAATTCCGAAAAAAAGATATTTTACGCTGATGTTTATCTGCATAACGTTAAGACTACAGCGGTAGGTTTCAAGTTAAAATTTGATGCAAATAAAATCAAGTTAAGTAGTAATACAGGAGTGGGGGGCAGCTATGAACAATATTTAATTATATCGGATGAATTTATTCCACAAATGGACGAAGAGACTGGAGATACTACATATACAGGCTTTTGGTCAGCAAATACGCTGGGATGTACGCAGAATACAGGCAGTACTG
>CALWVR010000013.1 GCA_944385105.1 uncultured Clostridia bacterium
TTTTTCTTAATTATATTTAATTTTCTTTAATATAAATTAAATTAAAACAGGTGAAAAACAAAGAAAAAGGAAGTTTTAATACAAAAAATGACTAAACAACTTTGCCTACTGAAGGAGGCGAAAGGCTCCATTTTTGTTTGAATAATGTTACGAATTTAAAATTTAAATTTTTATTCTCCATTTTAATCGCTTAATTAAAGTTATTAAGATTTTATTTGTTGAAATACAATATTTTAATGATTGACTTTTTATTTTTATAATAGTTATGTTAAAGAAAATAACTGATAAATAAAAAAAATATGATATAATAGGTATGCCAAATAAAAATTATAGAAAGGAAGTATCCTTAATCAGTTAGTCTATCTATAGTTTTTATTTGGCGATAAATATAAAGATTTAGACTAACTGATTAAGGATATTTTATTCGTATGAAAATAGAAGACTTAATCAAAGATTTAGATCCAATTACAATAATCGAATTTAAAAACTATTTATTAGAAAACTTAACAGAATTAATTAATCATAAAAATTCTAATTCAAAAATAATCTCAAACAATCAAACAGGAAATAGATGTTGCAATGAATGTGGATGTATTTTATATAAAAATGGTAAAACGAAAACAGGCATTCAAAAATATATTTGCTCTGGATGTAAACGTACAACGTCAGAAACAACTGGAACAATAACTTACCATAGTAAGTTATCATTTGACGTTTGGAAGAACATTATAGACAATCTTCTAGATGGTTTTAGTATTCGAAGAATTGCTGAAGAAAATAATATTTCAGTACCAACTTCATTTCAATTAAGACATAAAGTATTATTTGCTTTAGATAATTACATTAAAAATGTTCAATTAGAAAATAGTGCTCAATCGGATGAAAAGTATTTTAAAATTAATTTAAAAGGAACAAAGCCAAAAAATATGCCAAGATTTTCAAAGAAAAGAACATCTAAAGGAAATTCTACTAGAGGAATAAGTCATCATCAAGTATGTGTAATTTCAGTTATAGATGAAAATGATAATTTGTTTTTTAAGATTGGTGGGCTTGGTAGAGGTACAACAAAAATGTTAGAAGATAATATAGCTCCACATTTAGGAAATGTTAAAACAATTATTGCTGATAGTGTAAGTGCTTATCAAGAATTTTGTAAAAGCCATAACATAAAGCTGATTGCAATACCATCTCAATTTCATAGTGATGGTATATATAATATTGCTGAAATAAATGGAGTTCATTCTCAATTAGAAACTTGGCTATCAAAGTTTCGTGGGGTATCAACTAGACATTTACAACAATACTTAAATTGGTTTGCCTACATATTTATGATGAAAAAAAGATTCGAATTAAAGAAGTTAAAAATCGAATCTTATAAAAATATTATTATTGATAATAATTATATTAAATCAAATAGCATATTTCAAATTCCTATGCCTATTGATTTAAATATAGCTTATGCTGAATATCATTGATAATGTTTATCAGTCATTTTCTTTAACACAACTTATATAAAAAAGAAAAGGATGAGTATTTTGTCCTGTTAGCACATTTTGGAGGGCCCTATTGGCAAAATCAAGACAAAGGGGCTTGGTCGCTTACGAAAGGAATTGTTGAAGAGAATGAAAGTGTACTTGCTGCAGCAAAACGAGAAGTGGAAGAGGAAACAAATTTAAAAGTTTCTTCTGATATCTTCTATCTTGCTTCCAAAAAGGTGAGTAGGAACAAACTAGTTATTATGTTCTATGCTTATTACGATGGAGATTTGTCTTGTTTTAAGAGCAATACATTCTCATTGGAATGGCCGAAAAACTCAAACCAAACCAAAGAATTTCCCGAGATGAACGAGATTCGCTGGTTTTCTTTGAAAGAAGCCAAAGAATATATTCATCCGACCCAACGTTTCTTTGTCGAACGTTTAGAAGAAAAATTTGTGATAGAAAGGGGGATAATATGACAGACACATTAGTGATTTATTATAGCTTTACGGGTAACAGCAAAAAAGTTGCCAATTATGTAAAGGATAAACTAGGTGCGGACTTATTAGAGTTGGAACCGAAAATTCCTTTTTCTACCGACTATGATGAAGTCGTAGCAGAGTGGCAAAACAACGATATCAAACGAGATGTAGAAATAAAAGATATCCAAACAGATTTATCGAAGTACCAAAAAGTCGTGTTAATTACTTGTACATGGTGGTATGGCATTAGTCCTGTTATGAAAAAATTCTTAAAAGATTATGATTTATCCAACAAAGATGTGATAGTAGCTAGTTGCAACGCAGGTTGGCTCGGTCACTGTTTTGAAGATTACCGAACATTACTACCCAATTCCAATATCAAGGGAGAGTTAAATTTGGTATTTTCCGAAAAAGAAGGAGAACGAGATAAAATGTTGACTTCTCAAAAAGAAATCGATTGTTGGATGGAAAAAATAAAATAAGGTAATAATAAAAAGGTAAGGGAGGAAGAAAAAATGGAAAAATCAAAAGTATATTTTATAAAGGAGATTACACCAGAAAATATCATAAGAATATATGAGGCTTTAGGGAAAAAGTTAGAAGGAAAAGTCGCAGTAAAAATGCATTCTGGAGAAAAGGGAAATCAAAACTATTTAAGACCAGAATTTGTTCAAGGTATTGTAAAGCATGTAAATGGTACGGTGGTAGAGTGTAATACGGCTTATGAAGGAGCTAGAAATACAACCGAAAAACATCGTAAGTTAATTGAAGAACATGAGTGGACGAAATATTTTCCATTTGATTTAATGGATGCCGAAGGACCTGATATGGAACTTGATATACCAAATGGGAAAGTATTAAAGAAGAATTATGTTGGAAAAAATTTAGCAAACTACGATTCTTTATTAGTACTATCTCACTTTAAAGGTCATGCTATGGGAGGATACGGTGGAGCATTAAAGCAACTTTCTATCGGTTGTGCATCTTCTGCTGGAAAAACTCTTATTCACACCGCAGGAGTTACGAATGATCAGTATCAATTATTTAATAACTTACCAGAGCAAGATAAATTTTTGGAAGCAATGGCCGATGCGGCTTCTAGCGTTGTCAATTATTTTAAGGGAAATGCTGCTTATATCAACGTTATGAAAAATATCTCTCGGGATTGCGACTGTGATGGAAATGCTTCTGCACCATGTATGCAAGATATTGGAATTTTTGCGAGTTTAGACCCGGTTGCCATTGATCAGGCCTGCCTAGATCTCGTTTATAATTCAACAGACCCAGGAAAAGATAAATTAATTGAAAGAATCGAATCTCTTCATGGAGTTCATACAGTAGAAGCAGCCGCAGATTTAGGCGTTGGATCTCGTGAATACGAACTAATAACATTGGATTAGGATTTCTAAAAATGTAGATAAGATGGATCTACATTTTTTTGTGAGAAATTTTAGCAAAACAATTGACACAACGTCAGAAATAAAATATAATTAAATTATAGCTGGAACGATGTCAGAAGGAAGGAGACCTCATGTGCAAAAAGAATATTCTGATTTGAGAAAAGAAGAAATTATTACTGCTTGTGAAATGTTGTATGATAAATACCACTTTAAAGATATAACGATAAAATTAATAAGTGAACAAACAACTTTTTCTCGCCCATCTATTTATAATTATTTTGAGACGAAAGAAGAAATATTCTTAGCTTTGTTTAAAAGAGAATATGAAAAATGGACAAGAGAAATAGAAGAGATTAGGGATAGCAACAAAATGACAAAGGATCAATTTGCAAGTGCGCTTGCTCATACGATTGAACATAAACAAAGGTTGTTAAAACTATTATCAATGAATATGTATGATTTGGAAGAAAACAGCAGAATCGAACGACTAGTTGAGTTCAAAGAAGCATATAAAGATGCTATTCATGCGGTAAAGACCTGTCTGAATAAATTCTTCCCCGAAATGACCGAAGAAGAGACCATCCAATTTCTTTATTCTTTCTTTCCATT
>CALWVR010000014.1 GCA_944385105.1 uncultured Clostridia bacterium
TCTTGTACAATTCTTTCTTTTAAAGGCAATACAAATACTAAGTGCTTTGGATCACTTTCATGAAATATAGCCTTAGCCGGCAAATCTTCATTCAGTCTTTCCTTTATAGCTTTATTTGCATCTTCAAGCAATCTTTTTCTAAAATCCAAGTCTTTCATCGCTACATCCGTAGCTTCTTCTAATACCTTCCAATAATTTTTCATTTTTCTTTCCTCCATTTAATTCCTTATTTGCAGCGCTTAGCAAATACCCCCCCGCGCGTATTTTACAAAAATTTATAATTAATTGGGTAGTTTTTTGTTATATATCTACCCAACTAATTGCTAATGCGCTTTTTTCTTTTTCTAGTATCCTTTTCTTTTTTATATTAACTAAGTCTTAAGTTAAAATCTCTAAATCTTAAACTTAACTAAATTTTTCACACTTCTACATTACTTATTTTAGACTTTCAGGACCTTTAGGATAACATGCATATGCCACTGTCGGAATGCTAGGTGGATTACCTGAAGGAGTACTACTACCACCCTTTCCTCCTGAAACACTCTCTAGTGAGTCTTCATCTAGTTCTTCTAACTCTTGTACAATTTCTTCCTTTAATGGTAATACAAATACTAAGTGCTTTGGATCACTTTCATGAAATATAGCCTTAGCCGGCAAATCTTCATTCAGTCTTTCCTTTATAGCTTTATTTGCATCTTCAAGCAATCTTTTTCTAAAATCTAAGTCTTTCATCGCTAGTTCTGTAGCCTCATCTAATATTTTCCAGTAATCCTTCATTGATTTTTACCTCCATCTAACAATTTACTTTCTACATTTAAAGATTATTTTTTCAATATATTTTATAACAACTTAGAATTATTGGACTGATTTTATAAATACATATTCACCAGTCCAATAATTATAAAAGTTTAAATACTATATACTACTTTATTCTTCCATTGTAAAAGGTTGAACTATTGCCATGATTCCATAGAATATTAAACATGTTCCTAAAATTACGCTTATTAACAATGCTGTCAATAGCGGCTCGAAAATAGTAAGCATTCCAAATATTATAGTTATAACACCCAAAGCACACAACCATCCCCATTGGCTTCCACCTATCTTTTTTAGCTCCAAAGAATTTATAAATACTGAAACTCCCCTTAGAAGAACCCAGAAGCTAAACATATATGGAATTAAGAATGTGAAGAAAGCAAAGAAATAATGGGAAAACAGTAAGCAACCAAATATAACGCTTACAATTCCATCAAATAAAAGTAGTCCGGAAGCTGTCCCATCTTTTTTGTGTGCTGCATAAGAAACAATAGCAAATATTCCATATATTAATGTTGATATGCCTAAAATTAATGAAAGTGTAACTAAAGTTATTCCTGGGTGAAAAAGCATATATCCGCCTATTCCTATAAATAAGATGCCTGCTACTACACATAAAACTTTTCCTAATGTCTTCATAAAATACCTCCTCTATATAATATATTCTCTTTTTATAAGATTAGCATATTTTTTTTATTGTGTCAATATTTTTTATATATAAATTCCATATTATAACTTATTTTTTATATATTCTATAGTTCTTATAGTAAAATTATAGCAAAATACACATAAGATTAGGCTTTAATAATATATTTTATAAATAAAATGATATTTTTTATTATATAAAAACAAAAAAGACAGTTAAAAACTGTCTTTTTATTAAACACCAACTTTATTAGGATTCATCTTGATCCCTGGACCCATAGTCGTAGAAATAACACATGATTTTATATATTGACCTTTTGCCGCAGCCGGTTTAGCTTTAACAATTGCTCCTAATAAAGCATCAAAATTTTCTAAAAGCTTATCTTTCCCAAAAGATACCTTTCCTATCGGGCAATGAATTATATTTGTTTTGTCAAGACGATACTCAATCTTTCCTGCTTTTGCCTCTTTAATAGCCTTAGCTATATCTGCTGTAACAGTTCCTGCCTTAGGATTTGGCATAAGCCCTCTTGGACCTAAAATCTTACCTAAGCGTCCTACAAGTCCCATCATGTCTGGAGTCGTTATAAGAACATCAAAATCCATCCAGCCTTCTTTTTGGATTTTGTTTGTCATTTCCTCTGCACCAACAAAGTCCGCTCCAGCTCCTTCGGCTAACTTTACATTTTCACCTTTGCATATAGCTAATACTCTAACTTTTTTTCCAGTTCCATTAGGCAACACTATGGCTCCTCGTACTTGTTGATCAGCATGACGTGAGTCAACACCTAATTTTACATGAACTTCTACAGTCTCATCAAATTTAGCAGTTGCTGATTTAACGCACGCTTCCATAGCTTCACTGTTTTCATAAAGTTTTGACTTATCGATTAATTTTGCACTATCGATATATTTCTTACCGTGCTTCATCATTTTCCTCCCCATTCAGTGGTAAAATCGGATTATTTCCTCCCACATAGGGCTTACGCCCCTTATAATAGAATTATCTATTATAATTATTCTACTATTTGAACTTGATCTAATTCCAGTTCCACTGGAGTCTTTCGCCCAAACATAGAAACATTAACTCTGACATAATTTTTTTCGGTGTCGAGTTCTTCAACAATACCTACATTGTTTTCAAGCGGACCATCGATAATGACAACGCTATCGCCTACATTATAAGATACTTCCACATGTTTACTTTCTATTCCCAAACGCTTAACTTCTTCATCCGTTAAAGGAATAGGTTTAGATGAAGGACCAACAAACCCTGTACAGCCTCGAATATTTCTCACTATATACCATGATTCATCTGTTAATATCATCTTAACAATCACATAACTTGGAAAAATCTTACGTTCAACCTCGCGTTTTTTGCTATCTTTGATCTCTGTAACAATCTCTGTAGGAACATAAACTTTTTGAATTAAATCACTAAGTCCTCTATTCTCTACAGTTTTTTCAAGGTTAGATGCAACCTTGTTTTCATACCCCGAATAAGTATGCACAATGTACCATTTTGCTTCTTCTGGCATAGTTTTCCTCCGAATGTCTATTCAGCTATACTCATTATAGTACTAAGAAGTTTGGTTAATCCAAAATCAAGAGCTCCTATGAAAATAGCACTAACAATTATTGATGACAAAACTATTCCCGTATTTTTAAAAGTAACTCTCATAGTTGGCCAAACTATTTTTTTCATTTCGCTTTTACAATCTTTGAAAAACTTTCCTACTCTCTGAATGATATTGGGTTTTTTCTCAGCATTCTTTTTCTTAGCCATTACTTTTACCCCTTCCGTCCAAAAAATTATTTGGTTTCTTTATGCAAAGTATGTCTTTTGCAGAATCTACAGTACTTGTTCATTTCAAGCCTGTCCGGATCATTCTTCTTATTTTTCATTGTGTTGTAGTTGCGTTGTTTGCACTCTGTGCAGGCTAATGTAATTTTTACTCGCATGACGGCACCTCCCGCTTATATCGGAAATTTTTAGCCTCCCTCTATTGAGGACACAACAAATCAGCCCTCTTCGAGGTATATACACTATACCATAATATTATATAATTAGTCAAGTACTTTTATTAATTTCTATTAGCTGAATTTAGTGTATCTGAAATAAAAGTCCTTTTTTTCTTAAGTTTTTCCGGCTTTATTTTTTTGCCCTTAAGCTTCTTAGCCTCTATGGCTGCTTTTCTCAACTCATCATTTAATTCCTTTTCCACCACTTTTCTTGCGCTCTCATCATCAATAGAATTTAAGAAAATTATAGTTACTATTCCTCTTGTATCAAGGTCTCCTGAAAGATAGGCATTATTAAAAATTGCACATAGCTTTTTTAGTTTTTCCTGGTTATCTCTTCCATTTAAAATAGGCTCTATTATTGGTAAAACCTTCTCCTTTGCAAAGGTTACACCTCTAAAACTAGCATAGCTATCTTTCTCTTCCTTTATGTCCTCTCTCAATTCTGGAAATAGATTTGCAAGCCTATTCATAAGAAAGAGTGGACTAACGTTATTATCATCGTCTGACTTCTTCTTTTGCGTCCTTACTATCTTAACATTCTTTCCCCTAGTTACACACTGTACAAAATCATTTGCTATGTCATTAGCCTGTTGCTCATTATCAGTAGCTGGATCAAAAAGCCAAGCTGACAATGATTTTTTATTTTCTTCATTTTCTGAGCTTAAAAACAAATCAAACCTTTTTCTAGAAGAATCAAAACTTACCATATAAAAATTTTGTCCATTTGAAAAAATTAAATTATTTTCTTTTTTCTCTAAGTTAAAACCATTTTTTAATAAAGCCTCTGAAAGCTTTTCCTCTATTATTTTAAAAGCCTTATTTTCCAATTATTTCACTCCTATTAATAAACTTTTTTAATTTTAACATATTTATTACGAATTTACCATTACTAAAGTTTAAACTTTTAAATAAAATTTGCACCAAATAACTCAATATGTTAATATTACATATTATAGGTATGCTAAATACCGATAATTTTAAATTACTTTGGAGGCTTTCTTATGAGTAAAAAAAACATCGCTATTATTTTCGGAGGTGCTTCTTCTGAGCATGAGGTATCTCGACGTTCTGCCTCATGCATAATCGAAAACATCAACCGAGAAAAATATAATGTAATATTAATTGGGATCACAAAGTCTGGTAAATGGTACTTATGTAACGGAAATATAAAAAGTATCATAAATGGCAGTTGGGAAAATAGACACGACAATCTCCCTGCATTTATTTCTCCAGATACATCAACCCAGGGGATAATCGTTTTAAAAGATGACAATTATTCCATAATAAAAGTTGACGCTGTCATCCCTGTTTTACATGGAAAAAATGGAGAAGATGGTACTATACAAGGGCTACTACAACTTGCAAAAATTCCTTTTGTCGGTTGCGACTTATTATCGTCTGCTACATGCATGGATAAAATAGATACCAATATTATATTAACACACTGTGGAATACAAAAAGCTAAATTCACCTACACAACTGCGTTTGATTTTAACAAAGATAAAGAACTTTGCATAGAAGCTATTGAAACTAACATAGGTAATTATCCAATGTTTGTAAAACCTTCTAGTGCCGGCTCGTCGGTAGGCGTAAGTAAAGCCAATAACCGCTCTGAACTAATAGACGCTATAAAAATAGCTATAAAAGAAGATAGCCGTGTTCTTATTGAAGAAAACATTGAAGGGCAGGAAGTAGAATGTGCCATACTTGGAAATGATAATCCTATATCTTCAATTGTAGGTGAAATTGCACCATCAAATGAATTTTACGACTATGAAGCAAAGTATCAAAGTGAAAACTCAAAATTATACATTCCTGCACATATAGATAGCCAAGTTTCTAAAAATCTCAGAGAAATTGCTATTAAAGCTTACAAAGCTATGGGATGTTCTGGTTTATCAAGAGTAGATTTTTTTATACAGAAGGAAACAAACAATATTTTATTAAATGAAATTAATACATTCCCAGGATTTACGTCAATAAGCATGTATCCAAAACTTTTTGGCGCTTCTGGCATCGACTGTACTACACTTATTGACAATCTAATTAACCTTGCTTTGGAAAGGACTTTGTAAAATGAAAAATAGGCCCATTGGAATATTTGATTCAGGGTTAGGTGGTCTTACTGCTGTAAAAGAACTCTTAAATATTTTGCCCAATGAAAACATAATTTATTTTGGTGATACCGGAAGAGTTCCCTACGGAAGCAAAAGTAGAGACACTATATTAAAATACGCTATACAGGATATAGAATTTTTAAAATCTATGAATGTAAAAATGATAATCGCAGCTTGTGGTACTGTAAGTTCCATAATTGGGGGAAGCAATGTCAATATTGATATTCCATTTACTGGGGTAGTAGAACCTACAGCAATGGCCGCTTCTGCTTCTACTAAAAACGGAAAAATCGGAATCATAGGGACTACCGCTACAATAAAAAGCGGGGCTTATAAACATGCACTGAAAAAAATAAATTCATCATTCAATGTGTTTGAGCAAGATTGCCCTATGTTTGTTCCCCTCGTGGAAAATGGATTTATAAAAGACAACGATAAAGCTGCCTTAATAATTGCAGAAAAATACCTATACTCATTACGAGAAAAAGGAATAGACACTCTTATACTTGGATGTACACATTATCCAATTATAAAAAAACTTATATCAAAAGTTATGGGACCAACTGTAAAATTAATAGATTCAGGCAGTGAAACCGCACTCTTCGCTGCCAATCTCCTTTACTCTTTGGACTATATAAGCACAAGAAATACAAAAGGAGTTTGTTCCTTCTTTGTGAGCGACACAGTTGAGGGATTCTCTAAAACAGCAAGTCTATTTCTTGGAAGAAATATAAATCAAGATGTAAAAATTGTTGATATTGATTCTTATACTATTTAGAAAAAGGAAGTCTAGAAATGGAAAAAGAATATATTGTTTCAATACACAACAAACAAACTATAAACGGAAGAGTAGAAGATATCGAGCTCTTACTCCCTTGTGAATATAAGGTTACAAACGGTACTACATATATTAAGTATAATGAGTACGATAAAGATAACCCTTCATTAAAAACTGAATCTAATATTGAAATATCTAATAATACCGCTATTCTAACAAAATCTAGTAACCAACAATCTAAATTAATATTAGAAAAAGGTACTCGTAAGGTCGGCCATTACGGTACTATATATGGAGAGCTTTTTATTGGAGTGTTTACTCATGATATAAAGTATAAGCTAAATGAATCAGGCGGACAAATTAAATTAGTTTATTCTTTGGACGTCAACACGCAACATCTTAGCAAAAATGAAGTTCTTATTAATATCAAGGAGGTAAAATAATGTCTAAAATAGTGAATAATATAGTAGATAATTTAAGAAAAGCAATTATAGAGGCTATAAATAGTGCCATATCTTCTGGTTTAATACCTAAGGGAGACATACCAGAATTCAACATAGAAGTTCCTGCAGACAAGCTACATGGTGATTACTCAAGTAATGTTGCCATGGCTTCGGCTAAAGAATTTAAATGTTCACCTATAAAAATAGCCCAAGCAATAAAGCAGTCTATAAATTTAAATGATAGTATGTTTAACAAACTTGAGATTGCTGGTCCTGGATTTATAAATTTCTTCTTATCAAAAGAATTCTATTCTTCTATAGTAGAAGACATATTAAGTCTTAAGGAAAATTACGGTCGTTCTAATTTTGGTAAAAATCAGAAAGTTATGGTTGAATTTGTATCCGCAAATCCTACTGGTCCTATGCACATGGGCAACGCTAGGGGCGGAGCTCTTGGTGACTGTCTTGCATCTGTATTAGATATTGCTGGATACAATGTAAAAAGAGAATTTTATATAAACGATGCGGGAAATCAAATTGAGAAATTTGCTTTGTCTCTAGAAACAAGATATCTCCAAATCTTTAAGGGAGAAGAGTCTTATCCTCTACCCGAAGACAGTTATCATGGTGAAGATATAAAAGAAAGAGCCCAAGAATTTGCTAATCTATACGGTGACTCATATTTAAAGGTTGACACTGAGGTAAGGAGAAAAGCACTTGTAGATTTTGCTTTACCTAAAAACATAGAGAAAATGAAATCTGACTTAAAAAAGTATAGAATAGAATTTGACAAATGGTTCTATGAAAGTGAATTGCATAAAGATGGAGAAGTCAAAGACACCATTGAAATTTTAAAGAATAATGGTTTGACATATGAAAAAGACGGAGCTTTATGGTACAAAGCAACTAGCTTCGGTTCTGAAAAAGACGAAGTTCTTATTAGAAAGAATGGAGTTCCAACATACTTTGCTGCAGACATTGCATACCACAGAAATAAATTTTTAAAGCGCGGCTTTGATATATGCATTGATGTCTGGGGGGCTGATCATCACGGACACGTAGCGCGTATGAAAAGAGCTATGGATGCTATAAGTCTTGACGGTGATAAACTTGAAATTGTGCTAATGCAACTTGTAAGGCTTGTAAGAAATGGTGAAGTTGTTCGTATGAGTAAAAGAACCGGTAAGGCAATTCAATTATCTGACTTATTAGATGAGGTTTCCGTAGATGCTGCCAGGTTCATCTTCAATATGCGCGAGCCTACAGCACAAATGGAGTTTGACTTAGACTTAGCCGTAAAACAAGAAGCTCAAAATCCTGTATACTATGTTCAATATGCTCATGCTAGAATCTGTAGTATATTAAAAAATCTAAACAAGGAAAATATTAAACCAAGGTCTTGCACAAAAGAGGAACTATTATTACTAAACTCAGATGAAGAAAAGGATCTCATTCGTCACTTAGCAGCATACACAAACGAAATTATTGAATCCGCTAAAAGTTATAATCCTGCTCGTATTACGCGTTATGTTATTGATGTAGCCACTTTATTTCATAAGTTTTATAATACATGTAGGGTTAACTGTAATGATGAAAGTTTAATGCAAGCCAGAATTAGCCTTTGTCTATGTGTAAAGACTGTAATAAGCAATATTCTTACAATGTTTAAAATAAGTGTACCTGAGAGTATGTAAAATTCCGTTCATTATAAAACAGTTAAGCATCCGTATAGCTACAATCATACGGATGCTTATTTTTAACATTGTACTTTTCAAACTTACTGTTGGCAATTCAATAGTGCATATCTCTTTTAGGTAAGTAAAAAGGGATAACCACTTTGATAAAATTCCATGACACACGTCACTTCCAATATAAAAGTATAGAAGCACAATCCTTCGCTCCTAAAAAGTCTTCATCTCTTTTCCAGGAGCAATTTTATTTCTGCCTTAACTTTCTCTAAGTTGCTGCTTGTTAACAAGGGAATCGGCCTATCAATTTCTTCGATCGACCTACCTCACCACTTTAGCGTAAGCAACATCTCAATCAATTCGTTATCAAAACGCTTGCGAATTTCTTTCGCAGGGTTCCCCACTAAAACAGTATACGGTGAAATATTCCTTCCAACCACACTGTTAGCTCCAATAATCGCACCATCACCAATATTCACACCAGGTAGAATTACTTCATTTTGTCAAATCCATACATCGTTTCTAATTACAGTATTGCCTTTAAGCGGTAAGTCAACCAGTACAGGAGGTTCCATATTCCACCCTTCAATTGTGTAGAAAGCGAATGTGGAAACTGAGTTCATTTGATGATTTGCACCATTCATAATAAACTCTACTCCTACTGCAATTTAACAGAACTTCCCGATGATCAATTTGTCACCATTAAAATCATAATGGTGTCTAATATGACTTTCAAATTCAGAGTCAGCAATATGGGTAAAATCACCTACAATTATATTAGTTTGCTTTATTGTTGGTTTAATATGTATCTCTTGTTTATACCCTGGAATTGGTTATATACTATTTGGATCTAGCCTAACTCCATTCTTCATATGTTCTTACCTCAAAAATAAAGTTTTATATCATACTATATCTAAAGTCAAAAAATCTATCACGCATGGGTGGATATCGCAAAGGATAAAATCTTTCGAATTTTGGGATACACTTTGTTTACATTATAGTTAGTGTCTTATACCCACAGCTATCTTGAAGAAGCTTTTTATTCTTTTATTATAGATGAAACTAAATTTCTCACCTCTTTTGTTTGATCTTTTTTTACTTTCGCCTTATAAACTTTATTGCTTCCTCCTAGTAAAACTGCTAACTCATTAATTTCTTTTTCTTCATCAACTAACCTTCCCACTAAGTAAACTAGTACCTTTTTATTTTTACAGGGATTACTTAATATATAATCACTCAAAATCGGAGATGTCCTACTAAAATATACACCCCCACCAAAACAAATTAAGTCATACTCATTTAATCTATAGTTAAGTAGTTTTGAAGGATAATTTAAAATAACCTTATAATCATTCAGAGCTAGCTCTTCAGCTATTGCCATCGAAATATTTTCTATGGAGCCATGTCTTGTAGGTTGATAGATAATTAAAGCCAATTTCTTGCCCTCTCCAACTGTTATCTCGTCTGGCTCGTATGTTCTATTTAGACATTCCACACTTTTTTTTACAATAACCGATATATACAAAATGCATACTAAAAGCAGTATAAAAACAATTAAAATAAGAAGCTCTAAACTCATAAAAATACCTCCACAAGCCATATAAAAAGACTTATTTCAAAAACATTTTACATTTAGTTACTATGTCCAGAACTTTTTAACAACGCTTTCATCATAAAGTATTGGCTGTCAACTATTCTCCTTTCGTGAATACCTTTTCCTATCATGCCAAAATCATCATAGGCCATAACCTCAAAAACTAAGTTTTTACCATCTATTTCAATAAGCTCAGATTCACATCTTATTGCATTTCCAACAGGAGTCGGACATATATGCTTTACACTAATAGACACACCAACTGTTGTAGTTCCATCAGATATATAGTTTTGTACACTCTCATATGCCGTTTTTTCCATCAAGCTAATCATAGACGGTGTGGATAAAACTTCAATCTCACCACTACCAACTTTTATTGCTGTATCTTTTTCCTTTACTACCGATTTTTGGTCTCCTCTTATTCCAACCCTTAGCATATAAATTTCTCCCAACTTAAAATATTCAAATTACTCATAATAAGCTTTTAATTGATTAACACCATTAGTTATATCTTCCTTTGAAAAACCATATTTTTTAAGTATATCATCACTATACTTATTAACTTCATTATAAAATAATAATGCTATTTCAAGCTTCTGTGCTGTTTTGTTTGCTTCAATAGAATTAAATAGAATATCCTCTGCCTTGTTAAAATCCATATCTTTAATGTACTTTTTTACCATTCTTTCAAGGATTTCATCTTCCATTGCTGTAGTGGAATCTTGTTCTTTTTCATTTTCTTCACTAAGTATAGACTTAACTTTTTCTTTACCAAAAAGTATAGCTGCAAAAGTATTAGATATAGTTTCTATTTGACGCTCAATAAAGTCCTTCTTAAACATAGAAACTCTCCTTTCTTTACTTTTAAGTTCTCATAGTCCAATTAATTATATCATTAAAGTATATACTTTTTTATTTCTAAAAGAATTAAAATAAATTATTTATATTATTATTTTGAATATTTTTATTAATTGCATCTTGCTTTCTCTCTTTAGCAATTTGCGCAAATCTCCTTTGACTATTCAGCTTTTCTTTTTTATGGCTATTAACTCTTACATATTCTGTACTCGATAGCTGCACCCTTGCATTCGTAGTGTCGTTTTCCATTATTTCCAGCATGTCAATCATTCTTTCCTTCAATTCCTCATTGTCTATTGGAAAAATAAGCTCCACTCTTTTATCAAGGTTCCTAGGCATTAAATCGGCGCTACCTATAAATACTCTAGGGCTTCCCCCACAACAAAATTTATAAACTCTACTATGCTCCAATAGCTGTCCCACTATACTTATAACTCTTATATTCTCGCTTATGCCTTCTATTGAAGGAATAAGACTACAAATTCCCCTTACAATTAAATTAACTTTAACTCCACTCTGCGAAGCTTTATAAAGAAGTCCTATAACCTCTTTGTCAACTATGGCATTAACCTTCATCGTTATTTCACTTGGTAAACCTTTTTCAGCATTTTTAATTTCATTTTCTATCATTTCCTCAAAAAACGATCTCATCTCTAACGGCGCTGTAATCAGCTTCCTATATTCAGGTGGCCTTGAATATCCTGTTAAAGTATTAAATAAAAACGAAGCATCTATTCCAAATGGCTCACTGCAGGTAAAGAGTCCTATATCTGTGTAAACTTTCGCTGTTGAGTCATTGTAATTTCCTGTTCCCATGTGAACATATCTTCTTATACCACTTTCTTCTTTTCTAACTACCAATAGTATTTTACAATGTGTTTTTAGACCTAAAAGCCCGTATATAACATGGCACCCAGCTTGTTCTAATTTTTTAGCCCAAATTATATTATTCTCTTCATCAAATCTAGCTTTAAGCTCAACTAAGACTGTAACTTGTTTACCATTTTCCGCTGCTTTAATAAGTGCTTCAATAATTGGAGACTTACCACTTACTCTATATAAGGTCTGCTTAATTGCAAGAACATTTTCATCATTTGCAGCCTCTTTTACAAAATTGATTACTGAATCAAAGCTCTCATATGGATGTACAACCAGTCTATCCTTTTCTTTTATTGCATCAAAAATTGAGTTTACTCCACAAAAGTCAGCAGGGGGATTTACAGGCATTATGGGATCAAAGCAAAGAGATTCAAACCCTTCAAGGCTTGCAAACTTTGTTAAAAACGTTAAGTCAAGCGGCCCTGCAAGCTCATAAACATCTTGTTTTTCCATATCTAGCATGTCAATTAGAAAATTCTTTGTTTTGGTATCACATTTTCTTAATATTTCAAGTCTTACTGGTTTGCCCCGCTTTCTTTTTTTTATAGAGCGTTGTACTTCCGCCAGAAGATCCTGGGCTTCTTCATCTATTTCCAAATCAGAATTCCTAGTAACTCTAAACTGGCAACAAGCCTTTATTCTATGAAGATCAAAGAGTTTTTCTAGTTTATCTATTATAATATTTTCAATTAAAATGAACTCTCTACCATTTCTACATGGCAGTTCCAAGAATCTAGACAATATCGATGGAACCTGTACCAGAGCAAAGTTTGTTTTTCCATCCTTAAAAAGTTTTACTGCTATATTAAGGCTCTTATTTGCAAGTAAGGGGAACGGTCTACTTTGGTCTACAGCAAGAGGTGTTAATACTGGAAAAATTATTTTATCAAAATAAGTATCTACATGTTTTCTTTGTTCTTCATTCAAACTTTCCATATCAAGAAACTTTATATTTTTTTGCTCCAGTGAAGTTTTTATAGATTTATTTAAGCAATTATACTGTTTATTAATAAAAAGTCTAACTTTTTCATTTATTTTAGATATCTGTTGTTTTGGAGTCAATCCTGCAGGGTCTTTACCTCTATAATTAGAATTTATTTGTTCCATAAGTCCTGCTACTCGCACCATAAAAAACTCATCCAAATTAGAGGCGGTAATAGATAAAAATTTAAGTCTCTCCATTACAGGATTGTCCTTTCTAAATGCCTCTTCTAAAACTCTCATGTTAAAGTCCAGCCAACTTATTTCCCTATTATTATATGGAAATATTTTTTCATCCTTCTCACTCAAACTTATCACCTCATATTAGAAAAGTAATGTCTTCACTATGAATTCAACCTTAACACCAAACACTTCTTGAAAAAATGGAACACATTTATCTATAGCCCATTTTTCTAGATATACATTCTCATCACTCGATGCCGTAATAGTAAGCTTGTCAGATTTGAGTCTTACCTTTACAGACTTAAACTTTTGCTTCTTTGATTTATCAATTGCATTAGAAATTCTAAATATTGCAACCATCTTAGAGACAGCAAGCTTTTCTTTTTGAGATAATTTTATATATTCTGGATCTAAATTACTAGGTTGCGTAAACTCATTATAATTTGAGATATTTGCCATTAAAATTATATCCCTATCTGTAAGTCCATAAAGATCAAAGCTTTTTATTATATCAAAAGTACTTCTTCGAGGATCTTTAGAATTTGCATAGTATCCTGATTCATGCAAAACTATTGCTAGTTCAAGTAATAACCTTTTCCTTTTATTAAGTCCATGTATTTTTCTCATTTTATCAAATATTAAAGTTGCATATTCATAAGTTAAATCTATATGATTCTTGCTAAAATAAAACTTCTTTGCTAAAGTCTTAGCGCAATTTATAGCACTTCTTCTTACATGCTCTTCGTAAAGCAAAGCCATCTTTGGGGACAATAATTGCCTTATAACCGCATCTAATAACTCAGTCTTAGGGCACATAATCTGCCTTGAATTAGTAAGCTTTAATATTCTAAGATAAATTGTAAGAGATATAAAAATCATCTCTGCTTCATTCATAGTTATATTATACTTACTACTTATCATACTAGCTGTAAGCGTATTAATCTCACTATAAAATTTTTCTATGATATCAGCTTTAATCACATAAACTCCTTCTTTTTGCTCAACTTTCATAAGCCTCGAGATTAACTCAAGCTCTACGGAGCTTATAACTAGATTCTTAATACTCGTTTTTTCACGAGGTAACTCCACTCTTTCTAACATTCTATTTACATATTCTTCAAGTACTTGGTGAAAATCTATAATCTTTTCCTGGACTGGTTCTAATATGTCATGAAGTTTTACTGTACCCATACTTATATTTTGAGAAAAAAACATATCTCCATCATCACACAACGCTAATCCTATACTTCCTGCATCTATATAAGAAAAAAGCGTGTTCTTTGTTTCCTTTAGACAATATTTTTCAATCTTATTTATCATTTCAAAATATATAAGACTCTTTTCTTGTCTATCCTCAAATATTTCAACTAACATATTATTCTGTATTTTTAATTGATCTATTACATAATCACAATTTTCTGCTTCTTTCAAAAGAGTATCAGCTATTACTTTATAGTTTGTTATTCCATACTCTTTGCATATTTGTGAATAATCTCCTAATATCTTAGATATTTCTCTTAAAGTTTCAAAGCTTATCTTTTTATCATTAAATATTTCATGTCCTACGTTTATAGGTTTTTCTAAATTGTCTATATCCACTAACTCATCATTCTCAAGCTTAGAAACCCGCATTTTCACTAAATTTGCTCCTATATTAATAACTGCAGCCATATTAACAGTTTTATTTCTCATACGTTCTCCTTTCTATATAAGAACATTAAGATCCTATTTTTTTTAAAAAATCCTTAAAATATGTAGGTAACTCGCTCTCAATTTCTATTCTTTTCTTCGTTCTAGGATGTATAAAACCGACGTACTTAGCATGTAAACACTGTCCTGATAATTCTTTTATAACTTTTTTAGGTCCATAAACTTCATCCCCCGCAACTGGATGTCCAATATAAGCCATATGTACTCTGATTTGATGAGTCCTACCCGTTTTAAGTATTAACCTCACGTGAGTAAAATTATTATACCTTTTTATCACTCGATATTCTGTATAGGCTTCTCTCGAATTCTCTTTTGTAACAGCCATCTTTTTTCTATAAATTTTATGCCTACCAATAGGCGCATCAATTACACCTTTCTCCTGATTTATAATTCCATACACTACTGCTTCATATTCTCGTGAGAAAGAATGGTCCTTTATCTGCTTAGCTAGTTCCCTATGAGAAAAATCATTCTTTGCCACCATAAGAAGTCCGCTTGTATCCTTATCAATTCTATGTACTATACCAGGCCTTATTACTCCATTTATGCTTGAGAGTTCCTCCTTGCAATAATACAATAGAGCATTTACTAACGTACTACTATAGTTTCCTGGAGCAGGATGCACTACCATACCCTTAGGTTTATTAACTACTAGCATATCTTTATCCTCATAAACAATATCAATTTTTATATTTTCAGGTTTTACTTCTAATTCCTTGGGTTCTGGAAGGCTTACTTTTATATGCTGTCCTGCATCTATTCTATAGTTTTTGTCTTTTATAATTTCTTCATTAAATAATACTCTATTTTCCTTTATTAACTCTTGGGCATAAGACCTACTTACATCACTTAAATTACTTGAAATAAATTTGTCAATTCTCTGTCCCCCATCTTCATCAGTTACCACAAGATCAAAAACAGTTTCCAATCTATTTAGCCTCCTTCACTTCTTTCTGCTCAGTTTCTTTATAAAAGAAAACAATATACATTATAAGGCAAACCGCTCCAGCTGTTATAAAATAATCAGCCAAATTACAAACAGGCTTAAAGAAAGACAAACTTATAAAGTCAATTACATACCCTTTAAATATTCTATCTATTAAATTTCCCACTCCTCCACCTATCAATAAAACTGATGATGCAATAAGCCACTTGTTTTTCACTTTCTTAAAGAAAAGTAAATACATAAATGCTAATATCATAATTAATGAAACGATTATAAAAAACCATCTTTCATTTTTTAATATGCCAAATGCCGCTCCATAATTTTCAACATAAGTAAAACTTAAAACATTGGATAAAATGCTAATGCTGCCAACTGGCTTTACATATTCACAAACAAGTAGTTTAGAAACTTGGTCGAGGCCAATTATAACAACTATCAATATTATTGAAACTATCAAATCAGTACTCCTTCTTTGTTCGTTCACTCAAATAAAAAGCGGTGTATCAAAAAGACACACCGCAATCAATAGTATTACTCTCCTAATATTTCTGCGCAACGATTGCAAATGTTCTTATCTGTACCATTCTTTCCAACAGTATCACTAAAGTTCCAACAACGCTTGCACTTTTTCCCATCAGCATGTAGCACCGTTACTGACAGCTCTTTATTAATTTCACCTTTGAATTCACCAGCATCTCCAACTTTAACCTCAACCTGAGATACTATAAACAATTCTTTTAGTTCCTCATTTATAGACATAATAAACTCATAAAGTTCTTCGCTACAGTAGAGTATAATTTTAGATTCTAATGAAGAGCCTATAATTTTGTTCTTTCTTGCCACTTCCAAAGCTTTTTGAACATCTTCCCTGATAAAAAAGATTCTGTCCCATTTATCCGCAAATTCTTTATCAACACTTATATCTATTGTTTCTGGCATATTATTAAATAATATTGACTCTTCATTATCTTGAGAGCTATGAGGCATATATTTCCATATTTCTTCTGAAGTATAAACTAAAATAGGAGATAAAAGCTTAATCATAGAATTAAGTATAAGATATATAGAAGTCTGAGCAGCTCTTCTTGATTTACTTTTCGCTGACTCAACATACAGCCTATCCTTTAATATATCAAGATAAGAATTAGACATGTCTACTACACAAAATTTACGTATAGAATGATAAACTTGATAAAATTCAAACTTTTCATATGAGTCTTTACATTTATCAATAAGTTTATTTAATTTGTCAATAGCCCACTTATCTATTGGTAAAAGTTCATTCAATTCAACCATGTCTGTGTTAGGATCAAAGTCATATAAGTTTCCAAGTATATATCTTGCTGTATTCCTTATTTTCCGATATGCCTCTGATAGCTGCTTTAATATCTCTTGAGAAATCCTCATATCTGCATGATAGTCGGCAGATGATACCCAAAGTCTTAGTATATCAGCACCATATTGTTCTATAATAGTTTGTGGATCTATCCCGTTTCCCTGAGACTTTGACTGTTTCTTGCCTTCCCCATCAACTACCCAACCATGTGTAATAACAGTTTTATAAGGTGCTTTTCCCCTGGTTGCAACAGACGTCAATAAAGAAGACTGGAACCAACCCCTATATTGATCAGCACCTTCAAAATACAAATCAGCTGGCCATTTTAAGTCCTTTCTTTGAGCACAAACTGCTTCATGAGAAACACCTGAATCAAACCAAACATCCATAATGTCTGTTTCTTTTCTAAATTTATGACTGCCACATTTATCACAGACCACTCCCTTTGGAAGTATTTCATCTGCATCCTTTATAAACCAACTGTCAGAGCCATACTCTCTAAACATATCAGCAACATGTAACATTACACCTTTGTCAATTAAAGGTTCTCCACATTCTTCGCAGAAGAAAATTGGTATTGGAACTCCCCATTTTCTTTGTCTTGAAATGCACCAATCACTTCTATCGCGTACCATGGAAGTAATCCTATCTTTACCCCATGCTGGAATCCATGTAACTTTGTTTATCTCATTAATTGCTTTATCCTTAAAGTCATCTACAGAGCAAAACCATTGTTCCGTAGCCCTAAAGATTACAGGATTTTTGCAACGCCAGCAGTGTGGATATTGATGTTCTATACGTTCTGTTGCAAAAAGTGCTCCTGTTTCTTTAAGGTATAAAGATATTGGTTTCCCCGCATCTTCTGTAGAAAGCCCTGCAAACTTACCCGCAGCATCTGTAAGTTTTCCATTATTATCAACAGGCACTATAACATCGAGATTCGGATATTTATTACAAACCTCAAAATCCTCTACACCATGACCCGGAGCTGTATGGACGCAACCTGTACCTGATTCTAGTGTAACATGATCTCCAACTATAATAAGTGAAGTTCTATCAAGGAAAGGGTGTTCTACCGTCATATACTCTAAATCTGATCCCTTTATCTTTCCCAAAACTTCATAATTTTCTTTTCCTGCCTTACTCATCACTGTCTTATACAGCTCATCTGCAATAATCAAGTACTCTCCTTCACACTTGATTAGACAATAATCAAATTCAGGTCCTACACAAATAGCTACATTTCCAGGGAGCGTCCAAGTAGTAGTCGTCCAAATGACAAAGTAAGTCTTATCTATTTCGGCTCCCATACAAGAAAGTTTTCCCTTGTCATCCCTCACCCTAAATTTAACATACACTGAATAGCATTTATCATTTGAATATTCAATTTCTGCTTCTGCTAGTGCTGTTTTACAGTCAGAACACCAGTAAACTGGCTTAAGACCCCTATATATATGTCCATCTGAAGCCATTTTAGCAAAAACTTCAATTTGCTTTGCTTCATATTCTTTCTGCAATGTTATATACGGGTTATCCCAATCTGCTAAAATCCCCAGTCTCTTAAATTGACTTTTTTGATCCTCTATATACTTCATGACAAAATCTTTGCAAAGCCGTCTAAGTTCTATATCAGAAATTTCAGATGAATTGCTTACCCCAGCCTTCTTTCTTGCCTTAAGCTCAGTAGGAAGACCATGAGTATCAAAGCCAGGAACGTAAGGGGCCTTAAATCCTGACATATTTTTATATCTTACAACAAATTCTTGAAGTGTATGGTTCAAAGCATGCCCTAAATGTATGTTACCATTAGCATAAGGAGGCCCATTATGTACAACATAAACAGGTTTTCCTTCATTTTTTTCCATAAGCTTATTATAAATTTTCTTTTCTTCCCATTCCTTTAAAATGCATGGCTCTGTCTTATTAAGACCTGCTCTCATAGGAAAATCTGTCTTAGGAAGATTTAAAGTACTATTATAATCCTCTGCCATAAAAATCTTTCTCTCCTCGGTAATATGTTTCTAAATTACTAATCAAATAGTCCCTTTGGGGATTCACTTTTTTTATTATCTAAATTATAATTTGATCCAAATTTTAAGTCCTCAAATTTAGAGTTGGCCAAATTTCTATTATTTTTTATCGACTGTGCTATATCTTCAATTTGTTTATTTAAAGCATTTCTATCAAAATTTAAAGTTTTATTCTCTTTATTAGTCTCTTCTTTTATATTCTTAGTATCAACATCATTATCCTTAACGTTCTTATTATCCTCATCTAGCTTAATTGTGTTTCTGTCATCATAAGTAATATTATTAATTTGCTTCAAATGTTCTTTGTATGAGGACAATATCTTAGCTCTAAATTCTTTTACACTCTTTTTTAGATTAAATAGCACTTCTTTTTGCTTTTTAATCTCTCTCTCTAAGTCTGAAATAGTTTCCGATGACTTTTTCTTTGCTTCTAATAAAATGTTATCTGCCTGTATTTGGGCATCTTTAATAAGTTCTTGGGATTTACGCTTTGCCTCTTCTAGAGAAGAATCTGCCATCTTTTGTGCTTTGACCATTGTCTCCTTAATGCTGTCTTCATACTTACGATATTCACTTACCTTGTCAGCTAAAATCTTAAGTTTATCTTTAATATCTGCATTCTCTATCTGCAACTTTTCATAGTCCTCTTGAACATTATCTATAAAGTTATCAACATCTTCATGCTTATATCCACCAATATTACTTCTTCTAAACTTAACATTTTTTATATCATTAACAGTCAACACAATATATCCCCCCAAAATTTAACTTTATTAAAAATAGACCCCATTATTTTCTAATTCGTCAAGAAGGTCTGCACCGGTTAAATCAACATTATATGGAGTAATAATAAATGTACTTGTTGCAACTCTTTTTATTTGCCCACTGTTTGCATAAGCAACTCCACTTAAAAAGTCGATTATCCTTCTTGAAACATCTTTATTAGTATTCTCAAGATTTAAAACAACAGTGTGCATTTTTATAAGCTCATCTGCAATTGCTCTGGTGTCTTCACCAAATCTCTCAGGTTTAAATAGAACCACTTGTAGTTGAGCAGTAGCGTGTATATTTACAACCTTATTACCCTGACTTGCACTATTTTGACGCGGTCTTACTTCCTTTTTTTCTCTTGAAGAAATTATTTCTTCATCATAATTTTCTTGATCATAGTCATAATCTAACTCATCTTCAGGCGGAGTCCACATATCCTTAATCTTTTGTACTAAACCTGCCATACTTTAGCCTCCCCAACTTTTATATAATTTAAACCCTAGAACCAAATATTGCTGAACCAATTCTTACCATGTTTGCTCCGCACTCTATTGCTTCTATATAATCTGATGACATTCCCATAGACAAATAGTCCATACTAACATTATCTATCGTTTTTTCTTTAATGTCAATAAATATTTTATGCATTTGCATAAAATATTCCTTAATTCTACAACTATCATTGCATATGGGTAGTACAGTCATTAATCCACATATTTTTATATTTTTTAATTTACTTATTTCAAATATTGTATCATGCAATTTATCGGCTGACACCCCAAATTTATTAGCTTCACCTCCAATATTTACTTCAATTAGTATATTAGTACAAATTGAATTTCTCTCTGAAATAGAATCTATTTTCTTAGCCAATATTAAACTATCAACCGATTGTATTAGGTCAACTTTCCCAATAATGTTTCTTACTTTGTTTGTTTGTAAATGTCCGATAAAATGTGTCCTACAGGTTTTAGTATTTATTCTGTCTATTTTGCTTAAAAGTTCCTGTACTCTATTTTCACCTATATCTTTTATTCCAAGATTAACAGCATAATTTATGTATTCAGGATCAACTGTTTTTGTAGCTGCAAGAAGTATAATATCATTAGCTGTTCTGCCTGTCTTCGCAGCCGCTTTTTCAATATTTTCCCTTACTTTCAAAAAGTTACTTCTAATACTCTCCTTATCTAACGACTTTGCCATCATACAACCCCTTTCCCTTTACAATGACCTCATCATACTCCTGCAGAGTACCATCTGTGAATAAATTATCATCGGGATGTATATTACATAAAACATATTCATCTCCATAATAGATAATATCAATCTCTTTAAATACAATTTGTCGACCACAACGTATATATACTCCTTTAACGGGGATTTCTATGGTCGTTTCTCCATCGTCATTTTTTATAACCTTAGCTACTGTCCTTTCATGTATTGCACTTTTATCAACAGAAATTCCTCTATAAGAGGAAAAGTCTACTCTTATAGGGCCCTTCCTTGCAAACAAAATATTTTTACTAACATCATCACATAATAGCACAATAGCTGCCCTTTCACTATTATTAGACTCATTTATAGATACAACACTTGCATTAATTTTTTCCTGATTTACAAGCGGCATACTTAATCTTACAAACTGGCTACTCTTAAATTTTAAAGCTTCCCTGCTTGAAACATTGAACACTACATACCATTTTGAATTACAAACTATCTTAGCTATTGCACCCGCATTAGGACTAGAATTGTTTTTAAATAACATATCAATATCTTCCGACGATATATTCTCTACATTATTATATGCAAAACATTTTTCATAACCATCTATATTTCCAATAAAGTATCCAGAATATTCCGATTTAATATCTTTTAAGCTACTAATGTTTCCAAAAGAATCTTGCTGTTTTTTAAGCTTTTCTATTCTTGCTGAGAAATCGTAGGGTTTACCTATCAAAGTCTGTCTTAAGCTTATAGAATACAATATTTTATTCTGAATTTTTGAAAATTTATTATATTCTCCTTTATAAATAAACTTAATAAAGTCTCTCATGTTTTGAGAAATTTGTCTTTCAATAGTGTTATAATTATTCGAAATTAACTCTGATTCTACATTTATATTCTTAAGTTTTGATATTTCTTTTTCTATACTTTTATATTTTTTAGCCTTTAATGCCTCCTCTTCATTTAAATAAAGCCTTGCTATTACTTCATCTTTAGCAACTTTGTCTCCATCTGATACTATGAAATCTAAAACATTTTTAGAGTCTCCTAATATTTCTCTTTCATCTCTTATTATATATCCATCCGTTTCTATTGAATCAAACATCTCAGTAATACATGCTGTTTCTGTTTTTATACTAGGAAATACAGAAGCATATATCTGATAAGAAGTGTATATCAAACCAACTATCATGATAGTTATATAAAAAATTTTCTTTGATATCTTTTTCATAAGAAAGTACACCTTTAAATTCTAAAATTAAACAAGTCCAGAATATTATATTACACATTTTTTCTAAATTCTATATACTTTTTACATTTAAGTAAAATTTCCTCAAAACTTTCAAAATCGTCTACATATAAAAAATTTGTATCACTATTTCTTTTAAACCAAGTAATCTGCCTTTTTGCATACTTCCTCGTTCCTCTTTTTAAGTTCTCAACTGCATCTTTTAAACTACTTTCTCCATTTAAATAAGGAACTAGTTCCTTATAACATATAGCATTCATAGCAGTTATACTACAATCTGAACTTAAAATTCTCTTAGCTTCATCTATTAATCCGGACTCTATCATCAAATCAACTCTTTTGTTTATTCTATCATATAAAAGGTTTCTATCTCTATATAAAAGGCATATGGAAATATTATTATATGGTGACTGCTTTAACTTTGAGTTTTTTATTTGTTCAGTCATAGTAATTCCCGTTGTCCTATATAATTCAATCGCTCTAATTATTCTCAAAATGTTATTTGGGTGTATTCTATTTGCTGCTTCTTCGTCAAAACTTGAAAGCTCTTCCAGCAATGGCCCTATACCATATTTATTATACTGTTCCTGCAAATTTTTACGTATACTTTCATCAGGTTTTTGATTTGCAAACTTAATGTCAGACACCAGAGAGTCTATATACAGCCCTGTCCCCCCAACTATAATGGGTAGTTTTCCCTTCTTATTCAGGTTCAATATCAGAGGCTTCGCAATTTCTACATAATCTGAAACGCTAAAATTTATATTTGGGTCTAAGAAATCTATTAGGTGATGTTTTATTCCCTGCATCTCATCCACTGTGGGTTTGGCTGTACCAATGTTCATATTTTTATATATTTGCATAGAATCAGCTGATATTATCTCGGTTTTAAAGTATTTTGCAAGTTCTATAGAAAGGCGTGTTTTGCCAGATGCCGTTGGTCCAACTATAGTTACTATATCAATTTTCCTTTGCGACTCCAAAATATCACACCCTGCCAAACTTTTTTTCTATATCATGCTTTTTAAATGTTATAGATATGGGCCTACCATGCGGACAATACTTCGGGTCCTCACTTTTAATCTCTTTTAGCAGAGCTATTATCTCGTCAATTTTAGTAGTATTGCCAGCTTTAATTGCTGCTCTACAAGCTATATTCTGATAAAGCCAATCTAAGTATTCACATTCAACGTTTTTCTTATTTTGAATTACATATCCAGCCATTTCAATTATCGTATCTTTAACTTGAGAATCATCAAGGTATCCAGGTATAGACCTTACTATAACAGAATAGTTTCCAAAGTCTTCTAATTCAAAACCTGCATCAACAAAAATAGGATTGTTACAAATAACAGCATCATATTCATCTTTACTTAAAGAAACAACAATAGGTTCAATAAGTAATTGAGACATAGGATTACTCTTATTTTTTATAAGTTTTTCATAAATCAAACGTTCATGAGCAGCATGTTTATCTATAAAAATCAATTCATCTTGATTTTTCTCAACAATAATATAAGTATTAAAAGCCTCTCCGCAGACTTTAATTTTGTCTTGCTCTTTAGACTTCAAACTAAGTTGAGAAGAAATATTATCAGCAGGGTTATTATGTTTACTTACCTTTTCATTGAGCTTGTCTTCCCTTACTATTTTAGCTTTGAGCGGTAATTTAGGTCTCGGCTCATCAGAGGTATAATTAAAATTTTTTGTAGGAACCAAAACTTCTGGTAAATCATCTTCTTTTTCAGTTTTTTTATTATAAGTCATAAATTTATTAAGACTCATCGATAATGGTTCACTAACATCTTTAAAAGTAATATTAGAAGCAGTCTTTTTAGATGTATCATCTTTTTTAATATCTTCAAGATATTTATTTAGCAGCTCTTTACTATTATTCATGTTTATAATTGAAGGCTTGTCTCCCTCAATTAAAGCTGATTTAACAGCGTGGTAAATTGCATTAAATATAGGACGTTCATCTACAAACCTAACTTCTATTTTTGAAGGGTGTACATTTACATCTACAACTTCATAAGGTATCTCAATATACATAACACATGAAGGAAATTTCTGAACCATAATTGAACCCTTAAAAGCTTCTTCCAAAGCAACCATAGCTGTCATACTTTTTACATATCTTCCATTTATAAAGAAATGTTGCATATTTCTATTGGGTCTCGCACCTGAAGGCTTACTTACAAAGCCCGAAACATAAACCCCATTCAACTTATAGTCAAGTTTCATTAAAGACTCACTAAACTCTTTCCCATATACAGAATAAATAGTAGATTCTATGTCAGAATTGCCAGGAGTTATCAATTCCTGTTTATTATCTCTAATAAATTTAAAACTTACCTCAGGATGCGAAAGAACTATCCTATCTAACACCTTTGCTATCGCATTAGCCTCTGAAACTTCCTTTTTTAAAAATTTAAGTCTAGCAGGAGTATTATAAAATAAATTCCTTACAATAATTGTCGTTCCTTCAGGACAACCAAACTCCTCAAAAAGAGTTTCTTCTCCACCTTCTATTAAATAGTGCGTTCCCATATCCTGCTCTTTAGGCCTTGTAATAAGTTCAACTTTCGCAACAGCACTTATCGATGCTAGCGCCTCACCCCTAAAGCCAAGCGTTCTTATATTATTTAGGTCGTCTTCTATTTTTATTTTACTTGTAGCATTTCTTAAAAAAGCATTTCTTACATCATCTTTTTCTATCCCACAGCCATTATCTGTAACACGCATATAGCCTATTCCACCGCGTTTTATTTCAACTGTAATACTAGTAGCACCTGAATCAATAGCATTTTCCACAAGCTCTTTTATAACAGAGCTTGGTCTTTCAACTACTTCTCCCGCAGCTATTAACTCAGCTAAATGTTTATCAAGTACATTTATTTTCCCCATAACCACATGCCTAACCTTTTATAGATTTTAAAAGACTAAATAAAATATTCATAGATTCTATAGGTGTTATAGTTGTAATATCTAAACTTGAAAGTTTATCTATAATATCATCTTTAACAGTGTCATTACAGTTTGGTTCTTCTTTTTTATGAGAAATATTTATATTTCCATTGCTACTTTCAAGTTCTGAAAGTATAACTTTAGCTCTATCTATAATAAATTGTGGAACTCCTGCCAGTTTTGCCACTTCTATTCCATAGCTATCATCTGCTCCACCTTCAACAATTCTTCTTAAAAAGATTATATCATCTCCACGTTTTTTTACGGCTATATTATAATTCTTTACACCTTTTAACAAGTCCTGAAGTTCTGTAAGTTCATGATAGTGAGTTGCAAATAAGGTCTTTGCTCCTAGCTTTTCGTCATCAGCTATATATTCAACAACCGCCCTTGCTATGCTCATTCCATCATATGTAGATGTTCCTCTACCTATCTCATCCAAAATAATTAAACTCTTTTTTGTAGCTTCTTTCATAATTTTTGCTACTTCCATCATTTCTACCATAAACGTAGACTGCCCACTTGCAAGGTCATCTGATGCTCCAACCCTTGTAAATATGCTATCAACAACACCTACCTCAGCAAACGCTGCTGGTACAAAACTTCCTATTTGAGCCATAAGAGTAATAAGTGCAACCTGCCTCATATAAGTCGATTTTCCGGCCATATTAGGACCAGTTATTATAACTACCTTGTTGTCAATATTGTCTAGCAGTACATCATTTGGTACAAACAGTGAATCATTTATAAGTTGTTCTACTACCGGATGACGGGAATCTTTCAAGACTATTTTATCATTATCTTTTATCTTAGGTCTTACATAACCATTTTCATAAGCTACTGTCGCAAAGGAAACTAAAACATCAAGTTTAGCTACAGCCTTAGCTGTATACTGAATTCTTTTTAGATTTGATGCCACTTTCTTTCTTATATCACAGAAAATCTCATATTCAAGATGTACAGATCTTTCCCTTGCACCCAGTATTCTTCCTTCAAGAGCCTTGAGTTCTGAAGTTATATATCTTTCACAATTAGCTAAAGTTTGTTTCCTTATGTAGTATTCCGGCACTTTATTTTTAAATGAGTTTGATACTTCTATATAATAGCCAAATACTTTATTATACCCTACTTTAAGCTTTGTTATACCAGTTTTCTCTTTCTCTCTAAGCTCAATTTTTGATATAACTCCCTCACCAGAAGTTAAGTCACCCCTTAAAAAATCTAGCTCCTCATTGTATCCAGATTTTATTATATTGCCTTCCTTTAAGGCTACAGGAGGTTCTGCCTCAATAGACTCATCTATTAACGCGGTAACATCCTTTAGGTCATCTATTTCATTATATATTTTTATTAAAGAATTTGAATTTACATTGCGTAATGCAGATTTTAAATCTGGTAATTGAGATAGGGCATAGCAAAGTGATCTTAGTTCTCTTGCATTTGCTGAACCATATACTATTCTTGTCATAAGCCGTTCAAGATCATAAATACTTCCAAGATGTTCTTTTATTTCATCCATTGTTTTTATATCATTATATAACTCTTCAACAGCATCTTGTCTATTTTTTATTTCTAAAATGTTAATTAAAGGTTGTTCTATGTAACTCCTTATTAATCTTTTGCCCATTGCAGTCTTGGTATTATCTAAAATCCATAGCAAAGAGCCTTTTTTGCTTTTGCTTCTCATGGTTTCAGTAAGTTCTAAATTTCGTCTAGTATTCATGTCAATACGCATAAACTGGTTCTCTTCATATAAATTTATAGCGTCAATTCTCTCAAGACCCAGTCTTTGCGTCTCTTTCAAATAATTAATAAGCACTGCTAAAGCTATTACCACCTCTTGCTTATCCTCTATATTAAGTTCAAGCAAGCTCTTCCCTAAAAACTGCTTAGATATAACATTATTATACTCGTTTATATTTTTAAATGATGCATTTTTCACTTCAACAGTACATGATATTTTATCCTTGATAAATCTTTCAAGTCCTCTAAATCTATTAATTGCTCCACTTGCTAAAATTTCTCTTGGCATAAACTTTGTAAGTTCATTTTTAATCTTATTTTCAAAGTCTGTGCACGGTAAATAAGTTGCATGAAGCTCTCCTGTCGATACATCGCAAAAGCACATTCCCATATGTTCCTCTGAAATAAAAACAGAACAAATAAAATTATTTTTTGATTCATCAAGCATGTTGCTCTCTATAATCGTTCCAGGAGTTATTATTCTTGTTATCTCTCTATTCACAAGCCCCCTACCAGTTGCATCTCCTACTTGGTCACAAATAGCAACCTTATAGCCTTTCTCAACTAGTCTTGCAATATATCCTTCGCAGCTATGGTAAGGAACTCCACACATTGGTGCTTTTTCTTCCTGTCCACATTCTTTGCCTGTTAAAGTTAATTCAAGCTCTTTAGAAACACGTATTGCATCATCAAAGAACATTTCATAAAAGTCTCCTAAACGAAAAAAGACTACAGCGTCTCCGCATTTTTCTTTTATATCGAAATATTGTCTCATCATAGGAGATAAGTTCGTCATTTATTGTCACTCCTCTAAAATTAATTACAACCATTGCATCCAGAACAATTTCCATTACAATTAGATTCTACAAAATCTACTGTTAAAGGATCTTCACCAGATGCCGAACCTATAATTATAGCATTGATTCTCCTCATTAAATTATCAAAATCTTCTTTAGCCTCATTATAAGCACGCATACTCTTATTATTTAATATTTCCTCATAGCACATTCTTACGTTCTCATTTAATTTCTTAATTTTCTCTTTGTCGTAGTCTTTTTTTGAAAGTTCCTTATCTATGTTCATTCTTACAAGATTAAGTTTCCCTATCATATCCTGCAGCTCATAATCTTCATCATTGTTTTGAGATGCCACTTTAAACTTTATATATCTCTCATCTTCCTGTATTTTACTGCCTAATTCTCTTGCACACTGTATAATATCCATAGTATTCCCCCTAAATTAAGTTGCCTTTCAAAAACCAGTCTTTAGCTTCTACTATTTTAACATTGACAAACTTTCCAATCAAATCTTCGTTTCCCTTTATATCTACAATTAAATTTTCAGAGCTTCTAGCTGTAAGATTCCCATCCTTTACAGCTTTTCCTTCAACTAAGACTCTCATTTTTCTATTTAAAAATTTCTTACAATATTCTTTTGATATATCGTTTTGAACTTTAAGAAGTTCATTAAACCATTGAGATTTTTCTTGATAGCTTATAGGATCTTTCATCAAAGCAGCTTTTGTCCCTACCCTCTTTGAGTATATAAAAGTATATAGTGATGAAAAAGATACTTCCTTTATAAGTTCTAGCGTCTCGCAGAAGTCGTCATACGTTTCTCCTGGAAAACCGACTATTATATCGCTTGTTAATGAAACGTCCTTAAGCTTTTCTTTTGCATAGTAAATTATTTCAAGGTACTGTTCTTTTGTATAATGCCTATTCATAAGTTTCAAGATTCTATTGCTTCCTGACTGCACAGGAAGATGCAAATGATTACAAATATGTTTCCCAGAAGCCATAGTATTTATTAATTCTTTTTTGGCATCCTTGGGATGAGACGTCATAAACCTTATCCAATAGTCACCATCTATATCATCAACTTTTTTCAAAAGCTGCGCAAAACTAACGTGATTATCAAGTGTTTTACCATACGAATTAACATTTTGTCCAAGCAAAGTTATTTCCTTATAGCCACTCTCAATTATATCTCTCGCTTCTTCTATAATATTTTCACATTCACGACTTTTTTCTCTTCCTCTAACATATGGCACAACACAGTATGAACAAAAATTATCACATCCATACATTATAGGTAAAAAAGCCTTAAACTTTCCATCCCTAAAAGTAGGTACATGCTCACATATTGTTCGCTCATCATTTTTATGTTCAAATACCCTTTTTTTCTCTTGCATAACTTTATATATAAGTTTAGGAAAGTCCTCCATTGAATGCGTGCCAAATACTAAATCGACAAAAGGAAAGCTCATCTTTATTTTATTTGAAATATGTTCTTGTTCCATCATACATCCGCATAGTGCAATAATCATATTAGGGTTACGCCTTTTTAACGATTTTAGTGCTCCAACGTTTCCAAAAACTCTATCTTCAGCATGCTCTCTTACCGCACATGTATTGAATAGAATAAAGCTGGCCTCTTTTGGGTCGCTTACTATTTCATATCCCATTTTCTGCAACATGCCTTTAAATTTTTCTGAATCAGCTACATTTTGTTGACAACCATAAGTTCTAACAAAAGCTTTTGGTTCGTTGTATACATTTTTAAGGTTATTTGATATAAAATCAAAATATTTTTTGTTTTTATTAAAAAAAGAGTCTTTTCTCTCTTTATTTAGCATTTCAGTCCTCCTATAACGTTTATATCATTTAATTATATCATTTCTTATTTTATTCTTCAATAAATTCATCAATAAACAAAAAGCCTAGGACACAGTCAATAAAATAACTGCCCTAGGCTTATTTTGGAGGCGCCACCCAGATTTGAACTGGGGATCAGGGTTTTGCAGACCCATGCCTTACCACTTGGCTATGGCGCCAACGAAATGGAGCAAAAAATTGGAGCGGATGACGAGGCTCGAACTCGCTACCTCCACCTTGGCAAGGTGGCGCTCTACCAGATGAGCTACATCCGCAAAATGGTGCCTTCGGACGGAATCGAACCATCGACACGAGGATTTTCAGTCCTCTGCTCTACCGACTGAGCTACAAAGGCAAAAGATGGCGACCCGAAACGGGCTCGAACCGTCGACCTCTAGCGTGACAGGCTAGCGTTCTAACCAACTGAACTACCGGGCCATCTTTGGTGGGAACAACAGGGCTCGAACCTGTGACC
>CALWVR010000015.1 GCA_944385105.1 uncultured Clostridia bacterium
AAATGCGCTTTTGTGGCAGGAGGTGATATTATTAAGGATAAAGTAATTAGTTTCTTTAGATGGTTATGGAATAAATTACATAAAGAGAAAACAGCCTCATCAATCAAGATAGAAGCTGTTAACTCAATCGTAATTATCTTAAATACCAACAAGGACTAATCGCCAAAAAAGCCCTTCTATGGTTTTTATTATATCACAGCTAATTTTAAAAATCAAGTTAGTATTTAATTTTGTTTTATAAACGCGTCGGGAAAGCCTGCGTCTTTTGCCTTCTGCAGCTGCTTTTCAGCATTCTCTTTTTGTGAGTAAGCACCCACTTGAACGTAATATTTGGCTTCTGAATTAGAACTATTTTGCTGTATGTTCGGTCCTATATTCTCATTTATAGCAATTCCAAGTGTTTTTAAAATACCTTTTGCATAGGCCACACCAAAGGCTTTTTGCTTTTCTACAGTGTCTGCAATTTTGGCATCTGTTGCATTATCGACAAAACATCCCTCAACAATTACTGCTGGACACTTCGTTTCTCTAATAAAACCATAATAATCTCTCCCGCTAGAATTCATGCGAGTTTTGCAGCCCCTGGAATTTTGCCCGATGGCCTTAACTTCTGTTTCGATATTTTGGGCCACAGTCAAGCTCGTTCCGCCCTTGAAATGATAAAAACACTCGAACCCATCGCCTCCTCCGGCGTTATTATGTACATCTATTGCTAAGTCTGGGCTAAACGCATTGCACTCTTTGATTTCATCTGTAAGCGGGTCGTCTTCATCACAAGTCCTTGACATTAAAACTTGTACACCATGTGCTTCTAAGAAGTCCCGACACGCCAAAGCTTCCACCAAATTAACTTCTTTTTCCACCAAATGTCCCGCAGCTCCTGAATCTTTTCCACCGTGCCCTACTCCTATAAATACTTTTGCCACAAAATCTCCTCCTATCTTTTATTTATGTTGATGATTATTTTGCTTTTCTTAAATAGAACAAAAAGATGAATTTGTTGTTATTTTTACTACAACAAATTCATCTTTTTATGAAATTTATATTTTAAAGTCTAAGATTCAGTCTATGTAACCGTAGCATTAGGTGCTCCCCATGGCTCTCCGCTTATGCTTCCTTCTGCCTTATTGACTACAATTTCAGTTAAAGCAGTGCACCCTTGAAATGCATAATTAGCTATAGATGTCACAGAGCTTGGTATTGTGATACTTGTCAGGCTCGTATAATTTCTAAATGCATAATTTTCTATAGTTTTTAGACTATTTGGAAGCTCTATCAATGGTAACGCATTACAATTATAAAATGCATAAGAATTAATTTGTGTTACACTATTTGGTATTGTAACCCTTATAAGTGACTCTACCAAATCAGCATAGCTTGAAAAGTTGTCTGTCGGTAAAAGTCCTTTTGCTATCAATACTTCTTTTACGTCTGGCTTTATACTTCCAAAAAATGTGCTGTCCGCAGAATTATCTAAAGCTGTCCTTTTCCATACTTCCATATGTTGCACTACTTTTTTCCCCCCGAATGGGCGCCAAAAGCCTGTTGTAATACTCATAGGTAGATGATTCTCTCATAAAGTAACGCTTTTTTCACCTCCTGTTTCTTCTGTTGTAGAAAAACCTGGAGCTAATAAAATCCTAATGCACATATAGACTTCTTTCATCTACATATTAGAGATTTTATTTACATTTTTGCCGCCTGCTGTTTTACTAAACAGTACATTGTAGATCTTCCCAGCAGGGAATTTTTCAATTTGCTTCTTGAGTGAAACAAACTTTTTAATATGTTTATAACTATATAATCTTTTCTATTGTCTTACAAGTTTCTCAACGCTTTGACATATACTATCCTATTTTAATAAATTGTAGATAAATATGCGTTTTTTATGTAACCAATACATACTAATCTTCGTATGATGTCCAACGTCATGTATGTAAGTGCAAGTTTTAGTAACTTATAACTTTTTACAAGTATTTTTAATATAAAAGTCATATCTCTCCCTGTTTAAATTAAATACCTTTTTCATAAAGATATTTATTAATTTTTTAGAACTCCAACCGCAATTTTTCGATATTGTTGACATTGAAACTAAATCCTTGTAATTTTCAGTCCAAGTATATAAAGAATCAACGTCTACTTTTAAGTCAAATCTAGCTGAATTTACCTTTGAATATAATAATTATCATATGTAATATTTACATTTCTAGCTTGTCAATCAAATACCAGTTTAGCGCAGAGAAATCTTCCACATTGTCATATCCTTTAACACTACGGAAATTATTTTCTTCATCATCATTAATACCATCTATGGCATCTTCATAGGTTATACCACTTTTTCTAGAAAGAGTAATTATTTTTGTTAACAAATCGCGTTTTTTTCCCCAGATCCTTGGGCCTAAATAATACAAAAACAATTAAATTATCCTTTAGAACTCTCTACATCACCTACTATAGCAGCTACATTTTCATCAACTGTTGTATTTGAAATTTTGAACCTTCATCGTTTATTGTGTTAATAGTTTCTGCGCTGATTTTACTACCTGTGGCTGCAATTGCGTTAATAGTTAAGGCAAATAATAACGCAAAAAATGTGATTAAAGCTATATATTTTTTTCTTTTAAATTGTATAAAATCTACCTCTTTAAAAAAATAATAGTTCAATGTTTATAGAAATTTGTATTAATATATTTAATAGTAAAAGCTAATATTTGATTTAAAAATATTTAAATTAACATATTAGTAATATGTTAATTTAAGCCTAACATCTGTTTTTAAAATGCATCTTCTTGCAATATATTAAAATTCTAAATGATATAAGTCAACTTACTTAACCAAATCAAATTAGCCTATATATTAATCAAGTTTTCTTTTTTTAATACTATAAAAGTATAAGCAATACTATAAAAACACTTTATATTTATGATTTTAAATTATCAATAACACAATCCATCAATAAACATATATAATATCCCTTTAAAAGTACTGCCCGTACTTACAATCTTTCTTTAGTATATCTGCCTGCAAATTATAGAAAATTGTATTTTATTCAATATATTAAAAGTGAAAAATCTAGTTTAAAACATTAGATTAATAATCATTTATAAAAATTTAATATATTAAACTTTAATAAATACATATTTAAATTTATAGGTGGGGAAAAATTATTTCCCCACCTATAAGATATTTGATAATATATTCTAACTAATTAAACTTTCTTTTTCTCGATATAACAAAAACTATTAAAGTACAAGTACTTAATACAAATGCAAGTAATACAAACATTGGAGCGCTATCGCCTGTTGTAACTTTTCCACTTGTTAAGTTTATTAGACCATTATCCGTAGAATTCGCAGAATCAGTCACTACAGCGACTGGACTAAATGAAGACATTTCGATCACATAATAATCTCCTTCTAGAGATGGAGTTAAGTACTCAATTTGCCCATTAGATTTTAAATGTACAAATTTTTTGCCATTAAGATTGGCTTCATTTATCAAACTAGTTGGAATTTTAATTCTTATTGAATCTCCTTTTAAATCAAACTCAGCGTTATTGTCTAATACATTGACCAAACTAATATCCCATAAATTAAGTATATTTTCGCCGGTTAATGATTTAATTTTTTCTGCTTCTTCTGAGTCTAAGCTTAATTCTGTGACATTTAATCTTGCACTGGCATCTAACAGTGAATCAGTTAAAATACCATTTTCCGCTAAAGCATGTTTAATTTTTAATGCTTCTTGTATAATTGTTATAACTCCTTGCAAGTTTTCGCTTAATTTATTTTTCTGATCTAGTGACAATTTACTATAACTACTTAACATCTTTATCTGTGCATCGTAATGTTCTCCATATCTTGCAGATTGATCAGCTAGATTTATCCCCTCCAAAGAATAAAGTGAATTAACAAAATTAACTATCTCAATATCGCTATCACTTTCTACAAGTTTAGCATATACATTTACAGAATCAGTAAAATTAATCGTATCACTACCATCAATCATAACTTCTTCACCTGTTGGTTCATTGTTTTTATCTAATACTTCAGTATACCATCCTATAAACTTATAACCAGCAGGACAGTAATCAGTACCATTCAAATCATCAACCCAAGCAGTATATTTTGAAGCTGCAGGTTTACTTGAGCCAAAGCTATTACCATAAGTACCTATAAGTTTAGTAACTGTAGTAGTTTTATCACAAAATGGATCTTTAACCTTTTGGTAAACATAAATAGTTATAGCTTCCCACCTTGCATATAGTTCCGTTCCTGGCTCAAACATGTCTGATTCACTTGCTTGTCTATCAGTTTGAGAACCATCGATCATATAATACCAACCTTTAAAATTATAGCCTTCTTTTTCAACTTCAGGGAATTTACCTTGATAAAAATATTGTTCTTTTCCATTAATTATTGCTTTAACTAAAGATTGAGTTTTTATTTGTGTACTACCATCATCAACAAACTTTCCACCATTTGGGTCAAAAGAAATGTTTTCTACCTTCTCCCACTTTGCATATAAAGTAGCATTTCCTTCACTTGGTTTATAAGTACCTAAATCTTGAATTGTGTCACCTTCACGTATTTGGTAACTTGTTTCACTAGAAGTCTCAGAATTTGCAGTATACCAACCTAAGAAATTATAACCATCCCTAGACGGTGTAGGTAAACTGCCATATTGTCCATCATATTTAACATTTCTTACTTCATAAACATCATCATCAACATTACCATCAACTAAATCGTCGAAGTGTAATTCTACATCATTTGCACTCCAAATAAGAGTTATATAACCTACATTAAAATTATAATCTTCAAAAAGTTCATCCGTTAAGTTTACAGTTATTGAAGTACCTTCTTGTTTGAAATTATCTAAAGTCATACTAGTATTGTTATTAGAATTTAATGAGTCAACATGATATCCAGTATAAGTGTAACCAGAAATTATATCACCAATATCATTATAAGTAACATTTACTTTTTCTCCACTCTGTGCGTTCTTACTTGCATAGTAATTTTTTGCTGGAGCCTTTGCCTCAGTTTCGTCTGTATTTACAAAAATGAGACCCAAATTGTTACAGTCAGTAGTAATACCATATATTGTCATGTTTCCATCTACTTCTATTGTCCCATCTTGTTTACTTAACTTCCCTTTTTCTAAAGTTGCCCATCCTATAAAGTTGCTTGATTCTTCAGTAGCAGAGCCTTCACAAACTTTGTAATCATCAAGATTTATAGTTCCCGTCGCAGCACTAACTTCAATTGTATCATTAATTTCATTGTTTTGTTCATTCTTAATCTTATAATTATCAGCAGGTACTGTCAATCTAACTTCATATATTATTTCTTCATACTGAGCTGTTAATGTCTTTAGATCATCTTCACCAGTATAAATATCCCCATTGTTATATATATTACCATCATTACCTTTCCAATATAAAAACTTATAGCCATTTTTCTCAGGGCTAGGTAATTCAGTTATTTCTTGACCCCTTTTAAGTTCAATTTCAGTGCTTAGCCCTTGTGCAAGAGTTCCTCCATTTGTATCTAAGTTAACAGAATCATTAATAGTAACTATATTAGATGTTTTTACTATTTTATCATTACTATTATATGGGTTAGTAATAGTTGCTTTTACATAGAACTGTACATTATCAGGAGCTTCTTTAGTAACGCTAACAATACCACTTTCATTAATAGTTACACCTGGTAAGAGATTAGTGTATCGGCCAGAAACAGGTACTATTTCATATTTAACTACAAATGGATTATATCCATATTGGTCAGCCAAATCATCGCCAATAAAATATGAAGTCGTAGAACCCTTGGATAAATTTGCACCTGATGCAGCTAAATCTCCACCCACACTAATAGTTGTTATTTTTGGCATAAAATTATCAAAATTTATGTATGAAGACCATCCTCCATAACTCCAATAATCTGAAAATTCTCCAATTTGTTTTAGATAGTCTGGATAATCACTTTGGTTTTGCTCTACACTATATCCCTTTTGTGAAACATAAATATGTACATGCCTATAGCCACAACCACTTTGATTCTTAAAAGAAAACGTCCCAGGGAATTGTGCTAACTTCCATACATATCTATTAGCACCACTTACGTATTGCTTATTAAGTTCTCCTGCGGGCCATTGTTCATCATAGTGTTTATCTAAATGGTCCCCCTTGAAGAAATCTGGTTCTGTTTTATTAATCAAGTGATAAGCTGAATTAAAAGAATTAGATATTGTACCTTGATCGTCGTCATCGCTTGGTAAACTTCCATCAACTCCATACTTATAGAAAACTACTATTGCATCATTATTAACATCAGTATCTACATAGCTCCATGTAACGAATTCGTAACCATCAAAATCTGAACTAGTTCCATCCTCTTTTAAGTTTAGTCCACGCTCTGCAAGTTTACTTTCACTAACAGTACCCCCCCCTGTCAAATTAGAGTCACTCCTTAATGAAGTAGCTCCAGCAGGCGATACCGCCGTACTAAATGCAATCGCAAAGCTGCATAGCATCGCCCAAAATTTCCTGTGCTTAAAAATCATAAAACCCCTCCTAAAAAATTTTTGTTAATAAGCCTAAATGGCAATTTTATAATAACATATTGGCAATTAGACGTCAACATCTTCATGTTAATTTTGTATCAATAACCAAGCAGTTATAATATAATTTTATGTAATTCGCCTTATCGTTTATTAGATTATTACATTAAATCTAAACATTAATTTAGCCATATAAGCAATGCAATAATCTAACCATTCAGACAAATCTCATATAAACTTATATGAGTCAAAAAAATTGCATTGCATAATAGAAAAGAAATACACAAGCTATTATTCTGTGCTAAAGTTGATGATAAAAATTTTTAGAACACAAACTATTCTAAATATAGCTATCTATGAAACTTCAAACTTGATAATAAGTTATACTTCGGGGCTACTTTATGCTATTGTGAGTTCCTAGTTGCATTTAAAAAGGAAAAATCGATGAAAGAAGATAGGTTAATCTTTGTGAATTAAAACTGTTAAAATTTCATTCATCAGAATGTTCTGTTGTATCAATTTCCAAGTCTTCACAAAGTCAGCGTTTTGGCCGACGTTGTGACAAAATTGAATGTAAATGACAATCCCTTTTTCTACTGAAAAGCTAATGCCCGTTATCAATGCTTTGTGCTCATCAAAGGAAGCTTTTATATTTTCCCTATACTCAGGTATGGTAAATGCCTCAATACCCAACGTAAGAAGAATCGAATCACCAATGTACTCTGCAATTTTATCTTTATTTAGAGCCAACTTATAGCTCATAAAAAGCCTTCCTAGTAGAATATATCTATAAATTCGCTTGTATTTCTATCGATGTTAGGCGGTTCATAAATGGATTCATTTTTCTTTGCATAAAATCTAACTTACTCTACCAGTTTGCCTACAAGTTTATTTTCATCATTCGTTAATGCTTTTTCAATCGTAAACTGCACCTGTAAGTATGCGATACCACCTTTGTTGACAGCTTTTTTAGCGAAAATTTAGTTACACCGCATTTGATTTTTTGCCCTTTGACAGTAACCGCTTAATGTATTTGGGAAATTCTTTATTTTAGCTAGTTGGAAGTAATAAAATTACAGGAAAATCTCATTTTCACACAGTAAATAAATCTGATGCTTACTTGGGCAAGCCTTAAAGCCATTCTCCCCACTCACAAAATTATTATTAGCACAGTCAATGCAAGCCCATCCTAGCACTCCAGCACCAATTACCCCATCCACACTGAAACAGTTCGGTGGATGACTGCTGCCATTGTATTTTGAACTATAAAACTTATACATCGGGTGTAACACAAAATGCTGATGAGAATTCTTTTACTGCATCTAGCTAGTTTGGGGCATCACTTGGTACTTCGAACGTTGTTCCTCCACTTGCTGGTACTTTAATTCAATCAAAACCGCTATCAAGTCCGGTCCAAGTTTTTTATTATTTGTAATATTATTAGTTCTAATTAACGAGTTAAACCCAGTATTTATTACTTTTATAATATCAAAAATAATTTATATTTTAGAAGGCGGGGAAACAAGCCCTTTAAGTAAGTCAGTATACTAAATTGTTGGTATTAGTTATTCTAATGCTTATTAGCGTAGTTTTATCTCTCTTTACAAACAATTTAAAAACAATTATTTCTAAATTAACAAGTCAACGACTATCACATAACATTCAGACTACAGTTGCAGCTAAGTTTCAAAAGATTCCACAACGAACAATAGATACTCCTGATTTTCAAAATTTATATAAGAATACCACCGAGAAGGTATTGACAGTGCCAATGAGTATTGCAGAAACATTGTTTGGTCTCATCTTAAATGTAATTGGTAGAATAGGCTATATATCAATCATATCCATCCTCAACATTTTTGCAGTTATCTTAATGATTGGGCTAACTATTCCAATATATTTTTTAAAAGGTAAAAGTCGGAATCTGGAATTTGATTTTTTAAAGGATCATACTACACTTGCCCTTGATTTTTTAGCGCAGGATTATCGCTGTCATTTACCAAATACGTGTAGTAAATTTCTCAATTTGACGCTCTATCTACACTCATCCAGTTGGGCATTAAAGGGTACAGTGCTGTAATTTGCCCCCTACCGTTGCAGATAATCTGTGAGTAGGCATTCCCCATAAAAGAAGATGACTCATTAGCGTTTCTCGAAACACAAATGAAGTCATCTCTAGATTCGGTTCATCGTGCAAAAGACTATATAGTGGGTAATTAGTGGCCTTTTCTTTTGCACCGTCTTTTTGATATTGATACATATGAAGCGGCAAATTAGCTATTGCTTCGGATAAAACTCTAACGCACGCATAAACGGCTGTCACCTGCATAGCCGTTCGTCCATTTACATCTTTGCAGCTTGTTGTTCTGCCAAACATCACATTGTAATTGCTTCCTGGCAGAGAATTCTTTGGTTTATCTCTTGAATGAAACAGATTTTTTATGATTTTCATTTAAGATCCTCCTTTTAAATTTAGGCAACAAAAAAGCTCACATTAAATGTGAGCCGTATAGTCCATTGGACCGTAAAATATTCTAGCAATTATAACATGCTTTTTTTCTTCATCTATAAGATATAGTGCTACGTAATTTTTTATAACTAACCTTCTGTAACCTCTGATTTTTAAACCTACATCTCTTGATAATTCACATTTATGAGGGAAATACTTTAACGACTTTAGTTTTTCTGTTATTACTTTAACAAGATTATTCGCTGTTTCCTCTGATAAAAAAGAATCTTTTATATATCTATAAATATTTTCAAGATCTTCAGCTGCTGCTGGAGTCATTTTCAATGTGTACTCAGCATCCATATTTTTCACTCAACCTATCAAGAATTTCCTCTCCATCAAGTAAATTACCTTCTTTGATTTGCCTTTCTGCCAAAGAAATTTTATCATATATTTCTGACAGCGCCATATGCATTTCATACGTTTCCATACTCATAACTACCATATCTCCATAGCCATTTTTCGTTATAAACACAGGTTCATTTTTCTTGTGACAAAGTTCAGATATTTCACTTGTATTCCTCAAATCTTTTATAGGTAAAATTTGCGGCATATTAATCACCCCATCATTTATTATATACATAATTATAGCATAATTATGTATATAATTCAAGAAAAATTTAAATAATCAGTAGTCCCCTCTCATCGTAAATCGAATTAATGTTATCACACAGATTCCAAATTGCCGGTCAAGAGCCATTATAGTTCCTACAGCTCCGTCTATTTTCTCTGCGGATTTTTCTTCATCCGGTTTGATGTTTCCTGCGGTGTCAGTTCTAATAAATACGTTATCCATCATCCAAGCTAAAACTGGATGTCCACCATGCGCAAGCTTTTGTTCTAATGTTAGTCTCATCAGTTCCTTGATCGGGGGACTCATATCTTTAAATCCTTGACCGAACGGAACGACTGTAAATCCCATGCCATCTAAGTTCTGAACCATCTGTGCTGCACCCCATCTGTCAAACGCGATTTCTCGTATATTGTACTTTGTACCAAGCTCCTCGATAAATTTCTCTATGTAACCGTAATGTACCATATTGCCTTCTGTAGTTTTAAGAAACCCTTGACACTCCCAGATATTATATGGTACATGATCTCTCCGAACCCTCAAATCAAGGTTATCTTCCGGAATCCAAAAAGAGCTTCCTATTTGGTTGTGTATACAGTTCGTCAAACACCACACCATGAATATTAAAACCATGTTTTGAGTAAGCCTCCGCAGACAAAACCTGATAAAAGCTGTTAGTCGGCAAAAATATCATGCGTTTCATGGAGGCGTTGATCTTTACTCTTTTTGACAGTGCCGGACACATCCGCACCATATCTGCAGCGACTTCAAAAACAATTGATGCCTGCTGTCTGTCAGCGGCACAGCCATAAACCTCGGCGCGTTCCTCACCGTCTCCACAACAAAGCAAAAGAGCGACTGCCGCTGCAAGTTCGCTCTTTCCCATTTTTTTCGGTATTTCAACATACGCCGTATTAAATTGTCGGTAGCCATTTAGCTTTAAAATGCCAAAAACATCTCGGATAATTTGTTCTTGCCAATCGATTAGTTCAAACGGTTTTCCTGCCCATTTTCCCTTGGTGTGGCATAAACATTCGATAAATCCTACCGCATAGTCCGCTGCATCCTTATCGTAATATGAACCCTTTGCCATAAACTTCGTTGGCTTATACTTTTTCAGTTTTCGAATACTTACCACCTCCTCGTCTTTCTAAAAATGAGTATTAAAAAAACAGCCTTATCGGCTGTATAATGAGGCACAGAGCCTTTGGCTCTGCTCTTGAAATTTTTAGTTGTATTCGTACATCAAAATTGCAAGTGCCTGCTCTGCTTCCTCTGTCTGAGGCTCGATATCTAATTCTCTATCGTAGTTATAAACCTCTCTATTGTCTTGTTGTAACGTTAGCTTAGAAATTCTGCCATTTTCTATTTCAAATTTGCTCGGTTCTTCAAAATGTTTACACCAATATTTTATCGTTACATACTTACCCAGCTTATTTTTAATTCCAATTGTACCGTTTGACCACATAATCAAATCTCCTTTTTGAATTTTATTTTCCCTTTCGGTACTTACATATTCGCTCTTTTTGGAGGATATAGCAAGACGCTAAACTACACCATCTTTAACCTCTTTGATTCTACATTTATCATGTATTACATATATCACTCTAAACCAGATAAATTGCAAGCTTATGTGGTTTAGAAATATGCCAGTGTTATTCGTCAGTTAACTGTGAACAGTACACAATGCATCATAAAAGGCTATTTGACGTTTACAATTTTTGAATATGGCACTTTTTCATCATCTTTAAGCAAAAACACATCATAACTTCCGCAAAGTTCGATGTATCTGCGCACAATTACCGATGCGTACTTGGGATCGAGCTCCATTGTGTAACAAATTCTGTCCATCTGTTCACAGGCAATAAGCGTGGAACCTGAACCTCCGAATGTGTCAAGTACGATACTATTTACAGTGGAAGAATTCTTGATCGGATAGCAAAGAAGGGGAATCGGTTTCATCGTTAGATGGTCGGCATTTTTCTTTGGCTTATCATAGTGCCAAATGGTAGATTCACTTCTTCCGGCATACCACTTGTGTTTCCCGGTTTTAAGCCATCCGTAAAGTATAGGTTCATGTCCCCAATGATATGGAGATCTACCCATGACAAATGAGTTTTTCGCCCAGATACACACACCACTTAAATGAAAACCGGCATCAATAAATGCTTTTCTGAAATTAAGACCTTCCGTGTCGGCATGAAATATGTATGCAGAGCCACCATCTGCAAGGTGAGAAGACATATTTTTTAAAGCCGACAGCAAAAATTCATAGAATTTTTCGCTATCTTGCTTATCATTTTTTATTTTGAGTCCACTTGCACTTTTAAAATCCACGTTATACGGCGGATCCGTAAGTATTAAGTTTGCTTTTTGCCCATCCATTAAAGTCGCTACATCTTCAGGATTAGTGGCATCGCCGCAGAACATTCTGTGTTTTCCAAGAAGCCACTCTTCACCTCAATTTACAAATGACGCTTCTTCAAGTGCCTTTTTTACATCATAGTTATCATCCTTACCTTCTTTGTTATCAGCTTTTGAAAAGAGCTCATCTATTTCGGTTAAATCGAAACCTGTGAGTGTTGCATCAAAATCGCTATCATTTAAGTCTTTAAGCAAGTCGGTTAAAAGTGGGATGTCAAATTCTCCGCCGATTTTGTTTAGTACCACATTTAACGCTTTTTCTTTTACTTCGTCAAGGTCTAAAACCACACATTCTACTTCAGAAAGTCCCATGTTTTTTAGGATTTTATATCTCTGGTGTCCTCCTATGATATTTCCAGTTTTCTTATTCCAGATTATTGGTTCAACGTAGCCAAACTCGTCTATGCTTCGTTTGAGTTTTTCATATTCGGCATCGCCTGGCTTTAAGTCTTTTCTCGGGTTATATTTTGCCGGATTTAATTTTGATATATTAATTTTTTCTATCTGCAAACTTGTCACCTCTTTTTAAAATTTTGTATATGAAAAGGCGCCTCATTTATCGAGGCACCTTAACAAATGTTAATTCAGAAGATTCGTTATAATTATTGCTTGTTTTTAAATCTAATCTTACCAAGGTAAAAACAAAAATCTTAAAAAATCAACTGCCCAATGAAATCCTATAGAAGTTTGCAAATTTTTGTTTTTTACAAGCCATACCATTGAAAAGCCAAAAAGTACCGATGTAAAAATTAATTGAATTGCTGCCATCATAGGATTTTCTACAAATACAGTAGGTAAATGGATCAGACAATGCGGAATAACAGTTAATATACTAAGTTAATGACAACGCTAATTTATTTTTAGGTATGCTTCCTCCGAATAAGTCCACAACGAAAGCCAGCAAAAAGAAATGTCAGATAATTTCCTCGGATATACATGGAGCTAACGCATTTTTTGCTTGAGGAATAATATTTTACATCTTAAAATTATAAATCTGTTGATTAGCATAAGTGAAGTAGATTGCCAAAATATTAATCAGAGCAAAGGGGATGGCATATAAAACTCCTTTAAAGAATGATTTTGCAGTATTCTTAACTCCTAAATCAAAAAATTTATCTTGCTGAGAATAATGTCTAAGTATCTGACAAGCAGAGTAATAACATACAGTAGTGACTATACTTGATATGTATCCATAACCCATATTAGATTGTGAGAAATAAACAATTAAGCCCAAAACAACTGATATAGATACATCTTTAAAAGCAATATTCTTAATTTTAAAGATATAAAATATAGCTAATCCTAAAATTAAAAATTCACACCAATGCCACGCTCGATTATTTATATTGAAAAAAGGTAATAAACTTTTTTCAAGTGGTAAAACAAAATTAATAGCATACATTAATGAAAATATTGCAAGAAAGGCAATAATTTTCAGACATGGAATGGATTGCTTTTTAATTGCGCGCATAATATCATCTCATTAAACTTATTTTCATATTATACCATAAAAATTCAAGTTTTAGCTAAGAAAATTCATTATTAATTTTATCATTGTGTCTTTTTCTGAAGGCTTTGATTCAGCTACCATTATTGTGATTGCCACCAAAGCATAATCATCTATTATCTTTTTACCACTTTCAAATAACACTTCGTTTTTATCAAGAAAATAAAGGAACAATGCTGCTGCGATTCTCTTATTACCATCAGAAAAAGAGTGGTTTTTGGTTATAAGGTATAGCAAATTTGCAGCTTTTTCTTCAAGAGAAGGATAAACCTCCTGACCTCCAAATGTCTGATAGATGGCATTAATACTGGATTTAAACGAATCATCTTTTTCATTTCCGAATAAATTGCTTTCGCTTCCAAACTTCATGTTTGAAATCACATTTCTGCATTCATCATAGGTTAAAACATAGGTCGCTGTATTGCCACTTGGTTTTTCTATTTTTTGATGATCATAATCATCAAGAAGATCAAGTGCAACTGTGTATTTTTCGATTACGTCTAAAATTTGCTTGCTGTCGAGCGTACTTTCTGCACGTTTCATAATTCGTATAACTTCTCCTAATTCGTTTATACGATTATTATTTACCGCATAGCCTTTTAGTATGTAATCCTTTAAAACTCCGTTTGCCCATTTACGAAATTCCACGCCACGCTGTGATTTGACTCTATATCCTACTGATATTATAACGTCTAAATCATAAAAAGTAACATTGTATACTTTTCCATCTGAAGCAGTTGTTGCAAAATTTGCAACAACTGAATCTTGAGACAATTCTCCATCTTTAAATATATTTTTTATATGTCTTGAAATTGTTGATTTATCCCTTTCAAACAGCTCTGACATCTGATCCAATGAAAGCCATACCGTTTCGTTTTCGATATTGACATTCAATTTTACGTTGCCGTCTTGTGCTTTAAAAATTACTAATTCTGCTTTCTGCTCCATTTACTCTTTATCCTCTCATTTTAAGGTTATACCCATATTAACTCTAATTTCTACTTTATTCAACCCGTTGTTCCTTTTGATTCACTTTTTTCCAAGAAATTATGCCACAAACTGCGAGAATTACTTGTACAAAATCAAGTAGGCTCCTTCCGTATGTGCCATTATGAAAGTCCAACGCACACCATAGGATGTCTCCAATCAGCCAAATGTAAAAACACAGTATATTTTTTCTTATATTTAAAACGGTCTCTGTCAGCGAAATTGCTGTCAAAAACCATGTTATATCCGTTATCATTTTTTTCTCCTTTCTGTCAGAAGTAGCTCCATCACGTTGTCTTGTGGAGTATCTGTAAAACTTGTCGTACAGTTTTGTTTTACAATATCAAAAATTTCATACCAGATGATGTTTGCCTGCTTTTGAAATCCCACACTCATCTGCACGAATGGATTAGCTATTGCTGCTCCTGTAGTCGGGTGCTTACCTAAAAATCCAAACTTACTTATTGCTTCTTCGCATTGTATGTATCTTGCAAAAGCCTGAGAGTAGCTTTCTACCAGCCTCGGATTTACAAACTTATCGCATTTTCGCTTTTTAAGCCACAGCCACGTTTCTTCGAAGATTTTATCTGCTCCGAGTGGTTTTCCGTCTTTTTGCTCAGAACTTAAATATTCACTTGGTTTTGGAATCTGATTGCCTTCCAAATCCTGTGGATCTAAAAAGTCAGAACTATCCAGTTCAAATGAAGGTTCATCGTCTAAATCTATCGGTTCAAAAACTCGTGCTGACCTTCCCGATGATATTTTATCAACCAAAGAATCCGGTTTATTTCCTGCCCTGACTCTTCGTCCACCTCTGTATGTTCCATCCTTTGACACTTTTTCACATCCTTTCTTTAAAATAGCATTCCCGAAAGGCCTAGTCGACCCTTCGGGAAAATATAGGGTTAATACCCTGTTTGAATCGGATTTTTTTCACGCGTTTCCCCACACCCGTTGACTTCGACATTCTTTGCAGGGATTTCAATGCCCCCACCGTCCTCCTTCGGTTGCGGTAATCTTTGAATGGCAACTCTTGCAAAGGCTCATTAAATTGCTAAAATTGTGTGTCCGCCTTGCGACAATGGGATCTTGTGGTGTACCTCCTGCACCGGAGTGAGCTTGCCTTGCTTTTCGCACAGCTCACAAACCGGATATTCCTTGATATACAGCTGGCGGATTTGCCTCCATCGTCTGCCATAACGCTTGTACGTCTGTGGATCTCGCTTATATTTGTTGTACTGTCTCTCGGCTAATTTTTTGTGTTTTTCACAGTACATTTCTTCTGATAATGCAGCGCAATGTGGCCACCTGCATGGACTCTTTGCTTTCCTTGGTATCTAAATCACTCCCTGATTAATAATGAATTAAGCCTCCACCTTGTGATGGGGGCTTAATCAGTTTTTCTACAATTTTCAATTAGTCAAACAATCCTGTGCTAAGTAATACTTTTTTATGAGTTTTACAATCTTTGCAAATGTAATCGTAATTTCTAACATAACTATATGAAAAAACTTCTGCACCACAAAACTTGCACCGGGGATAATATGCATTTTGCCTGTGGCTTTTCTCAATTCTAACGCCATCTTCCATAGCTTCATAATAACTCATATCTCTACTCCTCCAATTATAAATGTGGCATATTTTAATAGTGGCTTTCAATGGCTTTTAGTGGCTTATTTTTTCTAAGGCTTTATTATGTAATCTGTGTATCCAACGTAAATCATAGCCCATTTCCACTGCAATCTGTTCCCATTTTTTAAAGCATAAATAGCGCAGTTCTAAAAGCATTCTGTATTCCGGATCTTCAACTTGCTTTATTTTTGAAATTATTGCAGCTTTTAAATCCACAAGAGTATCGATGTCATTATTAATCTCGTTTTCCAAATCAAACATCTTCACAATGATATCTTCCATTGAATGTACATTCTTGTTGCTAGGAACTCCAGTTGTATTAAGTGTAGACGTTGCTTTTATTGCCAATTCTCTCAAATTTTTTATTTGTTCAAGTTTACTGTTTATCCTCTAATCAATCCTATAAGTCTGTGATAAATATTCTTTTGTTGTCATAATAAAAACCTCCTCAATCAAGTTTTAAATTGCCATATGTATCCGCTATATGTGCCTGTTTTTGGGGGTTCAACAATTCTATCCGTTTCCTAGACTTATCTCGCTCCAGTTTAAGTTGCGATACCGTCTTATAAAACACACACCCTTCGCATTTCATTTCTGTAAGAATCAGACATTTATTTGCAAAGCCATATGCAAAACAATTTGTTTTCATTTTTTAACCTCCAAATTATCAAGTATTTTCTTAACTTCTTCTAAACTTGTGACTTTGTAAGCTTTGCCCTTTGCATCTTTGATTCTCTGGATCGTGATTTCCTGTAACTTTGATAATTTGCCTTCTGGAGTCTTAACTTCAAAGGCCACAAATTGCCCTTTATAACAACAAATGATATCTGGTATACCAGCTGTGCCATACATCCCGCCATGCTCTTTAAATGCGAAGCATTCTGACTGAGCCTTCAAGTATTTTAATATTTTATCCGTTATTGTTTTTTCTTTCATACTTTTACCTCATTTAACTTAGATACCTCTGTTACCTGCATGTTACCTCATTTTTTGAAGTGAGGTAACACCCGTAAATCCTATGATAATGCCAATCTGTATATATATGTTACCTCTGTTACCTTTAAAAAAGTTATATTGTTATATAGGACTTATTTAATTCACACACCTATTTTCAGATTTATATATTTACTCTTATATAAGAAGTGTGTGTGCGCAAAACTGAGGTACAGAGGTAACACCCCTCAAAAGTGGCTAATTTAGTGGCTTTGCAGCGTTGCGATTTTCATCACTTGATACCTCTGAAAGGATTTTTTTCATACAAAAGCACTTTTGAAGTACTCTATTTATTCTTCTAGGTACTTGCATTTTGGCATGTCCCTTATAATCTTTTTGTATTTCAATAAACCCATGTTCCTTAAATCCACGAGTAACTTTCAAGTAATCAAAACCATTTTCTTCAATTGCTTCCCTTAAAATATTTGGAATAACATACACCATATCCTGCTCGATTTTACCAAAGCATGGCGTACTATCCGGTGAAAACCTGTTTTTGTTGCTTGCTATCCAACCTGTCACAAAGTCCCACGCTCTCTCTATGGTGTCTGACTTTTGAAACTCTTCACAATTTTCTAGAATTTTTCCACCAAGTGCTGTGGCTTCATTCCATGCAGTTTCCAGCCTTTCACCAAACACACACATCGAAGAATAGTAATCACCAAGGCATACGACAGCCACGTTATTAAGATGCGAATTATCGCAGTTTTCAGCACATTTACGGCAGATATTTTTCCTTAGCTTTTCAAAATCTCTTTGTACTTTGCCCTTTATTTTAAACACATCGTTAATCAAATATTTAATAAAAATCCTACCGGCAAAGCCATAGTTATTTTCACTTACAAGGTGAAACGTATGTGCCATGTTTTCGTTTTCAGTAGGCTTTCCATAGAGTTCTAAAACTCTGGTTAAAACACCATCGTTACTTGATTCTTTGCTCATTGGCTGCTCACCGGAGGTTATTACATTGTTTCTCCAGCTCACCGTTTCCTGAATCGAACCTTCTTTAGTGCCTCTTAGCCTGCCAAAACCATTGCCAAGGCTGTAAATTATGTTTTCTACAGATAATCTTCTGTTATTAAGCACTTGAAGCTCATCGATTGCAAAAGGTAAGTGCTTTAAAATTCCAGCCATACGTTCAAGGCCAACGTTTGTGGCGTTAAAACTGCCCATGAGTTTCGATGGATTTCCCCAAACACTGATGGCCATCTTAATTGCTGCAGTCTTTCCAGACTTGGAGTCATGCCAGATGTGAACGAAAAATACACGATGCTTTAAGATTTCAAGCAGTGGCGATGCAAACGAAGCTGCAAGTAAAAAGCGGCCGAATTGATTTGTTCGCAGTAGTTTTGCGTTTTCCTTCCAAATATCAAAGTCACCGCATTCATTGGTACTTTCAATAATGTTCGTTGCTTCTTTGTATTCATTTTCAAATACTATCGAATAATGAACATAATACGGGAAAAAGCAGCGTGGCGCTGCACCCAATTCGCGTCCGAAGCCAGCACTATTTTTGGACTCTGTAGCTCGTAATGATAAGGATGATAAATCATCTTGGTCCATATAATCACTCACCCAGCCAATGCGAGATATTGACTTTATCAGCCGAATATGTTTTTCATTTGCATTTTCATAATCAGAAAGGTACTTCACAATATCTGATGCATTACCTCTCGACACCGGCAGTCCACTGTCTGCGTACTTTATCACCGATGTTCTGTTAAAAATGTGCGACCTTGAAGCCGTGACCGATTTCCAGTGAGCATCACGATAAAACTTAATTTCTATCTTCTGAGTCCCATCATCAATATTTTCAAATCTCCTTGAGATTACCAGTGGACGTGAACACACAGAAATCAATTCTTCAGAGGCAGCACTTTGTAGGATTTTCCTCACACCATGCTCCATCGAAACATCCCATCCCGGCGGCTGTATGCAGCCATTCAGTTCAATATGTTTCAGGTCTAGGCGTTTTGTTTTTTCACTGCTATCCTCACGTCTCGGTTTGCCTTCATACCTCACCGCTTTCTCAAAGTCCCGTAAATTAACTTTTCCTTTGAGCTTTGTTTTAAACCTTGCATACTCTGACGGCATGTTTACCTTCGCAAAGGCGCACAGTTTCATGTTTTCTTTTGAAAAAATCTCATCAGGAGTAAGTTCTTTACTTTCGATTAAATCAATAAATCTCTTCTCACAGCTCTGTATTCCATGAACTATTGGCGCTTTCACGTCACATTCCCGACTGCATCCAAAACCAAGATGCTCATGAATATACTGGCAAGTATGCGGTTTATTTTCGCTGATTGCTCGTCTGATTTTTCTATCCGTTTCGCTCTTGTTGTACTTCGGATATGGCCGGCTTAATTCATGCACAAGTTTCATTCCATCTTTTGTCGACGCAAGATTGGTAACCATCACGTGCCAGTACGGTTCAGGAAGTGTCTTGGCATTATCTTTGCAATACCTAATAAAATCGCACTTTTCTATGATTCTTTTTGCATCGCCAGTTTTAGATGCATTATAATGCACCCTTTCATGATTTTCTTCAGAATTGCCCATATACGCTTCAAATTTAGTTAAATGGTATCTTGTCCTATTGCAACCTAAAACCTCACAAATTGACCCGTTTTTAAGCTTATGATTAACGCTTCCTGGTACACGAAGAACCCTCGCTAAATCTGAAACATTATCGAGTTTCCAGCCACGTTCCCTCGCATTTGCATTCACAAACTTACTCCAACCTTTAAAAATCGCAGAAATATATTCTTTGTCCTTTGCGCTTTGTATTTTGAATGGCGCATCAAGCAACCAATACGCATGAAGTCCGTTACCTGAATTAACGATGATGCTTGGCTTTAAAGGCAACGAAGTTAAAAACTCTATAGCTTCATAGGTAGAGCAGGGAAGGGAAGTTTGAGAATGAGCATTGCTCCAGATGTCAATGTCGGCATACAGTGTTGTGATCGCCGAGATATCATTCTCACTGCCTCGTAAGTTGTTTTGAAGCACTTTTCTTCTAAGTCCCACACCAAAGAATGTGTTCGTTTTTGCGCCATATTTTTTGACTGCCGCCAAA